>JBBSFE010000122.1:0-20326 GCA_038239005.1 Polyangiales bacterium
GACGACCTCGCCCGCCACGACGACATGATTAGCGTCGAAGCGGCCGAACGCGCCGCCGACCGCCAACAAGTCGTCGTGTAGCTCAGTCTTCCAGCATACACGCGGCGAGGGCGCTCCGGGCGCGGTGGAGCAGCACGTCGACGTGGCCGCGCGTGATGCCGAGCGCCGAGGCGACGTCTTCGCCGTTTTGTTCTTCGAGCATACGAAGCGTGACCACTGCGCGTTGCGTGTCGCAAAGCTGGTCCACACATGCGCGCAAACGCACGTGCTCTTCGGCGCGCGCGATGCGTTCGTCGGCGGCGTCGGTCGTGGCGAGGGGAACGTCGTCGATCGCTTCATGCGTGCGCGCGACATGATGGAGGCGACGCTTGTTGCGCGCGGCGTTCCTCACGATGCCCCCGAGGTAGGCAGAGCGCTCGCCTTCCGGTGGAAGCTCGCCGCGAATGCCGAGCTGGAGAAACGTGCAGAATGCATCTTGTACGCAATCGACGGCATCTTCGGCCCCGAGCCCTTCACGGCGCGCCATCGCGACGAGCCGCGACCGCTCGCCGCGGGCCGCGCGAGAGAGCGCGTCGAGAACGTCTTCGTCCGGCGTAAGATCTTGGGCGGCGGACACCTTGGAAGACATGAGTCACGTCATCATGGCCACGGATGCCACGTTCGAAAAGGAAGTCCTCACCCAAAAAGGGCCGGTGCTCGTCGATTTCGGCGCCACCTGGTGCGGGCCCTGCAAAGCGCTCAAACCCATCATCGAAACGGTCGCGCGAGAGACGTCGGGCACGGTTCGCGTCGTCTACGTCGACATGGATGAGGCGCCGGAAACCGTCCGCAAATTCTCGATCAAGGGGGCGCCCACACTCATGGTTTTCCAGGATGGCGAAAAACGTGCGGTCCACACGGGGCTTGTCCCGAAGGAGAAAATCCTCGCGCTCATCGCACGAGCCGCGCACGCCTGAGCCCCGGCTTAAGTAGCGGGCCGGCCGTGCCGTCTCATGGGTCATGGCCGTTGCAGTTTGTCGTTTCGAGACGATGCCCGTCGAGGCCCAACAACCGTCGGTTCGCCCCGCCGGACAAAAGTCGGTCCTCATCATCGACGATGAGGTTGCGATCTGTCGCGCGCTCGAGCGCGTGCTGCGCTCCGCTGGGTTTGCCGTCACGACCACGTCCGACGCGAACCACGCGATCGAAAAGATCATGAGCGAGTCCTTCGACGTCATCCTGAGCGACATCATGATGCCGCGCATGTCGGGCATCGATCTCTTGCGCGTCATTCGCGCGTACGACGTCGATGTGTCGGTCATCTTGATGACGGGCAACCCGACGCTCGAGACCGCGGTCGACGCGATGGCGCTCGGCGCGCTCCAATATCTTCCGAAGCCGACGCCCAACGAGGTCCTGGTGAAAGCCGTCGAGCGCGGGTCGCAGCTTCATCGCATGGCGATCATGAAGCGCGATGCCGTCAAGTTGCTCGACGCGCAAACCGCCGACGCCGACGTTCGCGTCGAGCGCCAAGCAACGTTCGATCGCGCACTCGACTCGATGTACATGGCGTTTCAGCCGATCGTCGACCGCACGCGCAGCGTCATCGGTTACGAGGCACTCATGCGCCCGAGAGAGCCGGGGCTCGCGTCACCGCTCGCGATGTTCGACGCCGCCGACGAGCTTCACCGCGTGACCGAGCTCGGGCGCCACGCGCGCGTGCTCACGGCTCGCGCCTTCGCAGCGGCGCCGAAGGATGCGCTCCTTTTCGTCAACTTGCACCCACGCGAGCTGCTCGACTCCGAGCTCTACGAATCGACGTCTCCGCTTGCGCAGTTCGCGAGTCGCGTCGTCCTCGAGATTACCGAACGCGCCGCACTCAGCGACGTCAAAGACATCGTCGCGCGCATCTCCGTGCTCCGTTATCAAGGCTTTCGCATCGCCATCGACGATCTCGGCGCCGGCTACGCGGGGCTTGCGAGCTTCGCCGCGCTCGAGCCCGACATCGTCAAGCTCGACATGTCGCTCGTCCGCAACGCGCACGAGTCCGTCGTGCGCCAGCGCCTCATCGCTTCGATGACGTCGCTCTGCAAAGAGATGAAGATCAAAGTCGTCGCTGAAGGCGTCGAAACCGAAGAAGAGCTCGCGTGCGTCCGCAAAGCCGGCTGCGATTTGCTGCAAGGTTATTTGTTCGCGAAGCCCGCGCCACTCGACGAGCTCCTCAACGCGGGACGCGGATGATTTCGCCGTCGTGCTCGTCGGTGACGTAGACGTACACGTCGTCGGCGGCCATGCATGATGGGTCTTGCGGCGTCTTCGTGAGCGTGTCGAATCGAATCGTAGGGTCGAGCGGCTGGCGATTCACTTCGCGTGTGAGCGTCTCGAGCCAGTAAGCGTCATGCGCGAACAGCACGTCATGCGGGAGGCCCCGTGAGCCTTGGAGCGTCGCGAGGTTCGTGCCGTCGGTGTTGCCCGTGAGGATGCGGCCGCCGTGCCATTCCGCGAAGACGAGCGTCGTGCCGGTGATGGCGATGCCGATGGGCTCGTCGAGTGAGTCGAAGAGGACCGTGCGTGTCGATGCGCAGTTTGCCTTGTCGCACCGGACAACCGTGCCCACGTATCGATCGGTGAAGTAGACATGCGCGTCATCGACGACGATACCGACCGAATACGATTCGCTCGTGAGCAGCGTCTCCGAGGGCGTGGAGCCATCGGCCTTCACGCGACACACGGTGCCGTCGCCTTGGTATGACCCACCCGTGAATGCGCCAAAATTCGCGAAGTAGAGCTCGTCGCCGTCGAGCGCGATGCTGGCTGCGCCATGGAGCGACGTCGCGAGCCACGTCGGCGTGAGGTCGCTCTTGGCGACGCGAAGGATGCCGCCATCGACGTACGCGTCGGCCGTCCCCCGCACGACCACGTAAATGGCGTTCGCGTCGACTGCGATGCGACCCGGATTGATCATGCCGCCCGCGAGGACTTCGGGCGCGCCGCCGTTCTTCGGAATCCGCGAAAGCGTGCCCGCGACGCTAGCTGTATAATACACGTAATCCGTGTCGACCGCGATTCCGTACGGATACGCATCGCTCGCCTCGAGGAGTGTGAGCTCCGTCGGCCCCGCAGTGTCGGCGCCTGCGTCGCCCGCGTCGCCCGCGTCGGATGGACCGCTCCCGCTGCTTCCACACGCGCAGACCAAGCCAAAGAAGAGCGCGACAACACGCATCCTCTACTCCAAAGCCCAGTTGAGGTGACCGCGTCCCCGGCCGCGCTTGTCGCGCTGCGGCGGGTAGAACGCCGCGCGAGGGCAAGACTCGATGGATTCAAGTGACATCCACATTAAGCGTACCATCCGCGGATGCGTTCGGGCGGTCGGGTGCTCGTTGCGTTGTCGATGCTCTATGCAGCGCAAGGCGTCCCGTTTGGGTTCGCGAGCGATTACGTGCCCGTCGCGCTGCGTCAAAACGGCTAGGATGATTGCGGCCGTGAGCTGGCTGCAGCTCCCATGGCAGCTCAAGATCATCTGGTCGACGCTCGCCGATCGCCAATCGGTGCGCGAGCGCTCGCGCGAGATCGTGCTCGTGCTGCAGACGCTTCTCTTTCTCACGATTGCGCTCTTTGCAATCGCGCCTCTCAAAGAAGCGCCCGGGCTTTGGTTCGTGCTGATCTTTTTCACGGCGCTCTTTGCGTCGACACAAGACATCTTCGTCGATGCGCTCGCCGTGCGTTCGCTTGCGCCCGAGCAGCTCGGCTTCGGTAACACCGCCCAAGTCGCGGGTTACAGGCTCGGCATGCTCGCGGGTGGCGCGGGCCTTTTGCTCCTCATCAAGCCGCTCGGTTTGCGCGGCGCGGTGCTCGTGAGTGGCTCGCTCGTGCTCCTGGCGACGCCCGCCGCGCGATTGCTACGCGAGCGCGAAGGCGTGCCGGAGTCGCATCACGCGCTTCGGATGGACGTGAAGAAGCTCTTCGCGCACATCTTCTCGCGTGAGGCGTGGCCCGTGATTGTGCTCGCGCTCACGTACAAGCTCGGTCTTCACATGGCGGCAGTGCTCATCAAGCCCATGCTCGTCGACGCGAAATGGACGACGTCGCAAATCGGTCTCGCCGCGGTCACGCTCGGAATCACCGCGGGTCTCTTCGGCGCAGCAACGGGCGGCGTGCTCCACCGCGTCATGAAGGAGCGTTCGGCGCTCGCGTTTGCGGGCGTGCTCCAAGCGATCATGTGCATCCCGCTCATCGTCGCACTACGACTCGGTTGCCCGCTCGGTTGGACCACGCTTTCGATCGCGACCGAATCATTCGTGAGCGGCCTTGGCACAACGGTTCTCTTCGCCGCGCTCATGAGCGCGACGCGCAAGGCCGACGCGGGTCTCCACTACACGCTCCTCACGAGCGCAAACGCAGTCGCCATCGGCATCGGCGGCCAAATCGGAGGCTCGCTCGCCGACAAGCTGGGCAAGAGCGCCGTCCTCCTCGTCGCCGCGATCACGTGCGCCATCCCGCTCGTGCTCCTCGGCCGCTGGAACTCCGCTGCGAAGGCATCTGCGAAGTAATTAGTCTCCGACGATGATGGGACGCTCGAGGCGGTGCCCCAGCCGGATCCGGTATGCGTTGAAATCGCGACGATCGATGGTGAAGACCTTGCGCGTTCGGCCCGCCTCCGCCGCGACGATGATTGACGCATCCGCGAAATCCATCTCACGCGCTTCGTACGAGGCCATGAGCTCGAATGTGCGCACGAGCGCAGCGGAATCGAGAAAGAAGACGCCGAGCCCGCTGCGCGCGATGAATTCTCGTAAGGCCCTCTTCGCTGTCGAGCCGAGCATGTAAAACGCCTCGGTCAAGACGGGAACCGTCGTGCGAAGCGGCTCGCGTACCGAACGCAAAACCTCGACCGCTCGACCGTGTGCGCGATCACGCGGATCGAGCAGAGCGACGAGCGGACCCGTGTCGACGACGATCATCGGCGCGACAGTTTACGTGCGATTGCGGCGCGAACGGCTCGCTTCTGTTTCGAGCGCGGCGCCTTCGGCCGGTCCGCGTGAAGCGTCAATTCAGCGAAAATGTCATACGGGCGTGTAGAGACGTCGTTCGCTCGTGCCTGGATGAGAGCTACCACTCCGTCTTTCATCACGTCCGTTACGGATTTCCCCGTCGCAGACACGAGCGCCTCGAGAAGCGCCTCGGTGAGTGGGTCAAAACGCACGCTCCGAATTCCCATGTCATACGAGTGTATTACGCAGAAACGACGATGTCGACACCTGCCTCGTCCCTCAAGGACAACCACGACTCCGTAGGCACGGCCTCGGCGAGCCTGTATAAAAGCGGCAGTCGTGCGTTCGCGCCTCCTACCATTGCTGGTCGTCGTCGTCGTTGCGTGCGCGAAGGATGTCGTTCTTCCTTCGTCCGAAGATGTCGACACATGTGGGGATGGTGTCGTTCAACCCTCGGAGGACTGCGACAATCCGAGCCCGGGGTGTAGCTCGTGCAAAGTCACGCCGGGATATCAATGCGTGCAAAATACATGTTTTTACCCGTGCGGTGACGGTGTCGCCGGCACCGGTCCCGACTGCGATGGCGCGCACAAAGACCAGACCTGCGACATGACCGGCTGGTGGATTGCGCGCGAGAACGACGCCGTGCGCGACGCCGTCGTGCAAGCTGCGCAGCCCGCGAGCACTTGGTACCTCTATCGGATGTCGCAAGAGAGCGGCGCGTTCCAGGTCGAGGAGGCTCTTCATTGTGGCTTTCACGTCACGGGCGGCGCGACCGTCGATTGCACGCCGGCCACGCTGAGGGCACTCCTCTACAAGAACGATCCCTCCGTGAACGGAGCTCACGGGCCGCGGAAGGGCACGTTCGTCGAAACGCCGCAGGGATGTACGTTCTCGTTCGATCGTTTCTATCGCGTGCGCGGCGGGCTCGAGGCGACGCTCGCTCCGAGCGATTTCTTGGCGAAGATCCCACTCGGAAGCTTGACGCCGCTCCCCTACGAAGACGATCCGCTCAACCCGACGGGCCAGCACCTCGCCAACGTCGAAGACACGGACGGCGACGGCATCCCCGGCGCCGCGTTTCAAATCACGGGCCTCGCGAGTGGCATCCGCGAGGCGACGCAGCGCGACTACAAAGAGTACGCCACGCCGCCGAACGTCACGGTGCCCGTGAATTCGATCCAGTTCACCGTCGTCGGCGATTGGGATTTGCAGGAGAGCGTCTTGTCGGTCAATTCGTGCGGTGAGAGCTGCGCGCTCATCACGACGCCCGGACACACCGACCCATCCACGCTTACCGCGCGCATCACGATGCGTTACCTCGGCACGACGCTCGATAGCCCGCGTGTCTCGTCCATCGTCGTTCGCAATCCCGGCGAGGACATCGCCGCCGATCTCGAAACATGCGCGAACGTGCGCCTCGCTCTGCCCCACGATCCGAACCCATGAAACGTTTTTTGACGACGCGCGTCACGCTCTCCGCGAGCCTCACGCTCGTCATTGCCCTGGGTTCATCGCTCGCGCACGCGACGCCGCTCTTCGAGGCGGTTGGGCCTGCGGGAAGCATCGGCGGGTTCATTCCGGTCGTGTGTGATCCGAGCTCGGCGTCGGCGTACTTCAACCCCGCGATGCTCGAGGACGCCGAAGATCGACTCGACGTCGGCATCGCGGTCGTGAGCGAACAAATCTCGATGACGCTCGACGGGCGCCTTCCCGGCAGCGATGTGCCACTTGCCGTTGGCGCGCGCGACATCGTCTACGGCCCGCCTGGCTCGACGCAGCAACTTCCAAACACGACCGTGCCGACGCAGTGGCTCCAAGAAGGATGCGATGCCGGCACGAAGGCGGGTCAGTGTCCTGCGCCGGCAATCAACGCGCGCCCGCGGCAAGCCGCCGGCTCGAGCGGGCAGACGCGCCCCTATCTGATTTTCGGCGGCCTCAAGCATCTCATCAAGAATCGATTCACCGTTGGCGCGTTCTTGATGTTGCCGCTCGGAAATCTCACGACGGCGAGAACGTTCTTCAACGATGAACGCGAAGCGCTCTTTTCGAACAGCCTTCACCCGGAGCTTTACGGCGATCGATTGACGGCGATGTCGATTGCCGTCGGTGCGAGCTTCCGTTTGCTCAAGCAGCTGTCGGTTGGCATCGGCACGACGCTTGGTCTCGCCAACACGGCGACGAGCTCATCGTACGTTGCCGCGTCGACCGATTACTCGCAGCTCCTCGTCAACAACAGCATCGGCGTCACCGCTGCGCTTGCCCCGCAAGCCGGCGTCTACTGGACACCCACCGATCGCGTGCGCGTCGGAGCCGTGATTCACGCGCCGCAAGCTTTCGTGATCGACACGACCATCAGCGCGACGCTCCCGAACGGAACCGTCTCGCAAGGCACGCAGCACGAAGTGCACGATTACCTTCCGTGGCGCGCATCGCTCGGCACCGAATTCGACGTCATCCGAACGCATCACTATCAACTCGGCATCGCAGCCCAAGTCACGTGGATGAACTGGTCGACCTACGAAGACCGACACGGCCAACTGCCCGGCGTGAAATACGGCTCCGACTACGGCTTCGGCGACACGCTCATTTATGCGGTGGGGGTGCGCCACAAATGGAAGAAGGTGCGCGCCTACATGGATTGGCAATACGCGCCCACGCCCGTGCCGGCGCAAACCGGGCAATCGAACTACGTCGACAGCGACCGGTACGGGTTCGCGTTCGGCGGCGACTTCGAGGCCGTCGTCGGCGGCGTTCGTTTGCGACCGGGTTTGCAGCTCATCGCGTACCGCCTCGCGTGGCGCAACGTGACGAAGGACAACAAGCAAATCCCCGACGAAGTGCCTGATGACTCCCGCTCGTCGCAGACCGGCGACCCACTCGCCGGCGCGAAAGGTTTGCAGACCAACAACCCTGGATGGCCCGGTTTCGGCAGCGACGGATGGATCTACGGTGGGACAGTGTCGCTTAGCGTCTTGTTCTGACCAAACCGCAATTTTATCCGAGGTTGCGCGAGCGCATGTTCGGTGGGCAAATGCGCGTCGCATGAAAGCTTATCTCGCCGGGTTGTCTCTCATCACCACCGCCCTCTTCGCATGTGGCGGCACGACCGACACACCGACCGACGGAGGCGACACCGACGCAGGCGATCAAGATGTTGTCGTCGTTGTCGATGCCGGACCGGACGTCGACAACGGCCAGCCGAGCACGACGTATCCCGCGTTCAAGGTCGACCCGCCGCAGGTCGTGAACTCCGGCGGAAGCACACTCGCCGCGCCGAAGGTCGTTCCGATTTATTATTCGAACGACGACGCTACGTTCACAGGCAACATTACGTCGTTCCTGAACAAGCTTCCGGCGTCGACTTATTGGGGTCCGAGCGTCGTCGAATACGGTGTGGGTGCGCTTTCGATCGCGACGCCCGTGCAGCTCACGACGCCTGCTCCCCTGACCATCAGCGATGACGAGATCCAAGCGTGGCTCACGACGAAGCTCGCCTCGAGCGACCCGGCGTTTCCCGCGCCCGACGCGAACACGATCTACACGTTCTTCTTTCCGACGGGTACGACCATCACGCTCTCGCAGCAGCAGGGCGGGGGGTCGAGCTGCAAACAGTTCGGCGGCTACCACGACAACGTCGTCTTCGCCGCGAAGCCCGTTGCGTATGCGGTCGTTCCGCGCTGCGCGACGTTCGGTGGGCTCACCGGGCTCGACGCAGTCACGGGTCCCTCGACGCACGAGATCATCGAAGCCGCGACCGATCCGTATCCGCAGGATTCGCCGGCGTATCAGAGCGTCGACGACAACCACATCCTCTGGACGTTCATCCTCGGCGGCGGTGAAACGGGCGACCTCTGTGCGCAGTTCTCGAACGCGTTTTTCATTCCGACGGACGTCGGCAACACGGTTCAACGCACGTGGTCGAACAAAGCGGCGAAAGCCGGTCACGATCCGTGTCAGCCCGCCGACGGCTCGGCGTACTTCAACAGCATGCCCGTGCTCCCCGAAACGGTGACGCTCGGCGGACAAATCACGACCAAGGGCATCACCATCCCCGTGGGCGGCACTGGCACTGTCGAAGTCGATCTCTTCAGCGACGCCGACACCAAAGGTCCGTGGACGGTCAAAGCGACCGACGCCGCCTCGCTCCAAGGTGCCAAGCCCACGCTCGACTTCACGTGGGACAAGACAAGCGGCCTGAACGGCGAGAAGCTCCACCTCACCATCACCGTGCTCGGTAAATCGCAGTACGGCGCGGCCGCGTTCATCCTCGACTCGGTGCAAGGCCCACGCACGAGTCTCTGGGTTGGCCTCGTCGCCAACTGAGGGGCGTCGTGGCGACAGCGTGGAAGCGCGCGCCTGCCCGCGCGGAATTGCTTGCACTCTACAAGGAAGTTGACGCGCTTTTGTCGCCGTTTTCGTGCCCGGGGTCGCGCGAGTGCTGTCACTTCGGGCGAACGGGGCGCGAGCCTTATCCACACGCGGTCGAGCTCGAAGAAGTGATGTGGGCGGCGCGTGCGGCGAGCGCGCTTCCGAAGAAGCGATCGCTCGCTGTGATCGATGCAGAGCGCAAGTGCCCGCTTCTCGGCCCAAGCGGGAAGTGCCGCATCTACGCGAGCCGGCCGTTCGGCTGCCGTACCTACTTTTGCGAGAAGATCGAAGGGCCCGGGAAAGTGCCGCGCGATCGCATTCAAGAGACTGCCCGACGCATCGCGGATCTCTCGGCGCGAGCGTTCCCGCGCGACCCAGGGCCGCGACCGCTTTTGAACGTGCTATTGCCGGAGCGGTGAGGCGCGCGCTTTCGTTCGCGAAGAAGGCCGCACGCGCATGTGCGCGGCCGTCGCTGCTCGGGGGAGCTTACATGCTCGCTTTGACCGCGCTGGCGTCGAGCGCGCCCATCGTCGAAGAAGGCGATCGCACACTCGGCTCGCAGGCGCACGACGTGAGCGAGTTCGTGACGCTGCGCTTCAGCGGCGAGATTCGTTCGCTCGTCATCGCGATTGCCGCGGCGGCGATCGCTGCGGGGTTCTTGCTCGGCGCGATCGCCGGCGGGCTCGTACAGCTTCGGCAGTGGCTCTCGCGGCGCGCACCACTCGAAGGAACTGCGCTCGCGTTTCGCGCGTTCGTCGTGACTGTTGTCTTGCATGCGTGGCTCGTCGCGCATGCGATGGCGCGTTCGCCGCAGCTCTACGCCGATGCTTGGTATGCGCGCGGTGGACTACGGCGCACCGCACAAGTGATGGCCACCGACGTGCTGGGCGCGCGCGGCGTCGTGCTGATCGGCGTGCTCGGCCTCATCGCTTATCTCGCGGGGCCTCCCTCTTCGTGGAGCGCGTGGCCGCGTCGCATCAAGTCGCTCGTCGCGCTGACGCCACTGCTCGCACTTCTATCGCTCTTGCCCGAAGCGCGCGCGGCAGCAACGCCCGCGAAGATGAACGTGGTGATTCTCGCGGCCGATTCATTTCGCGCCGATCGATTGACGACGACCATCGCGCCGCATCTCTCCGCGCTCGCGACGCGCGGCACGCGCTTCGACCACGCATACGTGTCGCTGCCGCGAACGTTTCCGTCGTGGGTCACGATCCTCACCGGGCGCCATGCGCATCACCACGGCGTGCGCACGATGTTTCCGCGCTGGGAAGACCGCGCCAAAGACTTCGACGCGCTTCCCGAGCGTTTGCACAAAGCCGGCTACGCGACGGGCGTCGTCAGCGACTACGCAGGCGACGTCTTCTCGCGCATCGACCTCGGCTTCGATCGCGTCGACGCTCCAAGCTTCGATTTCAAGCAGCTCGTTCGCCAGCGCGCGATCGAGCGACAAACGCCGCTCCTCCCGCTCTTGCACTCGCGCATGGGTCGCGTGCTCTTCCCCGTGTTGCGCGAGATGAACGTCGCGGCCGATCCGAACATGCTCGAGGACGACATCGAGCGCGCCCTCGACGACCTCTCCGGTGACAAGAAACCGTTCTTTCTCACGGCATTCTTCTCGACGGCGCACTTTCCGTACGCTGCACCCTCTCCTTACTATGCGCGCTACACGGACCCGAGCTATCGCGGGCGGTTCAAGTATCACAAGCCCGTCGGCCTCGCCGGCGGCGACGGCGATCTCGACGAAGCCGACATTCGCCAAGTACGTGCGCTCTACGATGGCGCCGTCACCAGCATCGACGATGCAGCCGAGCGCGTCCTCGAGTCGCTCGACAAGCGCGGGCTCCGCGAGTCGACCATCGTCATCGTCACGGCCGATCACGGCGAGACGCTCTTCGATCACGGGCACGGCCAAGGCCACGGCGATCATTTGTTCGGCGATGAAGCCACGCACGTGCCGCTCGTGATTGTCGACCCACGACGCCCAGGCGGCCGCCGTGATGCGCGCATTGCACGCGATGTCGATCTCGCAGCGACGCTCTACGATCTCACGAGTGTCGCACCCCCGCCCGATCTCGATGGCGTTTCGCTCGCGCCCGCGCTCGACGGAAAGCCCACCCCCGAGATGCGCGCCTTCGCGGAGACGGAGCTATGGATGGGCGACGTGCCATCGGTGCCCGACGAAATGCGACTCCCCTACCCGACGCTCACGCGCCTGACAGAGGTCGACCCCGAGCACCACGACGAGCTCGTGCTGCGCAAAGACGTCGAAGCCGTCACCACCGTCGCGCGCCATCGCATGATTCGCGACAGCCGCTGGAAGCTCATTTACGTACCCGAGCGCAAGGGTGTAAAATACATGCTTTTCGATGTCGTCGCCGATCCGTCGGAGCTCCACGACGTCGCCGCAGCTCACGCGGACGTCGTCACCGCCATGCGCGGCGAGCTTTGGAAATGGATGTTGGAAGATTCACGGATGGTAGAGAGGGGCGGTTACCTCGTTCCTCGTGATGCACCGGATGCGCCCCCCATCGATACGAAGGCGCTGCGCATTCCCTGAGTCACATGATGGAACGGCGTTCCGCCTCAACTTATAAGGCTTGTCCCTATCTTCGTGCCGCCCCTCCAACACACCGTGCCCACACGTCCGCGTCTCAGTCGGCCGCCCGGAGCGAATTCGCATTTGGGCGCAAACGCCCACCGGGCGCTTGACTGAAAATAAACGTGGACAGAGAAGTCCTCGCGAGACGCGAGCAAATTTGTAGCGCGGCAACCGCCCTTCCGAAGAAGGACATATTCAAGCGCGAGGTCCTGCTCCCTCCGCGATGCCTCACTCACTCGCGGTGGTGTAGTGCGACGGTTTCGACAAACCGGGCGCGCCCTTTCCGTAGGAGCATTTTCGGCCGGCCCAAGGTGCTCGAAAGCACAGACCGGTTCGTCGCCCACGCGTTGAGATTTGCTTGCTTCCGACTCTGACCCGTTGTGCAAGCCACTTTCGTTTTTGTTAAGTGCGATTCCTTTCGTAAGAACGTTTCACAAAGAGCGCGCGCGCAGGCGGAAGCGGAGCACGCGGCGTGCCGCGCGGAATCCCCACGATTTCGCAAATCGAGGGTGGCCCGGCCAGGTTGGGCCAGGCCAGTCGGCCACCACGGATGACGGGTGTCGCTAGCCATGCGAGCTTGCCATTTCGAACGGTCGACGCCTACGGTGACGCATGCCGCTGACAGCGCGTCTGGCGCTTGCGACGAGCGCAACCGTCGCCGCGATCGCCGCTTATCGGTTCGGCGGTGGGGCGGAAGCCAAGCTCGCGCCTCCATCGGCGAGCGCGTCAGCCGCGGCCCATGTGTCGGCGCCCGTGGGTGCGTCGGAGGCCGACGTCATCGTCACGCGGCTCGTCGACGTGGTGGGTGAAGCGCGCGTCACGATGCCGAGCCTCGAGCGCGGGACGATGCTTTTTTCGCTGCACTGGCGAAAAATGCCGCTCGCCTTCCACGACATGTCTGCCGAAGGTCGCAAGCTCACGACGAGCATCGCACTTCGCACGAGCGAAACCGAAGTGCAGTGGTCGGTGCCGATGGGCTCCGGCGAACGCTGGACACCCGACGCACGCGTCTGGAACATGAGCGAAGGCAGCTTCGATCAACGCGAGGCCATCTTCGCGCCCACTCCTGCCTCGATTGCGTTTCGCATCACGCCGCCGCCGAAAGCGAAGTTCGTTTTCTCGCCGGGCACTGCGAATCAAACCGGCGAGGCCACGATTTTCACGGTCTCGATCACCGACGCACGCGGCACCAAGACCACACCTTGGGAAAAAAGATTTTTGCCCGAGCAAACCGGCAACTGGGTCGACGACGAGAGCGTCGATCTCTCCGCGTTCGCCGGCCAATCCATCGAGCTCGAGCTATCGACACGTGCCGACCCGCGCAAATCCGAAGAAGCGGCCAAACCGAAGTGGCACGCGCCGCGCGAAACGCACGGAGACGGCGGGCCGCCGCCGACGGCCGAAGCGAAAGGCTCGACAGGCCTCACACTTGCTCTCTGGGGCAGCCCGGAGATCCGCGCGCGCGAGCCGGCGAAGGCGCTCTACAACGTTCTCTTCATCGTCGTCGATGCGCTTCGGCCGGACGTGATCGCATCGTTTCACGACGACGCCGAAGACCAGAAGAAGCTCGCTGCGCCGCTCCCGCCGCTCGATGCGCTCCTCCCGAAGATCACGGGGCTCACGCCCAACCTCGACGCGATTGCCGCGCGCGGCGTTCGCTTCACACACGCGCACTCGGCCGGCTCGTGGACGCGGCCCGGCACGCTCGCGATGCTCTCGGGCATGCGCTCGACCGAGCTCGGGCTCGATCCGCTTCCGTGGGTTTTGCCCGAGCCCATGGCCGCGGGCTACTACCGCTCCGATCCGCCGATGTTGCCCCTCTTGCTCCGGCGCGACGGCGTCGCGACGCGCGCCTTCGTGAACAATTATTTCATGGTGGGCTACGCGCCGGTCGGCGTCGACATGGGGTTCGAGCGCGTCTCCGATCATCGGTACCGCACCAAAGACACCGGCGAGATCACCCGCGACGCCGTGGGCTGGCTCCAGCGAAACAAGGATCAGCGATTCTTTGCATTCTGCAACTACAACTCCCCGCACGAGCCGCTCGAGCCGCCCGCGCGCTTCCTCGAGAAAATCCCGGATCCGAAAGACGGCGGCCCGCGGGATACGCTCGTGCGCATGTACATGGCCGAGGCCGGCAAGGACGACGAAGCCATCGGCGTTCTCATGCACACACTCGACGAGCTCAAGATCCGCGACAAGACGCTCGTCATCGTCACGGCCGATCACGGCGAAACGCTTTCGGCGGAGCACGCGGGCACGTCGAAGCTCGATCACATGCCGATTCGGTATCACCACGCCGTCACCAACTTCGAGGAGACGACGCGCATTCCGATTTTGATGTCGCTCCCCGGCGTGCTTCCGGAAAATCGCGAGGTGAAGGAGAGCGTGCGCAACGTCGACATCGCGCCGACCATTCTCGACATCCTCGGGCGCGAAAAATCGCGCGCGTCGGGTTTGTCGATGATGCCGCTCGTGCGCGGTCAGAAGGAAGACCCACGCGATTCGCTCACCGAGGGTCGCGGCACGCGGAGCCTCATTCACGGAAAATGGCGCGTCATCTTCCGCGAAGGGCCGTCGCAGACGACGTGTTATCCGGCCGCCGCGCACAACGAGGATGGCACCGAAAAGTGCGTGACCGTCGCCGAGGAGCTCTTCGATCTCGAGGTCGATCCGGGCGAGCGTCACAACGTGGCCAAGGCCAATCCCAGCGTGATGGAAGACATGCGCGCGCGATACGCGGCCGCGAAGAAGAACGTCGCGGTCGCCGGCACGAACGCGAGCCTCGCGAGCCCTGCCACGCCGCAATCCGTGCAGAATGCACCCATCACGACGGCAAGCGCGACCGTGAAGCGGGAAAACGCGGGGCCTCCACGTCTGCTCCTGCGGTTCGCGGGTGCCGGGGCGGCACATCGCGTGTCGGGTCACGTGACGTTTGCGCCCGGGACGACCTTCACATGGGAGCCTGTGGGGATTGCGCGATCGGCCGTCAAAGTCGACGGGCCCGTGCTCGATCTCGCGCTCACGACCGCGCCGGACGGTCCCATCGGCCTCGACATCACCCCGAGCCCGCCCTCGGCTGACGTCAAGTGGGACCTTACTCTCGACGATGCTCCATGGCCGGCAGCCGCTGTTTTTGCGGGCCCATTTGGGCTCTTCGATGCGCGCGTCGCGACGGGGCTCGCCAACGAAGAGGCGCGCGAGCTCGCGTTTTCCCACACCGTGCCGACCATCGACCCCGCGCGCGACCTCGGCCTCTTCGTCGTTCGCGAGCAGGCCTCGGCCCACGAGGAGGACGTCGGCGCCCGGGCGAGCTCCGGGGCGACCCACGAAATGGATCGCCTCCTACGTGAGTGGGGCTACGCCCACGGACCGTCAAAGTAGTATAGGTCCGCCATGCGTCTCGGACCGCTACTCGGACCGGACATCAAAGAGATCCTGAAAGAGGATCCGACGCAGCTCCATCAGCTGCTCGACGAGCTAGAGCTCCACCCGGAGGATCTCGCCGACATCGTGTCGGAGCTCTCGCCTGACGAGGCGGGCGCATTCCTCACGCGATTGCCCGCGTCGGAGGCCGCGCCGATTTTCGAGCGCCTCGACGAACAAGAGCAAACCGAGCTCGCCGTGCAAATGCCGACGGAGAGCGTCGCGCGCATCGCGAGCGAGATGGAGCCCGACGATCGCGCCGACCTCTTCTCGCTCTTGCCACCTGCGCTCGGCAATCAAGTGTTCGAGAGCCTCGAGCGCGTCGATGCAGAAGCCGCCGAAGAAGTTCGCGAGATCGAGCAATACCCGGACACCGCAGCCGGTCACTTGATGACGACGAAGTACGTGCAGGTCCGCCCGCACTCGACCGTCGGTGATGCGCTCGATGCCGTGAAGGCCTTCGTGCGCGAGAACCCGGATTCGCCCGTTTACAACGTGTACGTCATGAACGCGACCGACAACCTGAGCGCGCTCATCTCGCTACGCGAGCTCATCGCCGCCGAGCGCAGCGAAAACCTCGACGACGCCGCACGCACCAACATCATCACCGTGCCGCCGCTGATGGACCAAGAAGAGGTCGCGCGGCAGATGGCGAAATACGATCTCGCAGTCGTGCCCGTCGTCGACGACAAAGGCGTGCTCCACGGCGTCATCACGATCGACGACATCATCGACGTCCTCACGCAAGAGGGAACCGAAGACGTTCAGCGCATTGGCGCCATCGAGCCGCTCGATTTGCCGTATTTCCAGACGAGCTTCTTCACGTTCATCAAGAAGCGCGCGGGCTGGCTCGTCATCCTGTTTTTCGGCGAGTTCTTCACGCAAACCGCGCTCCGCCACTACGAGCACGTCATGGAGGCCGTCGCGAGCGCTCTCCTCTATGTGCCGCTTTTGATTTCCGCGGGCGGTAACTCCGGCTCGCAAAGCTCGACGCTCGTCATTCGTGGGCTCGCCGTCGGCGACATCAAGATGCGCGATTGGTGGCGCATTCTCCTCCGCGAGCTAGCGATGGGCATCACGCTCGGGCTCATCATCGCGGTCATCGCGATCGGCCGCGTGCTCATGTATCCGGATCAAAGCTCGCTCTTCGCAGCCACGGTCGGCATCACGGTGTTCTTCATCATCATCGCGGGCTGCACCGTCGGCTCGATGCTCCCGCTCGTTCTCAAGAGCTTCGGCCTCGACCCCGCCACGAGCTCGACCCCATTCATCGCGAGCCTCGTCGACACCATTGGCGTCATCATCTACGCGACCACTGCAAAGATCATCATGGCCAAGGTCATCGCCGAATCCACGGTCATGACCCACCACTAATTTTGGCGCCGCAATGCGTGCATTATGCAAGCTTCGCGGGTTGGTCCTCGCCGCATTCGCATGCCCATCCGATGACGCGCGCCGGGTTGCCCGCGACGATCGCGCGCGCGGGGACGTCGCGCGTGACGACCGAGCCCGCTCCGATCATCGCGTGCTCGCCAACGCGCACGGGTGCGATGAGAACGGCCGCGGCGCCGATCGTCGCGCCGCGCTCGACGATGGTTCGATCCCAACGGGGCCCGCGCATGTAACGCGCTCGTGGACGCCTCACGTTCGTGAACGTCACGGCGGGGCCGACGAAAACGTCTTCGCCGAGCTCGACGCCGTCCCACACCGACGTATGACTCTGAATACGCGTGCCTTGGCCGATGCGCGCGCCTCGCGCGACGAAGCAAAACGCGCCGACCATGACGTCCCGGCCGAGCTCGGCACCCTCTTCCACGATGCTCGGCGGGTGGATTCGAGGCGGAGCGTTTTCACGTGCGCGGATCTTCATCGCGAAAGATTGTAGCGTGTGCGTCGTGCGTCGTTTGACTATCGCCATGCTCGTGCTTCTCGGTGCGTGTAACCGCAAACACGGCGACGCGTACAAGATGGAGCAAGTCGTCGCGACGAAGGCGCGCGCATGCGCAACCATGAAGGACGGCGCAGTGCGCTGCTGGGGTCGCCAGGGCGAGACGCACATCACGACGCCCACGATCGTGCCGGGTCTCACGAATGCCGCGCGCGTTTGCGTCGGTACGTCGTTCACGTGTGCGCGCACACGCGATTCGCACATTGCGTGCGTCGGACTCGCCGCGCCATCGATCGTCGCGAGCGATCTCGCATGCGGCGACGAATTCGCATGCGCGATCACGCAAGGCAAAGTCGTGTGCTGGGGCGAGGGCACTCCTGTCCACGATCACGTCGGCACGGAAGGCGCCACGTCGATCTCGGCAGGCGGCGGCACGGCGTGCGCGATCCTCGCCGAAGGCACCGCGAAATGTTGGGGCCGAGGAACGGAAGGCCAGCTCGGCAACGGCCGCTTCGAGGACATCGAGACCGCCGAGCTCGTCCGCGCGCTCGGAATCAAATCAATCTCGGTCGGCGCGACGCACACGTGCGCGATCCTCCACGACGAAACGGTCGTCTGCTTCGGCAGCGACGACGACGGCGAGCTCGGCGACGGCCACGCCGAAAAACGCGCAATGCCCGCACCCGTCGCGGGCATCGACATCGCCGTCGAAGTCGCAGCCGGCGCGCACCACACATGCGCCCGCATGGGCGACAGCACGGTTCACTGCTGGGGTAAAAACGACGTCCACCAAGCCGGCGTCGCAAACACGCCGAACATCCCGCGCCCGACGCTCGTCCCCGGCCTCTACGAATCGCAAAGCGTGATCGCCGGCGACGACTTCACCTGCGTCCGCATGACCGACGGCTGGCTCCGCTGCTTCGGCGTCAACGACTGGGGCCAACTCGCCGACGGCACCACCGACGTCCGCAACGTGCCGACACCGATCCGCTACTAAATTTGATTTGAAGACCTATTGGCGCGTTACTTCGGCGTCGGGATGACGACGACCGTGTTGATTGGCTGAACGCTTGCACCAGCGGGATATCCGTACGAGACGGCTTGCGTGTAGAAACCCGTGCACGACGTGCATCGATATTGACCGCCCGTTGCCATCGAGCCCCAGCCCCAGACGGTGACGCCGAAGATGCCGTTGCTCGTCATCGTGTGTCGGCCGTTGTCGCAGCTTCCGACTTTGGCGAAGTTGCCTGTCACGAGATCGACGCGCGTCGATTCGTAGTTGCCACTCGAGCCGACCGCCGTCCATCCGCTGAGCACGCCGGCGCAATCGAGGCTCACGTCGGCGAAGCCGCTCGTTCCTTTTTCGCGAACGACGACGAGCTCGGTTTCCGAGTACGTCGGATCGGTGAAGAGAACGTACGAGTTCAAATATTGTTGCGGCGGGATCACGTTCACGAACTCGGGGTCGCCGCGGCAATCTCCGGTGCTGCCCCAGTACGCGGTGCAGCCCGTCATGTATTGCGCCATGTAAAATGGATGTTGGTCGTCTTGACTCGAGACGACGAACGGACCGCCCGTCGCGAACTCCACCATTTGACCCGCGCCGAGCGTGGTCGGCGCGCCCGGCGGCGTGCTCGGCTCGTACTTGAGCGTCGTCCCCGCGACAGCCCCAATCACGCGCCACGGCGGCGATTCTGGTGTGCCGCTGTAGCGATCGCGATACTTCACGCCGACGTACTCGTGACCAAGCGCCTTCACCGGCGGGATCTGTTGATGTGCGGCGTCGCATGCGCCCGCGGTTTGCGGAACGTCCATGCACGTGTTGCCACCGAACACCGCGATCGGATTGTTGGCTTGAATCGCCGTGCCGTTCAGCTCGCTGCCGTTTGGCTGATCGATTTGCGCGTACTGACCCTTCATCAGATTGATCGTGCCGAGCTTGTTCGCGGCGATGCTCGGAATCGCGCCCGAGCCCGTCACCGCCGATGTTGGCGTGAGCTGCACTTGCGTGTTGTCGGTCGCGGCCATGATGACGAGCCACGGGCCGGTGTTGTTGTAGGCGTCGACGCCGATGTAGTTCGTGTCCCACGCGGGCGTCGGAATGAGAAGCGTCGCGCTCGTGATGGCGCTGTTGCCGCCGCCGTATGGATAAATTTGATAACCGACGACGGGCGCCGACGTCGTGATGTGAAATGCTTTGCCGATACCCGTGCCGTGCGTGGCTGGGTCCGTCACCATGAGCGGTGTGACGCCGGCGGGGCACGTGACGGGAGCGGTTGGCGTGGCCGCGAGGAAAATGATCGCGACTTGATCTTGCGGGATCTGCCCGCCGGGTAGCGTCGCGTAGGTGATCGACTGTCCGCTGCCCGTTGGAAGTCGCGCGGCCTGCGCGATGCCGCTGAGAGGTTTGTTGTCGTATTCGACGGAGACCGTCACGGGCGCGCCCCACGTGTTCGCGATGTAGACGCCGAGGCAATCGCCTTCGTCGGACGAATACATGTCCGGGTAGAGCGTCCAGTAGTCGCAACCGATCGTCGTCTTGTTCGCACTCGCCGAGTCGCATGCGGCGATGCACGTGCCGCCCGCGCAACCTTGATCGGGCGGGCATGCCATCACGACGCTGTTGTCGTCGCAGAGGACGTCGTGCAAGTCGCTCGAGCAGTGCGTCTTCGCGCACGAGCCGCCTTCTTTGGCGCCCGTGTCTTGGAAACCGATGCTGACGTCGTCGCCGTTTCCGTCGATGTCGGCGTCTTCACCGGCGTCGCCGAATCGCGATCCATTTCCGCCGCAGGCCCAAAATCCAGCGCCGAAAACCAAACTCACCGCGCAGCCGAAAACGAACCGGTTCATTGCGTTCCTGCCTTTTTCGTATTTTGGCATGGCGCGAGCTACGCTGTCCTGATGATCTTTGTCTTACGCGGTCGGCGGGCGGGCTTGGCGATCGTGGGGGTGGTCCTCGGAGCGGGGTTCGTGGCCTGCACGCTGGACGAGTCGGGGTCCGCGAACGATGCAGGGGTGGATGTGGGTATCGACGATGTCACCGTCGATCGCACGCTCGATGCGCCGAACGAA
>JBBSFE010000123.1:0-19870 GCA_038239005.1 Polyangiales bacterium
ATCGCGGGCGACCTCGGGCAACGATCGACCTGTCTTTGCGAGGCTGGCGACAGCGTCAGCTTTGAATTCAGCGGTGTAACGAGGCAGGGTACGCATCCGATTTCTTTCGGCGGCGTGTCAGCGAATCCGAGGGAGGTCTACCGCACGTAACGCGCGGTTTGAACCAAATCTCTTCTCGTCTGCTGGCGCCTTGGCGCCTTGGCGGCTGTCTTAGGGAGCGTTCCTATTTTTTGAAGAATTTTTGGAAGAGGCCGGGCTTCGAGGGGGCGGGCTGGGATGGGTAGGGCGTGATGCGGCGGGGGGGGCCTCCGCGCATTTCGTACAGCCGGAGCTCGCGCTGGGCGTCGATGTTTTTGGGGTTGAGCTCGGCGACTTTTTGGAAATCTTTGAAGGCCAGGCCCTCGCGGTGTTGGCGCTTGTAGAGCATCGCGCGGTAGAAATAGGCGCGCTCGCAGCGTTCGTTGATTTTAAGCGCGCGGTCGAGCGCGGCGATTTGTTCCTGCGTCGCGTCGTTCGTCTGCGACGCCGGCTTCAGCGCCTCGAGCCACGCGACGAGCGCGATGTAGTCCGCTTGCTGCGGGTCCATCTCGAGCGCCTGCCGCGCGAGCTCTTCGGCTTGCACGACGTCGTTCTTGCGAAGACAGATTTCGGCCTTTTGGAATTGGAGCGATGCACCGAGCACGTTGGCGATCTCTTGCTGTTGCTCGGGCGTCTCGCCGCCTTCTTTCATCAGCCGCAGATAGCGTTTCCGTTTGTCCTCGTCGGTGAGCGTTTGGTGCGCTTCGCTCATGCGCGCGAACACGCGTGCGCATGAATCCTTCACGTCGACGAGCGCCGCAGGCAAACGATCCGGGTGCCACACCTTCGCGAGCACGAAGTACGTGCTCTTCACTTCTTCGATGGTTGCGTCCACCGACACACCGAGCATCTCGAAATAGTTTTGTTTGTCGATATTCTGTGCGCGTTCGATGATTTCGGCGCGTCGCGTATCGACGAATTGCTCGGGCGGCGGCGACGCTCGGCGATCCGCGCCCGGCATGCGCGGCGAGCTGTGCTCTTCGACCATTCCGGGAATCGACGGCGCCGTGCGAACACGCTCGCGCTTCAGCGGCACGCGACCCACGGCATTGCGCGGGCTGCTCGGCGGGTTCGAGCTCGGCGTAGAGTCCCGAAGCTCACGCAATTTACTCGACGACGAAGGCTCCGAAATGGGAATGCTGCCCGACGATCGCTCGTCCGGGCTGACCATCTCGATCTGCTTCGTGATCGCGAGGCAGTACACGATGAGTCGCGTGATGCGCTCGTTGATTTCGGCGCTCGCGAAAAACGCATCGAGCCGGAGCGGCTTCATCCGAAGCAATTCGATCCAGCGGCGCTCTTCGTTGGTGAAACCAAATCGTTCGAGCTGCGCCGTCTTCGAGACGCGGATGCGACCCTGCGTGACGCGCTCGAGCGCGGCCTTCACGTGCTCGAACGGCGGTTGCTCGCGAATGGCCGTCCACACCGCTGCATTCGCATCGATGGGTGTGGGCTCGCGGCCGAACTCCGAGAGGCCGTCGTAGTCGGAGTAGAACTCGAACACCGTGGCGGCGGGCATGCGCGCGATGTGTTGGAGCTTGCGCAGCACCTGCGTGCGAAGGCCGAGCGCGAGCATGCCGTCGTCGATGGCGCCGCGATCGACGAGCATCGAGCCGTGAAGCTTTCGCTCTGCCGCGAGATCGCGAAGCGACGCATCGAGGATGGGCGCGTCGATCGCGCCGAGCTCGAGCAACACTTGCCCGAGATAAATCGGCGGCGTGCTGAGCCGCGCTTTTGCGGGTTGCCCTTCGACGACGAGCACGGTCGCGGTGCTGCTGTCAGGAGCGCGAAATTCGAACGTGCCCGTGAGCTGTCGCTCGCTCGCGTAAACGAGCAAGTGCGGCAGAGGCGTCCGAGCGAGCTGCCCGGACGATGTCGGAGCGGGGCGCAGTTCAGCTGACATCAGGCGTCGGGAGAGAATTTCGATCATACACCTCCTTCCGACTTTCGGACGGCGCGATATGCTCCCCGCTCTTGAGCACCGCAGCCCCGAGCAAGCTCGCAGAGTTCGAAATTGTCCGCAGGCTCGGGGCCGGCGGAATGGCCGAGGTGTTCCTCGCGAAGAAGCCCGGCGCCGAAGGCACTTACAAGCTCCTCGTTCTCAAGCGCATTTTGCCTCAACAGGCATCGCGCCGACTTCGCACGATGTTCGTCGAAGAGGCGCAGCTCGCGACGCGCCTCAATCACCCGAACGTCGTCCAGGTTTTCGATTTTTTCGACGGCGCCGACGAAGGCCAGCTCCTCTCGATGGAGTTCGTCGAGGGCCCAGACCTCGGCATGCTCATCTCGAGCGCGAAGGCGAAGAGCTCGCGCATCCCGCCGTGGCTCGGCGCGTGGATCATCAGCGAGGCCGCGAAGGGTCTGCACTATGCGCACGAAAAAAAGGACGACGCCGGAGCCCCGCTCGAAATCGTGCACCGTGATGTGTCGCCGCAGAACATTCTTCTTTCGTACGAAGGCTCGGTGAAAATCGCCGATTTCGGAATCGCAACGGCGAAGCTCTTCACGGACGAAGCCGGCGTCATCAAGGGCAAGTTCGGTTACATGTCGCCCGAGCAAGCGCGCGGCGAGCGCGTCGATCGCCGCAGCGACGTCTACGCGCTTGGCGTGATCTTCTGGGAGATCCTCACCGGCCGGCCGCTGCACGGTGGCCTCGGTGGCGAAGCGCTTCTCGACATCGTGCGCTCCGGATTCGTCGAGCCACCAAGCACGTACGCACGCGACGTCCCTCCCGAGCTCGAGACCATCGTGCTCAAAGCACTCGAAGCACGCAGAGACGATCGCTACGAGACCGCACGCGAGCTCGGCAGCACGATCGCGCGCGCGATCATGACGCGCCAAGAGATGGTCGACGCCTCGACGCTCGAAGCCACCATCGCGCAGCTCGTCGTCCGCTCCGAAGTCGTCGAAGCCCCAGCGCCTCCGGAGCCCGAAGACGATCGCGCCGTTCACACGCGCGACAAACCCGAGGCATTCGAGACCGGCGCTGAGCCTCCGAGCGATCTCGAGAGCGAGGTCGCGGGCAAGAGGCCCGTGGCGCCGGCGCGCGAAGTTCGTCACGTTGCCGTCGTCACGCTGAGGCTTCACGGCATCGCGCGACTCAAAGAACAAGATCCCACGCTAGCTGCGCGCACGCTCGATCGACTGCGCACGATGCTCGGCGACATCGCCTACAAACGAAACGTCCGCGTCTGGATTTGGGCAAGCGACGAAGAAGCGCAAGCTTCGGCCGGCCTCACCGCATCGGGCTCGCGCGCCGCGGCCGACGCAGCGTGGCTCGCGCTCGACACGCACGAAGCCATCGCCGGCTTGAACGAAGACTTGCGGCTCCCGATCGGCGCATCGATCGGCATCGTGCGCGGCATCGCTTCCGGCACGCGCGACGCACAAGGAAACCTGATTCGCTTCAGGCTCCACAACCCCGCACCGTATCTCGCCGATGCACTCGGCGAAGCGACACCGCTCTATCGCACGTGGGTTGCGGGCGGCGTTTACCGAATCGTGCGCCGCGAATTTCGCTGGGGCGACGCACCCATGCTCGCGCTTCCAAACCCGGAGAAGCTCGCAGACGTCCCTCCGCAGATGCGCATCTATGCGCTCGAGCGATCGCTATCGCGCGAAGAGCGTCTCGCAGCGAGCGCAGGTGGCGCGAGCGATCTCGTCGGCCGCGACGCAGAAAAGGCCGATTTACACGGTGCATATCACCAAGCGGTGAGCGCGGCGGGCGGCGGCGGGCAAGTCGTCAATCGCGTCGTCATCGGCGAGCTCGGCATCGGCAAGACCGCTCTCGTGACGGCGTTCATCGCCGAGCTCCCACCCAACGCGCGTCTCGTTCGCGCGGAGTGCTCGCCCGTGCGCATGGAAGTTCCGCTCACCGTGATCGCCGATCTCGTGCGCAACACCATCGGCGTCACGGGCGACGAGCCCTTCGAAGAGGTCGCGAGTCTGATCGCGCGCGCAGGTGGTGGCGCAGCACACGGCGATTCGTCGAGCCCACTCGTCGCGCGGCTCGCGGAGCTCGCAACGAACAGGCAAGTCGTCGACGCCGACGAAGACGCACAATTCCGAAAACGAAACATCGCATCGGGTTTGCGCAACTTGCTCGGTGCCATCGCGCTCTCGCAGCCGCTCGTCGTCGTCGTCGAGAGCTTGCAATGGGCCGACAAGCAAAGCCTCGAGACGCTCGGCGATCTCATGCGGCAACCCGATCCACTCCCGATCTTGTTCGTCTTCGTAACGCGGCCCGAAGAGCGCATCCAAGGAATGCTCGAGGGCGTCGTTCGCATCGAGCTCACGGGCCTCGCCGCGGAAGAACAAGTGCGCCTCGTCGAAGCGCGGCTCGGCGCGCGCGACGGCGTCAAAGCCGTCCTCGCCGATTTGATGCCGCGCGTTGGCGGAAACCCCTTTTTTCTGCTGGAAATGGTCGATGCACTTCTCGAGCGCGGCTCGCTCGAGCTCAAGGAAGTTCCCGGCGACGACGGCGAAATGCGCCCGGTCTTGGCGTACGCAAAGAACCTCACGGGCGGCCGCGAAGGCTCGTTGCAACTCCCATCGACACTCGAACAGCTTCTCAGCGACCGCTTGCGCGAGCTCCCCACCGAAGAGCACATCGTCATCGATTGGCTCGCCATCGCCGGCGGTCCGCTCGCCGTCGTCGACCTCGCAGCGCTTGCCGCGAAAATTCACGAGGATGCAATCGTGCGTCTCTGCGCGCGTGGCCTCTGCGATCGCAAAGGCGACCTCGTCGATTTTCGTCACCCGCTCACCCGCGACGTCGCCTACGCGTCGATGGCGCCGGAAGATCGCATTCACATGCATCGCGCTCTCGGCGAGCACCTCAAGACAACATCGCTCGCACGCGGCCTCTCCGCGGCAATCGTCGCGCGTCACCTCGCGCGTGGCGAAGCGGGCGAGCAGGCGTCGGAGCTCTACGCAGAAGCGGGTCACGCTGCTCGCGCGGGAAATCAAACGCAGCTCGCGCTGCGCTACTTGCGTCGCGCAACACTCCACCTCTCACCCAACGATCCGAAGCAGCTCGGTCTGCAAGCCGAGCTCGAAACGCTCTATCGCATGCTCGGCCGGCGCCGCGAACGCATCGAGCACCTCGGCGCGCTCCGCCGGATCGCCCGAAAAATAGGGACGCCGCACGCCGCGTGCGTTGCGCTCGTTCGAAGCGCGCGTTTCTTTTTCGACGAAGGCAAGCTCTCCGCGGGTCTCCCGATCGCGAAGCTCGCGGCCGAAATCGCGCACGGCGCGTCGATGACGCAGCTCGAGGTCGAAGCCGAAGCACTCGTGAGCGAGTTCTTGCGCGAGCTCGGTGACGTACAAGGCGCCCTCGCGGCGTGCGATCGCGCGCTCTCGACGTGCAACCCCGCGCTCAACCCGACGCTCCCTCCGCGCATTCGCGCTGACGTCTTGCGATCGCAAGGCGTTCTTCTTCGCCGCGTCGGCCGCGTTCGCGAAGCCATGGATGCACACGTGCAAGCGATCGCTGTGTTTCGCAAAACCGGCGCGCGTCGCCAAGAAGCGCGCGCGAAGAACTCGCTCGCGTTTGCGATGTTCGTGCAAGGCCGCTTCGAAGACGCGATCGCGCTCGCCGTCGAATCGATCCAAATCGACCTCTCCATCGGCGGCCGCTTTCAGATCGCAAACACGCTCACGAACATCGGCCACGCCTACGCAAAAGTCGGGGATTTGCCGCGCGCCCAGGCATATTTGAAGCGCGCGCGCGAAACGCACGAACGCTACGGCGACCAAGACAACCGCGCCGATACGCTCATCGTGAGCGCCGAGACCATGATCGAAGAAGGCCTCGTCCAGGAGGCCGAAGTCTTCTTGCGCGACGCCGCGGCGCTCGTCGAAGTGACCGACAACGCATACGCCGGCACTCACCACGGCATCATTCGCGCGGTGCTCGCGCGCGAGCTTCGCGATTCGAGCTCCGCGATCGGGTACGCTCTCGAAGCGCGCCGCGCCGCAGAAGACCAAACCCTCGTGAGCTTCCATTTTTATGGCATGGCAGTTGAAGCCGCAGCGCGCGTCGACGGCGGCGAGATGCACGCGGGCACGCTCCTCGCCACGACCGCGCTAGGCGCCGTCGAGACGATCCAAGGGTGCGAATACGGCCTCGAGATCCGGGTGCTCTGCGCCGACGCACTGAAACGCGCGGGCTCGCCGCAAGCGCCGCTCGCGCATCAGCGTGCAGTCGATCACGCGCACATGCTCGTCGAAGGCATCCGCGACAACCGCCTTCGCAAGCTCTTCGTGAAACGGTCGATCGTCGCAGGGCTATTCGACACGACCCCCGCTCCCGCTCTTGACGGACACAGCGGATGACCGAGTCGCGTCGCCGCGTGGCGATCATCTTGTCGGGCGGAGGCGCACGCGGCGCATACGAGGTTGGCGTGCTCTCGTACCTCTTTGAGGACGTCACACGCATGCTCGGTGCGCCGCCGCACATCGACATCGTGTGCGGTACGAGCGTCGGCGCCATCAACGGGTGCTTTCTCGCCGCGCACATGAGCGATCCCGTGCTCGGCCTTCGTCGCCTCGTGCAACTTTGGACGGAGCTCGAGCTCACGCGCGTGCTCGGCTTCGGTGTTCGCCAAGTCGTGAGCTTGCCGCGCATCGCTCTCGGCGGTTTTGGCGACGGCAGCGGCCTCTTCGATGTGCGCCCGATGGCGGAGCTCATCTCGAAAGAGATCAGTTGGCGCGCCGTGACGCGGACCATGCGCCGGCGTTTGCTGCGCGCGCTCAGCGTGTCGACCACGGAAGTGTCCGCCGGTCGCACGGTCGTATTCGTGCAGACTGCACCTGATGTCGCGATGCCCGCGCACCCGCCGCCGCGCACGCTCTTCCGCGCCGATCACATCGGCCCGCATCACGCCCTCGCGAGCGCTGCGATCCCCCTGCTTTTCCCCCCCGTTCGCATCGACGACGAGCTCTACCTCGACGGCGGCCTCCGCCAAAACACGCCCATCGCGCCCGCACTCCGACTCGGCGCGACGCACGTCTTCGCCATCGGAGGCTCGCGCGAAGTGCGCGGCATGCAATCGAACGAAGACGGCGCCCCAAAGCTACGCGCACCGGGCGCCGCGTTTTTGCTCGGCAAGATTTTGAACGCCTTCCTGCTCGATCACGTCGACGTCGATCTCCAGCTTCTCCATCGCATCAACGACGTCATTCAAGACGGCACGCGCGCCTACGGCGATGGCTTTCTCGAATCGATCAACGGGCACGCGCTCCGTCGCGGCGCGCAACCGTACGAGCACGTTCATTGTCTCGCGATTCGTCCGAGCGAGGACATCGGTCGCATGGCGAGCGTGCACGTGCGCAAAGGTCGCTTCAAGGGTGATCCGTTCGTGACGAAACGCATTCTCTCTCTGCTCGATCTCGGCGTTGGCACGGAAGCCGACCTCTCGAGCTACTTGATGTTCGACGGCCAATTCTGTCGACAGCTCATCGAGCTCGGCCGCGCCGATGCGCAAGCACGCAAGCACGAGCTCGTCGCGTTCTTCGGAGAGCCATCGTGAAGCGGGCTTTCTTGCTTCTCGTACTTGCGATGTGCGGCAAGAAAGATCCGACGCCCATAGCCGCGGCGAGCGACGCTAGTCCGGCTCCTGGCGGAAGCGCCGCCGTCATCATCACGGCACCCGTCCGCGTCGACAAGTTCGACGCCGCCGAGATCCCCGTGCCCGTTGGCAAATCGCAATTGCACGTTGCGTGGTCCGTTCCCGACGGCACTGCGATCAACGACGACGCTCCCTTCAACGTGCGATGGGGCTCGAGCGATGGGCTCGTCGCCTCGCCGACGGACATCCACGGTCACGGCAAAGACGTCGCCGCAGGGTTCGACGTGCCCATCGAAGTGCTCGGTGGCTCGTCAGGTGGCCAGCTCGTCGGTGACATCGATCTCGTCGTATGCGACGTCAAAACGCATTCGATATGCGTCCCTCTGAAGCGCCACCTCGAGCTCACGTTTGCTGCCGGCAAAGGCACATCGCAGGGTCGCGTCACGCTGCCGCTGCCGAGCGCGAAGCCATGATGTAGAATCAGCGCTCCATGACGGACGCGTACGCACCCCTCGCCGACCCCAACGCAGAAGCTCTCTCTCGCATCGTCGCCATGACGTGCGAAGAGGCTATTTTTGGCCTCTCCGCGGCACTCGGCAACGCCCACGATGCGCTCGAAGATTTGGTGAAGCGCCGCAAAGACGCCCACGCGCTCGCGCTCTCGAATCAGCGCACGCCGCGCATGCTCGAGTCGTTCGATCCATGGATCGTCGAGATGACGCGTGCCATCGCGCCGATCTGCCCGCCCTCGTGGATGCCTATGTCCGAAGTGCTCGCCGAAAAAGTCACGCTCGAGGTCGGCGCGCGCGGCATCCGTTCTCTGTTCTCGTCGAAGCCAAGCGACAAAGACGTGCAACGCGTGAAACGTCTCGGCTCGCTCGCGGTGCGCGTGCTCCGCGCCGTGTTCGCATCCGATGGCCCCATCGACGGCGAAGAATCGCGCACGCTCGCATCGCTCATCGGCTCACTCGGTCTACCCGACGCCGACGCCGCCCCGCTCTACACCGAAGCCCCCATCTCGATCGATCGCCTCGACGTCTACGGCGAAATCGACAACGCCATCTCGCGCGCGATGCTTCGCGGCGCGTGGCTCGCCGCCGCATGGGACACCATCGACCCGCGTGAAGAACAAGTGGTCCGCACGCTCGCGGCGAAGCTCAACATCGCCATCGTCGACGTCGAGTACATGCGCAACGAAGCGATCGCTCGCGTCGACGCGCGCCGCATGGCCGGCCTCGCATGTGTCGACGCGCTTCGCTACGTCATGAGCGATCGCATCCCCGGCTTCGGCGCCACGCTCACGGGTTTCGCCGGCACGCTCATGCTCCCGCGCCGCTTCCGCGAAGAAGCACTTGGCCAACTCGGTCAAAATGCGCCGCTCGTTCTCGCGCAACGCTACAAGGGCATCAGTAGCGCAGAAAAAACGAGCGTCCTCGGCATCGCGTGGGCCGCCGCGCTCCTCGAAGACCCAACCATCTCGCGCCAAGGCATCATCCGCGCGCGCCTCGATCGCGTCGCCCTAGACCTCGCCGCCGATCCGCAAGACGCCCGCCGCGCCGTCGACGACATGATCGCGATGGCCCTCGCCGAGCCGACTGCCTCACTGGCTCAGTGATATTCGACGGCGGTGCTGCCTTGGTGCAGCGTCACGTTGTAGTTCGTCTCGACACCGGCGAACGTCGAATGGCTCGCGGTCGCATCCGGCCAGCGCACGTCGATCGAGTCAATCGAGCAGGTGGAGCCGAGGCCGAACGTGAGCACGAGATCGTTTTGATTGTTGCCGTGCCCAAAGCCGCCGCTCACGTATTGGGTTTGCGTGCGGCCGCCGGCGGTGACCTTCACGATGGCGCCGATCGCCGATGTGTTCGCCGCGCCTGCACCCGCGCCGACGAGCCTGATGCGCGTCCAGTTTTGGTCTTGCGCCGAATCGTTGCGGAATACACGTAGTTTGAGCGTGTTCGCGTCGCCTGCGATCATGTCGAGATCGCCGTCGCCGTCGATGTCGATGAACGCGGGCCCTTCGAGGTGAGGCAGCTTGTTCGTGCCGAGAAGGCCGGACGTCATGATGACTTCTTCGAAAGTGCCGTCTGGCTTTTGGTGCCACAAATAGTTGTGGCTGCTCTCGACGACGCCGTTGTTGTCGTACGCAGCGGTGTCGGTGAGGAAGATGTCTTTGCGCCCGTCGAGATCGAAGTCGACGAACATCACTTGGTTGTCGCCGTGATTCCAGTAGATGCCGCTCTCGGGTCGGTCGAGCCCGGTGACTTTGTTGCCGGGGCGCGTGAACTTCGTGTTCGGCGTTCCGGGGTTCAAGACGAGCTCGCTGGGGTCGGCGGATTGGCCGACGTCGCCGTGGACGATCGTTGCGCTCATGAGATCCATGTCGCCGTCGTCGTCGATGTCGCCGCATGCGATCGAGAAGTTGTTGCCGCCGAGGTTCCACGGCTGGTCCGTCGTGCCTTGCGCCCAGCCGCGCCCGAAGGAGCCACCGAACACCGTGCAAAATGATTCGACCGCGGGGAGCGGCGTCGACGGCGGACAGCTCGCGGCGACGTAATGCTCGCACCAGCACAAATAGCTTTGGTCGTCGGTGAAGTCTTGGTTGTCGTCGTAGTCGAGACCGAGATCGTGCGCGACGTTGGTGAAGTGTCCGTCGTCGTTGCGCCACACTTGGTTTTCTTGGCGGCCGTAGTCAGCGAAGATGACGTCGTCGTCGCCGTCGTTGTCGATGTCGCACGCGGTAATGCCGAAGACGTAACGAAACGAAGTGCCGAAGTTGGCTTTGCCGTCGGCCGTCGGTAGTCCGACGGCAGCGGAGACGTTCGCGAAGGTGCCGTCGCCGTTTCCGCGAAAGAGCGTCGGCGGCATGTTCACGGGCGGCGGCGTGACGGGATAAGGCCAGTGCGCGATCGTCGCGGGCCAAAAATCCAAATAGCCGTCGCGGTCGTAATCGAGGAGCGCGCCGCTCGGCACCCAGAAGATGCGTTTGCCGAGATCGCTGGCGTCGGCGCGCGTGAAGTGGGCTTTGCCATCGTTGAGGAGTGCGGCGCATCCGTCGGTGATGACGTCGGCGCTGTTCGTGGTGTCTTCGGGGCACACGATGAGATCGACGTCGCCGTCGTCGTCGATGTCGCCGGCGTTCACGAGGCCGAAGCCGTGATCGCCCGCGAGAATTCCCGATGCGTCGGTGCTGTCGACGAAGGTCGTGCCGCCTTGGTTGAGCAAGAGATGGCGAACGCGCTTGCCCATGTTGTCGCCCGATTGCGACCACCCGGTGGTGATGACGATGTCCGAAAAACCATCGCCATCGAAGTCCGCGGCGACGACGCCATTCGAAATCATGTCGTCCGAGATGCCGTAGTCGGCGGAGACGTCGGTGAAGTGAATCGGCGCGAGCGATGCGGGCGTTTTGCAAATCGCTTTGGGCGGCCCGGCGTCGCCTGCGTCTCCCGCGTCGGTCGCGTCCGGTGGTGATGAGCCACACGCAACGACGACGAGCCAAGCGAGTCGCATGAGTCGCATGAGAAAACATGTTACCACGCCCGAATCATGATCGAAGGCACGCTCGGGTTCATCGGCGGCGGCAACATGGCCGGCGCGCTCGTCAAGGGCCTCTTGCATTCGGGCACCGTCAGCGCTGATCGAATCACCGTCAGTGATTTGTCTGCCGAGCGACTCGCGCACCTTCACGCGACCCACGGCATCAAGACGACGCTCGACAATCACGCGCTCGTGAAGGACAGCGACGTCGTCGTCCTCGCTGTGAAACCGCAAGCGATCGACAAGGTGCTCGTTCAAATTGCGAGCGTGATCACGAGCAAGCATCTCGTCATCTCCGTTGTTGCGGGCGTTCCCGGCGCGGCGATCGAAGGCAAGCTCCCGCCGAAGACGCGACTCGTTCGCACGATGCCAAACACGTGCGCGACCGTTCTCGCCGGCGCGACCGCGATCGCTGCTGGCTCGCACGCGACCGACGACGACATCGCCACCGCACGAAAAATCTTCGAAGCCGTCGGCCGCGTGGTTGTGCTCGACGAAACCCTTCTCGACGCCGTCACCGGTCTTAGCGGCAGCGGGCCCGCATACGTGATGCTCATGATCGAAGCGCTCGCAGACGGCGGCGTGAAAGTCGGCTTGCATCGCGACACCGCGCTCATGCTCGCCGCGCAAACCGTTTATGGATCGGCGAAGCTCCTCCTCGAAACAGGCGAGCACCCCGGTCGCTTGAAAGACCAAGTGACGAGCCCCGGCGGCACCGCCATCGCGGGCCTTCACACGCTCGAATCGGGCGGCCTCCGCCGCACGCTCATCGACGCCGTCGAAGTCGCAACGAAACGCTCCGCCGAGCTAGGCGATCAGATGGCCGCGAAGCTCGCGAAGTGAAGCTCCGAAGTACTTCTCGTTAGATGCATTGGGCTGCGGGAGCTAGTTGGCGGTGCAGCGACCTTCGTCGACCTGCATGCACACCGTGTACTGACTCTGGTCTTGCATGAGCGTCGCGGCTTGCGCGCACGTGGTCGCGACGCCGATCGGACAAATCTGCCCGTAGCAAGCGCACTCCATGTCGATCACGTCGGCCGACGTCGGATGAATCCGAAACCCGCACCCGGGAAACAAATCCGGATCGATCACCACATCAGGACACGTCGAAATCGCCAGACACAGTGTCACGCCCGTATCGGGATCCACGCCGCACAACGCGCCGAGCACGCCGCTTTCGGTCGTCGAATCCGCGGCGGGCGTAGCTGCCGCATCCTTGCCTTGCTGTTTCGACGAATCATCGGTCGAAGGAATGATGTTGAATCCAAAGCAGGAGCACGTGACGAGTAAGCTTGCGACCACCGGTACGCGCATCGCCCCACCCTTGCGCCAGTGGATGACGCTGGCCAACTTTTCGACGCAACTCCGGCACACGCCGTGCCGATGGGGCGGCATGACCACTGTTCTGATTTGGACGTACTGGGTGCTGTTCGTTGGCGTCGCGATGGCGATCGAACGCAACCTTCGAATCGAAGAGGACTTCGCACCGAACGCGAAAGGGTTCTTCGTACTAGCGGCAATCAGCCCTTTCCTCGTGCTTCCGGTTTATCTTTACTCGGCGTATCGCTCCTCGACGACGGGCCATCGCGCTCTGGCGGCGCTCGCTGGGTTGCCGCTCACGTACGTCTGCTTCAATCTCGCCATGTTCCATGCGGGGCTCACGAGCATCGTACTTCATCACCTCGTAGCGTAATTGCGGCGATGGTATTCATGCCTCCATGAGCCTTCGCTGGAGCCTCTTCGCTTTCACTGTGGCTTGCGGCGCACCAGTGCGCGCTGTCGATCTTCCACCGCCCGCTCCGGCGACATGCAGCGTCTCGAATCTCGATCTCGAACCGCTCGTGGTCGACTTGCGCGCGGACAAACGCGCCGACCTCGAGACTGCACTATCTCGGGGCGTAGTGGCTGTTGCGTACGATTGCGATGGCGTTCGGGTGCTTCCCGATTGTCATGCCAAAGGAGAATACTCTTTCGTTGGCGTGACCGAGAAAGAGCAGCTCGTACGTTTGACTTCCGAGGTCGAGGTTCGTGCCAACCTCCCGACATCGAGCACGACGCTCGAACGAACGCGTAAAGGACGCGAGCTCGATCTGGCTTTGGCGATCGTTGGTCTGCGTTCGATACCGACGGCCGTGCTCAACAAAGACGCATTCACCGGGCACTGTGATGGCATGACTCACTTCGTACGAAAGGTCACTGTTGGCGCATTCGGAATTGGCTACGCAAGTCCAACCGCGGACGTGCTGTTCGCTTGGCGTTCCGAAAGATCCCGAGCGCGCGAAAAAGTATTTCACGCGCGTGTGACACCGGCCTCGCGATTGCGTGCGAGCAGCTTCATCACTGATCAAGCGGGCCGAAGAGCGACAGGTGGGGCGAACTCCGCGTCGCGTTCGCCGAGGCCGCGTTCGACGACTTGTTGCCAGTAGCGCGAGCCGAGCTGCACTGCGGCGACGTCGAGCAAACCGAGTCGGGCGCGTGCGCGATCGAATGCGCTGATCGCGATGCTCATGGCGCGCACCGCGGGGACGAGGCGCGATGGAGGGACGCCAATGGCGTCGGCCATGTCGCTCCCGAGCAAATATCGCGAGAGCGCGTGTGCGATGGGCGCCATTCGCTCGGAGCGTTTTCGATCGCGTTCGTCGCGTGCGCCGCGGCGACCTGATTCGAGGAGCGCCTTCGTGAGAGCGCGCGAGTCTTCATCGGGAGGACCCTGCGTTTTCATGATCAGGTCGGCGAGCTTGAGGCCTTCGGCCTCTGTCGCGAACAAAAGCTCGAAGTCCGTGCCGAGGAGCCAGCCGACGTAACGCCAAAGCGAAACGTAGCGTTGCGATTCGATCGCGCTCACGCGAAACCCGAGCTTGCGCAAACCATCGAGCACGACGAGCGAGAAGAGCATCGTCGTTGCGACCATGTCGTGTTGATTGATGGGCTCGCCCCACTGATCGCGACGCCACTTGCCCGAGCGCGCGAGCAGCCGCCGCACTTGCGCGTGCATCACGCGCACTTTCACGCAAATCGAAAACCCATCGGCACCGCGCCGCATGCCGCCGGGCAAACACACCGCGTGCACGAAGCGCGATGTCTCCGATAGTCGCCGCGGCGCCTGCTCCATGAGCCGCCCCGACATCGCGAGCGGTTTGTTTCCGCCGGGCGACGCGTATCCGTAGGGCAGCGATTGGAGCCCGAGGATCAAGCCGCCGAACGCACCTGAGCGAAGCAAGAGCTCGCCTGCGCGATCGATCGCGCCGAAGTCGACCCAAGGTGGCACGCGCTCCACTTCCCGAAAGAGCGCCGCAATCGCGGGATGCGGATTCTCGACGTGCGCAATTCCGCGAACGAGCGCCGCCTCGACTTGCCCAAAGCCCACGCGCGGCCCCATCTCCTCGAACGCCGCAACCGCCGCATCCGCGAGTGGATCGGTACGCATCAAGTAAGGCGCCAGCCGCTCGACCCGCTCGCCATGCGTCGCCCGCGCGCGCCCGTCATCGATGAAGCGCGCGGGAAAATGCACGCAGGCACTCTAGGGGCTGAGGCGCGCAAAGGCTACGGCGCGCAAAAATGCCTCGTGCACCGCGTGGGGCTCGATCGCGGAAAGACCGGAATTCAGCGGGATTCGCGATGGCCCAGCGCTTGCGATGGGATTCGTCGAACGGAGGAACTCAACATGTCTATCGTCGCCTGGATCATCCTCGGACTCGTTTCTGGTTTCATCGCGAGCAAGATCGTCAACCACACTGGCTCGGGCGTTTTGCTCGACGTCGTGATCGGCGTTGTCGGTGCCATCGTTGGTGGATTTCTCTTCAACCTCATCGGCTCGACTGGCATTGATGGTCTCAACATCTGGAGCATGTTCGTCGCCGTCATCGGCGCCGTTGTCTTGCTCGGCGTCAAGCACCTGCTTGTCGGTAATCGTCACGCGCATGCTTGATTGAGATGGGAAAGCCGTTTGCCGAGTGGACCGTGCTTCCGCACGGGCAGCTCTGGCAGATCGACGACAACGTTCTGACCGTCGCGGGAGATTTACCGATGCCCCTCGGTGATTTCCCGCGACGCATGACGGTCGTTCAGCTCGCCGATGCGCGTCTCGTCATCTTCAGCGCAATCGCGCTCCACGAAGACGAGATGCAGCGTCTCGAAACGTTCGGTCGTCCCGCGTTCTTGATCGTGCCGAACGACATCCATCGCATGGACGCGAAAACCTGGAAGGACCGCTACCCCGACATCGTCGTGATTGCCCCCGCCGGCGCGCGCGACAAAGTGAAGGAGGTCGTCCCCGTCGACGCAACGACGATGGACTTCGCCGACCCCCGCGCGCGATTGTTCACCGTTCCCGGCACCGACGAACACGAGCTGGCACTCGTGGTCGAAACCGCAACGGGCACGACGCTCATCGTGAACGATCTCATCTGGAACGTGCCCGACCGCCCCGGCCTCGGCGGCTGGATCTACAACGCGATCGGCGCCACCGGCAGCGAACCCAAAATGCCGAAGATGGTGCGCATGCGCGAAGTCAAAGACAAGACCGCGCTAGCCGCGCAACTCGAAGCATGGGCGCATCTCCCGAAGCTGAATCGCATCATCGTCTCCCACGGCGACGTCATCACCCGCGACGCCTCCAAGGTTCTGACGGACCTCGCGCACCGCCTGGCCGCCTGAGCCCTTCCGGGCTGTGAGTCGACCCTCGTTGACGCATCCGCGCTTGCGCTCGATCCGAGTTGAGCTCGCGCAAGGATCCTGCTTCGCGACGGGCGGCGTCGTAGCATCGCGCGGGTCGATTTACTCCGAAGCCGCGTCGAGCCCGGCGTCCGCTGTTGGCGCGCAGAAATCCGGCGCAGGTGGGTCTGCGGCGACGGTTGTTGGGTTTGCGATGACGCGTGCGGTGATCCCAATCCCAATCGAGATGGCGTTGCACGGAACTCCCGGTGCGTTGGAAGTGTCGTCGAGAATGTCTTGAGCATCTCGCAGTTGTTCTGCGATTGCGTCGAATGCCGAGCCGCACAAGCTCCGCGATATGTGTCCAGCGAAGTTTTGTAGAGCTGCCACCACGTCTTCCGGATCCAGAACTCCGGCGACGACGCCAGCAGAGTCGAGCGATGCGAGCGTGAGCGTGATCGTGGGGTGGTGGATGCGGAGTGGATGGAGCCCGTCGACCACGATCATCGGCAGGACAAGCGGCTCCGCAGCGTCCGTCGCGACGAGCGTTCCGTCGGTCACGAAGACGTTCGAAAATTGCACGCGCGCACCGCCCGCCACGGACACGCCGTTGGCAAGCGAGCTTGCGAGCACCGGCCAATTCATCGTCGAATCGAAGGAAGGTGCAGACCCCAACTGCGCGCCAACGAAGAGCTGCGCACGCAATCCATCCGTCGATTGCTTCGGATCGCTCGGAAGCCCCGTGACCTCGAGCAGCCACGTCCACGCTCCGGACTGAATGAGGCCCGATTGCAAGATCGACGGTTGCCCCCGCACCAGCGAGCCCACACTCTCGATGATTGGAAGAAGCACCGATCCGAATGCGTTGTCTCGCGCGAGCAAACCGTCCACTTGATCGACGTTCGGTGCGCCCGGGTGAAGCGAGCAGACGTCGGTCGACGAGCTCGTCGTAGCTTTCCCATCGAGGTCGAACCCAAAGGCACGCCACGCGCTCGTGCTCTCCACGCCCCGAAGATCTGCTTCCCCAAGCAGCACCGTAGTGACGGCAAACGTCGACACGACGTTGCTCGTCGTCGTCCCGGCTTCTGGGGTGAGCGGTATGCGTTCATCGCCGCCTTCACATGCGAGCGCGAACGCCATGAGCAAAGTTACAAAGCGCATCACGGAAGCCTAGCGCTCATCATCCGCGCGAGCTTGGCCCTGTTCGTCACGACTTCACAAGTCGCCGCGCATGGGGAACACGCTGACGAAAATCACGGGGGCGGCAAAGCTCGGCACGGCCGAGAAGAAACGGCTCGCGGCGAAAGGTCGCAAAGCCGTCGCGACCGTCGTCGCAATGAAGCGGACGATCAAGAAGGCGTTCTACGCGATGGGACGCGCACTCGCCGTCTTGAAGGAGCCCGCCGTGTTTCACGCGCTCGGGCACCCGAGCTTCGCGCAGCTGTGCACGACCATCGAGATCTCCGAGAGCCAAGCGGATCGACTCATCGCGATCACGGAGCACTTCAGCCCGCGCGACGCGAAGAAAATGATCACGAGCACGAAGGCCACATCGATCATCGATCTCGCGTCGGCTATCGGCGGCAAGACGACTGCGAAGGGACTGCTGAAGCAAGGCACCGTTCACTTGTCCGATGGGCAAACCATCGACATTCGATCGGCGTCGTCTCACGCGATCGATGGTGCGGCACGCCGGCTTCGTTCGCGCCGCAAACCTTCCGGTCACGGCGGGTTGATGGTTTCGCCGAACGCGAAGCACTTCTTCACGGCTCTTCGTGCGGCAACGAAGAAGGCGAAGCTCGCCGATGTGCGCATCGAAGAGATCGCCGCGAGCAAGAGCGACGAAGCCAAGATGCGTCTCGTTGCGAGTGTGCATGACGCCGGCAAGCTTGCCGACGCGCTGAAGAAAGCGGCGCAGATGTTAACGCGTCACTAGAGAGCGAGCGTCTTTTGTGCGACGCCGTCGATCCCGTCGTTGCCGACAGCGCCGGTTCCTTTTGTGCCGCCTGCTGAGGGAACTGTGATGTTCGACGTCGTTGATGTGTCGAGGGTGATTGTCCCGCCCTTGCTCAGGACGCCGACCGCCACGCCACCTGCACCACCCGAACCGGCACCGCCCTTGCCGCCCGCGCCGCCGCCACCACCATTGCAACCAGGCGGACTTCCAACGCCGTTCACACCTAGGTTTGGCTGGCCGTTCTCTCCCGCAACGCCATTTCCACCCTTGCCTGCCGCAGTGCACACGAGTGTCGACATCTTCACCACAAGGTTACTGGCGACGGCAGCGATCGCGAGACTCGCGCCACCGCCCGATCCGCCTCCACCGCCTCCTCCACCGCATCCGCCTGCGCCGCCGCCGCCTCCGCCTCCTTGCGTTGTACCGTTATCGCGACCACCACCACCACCACCACCCTGACCAGGGGAACCCGATTGGCCAGCACTGCCGGAACTTGCCTTCCAGCCTGCGTCATCGAAATCGCCGATCACGGTTTCAGACGCGCCTGGGGCGCCAGCGTCGCCAGAATTCCCGTCACCACCTGACGAGCACACGGCCCCTCCGTCGCCGCCAATGCCACCGCCAAAGTTGGGGAGCCCGGGATCTCCGTTGCAGAACAACGGATTGAGCGTCCCGTTTCCGCCTTTTCCGCCGGTCGTTGCGCCGGAGCCGCCCGGACAGGTCACGAGGTTGGAAGTGGCGCCTGTTGAGGTAATCGTGCTGTGCCCTGCAAGCGCTCCGGCGTCTGGCCACTGTGCGACCAGTGATGTCAGCGTCCCCGCAACACCGTCCGCACCTTTGCCCGCGTGCACCGTCACCCGTTCAAACGAAACGTTCTGTGAGTTCGCCACGAACGCACCAACGCTCGACTGCCCCGTATTCGCAGGCGCATCGATCGCATCCAGCTCCAAGTCGGCGACGATGGTGTTGTCTGCCGAATCAAGATGGAACACGTAGTCCGACTTCGTCCCCGTGAACTTTGGCAACACGGTGGCCGAGTAGGTCCAGTCGGTGCACTTGAAGCCGCCGTAGATGGATGCGCTCTGCTTGATGTCGACGCTCTCGGTGTAGTTGCCTTCGCATACGAAGATGAACGACTTGCTCCCAACTTTGGCGAGCGCAGTCTTCAGCGTTGCGACTGGCGCCGCTTTCGTTCCCGCGTTCGCGTCGTTTCCGCCTGGCGCGGGCGCGACGAAAATTCCGAGCGTGTCGCTCACGCAGGTCGGATCGTCTTTCGGTTCTTTGCCTGAGGGGCACGTCGCGGGGCCGTCGGCTTTTGCATCGCCCGGCGCGTCGCCACCACCACCGTCCGCACCGCCGTCGCAAAATCCCGGGTAACCGCAGACGTCATCCGGGGCGAAATTCGGGCACGCCGCGAGGCCCGCGACTAAACCGACGGCGCCGAGAACCAGGAGTGACCATCGCTTTGCGTTCATGTTCGCCTCAGAATGAAATCGACAACGATGCGCCGGCGCCATGTGGGCCGGCGGTCGGGAGGAGCATCGCCTTGTGCTCGATGATGACTTTTCTCGGAGCGACGAGCCACCACACGACGCCCGTCACGAGCGCGGCGGCGCCAACGCCGTAACCGACGACCGACAGCATCGCGTCGAGCTGCTGCGCGTCGCGCGTGTTTTTGCCGTCGACGCAGACTTGCGCGGTGGGGTTTGTCGAGCACACGCCGCCGGCGGTTGCGCCGCGCGTGATGTTTTCGTCGTTGGCCGAGCTCGATGCAACGCCGAATCCGATGCCCACGCCAACGCCTACCAAGCCGATGATACCGAATGCGATTGCGCCATTCGGTGGCGGAAACGCCTTGGCGTGCTCTTCGGTGATCGGCGGATGCTGGGTGTCGTCGATATGCGAATTCGGGAACTTGTCGGTGAAATCCACCTTGATGATTTTTCCGTCGGCACAGTCGACGTTGAGTCGCTCGGTTTTCTCTTCGACCGTGACCGTGATGACGTGCGCGCCAACGGTGACGTGAACGATGTCGCGAAGAGGCGCGTTGCCTGCGTCGATGCTCTCGTCG
>JBBSFE010000124.1:0-19376 GCA_038239005.1 Polyangiales bacterium
GATCGACCTGTCTTTGCGAGGCTGGCGACAGCGTCAGCTTTGAATTCAGCGGTGTAACGAGGCAGGGTACGCATCCGATTTCTTTCGGCGGCGTGTCAGCGAATCCGAGGGAGGTCTATGTTCTGAACCCATTCTCTTCTCCTCTTCTGGCGCCTTGGCGCCTTGGCGGCTGTCTTAGTTCACGCGGCTCGTGCAGTGCGAGATTTGGAGGTGAGCACGACGGGGAGCCCATCGGATGGAGTGAGCGTGATGCTGCGCCGTGCGACGCGGATGTCGCTCGTGGCCAAATGCATCTCGACGCGCGGCAGAAGAGTTGCGAGGACCATTTTCATTTCGTAAATCGCGAACGCCGCGCCGATGCACTTGCGGAGGCCGCCGCCAAACGGAAGAAATTCCCATGCTGCGGGCTTGAGCGAACGGAAGCGCGACGGATCGAATGCGTCAGGGTTGGTGTAGAGCGACGGCCGGCGATGCACGAGGTGGATCGACGGCGCCACGAGCGCGCCGCGCGGCAGATCCCAGCCGCTGATGGTCATGGGCTCTTGAAGTACGCGGCCGACCATCGGGATCACCGGCTGCAAACGCAGCGTCTCTTTGACGACGCAATCGAGGAGCTCGAGCTTGGCAATCTTCACCGGATCGCCGTCGGCGGAGGCGATCTCGTCGCGCATCTCCCAAGCGAGCTTTCGATTCGGAAGAATCCATCGCATGGCCCAGGCGAGCGACGTTGCGGTGGTCTCGTGGCCCGCGACGAGAAGCGTGATGAGCTCGTCGTGGATCTCGTCTTCGGTGAGTGGCGTGTCGACGAGCATCGAGAGCACGTCGGTGCGCGAGCGATCAGGCGCACTTCGCGCGCGCCGAATCTCCGCCATCAAAAGCGCGCTCGCTCGCTTCTGCAAACGCACCCACTTCCCCCACGGGCTGAGCGGACCCAAATCGCGCTGCATCACCGGAAAGAGCAAACCCGGCCACGCGCTCGCGTCGAGCCCGCGTGCGAGAACGTCGGCGAGCTCGGTGAATTGCGGCCCCTCTTCGACACCGAACACCGTTCGCAAAATCACGGCGAGCGTGAGCGATTGCATCGACCCGTGAAACGGAAACGTGCGACCCACGGGCATCTTGTCGATGACCTCGCCCGTGAGATCGATCATTGCCCTGCCGTACGCTTGCATGCGCTCGCCATGAAATGCGGGCAGCATCAGCTTGCGATGACGAATGTGCGGCGCGCCATCGAGCAAAAGGAGCGAGTGCGATCCGAGAAAAGGCTTGAGCACGACGTTCGCTTCGCCCGCGTGCGCTTCATCGGGCCCGAAGCCGAAAACTTCTTTGATGGCTGCCGGGTCGGCGAGGGCGACGAGCCCGCCGGGCATCATCGGCAAACGAATCGTGAAGGTGTCGCCGAATTCGGCCTTGCAGCGCGCGAGCAGCTCGAAGGGCGTCCGAATCCACTGCCAAAGCAGGAGCATCGGGTGCAAATCGGGACCGGGCGGATACGACATACGAAAAGGGTAGGGGTTGCACCGCGCGCGGAGAAGCGTGAATGTGCATGCACGTGAAGCCGCTGCTCAATGTCGACGCCGGAGAGCTTCCGGGCGAGCCCGACGAGCTTTACGCGTTGGCACACGTCGTGAACATCGCGTGCGGCGGCCACGCCGGCGAGGAAGGATCGATGCGCCGAGCCCTTGCATTGTGCAACCAATTTGGCACATGTGCGGGCGCGCATCCGTCGTATCCCGATCGGGCGGGTTTCGGCCGCGTGGTGATGACGATGACACCCAACGCGCTCACCGAAACCGTCGCCGAACAGTGTCACGCGCTCGTGTCGATTGCGCGCAGCGAAGGTGATGCGCTGCTCGCGTTCGTCAAGCTCCACGGCGCGCTCTATCATTCGGCGAACGCAGACGCCGCGATCGCGCGAGCTGCGTTTCGTGGCGCGGTCGAAGCGCTCGGCTGGGAGATCACCGTGATCGGCCCGCCCGCGGGCGCAACGCGCGAGATCGCGCGCGAGCTTGGCCTCGCGTATGCGCGCGAAGGCTTCGCGGATCGCGCCGTGCGCGCGGATGGCTCTCTCGTTCCGCGCGGTGAGCCAGGCGCGATGATCGACGACGCATCACGCGCGACCGAGCGCGCACGCTCGCTCGTGACGAGCGGTGCGGTCGACACCATCTGCGTTCACGGAGACGGCAAGAACGCTCTCGCGATTGCGCGCGCCGTTAGAAGTGCTCTCGATGAAGGTTGAACGACTCGGCGATGGTGCGCTACGCATGCGGCGCCCACCCGGACATCCCGATGCGATCCTCGCGGCCGCGCGCGCGTGGGCTGGCGTCGTCGATGCCGTGCTCACCGAAGCGTGGCTCGTGGTGCATTTCGCCGACGACGCCGAGCCTGCCGCGCAAACGTTCGATTCGCTCGACGCCCCGACGACGCCACCGCGAACGCACGACATCCCCGTCACGTACGACGGCGCCGACCTCGACGACGTCGCCACAACCTGCGGCATCTTGCGCGCTCGCGTCGTCGAGCTCCATTCGCGTGCAAACTACACGGTTCTCTTCGTGGGCTTCATGCCGGGCTTTGCGTACCTCGGTGGCCTGCCACCGGAGCTCGAAGTGGCGCGTTTGCCGTCGCCGCGCACGCGCATCCCCAAGAATGCCGTCGCGATTGCGGGCCCCTACACGGGCATTTATCCATTCGAGGGTCCAGGCGGCTGGCGTCTTGTCGGTCGTACAGACGTGACGCTCTTCGATCTCGAGCGCGGCGCGCTCCTTCGGACGGGCGATCGCGTCCGCTTCGTGCCGCGATGATCGTCATTCGAAAAATCGTGGGCGTTGCGACCCTCCAAGATCTCGGCCGCGTTGGCTTCGCATCCCAAGCCATCCCACGCGGCGGCGCGCTCGTGCGTGGTTCGCTTCGTCGCGCGAATGTCGCGGTCGGCAACGCGCCGGGTGCGGCGTGCATCGAGATCTTCGGTCGCATGACGCTCGAGGCCACGGCCGATATCACGCTCGCAACCGAGCGCGGCGATCGCTCGCCGCTTCGGGCGGGGGCCTCGCTTACGATCGAGCCCGACGCATCGACGCGCGTGCGCTACCTCGCGATCGCAGGTGGGTTCGACGCGCCGCTCGTTTTCGGAAGCCGCTCGACGTTCGCGCTCTGTGGCATCGGGCGCGCACTTCGATCCGGCGACACGCTCAAGTCGGCGAACGAGCACGCATCGACCGCGTGGCCTCCGCCTTCGAGCCAACCTTCTCGGACCATTCGACTCATCGCCGGCCCTGACGCGCGCGAGTGCTTCGACGCGCTCGCTACATCGAGCTGGAAAATCGCTCCATCGAGCGATCGCACCGGCACACGCCTCGATGGCGCACCCCTCGCGAGCACCACTACCGACACGCTCCATTCATCGCCCACGGTCGTGGGCATGATCCAACTCCCGGCCGGCGGCGCGCCAATCGTGATCGGCCCCGACGGCCCCACGACTGGCGGCTACGCCATCGTCGCCGTGATTGTCCGCGCCGATCTCGACGCCTTCCACGCCACGGCGCTCGGTGCCCCCGTTCGATTCGCTCGCGTGGACGCGGTGCTATGCTGACTCCGTGCGTATCGTTTCCGTCTTTGTCGCGCTCGTTGCGTGCTCGAATGGGGGCCCGCCCATCATCGGGGACTCGGATGCAGCGCCTCCGCACCTCGCGGATGCTTACGCGCCGCCCACGCCGGATGACGCAGCAGGAGTCGATGCCGGTGCTGCGTTCGATCTCGATTTCCAAGGCGTGTGTCTGTCCGGGCAGACCATCGTGTGGCACTTCTTCGATTTTCAAACGCACACGCCTGGCGATTCCTCGCTGCGCTTCAGCGCGCGCACGGCAAAGACCGAAGCCGCGCTCGGGTCGGCACCGAGCGTGAGCCTCGGCACGGTGACAGGTGCCGATATCACCAACTGGACGGGCGTCGACGTCGACCCGAAGCTCCAGAGCATCGGGCAGATGTCGCAAAGTTTCTTGCGTGTGGTCGTCGTGATGACGCCCGCAACCGACGCCGAAGCCTCAGCGCCAGCTCTCGTTCACTATCGTCAAGCGTTCGACTGCGTGGTGGGCCAGTGATTCGCTAAAGGCAGATCGGCACTCCGGGGTCGGTGCATTTGCTGACCATGCACGTCTGGAGTGAGTCGGCGCAGTTCTGCGTTTTCACGTCACAACCGATTTGCGAGTCGTCCGTTCCCGTGCAGGTTGCTTTGCACGCGACGACCGATGCGATGTCGTACCCGTAACAGGAGCCCGATCCGTAGTTGCCGCCCGTGGCGCAGCACGTGTAGCTCGGGTTGCCTTGCGATGCGCAGTTGTCTTGCGACGAGCACGTCACCGTGACGTCGTAAGTGCCTGCGCACGAAGACGGGTTCGAGACGCATTCGTACGGTTTCAGCGTGCTCCCTTGATGCCAGCAGCAGATTTCTTTCTGCGCACTGCACGAGCCGGTACCGCATTGAATCTTCGAGTCGGCTGGGCCGACATACGTGTCGACGGCGACGTCGACGACCTTCGAATCGACGACGTGCGCATCTTCGATGACCGTCACGTCTTGTGTGGTGACATCTTGCACGGATGCATCGACGACAACTGCCGCATCTTGTCCGTCGCCGGAGTCGGTGTTGTTGAGATTGACGTCGGACGTTCCGCTGCATGCGGATGCGGAGAGCGCGAGCGCCGTGAGCACGAAGAAGCGATTCATCAAGTCCTCCCTGAGGTTGGCCCCCGTCTGGTGCACGGGGGATGCCAGCGTTCAAACTACGGCAGGGCAGGCAAATACTTCCTCGCGCGTTAGGGAACTAACGGATGTCGCGCTTCGGGAAGTAGCGATCTCAGCACGCGATCGATCGATTCATCCACGATCGTGATGCGCTCGTCGTCGAGGAAGCCCTCGGTCTTGGCGCGTTGAATCATTCTGACCGTGTCTGAAAAATATCCGGCGACATCGAGCAGGCCGATGGGTTTGTCGTTCAGGCCGATTTGCTTCCACGTGAGCATCTCGAAGAGCTCGTCGAACGTGCCAAGGCCGCCCGGGAGCGCCAGAAATGCATCGCACTTGTCGGCCATCAGCGCTTTGCGCGCGTGCATGCTCGGGACGACGTGAAGCTCGGTGAGCCCCGTGTGTGCGACCTCGCGATCGAAGACGCCATGCGGGATCACGCCGATCGCTTCGCCTTCGCCCGCGAGAACCGCGTTCGCAATGACACCCATGATGCCGACGCTGGCGCCGCCATAAACAAGCCCGATCCGCCGTTTGCACAGCTCTTCGCCGAGGGCGCGCGCAGCGGCCACGTACTCGGGACGCCCGCCAACACGCGATCCACAAAACACGCAAAGCCGCATGGGGCCGCGATATAGCATGCCCGCGTGGGCCTCATTCAGCAGCCGGCGCGCACGCCAGAGGAGGTCGAGCAGAGCAAGCCGCTCGAGCTCGGCCCCGAGCAAATCCTCGAGATGGACGAGCCCACTTGGTACGCGCGCGTGTACCGCGGCGAGGACGCACCTCAGCTCACGCTTCGCGCGCTCGTCATGGGATCGGTGCTCGGGTTCTTTCTGGCGTTCACGAATCTCTACATCGGCCTGAAAACCGGATGGCACCTCGGGGTGGCGATCACCGCGTCGATTCTGTCGTTCTCCATCTGGACGGCGCTCACACGCGCCCGCATCGCGAAGACGCCGATGTCAATCCTCGAGAACAACTGCATGCAATCGACCGCATCGAGCGCGGGCTACTCCACGGGCGGCACGCTCGTGTCGGCGTTCCCCGCGCTCCTCATGCTGTCGGGGTCGCACCCGCCGGTGTGGGTCATCGCGACGTGGGTGTTCTTCAACGCCGCTCTTGGCGTGACGCTCGCGATCCCCATGAAGCGGAACATGATCAACCAAGAGCGGTTGAAGTTCCCGTCGGGTGTCGCCGCGGCCGTCACGCTCCAGAGTCTTTACAGCCGCGGGCAAGACGCGCTCTTGAAAGCGCGCGCGCTCTTCGCATCGGCAGGCATCGCCGCGGTCGTTCCGATTTTGAAAGATCTCGTGGTGCGCCCGCACCGCGGCACGCTCTTGCCTGGGTCGAGCAAGATTTTCGATTTCCTTCCGGGCATCACCGTTGCGGGCAAACGAACGGTGCTCTCGGCGTTCAACGTGAAGCTCGATCACAGCGTGGTGCTCGTCGCGGCAGGCGCCATCATCGGCCTTCGCGCGACGCTTTCGATGATGCTCGGCGCCAGCGTGCTCGTATGGATCGTCGCGCCGATCGCGCTCACCGCGGAATGGCACAACCAAGCGGGCGCGCTCGTCACCGCGGCGACGAAACCGGGCTCGGCGTGGAAGGAGATCGGCGTGTGGTTTGGCGCACCGATGATGGTCACCGCGGGTCTCTTCGGTTTCGCACGCCAATGGCGAACCATCGGGCGCGCCGTGCGCGGCATTCTCAAGAAGAACACCGAAGCCGACACCATCGTGACGCGCACCGAAGTTCCCGTGCGTTGGTTCATCACCGGCGCGACGCTCTCGGGTGCGGGCCTCGTCGTGATTGCGTGGCGTGCGTTCGGCATTCCGGCGTACCTCGGCGTGCTCGCGGTGCTGATGACGTTCTTTCTCGCGCTCGTCGCATGCCGCGCGCTCGGCGAGACCGACGTGACGCCGACCGGCGCCATGGGGAAAATCACGCAGCTCACCTACGGAGTGCTCATGCCACAGAGCACCACCGCGAACTTGATGACCGCCGCGATCACCGCAGGCGCCGCATCCGCAAGCGCAGACCTCCTCAACGATCTGAAGAGTGGGTACCTGCTTGGCGCCAACCCGCGACGCCAATTCATCGCGCAGTTCGCGGGCATCTTCACGGGCACCATCGCCACCGTCATCGGCTACTTCGCGCTCGTCCCCGACGCCACGGCGCTCACGGGAAAAGACGGCGCTGACCCAGCTTTCGCCGCGCCCGCTGCGCAACAGTGGAAGGCCGTCCCCGAAGTCTTTCGCGTCGGCATCGGCAACATGCACCCCATGGCGCGCCACGCGATCGCGATCGGCATCGCCGTGGGCCTCGTTTTGTCGGTGCTCGAGTCGCTCGCACCCAGAGCGAAGCCGTGGCTCCCTTCGCCCACGGGCATCGGGCTCGGCTTCATCTTGCCGTTTTACTATCCGCTCGCAATGTTCCTCGGCGCCGCAATCGCAGCGCTCGCACACCGCATCTCACGTGTGCGCGCCGAGCGCTACACGGTTCCGATCAGCTCCGGGCTCATCGCGGGCGAGAGCATCGTTGGCGTCATCGTCGCCATCATCAATAACTTCTTCATCAAGTGAGCCTCGCGGAGAGTGTGAGCCTCGCTATGGCGCGGAGGGGGCGTAAGCGACCGCGACGAAATGGAGGCCGCGACCGTCGAAGTTTGGATCGCGACCGCCGTCCTTCAAAACGCTCGTTGGATCTTTGGGGTCGCCTACGAGCGCGATGACGAAATTCTTTCGAACGTCGTAAAACGTTTTCGGGTCGACCGACTCGTCTGACACGAAAGCGATCGAGTCGAGCGATTGCCAGAATCGACTCGCGGGCTGTTGGCCGCTGATGGCGTCGGCGCGGAGACCGAGTGAATCAAGCACGCCGGTGTCGTCGCCCGCGACGAGCAGGGGTGGCTGTGCCTGATCGGGTACGATCGGCGTCCACAGTCCTTTGTTGGGCTCGCTGCCGTCGGTGGTGCCGAAGTACACGTCGACGTCGTTGCTGCCGCCGTAGCCGGAGTGGTTGACGAACCCGCCGTAGATCGAGTTGGGCTTGCCCGAATACGGGTGATCGTCGAAAGCGCTTTGCTTCGCAATGACGTTCGTCGCGTTCGCGTCGTCGAGGAGGGCGACGACGTTGACCTTGCCAGCCGAGATGACGACGTTCGGGACGACGACGTGAGGGCGGCAGTTCGCGCCGACGATGCACGTCATCGCCTTGCACGTATAGTTGGTTCGGTCTTGCGAGACCGACGTATCGTTTTGGAGATCGCTCGCGGAGAAAATGTCGAGCGTCACGGTCGTGAGTCCGCCTTTGAGCGCACCGAGATCGGTTGCGCCACCGCGGTGAACCCCCGCAATGTTGGTGTTCGGGAGAAACACGTCGTCGGGCGCGGCGTACTCGAAGAGCGCGCCCGTGTTGCTTGCGTCGAAGATGCACACGCGCACGTCGTCAACCGTGAAGGCTGCGCCCTTGGCGTCGACCGCGTTTCCTTGCGATACGCCGTCGATGAGGACGAGCTCGGGTGCGATGGGGACGAAGGGAGTCGCGTCGCTCGCTGCGCCCCCTTCGGAGTCGAGAGCGGAATCTGGGGGGCCCGCGTCCGAGGTGGATGCGCCACAACCCACAACCAAGCACCCCGCAGCAAGCCAAGCACGCATCAAGAGCCTCCCAAACGATCTTAGCGCACTCGCGTCGACGCGCACGCGCTATGCTTTGCGCCGGAGAGGGTCTTGGAAGATCCGCACGCGGGCGACTTCGTCACCACTAAAATCAAGCTCGTTCGCCCTCTCGGCGCAGGAGGCATGGGCAGCGTTTGGCTCGCCGATCACCTCGCGCTCCATACGCAGGTCGTCGTCAAGTTCATCGCCGCCGACCTCGCGCGCAGCAAAGATGCGATCTCCCGGTTCGAACGCGAAGCGGCGGCGGCTTCCCAGGTCAAGAGCCCGCACGTCGTACAGATTTTGGATTTCGGCGTCAGCGATCGCAACTCGCCCTTCATCGTGATGGAGCTTCTCGAGGGCTGCGATCTCGCGCAGCACATCGAAAGATTCGGGCGCCTCGAGCTCGCGCACACGGGCGAGATCACCGCGCAGCTTTGCCGGGCACTGTCGCGCGCGCACGAGCGCGGCATCGTTCATCGCGATATCAAGCCGCAAAATATTTTCCTCTGCGACGCCGGCAGCGGCGAGCTGTTCGTGAAGCTCCTCGACTTCGGCATCGCCAAAGGCGCCGCGGTCGAAAAGCTCGACGAAAGCACCAAGACGGGCACGCTCGTTGGCTCTCCTTATTACATGTCGCCCGAGCAGCTCGTCGGCGCCAAAGACATCGATTTCCGCACCGACCTCTGGTCGGTCGCCGTTGTCGCATTCGAGGCCATGACGGGCACCCGCGCATTCGAAGGAGAGACCGTCGGCGCGCTTGCGGTCCGCATCCACAACGACCCGCTCCCGATTCCAAGCGCGCGTTGCGACTCCGCGAGCAGCGCCGTCGATGCGTGGTTCGCGCGCGCTTGCAGTCGCACACCCAGCGAGCGTTTCGGATCGGCGAAAGAGCTCGCCGATGCGTTCATCGCAGCCATCGGCGGGCAAGCACCCAAACCCGCGCTCACGTCATCGGGCGCCGCGCTCGAACGCAGCGGCGACGGCATGGCCCTCGCGAAGACCGCCGCTCTCGACGCACACATCACCGCGCGCACCCCGGACCCGCGCGTCCTCAGCTACTCGGGCGTCGCGAAGCCGCCGGTGCGTCCGATGGCTTCACGTGGCGTCGTGTTTGCGGTCGCGTTCGTCGCGATCGCGACGGGCACGGCCATCACCGTGCGCGCCATCCGCGGTAACGACAAACACCCCGCGACGATCGAACCGACGAGCGCACCGACACAAATCCAAATCCCGGCGATTCCATCGGTGGTGCCGATACCGGAGATCCACGTAACCACGCCCACGACGGAGGCCGCACCGGTTCACACGACACCGCCCACTCACACGACGGCGCACGTCATCGCGAGTGTTGCGCCAGCCGCATCGAGCGCGGCGCCAAGTCCGACGCACACGGCAAGCGAAGATGACATCAAGTAAAGTCGCCGTCGCCTTCTTCGTCGCATTTCTCACGCCGGCTATCGCGATGGCCGCGGGGCCAAGCGCGCAAGACCTCGAGACGGCGCGCGCTCTCTACAAAGAAGGAAAAGATCTCCGAGCCGCGGGAAATCTCCGCGGCGCACTCGAGAAGCTGAAGGCCGCGCACGCGCTTGGGCACACGCCGATCACGGGCATCGAGCTCGCGCGAACCGAAGCGCAGCTCTCGCTCATCGTCGAAGCACGCGAGGTCTGCCTCGGTATCGTGCGCATGCCCGTCGAAGCCGACGAATCCGCGCGAACGGTGGAGGCCCGCAAAGAAGCCGACAAGCTCGCTGACGAGCTGAAGCCACGCATCCCGTCCGTACGCATTCACATCACGAGCGGGGAGCCGCCCATCGTCACTGTCGACGGCGAAACGGTGCCGGCCGAAGCGCTCGATCAACCACGCAAGATCGATCCCGGTCATCACGTCGTCACGGCGCACGTCGAAGGCGGCACCACCGTCTCGGGTGCGGTCGACGTCATCGAAGGGCAAACCGGTGCGGTCACTCTCGCGCCGCCGCCCGCTCCCGTGGCGCTGAAACACCCGAGCGACGACAAGCCGCGCGAGCGTCATCACGCGCGGCTCAACGCGCTATCCGTGCTCGGCATCGTCGTCACCGGCGCGGGTTTGCTCGCTGGCGCGGCGGGCGGTGTCGCCGCGCTGAACGCATCCGATCAGGTCAAGCGCACATGCGACACGAACAAAGTCTGCGACGCCACCAGTTGGAGCGTCGTCAGCGGCGGCAAAGTCGACGCCGCTATTTCGACGATCGGTTTCGCCGTGGCCGGCGCCGGTGTCGTCACGCTCGTCATCGGTCTACTCACGAACGGTTCCAACAAAGAGACGACGCAAGGCGTTCGCATTCGCCCGATGATCGGCATCGGTCAGATCGGAGTCGGCGGTGCGTTCTAATCGCGCACGCGCCCTCGTCGTCGTCTTCGCGCTTTTCGGGGTTGCGTGCGAGCAAATCCTCGGCCTCGGCGATTACAAAGAAGGCGACGCGTCTCCATGCGATGGCTGCACGGCCGACGCGGCCATCGACGTCACCGACGCAGGACCGGCAGATGTTTTTCAGCTCCCCGATGGCGTAAGCGCGGCATCGAGCTGGGCGCGCTGGCGCATCCAGAATTCGGGCATCGAAGTCGCCGACGGCGCAGCTGATGCGAGCCTGGCGTCGTTCGTGCTCGTCGGCGACGCCGGCGTCATCTTCGACAACGTTTCGAAGTCGCTCAGCTGGAACGTGACCACGCCCGATGCCGGCAGCTCCACGTTCGAGCAGGCGTTCGCGTGGTGCGCCGGTTTGCCCGGCGGGAGCTGGCGATTGCCCACGCGCATCGAGCTCGTCACCCTGCTCGACACCACGCGCACGAGCGCCGCGTTCGTGAACCCCGCATTCGACGGCATCGTCACCGCGCGCCCCCACTGGACGTCGTCGTACGAGCGGCCCGTCAGCGGAAAATATTGGTTCGTCAATTTCCAAAACGGCAACGCCGAGATCGCGCTTCCGTCGCAAGGAGGCGTGATTTGCGTTCGCAGCAACTAACGATACTCGGCGCGATCGTTTTCTTGTCGGCGCTATCGCGTGCAAACGCGCCGCCCGATCAATACGCGTCGTTCAACGCCGTGCAGGGTTTCATCGACGACACCCACACGCATCTCACGTGGCAACGGTACCCGACGTTCAACGCGGTCCATCACGCCGCCGCACAATCTGGGTGCGCCGCCCAAGGCCAGCGTTTGCCGACCGTGCGCGAGCTCCTCAGCATCGTCGACGAAAACCCCGACTACGAATGGAACGTCGACTCGGGTCAGGTCGCAGCGCACATCGATCCAAACGCGTTTCCTGGAACTCCGCCCAGCACATTTTGGACGATGAGCCCGAACCTCACCGCGAGCGACAGGTTCAAGGTCGTGGACTTCAGCGACGGTCAGTCAGCCGACCGCATCGGCGAAACGGACATCGCCTACGCCCGCTGCGTCCAAGACGATTAACCATCGGCGCGCCAGCGCCGGACCAGGTTACCATCGGCGCGCCAGCGCCGGACCAGGCTAAGGACAGGCTACGGACAGCTCGAGCCGAGGCAGGCTGCGATCTCGGTGGCGCATGCTTGTGAGATGCAGTTGAAGTCTGCGCCGCAGCCGAGGAACGCTTGCTGAATGGCGCAGTTGAACGCTTGGTCGAAGAAGAACTGCGTGTCGGGGCAGCCCTCTGCGAGGCAGTTGGCGACGCACGAGAGGCTGAACGTCGGCGGCGTCGTCTTCGTGTCGATGCACTTGATGGCGCATGTGAACGCTTGGAAGCAGCTCAGCGTGGTGCACGTGCCGCAGTCGACGGCGCAGTTCGAGCACGTCTCGTACGTCTCGCATTTTTTGTTGCCGCAGAACGAGCAAACGCCGCAGTCGTGTGGGCACGAGATGCATGTCTCGGTGCCGACGCATGATCCATCGCCGCAGCCGGCGCATTTGCCGCAATCGTCGGGGCAGTTGTTGCAGCTCTCGTTTTTCGCGCACACGCCGTCACCGCATGATGCGCATTTGCCGCAATCGACGGGGCAGTTGGTGCAGTCTTCGGTCGCGTCGCAGAAGCCGTTGCCGCATGACGGGCACTTGCCGCAATCTTGCGGGCAGCCGACGCAGTTCTCGCTGGAGTCGCAGGTGCCGTCACCGCAGGAGGCGCAGAAGCCGCAATCCTTCGGACAGTTCGAGCACGATTCGTTCGTCTCGCAAGTGCCGTCTCCACACGTGACCGGCGGCGGCGGGACGCCATCGGGCAGGCCGCCATCGGGGACGATGAGCTGGTCGGGGTCTTGCAAATCCGCGCGCGCGCCGCACGCGGAAATCACCGCGCTGAGCAGCACGATAACGGGTAGTGCCAAGAAAAGCCGGCGTGCCAACGACATGGCCGCAAGCCTAGCATGAGCATGTCAGTGGGCGAGAACGAAGGTGAGTGCTTGGCGCATGATGTCGTCGATGTTGGTGGAATAGAGATGGGAGGTCTTCGGCATGATGAAAAGCTCGGCGGGGTAACCGGCGGCCTTCATGGCGTCGACGCTCTTTTTCTCGCCGGGCAGCTCGGTCCCGAGCTCGCCCGCAACCATCGCGACCGCGCGGACTTTCGAGGCTTCGAGATAGGCCTTGTTGATGGTGACGTCGGCCTCGACCAGCACGAGGTAGGGCCACCTGCCCGGGTGCATGCGGACGATCTCGATCGCGGCCCACCCGCCACGCGAGAAGCCCGTGAGGACCGAGTCGTCGCGCGAGATGCCGCCGTCGACTTTGCCTTTCGTTACGGCGATGCCGCGCTCGAGATCTTGGTCCATGAGCGTGAACGACTCGTCCCACATCGGCGGACCGATGGGTGAGGAGCAATGTTCGTTGCCGGTCGGGCAAACCATGAAGCCCCGCTCGACGCCTGCGTCGATCCAATTTCCGCACGCATACGACGGGCCGCCGCATTGGCCGTGGAGGTGCGCGACGAGGCGATGTTCGTCGAGAGCTCGAGGGAGGGCGTACCAGACGGTGCGGCCCGGGAGCATCGGGGCTTCGAAGGGGCCGATGACTTCGCGCGTCGGCGGCGGTGGGGGCGCGGCTTCCGCGATTTGCGTGGGCGTGGGCGTTTGCGTTTGCGTCGGCGTCGGCGTCGGCGTCGGCGTTGGCGTTTGGGCGGAGGTGTTGCAGGCAGTCAGGAGGAGCAACGCGAGGCCACGCACGACGGCGGGTTTATCATATGCTTTCGAAAGCGGATGAAGCTCGAGCCACTGATCGAGACGCCGTACATGGTGACGGGGCATTGGCGGAGGTTCGCCGTGCACCTCTTCGAGGGCAAAGTCACGGTCGATGACATGGCGCAGATCGAAGCGCGCAGTGAAGTGTGGCACGCGAAGATCCCCGGCAAGCTCGTCGAGATGGTCATCATCATTCCGACGCAGGCCAAGATGAGTGCCGAAGAGCGAACCGCGATGGCCCGCATCATTCGCCGTTGGGAAAATCATCGCCTCGCCTCGGCGACGGTCATCCTCGCGCAAGGCATCGTCGGCTCGATGCATCGCAGCGTTCTCACCGGCATGCAAATGCTCGCGCCGGCGCCGCACCCGGTGAAAATATTCGGCGCCATCGCGGACGCCGTGAAGTGGGTCACGCCTCACGTCACCGAAGTGTGCGCGTCGAACGTGAAGCCTGACGAAATCGATTCCGCCATCGCCGACCTCATCACACGCTTCTCCGCGCGCCCGGTCAAAGCCCCGCAGGACTAAGACGCGCTACGCACTCAAATCAGATTGCATTGCTCCTGAGACGAACGCGTCGCCGAGTTCTGCGTGCTCGTCGTACCAAAGTCGTGCGTCGGCGATCTCCGCAGCAGCGACGTCGCGAAGGACGACGGACACGGTCACTTGCGGGTTTTGACTGCGTCCCAGCTGATGACGTCGTTTGGAGCGCTCTCGTGATCGGCGAGACGGCGTTCGAGCTCGCTGCGTTGTGCGTCCGTCACGGGTACGTCGGCGGGCCGCGCCGCAATCTGATCCCAAAGCTTTTGCACGAGCTCGAGGCGCTCACGCGCCGATAGATGGTCGAGATCAACTACGCGGTTCACCCCTCCATTATATGGTCGACGTCGTTACGAGTCCAAGCCTCACTTCAAAACTCTACGGCCGGCTACGGGCCGAACGCGACCAGCGCTGCGCTGAAGGCGGGGATCGAGATCGTCGGCGAGGCGGTTGCCGTGGCGGAGGCGGGAGTGGGGAGCGCTGACGGGAGCGGGTCGGTGGCGCCAGCGTAGATGATCGACTTCGACGAGTCTTGGCCGGCCGTCGCGGGCGCGAGCGTCGTCGTCGCTTGCGGTTTGCCGCTCACGGATGCTCCGGTGAACGCGAGCGTGACGTCGTGTGCGGAGCTCGTCTTGTTGATCGCGAGCACGACGAGCGCGCCGTCGCCGCGCCGGCTCGCGTAGAGCGCGAGATCGTGCGGGCTCGCGTCGGCGTCGAGCGAGAGCATGTCGGGGCCCATCTTCGACCACGCCGCGAACGCGTAGAAGATCGGCCGGGCGGCGCTCGTCGTCATCATCCAGAAGTCGGTGGGACCTGCCGCGTTGGCGTCGAACCACTGAAACGATCGCAGCCCCGAGATCGCGAACGCGCCGATCGTGTCGAGCGTCTCGAGCACCGTGAACATGTTCTGCGTCTGCGCCGAGTCGTTGGCGATGCCGTTGCCGATCGAGATCTCGCTGATGGCGATCGGCAAGTCGCGCGAGTCGTACTGCGCGATCTGCGCGCGCAAGTAGGGCATCACGGTCAGCGCCCAATATTGTGCGAAGCCGTACTTATCAATCTTCGCCTCGCCGAAATCCGAGTACGCCCACTCGGGGTGCCAGTAGACGTGGAACGAGATGCCGTCGACCGTGCCCTTGCCATTGCCCGTCGCCTTGTCGCCCGTCTTCTGCAGGAACGCGGCGAGCCAGCCCGAGTCCCACGTCGTCGGAAACGAGCAGTTGCCGCCGAGACCGCACAACACCGGGCCGTACACCTTCGCCGACGGAGCCGCCGTGTGGATCGCGCTCGCGTGCTCGATGAACTTCGTGATGTACGCGGCCTGCCCGCCGTTTGCGTTGAAGTACGCGCTGATCTCGGGCTCGTTTCCGACCTCGAACACCGCGTTGATTTTCTGCGTGGAGACCGCGGTCACGAGCGCGGCGGCGTGCGTGCCGGAAGCGTCCTGATTGCCCGCGCCGCACCACTGTGTCGTCGGGTTGGTTTGCAGCATGAGCGTCGAGACGCCGGCCGATTGCGCGAACGTCCACACGTCGGCGAACGCGGGCGAGCCCCAATTCGCCGACGAGTTGTCCGTGCACTTTCCCGTGAAGAGGAGATCGCTCCACTCGCCGGGCTCGCCGCCTGGGTAGCGGAACGTGCGCATGCCCGACGCCGTGTACGCGGCCTTCTCGAACGCGCCGAACGCGACGTCCGCACCCCACCCAGGAAAAGCCTCGAAGTTCGTGCCCGTGAAATCGGCCGCGGTCGAGCACGCGATGACGTCCGCGTGGATGGTCGCGGTGACCGCGGCGTTCGCGGCGAGCGCCGTCGTCACCGAGGGCGCGGCGACTTTGCACGCGCCGCCGGTGGGCCCGACGGTGACGCTACCGTCGGTCTGGGCATCGCTCGGAGCGTTCGCGTCGTTCGCGCCGGCATCGACGAAACCACCGTCGGGCTGAGTCAGGATCGGACCGCACGAGACCGAGGCCACCACGAGCGCCCACCGCATGCTCCACCGCATGCATTCGAGCCTATCATTGGAGGCAGGCGGGCACTCGATCGGGAGCGTCTTGGCCATCGGCTTGCCGATGTATTCGAGAAAGAGCGACACCACCGACGGATGGCGAATCATGCCGAGGTCTTCGAACATCGTCGGCACGGCTTCGTTGAGAGGTCTGCGCTTTCCGATCATCGAGATGACTTCGGGACCGAGCAAGTAGACGAAGCGCACGTCGAGCGGAACCGTCGGCGCGTCGAAAGTCGTCATTCACCCCTGTGATGCTCTCGGGCGGAACACCGGTGTGCCGACGAGGAGCGACGGCACGCCCGCGACGAAGTCCCAGCCTCAGCGCTGGGGACCTCCGAGCCTGATGAACACGGCGGACGTCACCGCGGCGATCGCGAGACCCACCGCGAGCACATTGAGCGTGCGCAAGGAGCGCGGCGTTCGAAATACGAGCGGAATCACCCGTAGATGGAACGCGCTGCGACCGCGAACATATTCCGTGAGAACATGCGGATCTTGTTTCTCCTCTTGATCGCGTCATGCGGAGGCGCGCCCGCGAAGACGCCCGACGACCACGCGACCGGGGCGTCGAACACATCACCCGCTGCCCAATGCCTCGCGACCGCAGACGCGAAACGCGAGCGAAGGCCCGACGAACCGCAGAAGGTCACCGTGAAGCACGTGCTCGTGAAGTGGTCCGGCGCCAAACGCGCACCGGCGAACGTCACGCGCACGCGCGAGGATGCGTGTTTGCGCGCGCTCGAGGCGCGGTCGAAGCTCGAAAAAGGCACGAGTTTTGGGGCTGTGGTCGCCGAATACAGCGAAGAAGAGGGCGCGGCGACACGTGAAGGCATGGTCGGAACGATCGAACGCGGTCAAGCCGCGCCTGCATTTTCGGACGCCGCGTTCGAGCTCCACGTGAGCGATGTGAGCCAAATCAGTCCGCATTCCAGCCTGATTGGACGAACCTCGCCATCGGATCGGATAATTGGCGTTACGTGAACTCTCTTGCTCGCTCGTTCGCGCTTGGATTGCCTGGTCTCCTCTGCGAGCACGCGACCGCAGACTGCCCACTCCCTCGTCCGCTCGTTGGGACTCCGTGCATCGGCACCGCGGCATGCACGAACTATCTCGATCTCGAATGCGGCCCGACGATCGCCTGCCGCGATTGCATCTGGACGGCGGAGTATTTCCGCACGTGTCCCTGATGTCCCTACCGAACGCGCACGCGATCGCCGTCGATCTGCGCTCTGCGCTAAATGGTTTGAATGTCCTACTCTATTTTCGCGAGATGCAGCCCAATGAGGTTCGTGACGTGTCTTGTTTTTGTTTTTGTGGGATCAGCGCTGGCGATCTCGTCGTGTTCTTCGAACACGCCTTCCTGTATGGCGCCGGTGTCATACGATTGCCAGCCCGTAGCGCCGGGCACGCTTGACTCTTGCGAAGGCGGGCCGATCGCGTCGAACGTTGAGCAAGACCCAACGCTCTGGTTTCCGAAACAGTGTCAGGCAAGCTGCACAAACGCACCGCTCACTTATCAATGCAACTTGGGAGCGTGGTCCGTCGAGGGTCCGAAGTGAATCGTTGCTCGGCGGCATGATCTTCAGACGGGGCCGGCGGCGAAAACGATAGCAGTCAATCACGGGACGCACGAACGAGCGCGTGACCGATTGCCTTCGCATCGCGGATGAAACCCGTGATGCGGAAGCGACCGCCGGTCTTCGCGCTCGCGGCGATGCCGTCGATGACCGCGCCTTTCACCTTCGCGTGACGCACACGTTTGATGAACTCGCCGTCGCCAGCCGCGAGATGAACGCCGCGACCGCTCGCAGGTTTTCCCGCGCGAGCCTTCTTCGCCGCACGCGCGATCGCGGCCGCCCCCGAAGCCTTCACGTCCACCTCGCCGACGCCGGGCACGTGAACCGTTCCGCGAGCGAGCAAGCCCTTCGGTGTCGTCTTGCCGCCGATGGCGCCCGCGAGATCGATGAGCGACGTCGCCTTCGCCGCCGAGAGATGCTCGGCCTCACGCTTCGAAAAATGTCGCACGACGCTCATGAGCCGCGCCGCCTGCGACGCGCTGATCCCAAGGTCGACATCGCACAGCTGCGCAAAGCTCGAATGCCCAAGCGCCGCAACGACGCCCTTGTGATCAAGCGCCACGAGCGCCTCGCCGATCACGTAGAAGTCGCGCGCGATCTCGTCCTTCTTGGACTTGATGACCGCAATCGCCGCGCGCCCCTTGGTGACGAGCTTCTTCTTCTCCGCGGTGCCGAGCTTGGTGATTCGTTCGATCGTCGCGAGCTGGTTCGAAGTTTTTCCCATATGGGGAAGGTAGAGGATTTTTCTCATCGATGAGAAGACGGGATCTCATCGATGGGATCCGTCATGGTCCTACGTTAGAGACCAAACTTTGCGAAAAAGTAGCTAGCGAGCTTTGCCCGGTCCGCAGACGAAACGCCGCCGGCCACGACGACGAGCTCCGCCAGGTCGACTTCACCGGCTGCGCCTGCTCCGATGGTGATCGACTCCCGCGCAAACGAAGAGGCTCGTCTGGTCGACGGCAACCGCCGAGGGGTGCTCGGCAGGTGCGAAGGTCGCTGGAGCGCCGCCGTCCGATGCGTTTGTGATGAGCGAGCTGATGCCTGCGTCGTCTGGCGCGCTGATCCAATAGACGTTGCTGTCATCCGCCGCGACCTGGTGACGAGCCTGCGCCGCAACGCCGAACGCCCCACTCGCGATCACGACGGGTGCGCCACCGTCATCGACGCGCGTGGCGACGAGATCGCCAGCTGCGCTGGTCCAATAGAGCGTATGCCCACCAATGACGAGATCGCCTGGTCCGTCTTGCCCAGTGGCGAGCGACACCGGGACACCCGCATCGAGCGAGAGTCTCATGACATCCGTCGCGGTTGCCCAGTACACGTTGCTCTCGTCCGCGGCGATCGAACGAGCCGCGGCACTCGTTGGCTGAAGCTGCTCTGAGCAGGTACCAAACATACAGCCCCACGCGGAGGCATCGCTGCACGTCACGCCGCAGCAGCTAAGCGTGAGGTCGGGGCACGAAGGCGCGGCGTCTGCGGCGCAAACCGTCGTGCACGCGTCAGTGCTCGCGCTGCCGTCCGGTACACCGGTCGTATTGTTGCAGCTCTGAGGGATCCCCTCGGTTTGTTTCTTGCATGATGCACGTATCGCTTTCCATTCGCTGCGAGCTGGTGCAGGTAGGCTCGCATGCTGGAAATGATCAAGACGAAGAGCGCGCGGCA
>JBBSFE010000125.1:0-19136 GCA_038239005.1 Polyangiales bacterium
GCCTCCTTTTTTTGACCTGAGGCCCCATTTTGGGTGACCTCGTGGAGGCCAGCCACTTCATCCAATCTCCAAGGCGCCAGAAGATTGAGATGGGTTCGAACCGCACGTCACGCCTGGTTTTGAACCTAATTCTCTTCTCGTCCGTTGGCGCCTTGGCGCCTTGGCGGCTGTCTTAGGATGCGCTCTACCGGATTAGCTGGGAGATGCGTTTGAATGCGTCACCCTCGGCGCGGCGGAGCCAGTCGAACGTGATCGTTTCGGTGACCGTGCGCGTTGCGCCGGCGCGGGCGGAGAGTGCGAGGCCCGCGAGGCGGTTGTCGTCGGTGCGGGAGGCGACGGCGTCGTCGACGACGTACGTTGCGTAGCCGCGGGAAGCGAAGTCGCGTGCGGTTTGGAAGACGCAGACGTGCGACTCCATTCCGGTCACGATGATCGCGCGAGGAGGCTGTGGGTGCGTGATCGCTTGGGCGACGCGGGGCTCGTCGAGGGCGGAGAAGTCGAGCTTGTCGATCGGGGTCACGCCGAGGGCGGAGAGCTTTTCGGCGATGGGCGCCACGGTCGGGCCGAGGCCTTTTGGATATTGCTCCGTGGCCACGACACGAATGCCCAGGATTTTAGCCGCTTCCAGCAAGATACATGTATTGCGCACGAGTCTGTCGAGCGCGTCTTTTGGCATCGCCGCGGCGAGCTTTTCTTGAACGTCGACGACGAGCAAGAGGGACGACTTCGGTTCGAGACGCGCGAGCACGGTCCGATCATTCCTCAGAACGGCGAGGCCCGCAACGATCGCGCGAGCGCCCGAAAATCGCGGCGCACGTCGAAGCGAAGCGTGCCGCGCGCGAGCTCCGTCCAGGTCGAGCTGTCTTCGACGATCGTGAAGTGGAGCACCACGAGCGTCTCGACGGGGGCGAGCCAGCTCAAATCTTTTTCGCCGTTGAGATGCAGCCGCCGACCCGACTCGCCCATGAAATACAAATCGTACGGAATGCGCCGCTCGCCGAGCGCGTGAAGGCCGAGTGTTCCTTGCACTGGTGCATCGGCGAGACCCGCGGCGCGGATGCGGCCCGTCACCGACGCGACGAGCGTGCGAAAGCTCCGCACGTGCGCTTCGATGTCGAGCTCGATGGCATGCGTCACGAGCGGCGTGCCCAAAACGTGGAACGTGCCGCTCATGCGCTCGACGAAACGAAGGCTCGGCATCAATCCCGCTCTCCGCGAGGCTCCTTCTTCGGCCGATGAACGACGAGCCGCTCGACGATGCGACCTTCGGCGGTGGCACGCGCAATCTCGTCGATGTCGTCCGCGGTCACGCGCCCATACGCAACGTGATCGGGCTCGACCACGATCGACGCGCCGATCTCGCACAGATCGAGACAGCTCGTACGACACGCGCGAATCGTTTTTTGCGCGCCGAGCTTCGCAATCGCCGCTTTGAGATCGTCGGCGAGCTGCTCCGAGCCCTTCTCGGCGCACGAGCCTTTCGGATCGCCATCTGGGCGTCGGTTGATGCACACGAACAGATATCGCTCACGATGGGGCACGGCCTCTTTGGACCACCGTTGCGACGCTCGTGCAAGTCTCCTAGCCTCGACGCGTCCTCAACGTGCATGCGGAGCGCCGAACGAGTTGCGTTGATTTCCGAAAAAACGACCTGCACCACGACTTGGCCTCGGCCGTTTTTCGCGGAGATGTCGACGCGATACGGGAGATCGTCGTCTACAAAGCGGGCTTGTGAGGGATATGCACGCCATGCGTGTCCGCGAATGAAATGGCGTCGTCGTAGCCGGCGTCGGCGTGGCGGATGATGCCCATGCCGGGGTCGGACGTGAGCACGCGCTCGAGTCGCAACGCGGCCTCTTTCGTTCCATCGGCAACGACGACCATGCCCGCGTGGAGCGACATGCCCATCCCCACGCCGCCACCGTGATGGAAGCTCACCCAGCTCGCGCCCGCGGCCGTGTTGACGAGCGCGTTGAGGATGGCCCAATCGGCAATCGCGTCGGAGCCGTCCTTCATGGATTCGGTTTCGCGATTCGGTGACGCCACCGATCCGCAATCGAGGTGGTCGCGACCGATCACGATCGGCGCTTTGACTTTTCCGGTGCGCACGAGCTCGTTGAACGCGAGGCCGACGCGCGCACGATCGCCGTAGCCGAGCCAACAAATACGCGCGGGCAAGCCTTGGAACTTCACGCGTTCGCGTGCGAGCTCGATCCATTTGCGTAAATCTGGGTCGTCGACGGTGGCGAGGACGGTGTCGTCGGTCACGGCGATGTCGTTCGGATCGCCTGAGAGCGCGGCCCAGCGAAACGGGCCCTTTCCAGCGCAAAACAGCGGCCGCACGTAAAGCGGGACGAACCCTTCGATGTCGAATGCGTCCTCGCAGCCCGCTTCTTTCGCGCACGCGCGGATGTTGTTGCCGTAGTCGAACACTTCGGCGCCCGCTTTTTTCATCGCGAGCATCGCCGTGACTTCTTCGGCCATGCTCGCCTTTGCGCGCTCGACGTAACCTTCGGCGTCTTCCGCGCGGAGCTCGGCGGCCTCTTCGAGCGTGAGGCCGAGCGGGATGTACCCGATGAGCGGATCGTGCGCAGCGGTTTGGTCCGTCACCATCGGCGGCGTGATGCCGCGCGAGACGAGCTCTGGAAAAATTTCTGCGGCGTTCGCGAGGAGCGCGAGGCTCGTAGGTTTACCCGCTTTGCGCGCGCCTTCGAGGCGATCGAGTGCTTCGTCGAGATCTTTCACGGTCGCGTCGACGTAGCGCGTCGCCAGGCGCTTCTCGATGCGCGCAGGATCGACTTCAATCGCGAGGCACGACATGCCGCTCATCGTCGCGGCGAGCGGCTGCGCGCCGCCCATGCCGCCGAGGCCCGCCGTGAGGACCCACGTCGCTTCTTTGCCGGTGCGTTTCGCGTACGCCTTTCGCGCGGCGACGAACGTTTCGTACGTGCCCTGCAAGATGCCTTGCGTGCCGATGTAGATCCACGAGCCCGCGGTCATCTGCCCGAACATCGTGAGGCCCAGCGCTTCGAGCCTGCGGAACTCGTCCCACGTGGCCCATTTCGGGACGAGGTTCGAGTTCGCGATGAGCACGCGCGGCGCCATGTCGTGCGTTTTGAATTTGCCGACGGCTTTGCCCGATTGCACGAGCAGCGTTTCGTCGCCGCCGAGATCGCGGAGCTCGCGCACGATGACATCGAACGCCTCCCACGATCGCGCGGCTTTTCCAGTGCCGCCGTAGACGACGAGATCTTCAGGACGCTCGGCAACCTCGGCATCGAGGTTGTTGTGGAGCATCCGAAGCGCAGCTTCTTGGACCCAGCCCTTGCACGAAATGTCAGGGCCGCGCGGCGCGGTCACCGAACGAGCAGTCATCAGCGCGATCTATCACGACGAGACGAGCTCGATGCGCGTGATCTCGGCGGGAGCGCCGACGCGCATCGGCGGACCCCAATATCCCGTTCCGCGCGAGACGTAGATCGCGGTGCCTTTGTGATCGTGCAGGCCCGCGACGTGCGGTTGATCGATACGCACGGCGTAACCCCACGGCCAGATTTGCCCGCCGTGGGTGTGGCCCGAGAGCTGTAGATCGACGCCGTGCTTGCACGCGTCGACGACGGCTTTTGGTTGATGCGCGAGGAGCACGAGCGCGCGCGAGACGTCGCGACCCTCCATCGCGCGCGGAACGTCTTGCCCGTGGCCGTGCCCGTGGTTGTGCGCGCTCGTGTCGTCGACGCCGGCGAGATCGAGCCCTTCTTTGAGCTCGACGCGTTCGTTGCGCAATACACGTATTCCGAGCGTGCGGAGGTGGGCGATCCACTCGTCGGCGCCGGAGTAGTACTCGTGGTTGCCGGTGACGAAGAAGACGCCATCTTTCGCGCGGAGATCGCGCAGCGGTTCGACGAGCTTGCCGAGCCCTTCGACCGACCCATCGACGAGATCGCCCGTGATCGCGACGACGTCCGGCGAGAGCGCGTTGGTGGTGCGAACGATTTGCTCGATGAACTCGCGCCCGATCGTCGGCCCCACGTGCACATCGGTGAGCTGCACGATCGTGTAGCCAGAGAGCGCCTTCGGTAGCTTCGCGATGGGCACGCGAACTTGCTTCACTGTGACGCGCGACATCACGCTCGCGATGCCCACGCCGCTCTCGACAAGCCCAATGACGCCCGCCGCGCCAGCGATGATGCGCGCGAGTGCGACACGCCTCTCGGGATCGACGCCTGCGAATCGCGCGCCGACGCGCACGAGCTCCATCGGAAGCAGCGTAAGGAAGAGGACGAACATCACGCCCATCCATCCGTACGCAATCCACGCGAACGGGGCGGCCGCCTCGCGTGAGAGCGAGCGCGACGCGACGATGCCGAGCGGAATCGACGCCGCTAGTAGCGCCAGCGCCCACCCCATCCCTCGCACGATGCCGGGCGACCACGCGGGATCGCGCGCGAGCCGCGCCCACAAAAACCAGTGCACGCCTGCCGTAATGGAGAGGACGACCGCCAAGAAGACGAGAATTCGACCCACGCTCATCGATGTGCGCATTCAGATGCCACGACGCCCGCTTCCGCGCATGAAGAATTGTATTTGCCGACGCGGTGTTAGCGCCGCCGCTTTTTCTTCCCGCCGGCCGCGAGCATCGCTTCGAGCGTGTTGATCTCGTCTCGGTCCCCGTCTCCGTCTCCGTCGCCGGCTCCCGCTCCGTCTCCGGCTCCCGCTCCGTCTCCGGCTCCGACTCCGACCCCGACGACCGGGATTTTCGCGGCCTCGTCCCATTTCCAGGCGAGCTCCGTTGCGATCCTCTCGATAAGCGGCACGAGCGTGTCTCTTTGCGTGGCCGTCACGAGCACGGCGTCCGGCCAAGCGTGCGCGAGCGACATCGCCTGAATCTGATCGAGCAAGTCGACCTTGTTGTAGACGACGACACGCGGCACTTTTTCGAGTTCGAGATCTTCGAGCACCTTCACGGTCGTCGCGATGTGATCCTCTTTCGCTTGATCGCTCGCGTCGACGACGTGCAAGAGCAAATCCGCGTCGGCTGCCTCTTCGAACGTCGCGCGAAACGCCGCAAACAAATCCTTCGGTAGATCGCGAATGAACCCAACTGTGTCGGTGACGACGACCTCGCGATCGCCATACCCCGCCCAGCCCACTTTGAGCACGCGCGATCGCGTGTCGAGCGTTGCGAAGAGCTTGTCCTCGGCGAGCACGTCGGCGCCGGTCAGTGTGTTGAGCAGCGTGCTTTTCCCGGCGTTCGTGTAGCCGACGATCGCGACCGTGGGCACGCCTTCGCGCGTTCGTTTTCTGCGGCGCTGCTCGCGCTGTTTGCCGAGCTTCTTGAGCTGGCTTTCCAAATGCGTCACGCGCTCTTTCGCGCGGCGCTTGCCGATTTCGAGCTTGGTCTCGCCCGGCCCGCGCCCGCCGATGCCGCCGGTGAGGCGCGAGAGGGAGTCGTCCTTTTGCTGCAGGCGCGGCATCGAATATTTGAGCTGCGCGAGCTCGACCTGAAGCTTGCCGTCCTTGCTCTCGGCGCGTTGGGCGAAGATGTCCAAAATAAGCTGACTGCGGTCGATGATTTTGAGCTCGCTCGTCTTCCCGATGGCGCTCGCCTGCGCGGGGCTCAAGTTGCGGTCGAACACGAGCACGTCGGCGTCGAGCTCGGCCGCGCGCAAAATCACATCGTTGAGCTTGCCGTGACCGATGACGGTTTTCGGATCGATGCGATCGCGCACTTGAACGATCGTGTCGACGACTTCAACGCCGGCCGTGTACGCGAGCTCGCGAAGCTCGTGCATCTTCACTTCACGGTGACGCTCGCTTTTGTCGTACGCGAAAACCAGCACGGCGCGTCCGTCTTTGGCGCGAACGTCACGCGCGTCGGAGCGTTTGCCAAACTCGCTCTCGAGATCCGCGATGAGCTTTCCGACGTCGAGCTCGACGCGCCCCGGAAAAATGGGCCCGACAATTTGATAAGGCGGCTCTCCAGGCGCGTTGTACGCATAGGAAAGTGCGCGCGCCTCGCCGTTGGGCGCGAGCTGAATGGCGCAAACGAGATCAAGCCGCAGCCTGACGAGGTCGACGATGTCGTCCTGACTGATCGGCTCCCCACGCACATGCGTGTGAATCAACCGCAGCCCGCGAAGCCGCCCCTCCGAAGCGCGAAGCCGCCCGACATTGGGCAAATCGAGCTTCCCGGCGTCGCCGGCAATCACGTAGTCGACCTGCCCAGACCGATGCACGAGCACCCCAACCTGCCGCCCAGTCTCCATCGAAGCCTCGACGAGCGACTTCTGCAGCTCGGGTGTGAGCAACCGATCGATGGGCAACCGCCTGCGATAGATGCGCTCGAGCGTCTTCTTCGCCGAAGGCGAAAGCCCCGACGTATTCCCATAAATCTCGATTCCCCAACCCTACCCGATTTCCACTCCGCCCGGCCCACGCCACCCCCCAACCTGGCCAGGCCACCTCCAAGACGCTGCCTCCCGTTCGGATCCGAACGCAAGACCGGCAAAAAGGCGGGGGTGGGAGTGGCACGAGGGGTGCTTGGGGTCGGGTGGAGGTGTGCTGTGGATGCTTTGATTTTTTCGGCCAAGCGCGTGCATTTGACGTTGTCTCGGTTTGGGAGGGCGGGTTTTGAAGCGGTTTGGGCTTACGCCAGCGCGGTTTGAGATGTTGTTTGTCATCGAGCGCGAACTGGTTGGAACTCAGAGCGACCTTTGCGCGACGCTGGGGTTGGCGCGCGCAACCGTGTGCGAGATGTTGCAGGTGCTCGAAGCGCTCGAGCTCGTGTCGAGGTGCGCGTATCGGCGCACGAAGTCCGTGATGCTGACGAAGCGCGGTGCGCAAGCGCTCGATGCCGCCGTCGGCGGATGCATCGATAGCGGCGACGTCACGGTCGCGGTTGACGCCGCCATTACTCGCGAGGACGTGACCGTCGACCCGTACGACAAGCGAGAGGAGATTTTGCGCCTGAACTTCGCGCTACGGCGCTTTTTTGGCGACAAGACGAACGAGCTTCACCAATTCGATTGGTACGACAACCTCGGTTTGACTTGGTTCGAGCTGCGCGACGACGACGAGCGCGGACCCGTGCCCTGGGTCGACGAAGTCATGTTGCCGAGAGCGACCTTCTCCGGCTAACCCATTTGCATGCCCGATCTCGAAGACGGACAATCCGCGGAAGTTCAAGGCTCCGGATCGTCGATCTACACGTTGAAGAACGTCGGCGGCGTTTTCTCGTGTACGTGCCCTGCGTGGCGCAATCAATCAGTCAGCATCGAGAAGCGCACGTGCAAGCACATCCGCGCGTATCGCGGTGACGCCGCCGAAACCGCGCGGCTTGGCACGACCGAGCTCGCCGGAAAACCCGCTCGCGTCAAATCAGCGGACGGAGGCGAAGACGAAGAGGTCGCCAAAGAGGGTCCGCCCGTCATGCTCGCGCACAAGTGGGAGATGGATATCGATCTCACCAACTGGTGGATGAGCGAAAAGCTCGACGGCGTTCGCGCGTATTGGGACGGCACGCAGTTCATCTCGCGGCTCGGCAACAAGTTCCACGCGCCCGCATGGTTCATCGCAGATCTTCCGAAGACCATTCTCGATGGCGAGCTCTTCGGCGGTCGCAAGATGTTCCAGAAAACCGTGGGCATCGTGAAGCGCCAAGACGGCCCACCCGAATGGAAGACGCTTCGTTATCTCGTGTTCGATGCGCCGAAGCACGGCGGCACGTTCGAGGAGCGGCTCAAGTATCTCGAAGAAGTGGTCGGCACCGACAAGCTCCAATACGCCAAGCTCCACCCTCACGAAATTTGTCGCGACGTCCCGCACCTCAAAGCGGAGCTCGCGCGCGTCGAGGGTCTCGGTGGCGAAGGGATGATGCTCCGCCAGCCGGGCTCGAAATACGAACCGGGACGAAGCCACACGCTCCTCAAGGTAAAGAGCTTCCACGACGCCGAAGCGAAAGTGATCGAGCACCTCGCCGGCCAAGGCAAACACAAGGGCCGCCTCGGCGCGCTCCTCTGCGAGATGGAAGACGGAACCCGCTTCAACGTCGGCACGGGCTTCACCGACAAAGAGCGCGAACATCCGCCCGCAGTCGGCACGATCATCACGTTCCGCTACTTCGAGCTTTCCGACGGCGGCGTCCCGCGCTTCCCAAGCTTCGTCGGCGTGCCGATCGACAAAGAGTTCCACTCGCATCCAAAAGAAAAACCGCCGCCCGTGAAACTTTTCGAGCCCGCCGCGTCCACCGCGTCCACCACGCCAGTGTCGGCGACGACGTCGTCGAAGAAACTTCGACGATTCGAGCTCCACGACGACGAGCAAAACGCGTTTTGGGAAATCGAAGTCGTCGGCGACAAGCACCGCGTTCGATTTGGCACCTTCGAGTCGAAAACGAAGACATTCGAATCCGACGAGCAGGCACTAACGGAAGCGGAAGCGCGCATCGCGGAAAAGCTCGGGCGCGGATTCCGCGAAGTAGACTGAGTGCTATCCTGACGCCATGAAGCGCGCGGCCGCCGAGAAGCTCACCGTCATGACGCTCCAGCAGTGGGCGGATCTCGACGAGGACGATGAAGGCGAGCTCGTCGACGGAGTCCTCGAGGAGGAAGAGATGCCTACCGTCTTGCACGAAGTGGTGGTCGGCTATCTCTTTGCGTTTTTGCGGGCGTGGGTGACCCGGCGCAAAGGTTTGGTGCTCGGCTCGGAGGCGAAGATCGCCGTAGGCCCCCGTCGCGGACGAAAGCCCGATCTTTCCGCTTTTGTTGGGGCGGTTCCGTCACTCGACGACGCCCTCATTCGCGTCGCGCCGCTGCTCGTCGTCGAAGTCCTCTCGCCGCGGCCTCGGGATGTCCGGCGTGACAGGATCGACAAGTTGCGCGACTACGCGCGTGCGCACGTTCGGTATTATTGGATCGTCGATCCCAAGTTGAGGCTCATCGAGGTGCTCGAGCTTTCGCGCAATCGGTATTCGACGGCTCTCGCAGCGTCGACTGGACGCGTGAAGCTTCCGGGGCTCGGCGTGGTCCTCGATCTCGACGCGCTGTGGGCCGAGGTCGACGCCGTCGAGCGACACAAGAAATAGAATCGATTCGCGCTGCGACGCGTCCAGCCCGCGTCGCGATTATGAAGTAGGTCGGCTCGGCGCAGCCTTGCGGGCGAACGCGCCGAGGCGTGCGATGGCGTCGTCGGCTTCGGGGAGGCCGGCGAAGAAATGCCAGACGTGGAAGACGTCGTGGAAGAGATCGAGCGTTACGTTGACGCCCGCCTCTTTCGCGCGCGCGGCGAAGCGCGTGGCGTCGTCGCGGAGTGATTCGTCTTGTGAGGCTTGCACGTAGATCGGGGGGAGGCCTTCGAGCTTGGCGAAAAGCGGCGACGCGCGCGGATCGCTCGCGGGCGTGCCGTTCAAGTAGAGGCGCGCGAGCTCGCGGCTGTCTTCTTTGCGCACGAGGGGGTCGGTTTCGGCGTTCGAGTCCATCGACTCGCTGCCGAGCGACAAATCGAGCCACGGCGAAATCAGCGCGGCCGCAGTCGGAAGCGGAACGCCTTCGTCGCGTGCGCGCACGAGCGTTGCGAGCGTGAGATTGCCGCCTGCCGAGTCGCCCATCATGACGGTGCGTGACGAGGTGAGCGCCGCGACGGTTTGAATCGATTTCCATGCGCGAAATGCGTCGTCGACCGCGGCCGGAAACGGGTGCTCAGGAGCGAGTCGATAATCGACGACCCACACCTCTGCCCGCGCGGCGACGGCGAGGTGCGAAAGCCATCCACGATAAATTGCGGGCGTGCCCATGCAGAACGCGCCGCCGTGGAAGTAGACGATGCTGCGATCGTGATCGTGCTCTTCCGGAACGATCGCTTCGCACGGCACGCCGTGGATTTCGCTCGTCGCGTATTTCACGCCGGGCGCGAGCTTCGCGAATCGCCCGGTGCCCTCGAACATTTTCCGATCGCGTGCGACGTCGATCTGCCCGGCCGGGTTCGCGCGCACGTTCTTGTGAATGCGCGCGGCGAGGTCGGCGAGCTTGGTCATTGCGCCGAGCTCACTTGTTGACGCGTTCGAGGTAGTTCGCGGATTCCGTTTCGATCTTCACCCATTCGCCCTCTTTGATGAAGAGAGGAACGTTGACGACCGCGCCCGTCGAAAGCGTTGCGGGCTTCGTTGCGCCGCTTGCCGTGTCGCCTTTGATGCCGGGCTCGCTCGACGTGATTTGCAGAACGACGGTCGCTGGCACGTCGACGCCAATCGGGTTGCCGTTGTAGAGCGTGACGTTGAGGTCCATGCCTTCGGAGAGCCAGCGGATGTCTTCGCCGATTTTTTCTTTCGCGACGTTGATCTGATCGCCGGTAGCCGAGTCCATGAAGACGAGATCGTCGCCCTCGGCCCACGAGTACGTCATCTTGCGTTCTTCGATGTCGGCGAGCTCGACCGACTCACCCGACTTCCAGGTGCGCTCGATCACGTTGCCCGTGAGGAGGTTGCGGATCTTCGCGCGCGTGAACGCTTGGCCTTTGCCGGGCTTGACGAACTGATGCTCGATCACCCGATAGGGAACGCTGTCGATCTGAAGGCGCACGCCTTTGCGGATGTCGGTGGTGGTGGCCATCGCGTTTTCAGCTACCAGACCATATCTGCAAGATGCAATGATTTCGTGCTATTTGCACGCCCGCAATGCACGAAGTCGACGACGAGCTCCGCGATATCAAGCGCGAGATCATCGAGTCGCGTGGGCTCGTCATCAAGACGAACAACCTGACGAACGCGCTCAGCGCCGACCTCAAATCGATCGCCAAAAGGCAGGGCGGCTACGAGCGGCGCATCGCGTGGAACAGCGCGACGGCGTACATCGTGTTCGTCCTCGTCGTGTTCGTGTGCATGAAGTTCGCGTGGGACGCGCGCGTCGACGCCATTCGGGCCGAAACCGATCAGAAGACTTCCGAAAACGAGCGCTTGCGAAAAGAAGCGCGCGAAATCGAAAAGCGCGACGAAGACCGCGCACGCGCCGAGCAACGCGCCGGGCAATTTTACGAGCTCATCCGCCAAGGCAAACGCGTCGAGATCGTCGACGGCTTCGAGAACATCAAGAAGGAGCCGCTCACGAAGGCCGAGCAAGCGGTGTTCGCCGACGCCGTCGAGCGCGCGCGCAACGAGCTCGCCGCCGCAAGCTACGAGCAAGGCCTCGACAAAGCGCGCGTGCAACGCTGGCAAGAAGCGGCGAGCGCTTACGAAGATTCACTCAAATACAAAGACGGCTCCACAATCGCACCGAACGTTCGCCTCGGGCTCGCCGACGCGTATCGCCACCTCGGCCGACCGCGCGACGCGATTCCGATCCTCACGCAGCTCTCGGACTCGTCACAAGATCGCGAGATTCAAGACGACGCGTTGCGCTTGCTCGCGCTCAGCCAAATGGACATCGAAGCGTGGAACGAAGCCAAGGGCACGTGGCGCACGCTCGTTCACCGTTTTCCGGACTCCCACTTCACGCCCGAGGGAAAGCTCCAGCTGATGAACCTCAACGCGCTTCACTAAGCCACGAGCGACTGATACGCGGCGGCGACTTGCGCGAACTTCACCGCGAGCGCGCGGCGTTCGGAGTCCGAAGCTTGCGGATGGCGATCGGGGTGGAGCTCGCGCGCGAGGCGGCGGAATGCGCGGCGAATTTCGGCAGCGTCCGCAGTGCGCTCCACGCCGAGGAGCGTGTGCGCGCCCGTGTCGGGCGGATTCGGGGTCGGCGTGACCGAATTCTTGTCGCGCGCGCGACGACGTCCTCGCAAGAACTCGCTCGCTTGAAGCGGGCGATCACGAAGCGCTTCACGCGGCGGGCGCACCGCGACGCGAAAGCCAACGCGCGCGTCTTCGACCGTTTCGAGCGCCGCAAGTCGAAGCGCGAGCTGATCGCGAATCGCGCTGTCGATGACGTCTGGTGAAACGTGAAAGTCTTCGCTCAAGACTTCGCCGACGAGCCTCTGCGATGTGAGCGAACGCAAAAGAGCGCGCCGCATCGTGGCGTCGTCGAGAGCGCCGGTCGTCTTCAAGATTTCTGCGAGCGGCGGCGTGGCGCCGTCGAGCTCGACCGCGGTGACCAAACCGTTTGCGATGTGGACGCGATGCGTGCGACCGCGATCTTCGATCAGCTCGAGGGTGCCGCTCGCGCCCGCTCGGTGGAGCGCGCCGAGCAAATCGCCGAGCGTCGTCGCGCGGAGCCGGCCAGGGAGCTGCATGCTTCACCGCTAAACCTTGGCGGCAAATGCGGCCAAGTTCTCGGCCTGTCGCGCTACTCCCCCACGACGAGCGGCGCCGTGACATCGCGATGCCACGCGTTGCAAACGCCGTGAACACACACGACCGCACGAACGCGCACCGTGACGTCGCCGTGCCCACGCGTGCGCGCCGCAAGCGCGAACTCCCAGCGCCATCGATCGCCGGATTGATCGATGGCGTCTTCCGGAGCGAGGCGCGCACGAAGCGGCGTCGCGAACGCCGGCGTCGCGATGACGACGACATCGGCCCACGAGATCGACGCGCCGGACTTCGCGACCGTCTCGACGGTGCATCGCACGCGCCCCGTACCTTGCGACAGCGGACAACGGAGAGCGACGTCGACATCGGCTGCATCGACGGGGCCCGAAAGCCCGAGAGCAACCATGATCGCGAAGAGCACGATGCCATGATAACGAAAGGCGATGCGCGCTGCTGCGGTTCTCGCCCTTTGCCTCGCGTGCGGGCCGAGCGTCGTCGGGCGCGCGCCGCTAACACATGGTGGGTCGGCGGCGATCGTGCGGGTCCCGCTGCGTTTGTCGAACGTCTACTTGATCGAGACGCGTTCGCCCGTGCTCGTGGACTCCGGAACTATCGGCGACATCGACGATCTCGAGACCGCGCTCGCCGAACGCGGCGTCTCCATCAGCGCGGTGAAGCTCGTCATCATCACGCATGCGCACGCCGATCACGCGGGGCTCGCGGCGCCGATGCAGGAGCTCGCGCACGCGAAGATCATTCTCGGCTCCGGCGACGTCGCGCAAGCCGCGGCCGGGCAGAACGACAATCTCAAGCCCACCGGTTTCATGGGCTCGCTCTTGAAGCCGTTCATCACGGGCGTGTTTCCCGAGCTCGGGCCGGACATCACGATCGACCCGGGCAGCTCGCTCGATCTCGCGCCGTGGGGCATCGCGGGAAAAGTCGTCGCGATGCCGGGACACACGCCGGGCTCGCTCGTAGTCTTGCTCGCCGACCACACGGCATTCGTCGGCGACATGATGGCGAACAGCCCTCTGCCGCGCGAACATCTCTACCAAGCGGACGCTGTGGCAAATGCGCGCAACATCAAGACGCTCCTCGATCTCGGTGTGACCAAGTTCTACGTTGGTCACGGCGCTCCGCTGGAACGGAAGGATGTGATCAAACCATGAAAAAATATTTCGTACTCGGAGCGCTCGCCGCGCTGAGCGCGTGCAAAGGAACCGCCGAAATCAACATCGCGTCGGTCGGCGAGACGATGACGTACGACCAAACGGCGTTCACGGTGAAGGCCGGTCAGAAGGTTCACGTCGTGCTCAGCAACCACGCGACGTCGCAAGCCATGAAACACAATTGGGTGCTCTTGAACCCCGGCAAAGAAGACGACGTCGCCGCCGCCGGGCTCGCAGCGGGCGAAGCGGCCAACTACGTGCCCAAAGGTAACGCCGACGTGCTCGCAAACACGCCGCTCAGCTCACCGGGCGGCCAAGTCGAAGTCACCTTCACGGCGCCGCCCGCCGGAACGTATCCGTTCATCTGCACGTTCCCCGCGCACTACAAAACGATGCACGGCACACTCACCGTCACGCCGTGAAGCGAGTGTGATAGCGATGAAGCGATGCTGCCGCGTCGCGTGCTCGAGAAGAGAGACGGCCGGCGTGAGCGGTCGGCGCGCACGCACAAGGCCATCGTCGCGTCGGTCATCGATCTAATCGAAGAAGGCAACCTCGCTCCGACGGCTGCGCAAATCGCGAAGCGCGCCGGCGTCGCGGTGCGATCGATTCGGCAACACTTTCCGTCGCGCGAAGATTTGTTCGTCGCCGCAGTCGAGGAGCACGCGCGTCGCGTCGGGCCGCTGCGCACGTACGTCGACGCGCGCCTTCCGCTCGATCAACGCGTCACGGCGTTCGCCGAAGCGCGTGGTCGCGAGCTCGAATTTTGCGCGCCCGTCCGCCGCGCGGCATCACTCGTCGACGTTTCGCCGAAAGCGGGCTCGACCGCGATCGGTCTCGCAACCGACGAAGCATGGCAACGCCGCCGCCGCGAAGTCGAACAAGTGTTCGCGGTCGAGCTCGACGCGCACACAAGAAAAAACGACCTCCTCGACGCGCTCGACCTCCTCTCGCACGGCCGCACGTGGGACACCATGCGGCACGCGATGCAGTTGCCTACCAAGGTTGCGACGGAGCTCCTTGCGCGGACCATCAAGGCCATCCTCACGTAAACGGTGCTCCAAAAACTAGAAGGTGGCGACCCACGCTTTGCCTGCGCGGATGCAGGCGGTGTGGGTGGCGTCGTCGGAAGCGGTGCAGTCGCGTTGTTCGGCGTAGGTGCCGTCGAGATCGGTCGAGCGGAGGAGGCGGGCTTTGGCGCCTTGCACGAGGACGCCGAGCGATGTTGCGATCGCAAAAGTCTTTCCGTCGGGTGAGCGTGCCGAGCCGCGTGGGGTTGCTTGGCCGACGGGCGCGCGCAACAGCGAGGCGTGACCTCCGGTGAGAAGGATGGGCTCGCCCGAGATGATCGTCTCGAGACCGCCCATGGCCCACGCGAGCGGCACGACCGACGCGGGGCTTCCCTTCGCCGTCGTGCAACGCACGCCTGGGCGCGGCGTAATCGGAAGGGCGACGTCCGCGAGATCGCCGCCATCGAGGGTGACGAGGGTGGCGCGGAGCGAGATGCCGTCGCATGCGTCGTACGCTTCGAGGAATCGCTGCGTGCCGTCTGGCGAGATCATGTTGGTTGGCCACGCCGTCACGTCGGATGCGTCGTTCTCGTCGCCCTTGTCGGGGTCGATGCGCACGACGCCAGCTGCCGTGCGCACGAGGAGCTTGCCCGAGCTCTCGAACGCGAGCGCGCCCCACGCGGGTGCGGTCGTGCGCGAGCTTTGTGGCACGGCCGCGATCGCACGCACTTGCGTTGCTTGCGTGAGCGGCGCGATTTGGCTCACCCAACCTTCGGCGTCTTTGGTTCGTTGCGCCGTTTTCGTCGCGGGGGGAATTTGTGCGCGCTCGAGTGCGGCGATCGCACCGAGCGCATCGGCGAGCGCTGCGTGCGCGCGCGCTTCGGCGAGGCCCGCTTCTTCGAGCGCCCGACTCGGCCCACACGAAATCGGCGAGCCCCCGAAAACATGCACGATCCGCGGCGCGCGACCCTCGGCACAAATCGCGTTCCACAGCACGCGAACCGCGCGCGCTTGAGCGAGAACTTGTGGTGCGTCCTTGGCTTTGGCGGCGCGCACGGCGAGGCCCGCCGCGAAATTTCTGAGCGACCCATCGGGCCCGTCCGGATCGCGGCTCATGCCCGCGGGGCGATCAAACCAACGCAGCGACGCTTCTGCACGAGGCAGTGGCTCGAAGGGCGCGTCACCACCTTCGACGGCGACCTTCAAAAGAACGTCATCGAGCCCATCACCGTCGGCGTCCGAGCCATCGACGGAGAACGTGAGCTTCGGCGCGCCCGGCGGATCGATCACGTTCGCCGACAAGTGCGCGCGCGGCGTTTGCCGAAGCGCCCACACCGAAATCTGTCGCGACGGCTCGCGCAGCGACGGCGCGACACACTGCACGCCGAGCTCGAGCCAGATCGAGTGACGACCTATCGCCGACATCTTTCGCTTCGCGGTGCAAGACGCACCCTGCGGCGTGAGCGACGGCGACGCCGCGACCGTGACGGGTGACGCAAGCGCTCCGTTTTCTGCGTGATAGTAGAGGAGCGTTCCGAGATCGGAGTCAGCGCCATCACGACGCGCGAGCGCCGCCGCATCGACGTGACCATCGGCGTCGAAGTCCCGCGCGACGCCGAGCTCGAACACGAAGCCCGCGGGCGCAGCGAGCGTGAGCCCGTCGAGCGTCCAGCGCGTCGCGTGCGGAGGCGCTTGCGTCGCCGAAATTTCGTGCGTTGCGGCGGGCGCTTCGGCATCGGCCAGCGCCACGGCCTCCGCATCACCGGCGTCGCCTGCGATCGTGTACGGCGTGTAAGGGTGCTCGTTTTTGCATCCTTTGCACGACGCCAGCGTCGCAGCCGAAAGGAGCACGAGCACTTCGAGACGCACGCGTGACGAGTAGCAGAGCTTTCGACGCGCCTCCAACGTTTGCTCTGTACAACGCCCGCGGCCTGCTAGAGCTTCCACTCCGTCGTGAGCGCGCTCGTGATTGCATTCTTTACGGTTGCGACTGCATTCGATCGCCCCGCGAGCGAGCGTCTCTACACACAAGCCGAAGCGGAAGAGCGTGATCTTTCGTTTGCCGCGGCGCTCGAACATTACGAAGCTTCGGTGGCCGTCGCGCCGTCGAATCGTTGGGCGCTTCGTGCGACCGCGCGCGCTCGCTGGCTTCGTGCGCGGAGCGAAGGCGGGTTCGAGCCGCTCGCTCGTCTCGAGCGTGTTCGTCGCGACGCCAACGCTCAGCGCGATGCCGCAACCGTCGACGCGCTCGCGCACGATCTCGAATCGTTTCCGCCCGGTGAGGTGCGCGTCGAAGCACGTATGTACGTCGCCGAAGCCTATGCCGCACGCCTCGCCCGCACCGCCGACGCCGAACGCGCGCTCGACAAGCTCTTGGACGAAACGGGCGGCGACCCACCGCTCCGCGCCCAAGCCGCGACGCGCCTCGCAGACATCGCGATGGACAAAGGCGACGCCGCCGGCGCAAAGCACGCAGTCGCGCGCGCAGGCAACGACACGCAGCTCGCGGCGCGTGTCGCGCGTTGGATTCTCCGTCGCTGGCTCACGCGTTTTTCGATCGCGACGCTCGCTCTCTTTGGCGTGCTCGCGGGTGCAGCCAGCATTCGCCGTCTCCGCGGCACCGACGCTCTCGGCGCGAAGGCCGCGCGCGCGGCCGAGCTTCGCCGTTTCGGGCCAAAAGCCGCCCTCATTTGCGTGTATCTTGCACTCGTCGCGGCAGCGCTTGCGGGTCAATACGAAAATGGGCACACGCTCCCCTTCTTGCTCGTCCCCGCATGCACGCTCCCGATCATCCTCGCCGCACGCGCGTGGGGCCTCGCCGGCGCGCAGACTCGAAGTGCCCGTGCGATGCGTGCAACGCTCAGCGCGCTCGCCGTCGTCGCCGCCGCGTTCCTCGTTCTTCAACGAATCGATTTCAGTTACCTCGAGGGCTTCGGACTATGAGTGACGACGATCTCGAAGAGCACATCATCGTTGTACGCGAAGGCCACGGGGCCAACTGCTCGAGCATCGGCAGCGTCATCGACGCGCTCTTCGCAACGCAAGTCGCCGCGGGCGCTCTCTTCGCAGCGGTGGCCGCCGCTCTCGCCAACGCCGACGCGAACGCCAACGCCGACGCCAACGCCAACGCGCACGCCGACGCCAACGCCGACGCCGACGCGGACGCAAAAACGGACGCGAAATGAAATCCCGCATCGAGCCCTGGGGCGCGTGGGTCCGCGTCGATGATCCTCCCGCGCTCGTCGCGCTCGACCGCGAAGGCGCTCGCACCATCGGCCTCGACGGCGCCGAGCGATGGAGCTCCCCGATCAGCGCGAAATCCGAGCCGCTCGAAGCGCACGTTGCGATCACCTCCCAATGCAACGTGGGTTGCGAAGGCTGCTACCTCGATGCGCGCCCCGACGGCTCGCACGTGACGCGCGACGATCTCGAGAAGACGTTCGACGCTCTCGCGCGACGCGGCGTCTTCACGGTCGCGTTCGGTGGCGGCGAGCCACTCTTGCGTAGCGATCTCGCCGAGCTCGCCGAAAGTGCACGCTCGCGCGGGCTTCTCCCCGTGGTCACGACGAGCGGCATCGGCATGACCCCCGCGAAAGCGCGCGCTCTCGCCGCGTTCGCCCAGGTGAACGTCAGCTACGATGGTGAAGGCGAAGTCTATCGCGCCGTCCGCGCATTCCCCGGCGCGCCGAGCGCCGAACGCGCGATGGAGCTCCTCGGCGCCGCGCATGTTCCCTTCGGCGTGAACATCGTCCTCACGCGCGACAGTTTCCCAGCGGTCGCCGCAACGATCGATCGCGCGCGTTCGCTCGGCGCCCGCGAAGCCCAGCTTCTTCGCTACAAACCCGCGGGCCGCGCAGCCAAGCTCGATTACCTCGCCAAGCGTCTGACGCGCGAACAAGTCTCCGAGCTCGGCGACGTCGTCAAAGCCATTTCATGTAGTATACACGGAACCGGATTCCGTCTCCGCATCGACTGCTCGATGGTCGCTCTCCTCTCTGACGCTCTCTACGATCGCGCCGCCGAGCTCACCGCGCTCGGCGTGTTCGGTTGCGAAGCGGGCTCGGCGCTCTCCGCCATACGCTCCGACGGCCGCGCAGCTCCGTGCAGCTTCCTCGAGCCGGGCGCGCTCGCCGAGCCCGGCACCGAAGCGCCTTGCAACACGTGTGCGCTCGCCAAAGTTTGCCGCGGCGGTTGCCGAGCCGTCGCACGCTTCGTCGCCGGCAAAGACGGCCCCGACCCCGAGTGCCCTCGCGTCGTGAGAGCCCGCGCATCATGATCAAGCAGCGCGCGATCATCTCGACCATCTGCGGCCTCGAAGCAGCGGCCGCGGTCTACGCGATCATCCGCATCATCCAGGTCTTCACAGGCAACGAGCCCAACCCGGCAACGGTCATCCACAGCATCCACGCGGGCTTCTTCTGGCGCGCGTGGATCGCCGCCTACGCGGGCGGCTTCGTGTCACTCACCACCTTCATCCTCACGCGCAACCCCGACCGCCTCGAACCCCTCGCCCGCCGCGCGCTCCCCTGGGCCGCGGGTCTCCTGGCTGCGCAAGCGCTCATCTTTCCGTAGCCCAAGACAGCCGCCAAGGCGAGTATGAAGTGGCCCTCCAGTCAAGATAGAGCTCTCCCTCTGTGACCGCGTTCTGAGCGGCGCATGTCGATGAGGAGGTTGTTTCGTGACAACGGGCGCTGGCGAAGTCTCGAGCTGTCTCAA
>JBBSFE010000126.1:0-19077 GCA_038239005.1 Polyangiales bacterium
ACTCGACGATAGAGGCTCTGCCCCGCATTTCACGCCTCGTTCATGCTCTCGTTCATCACGATCCAGTCGCCACAGAATCTTCCAGTGCCAACGATCGCCGTATCCTGGCCGGCGTGCTCAGGGATGGAGTCAGACCCGGTTCCGGGCAAGCACTCGCTTCCAAGGCAACAACCGCTTTGACAGTGCCCGCCACCACAAACGGTCTTGGCGCATGTCTGCTTGGGTGTGCACGTATCGTTGTTAGCAGCGCAGTCATCGCAAGGCTGCCCACCAAGCCCGCATGCAAAGTCGCCGTCGCCCTGGAAACAATAAACATCTTGTGAAACACCACTGATGCGTGCGCAACAGCCCGTGGCGCAATTGAGAGCGTCGCACTGCCCCGTGGTGTCTTGCCCCTTCTGACAGGCGTTCCCGTTGTCTTGTCCACCGCAAAAGAACGGCGCCAGACATGTGTCGCACGCGAGACCTTCTCCACCGCAGAACGAGCTACTTTTGCCGTCGCGACACTGACCGGTAGAATCGCAACAGCCGGGACATGTCTTGGTGCTGCATTTCAGAGTGACAGGGCCATCGTGCAAGCCGTCCTCGCTGCTAGCATCAAGGGTTCCGTCCGTTGCGACGCCGTCAAGACTCGAGTCTCTCACCAACCCGTTCCCCACATCGTCATCCAGCCCTGTACGGCTACATCCGAGGGCTAAAGCCGTTGCCGTCGTAACGCTGAAGAAAGCGCGGACCGCGTTGATGTTCAGAGTGTGGGCCCGTCGCCGGGCCTTGGAGTCGTCTTCTGAGCTTGGTTTCATGAGGGACCCGGCGTGCACTTTCGTTGGACAATCCGATAACCGATGCCAGCGAATGATTGGATCGTAACGTCTGCGTGTGCAAGCGCCAGTCGGAGCCGACGAATCGCTTCGCTTACGGCGCGGACTCTAAACGCGGGTCCGTTACCGAGTGCATGCGAAAGGTCAGCGTAGGTCGCGATGTACGGCGAGCGCGCGACGAGCACCGCCAGCAGCTTCTTTTGGTCGCCGGTAAGTGAGACGGTTTGGCTTCCGACCCGCGCCAAACCGTGACGATTTCCACTTCGTTGATATGATAGGAGGCTGCCTCGCGACTTGCCGCACGACGCACCAGCGCGCGAAGTCGCGCCACGAACTCGATGTTTGAGCTGAACGGGGAACTCATCGCATCGTCAGCGCCCTCCATGAGCGCTTGGGCGCGATCTTGCACAGTCCACGTTCCGTTGTCGTAGACCATGATCGGCACACGCGACGTCAAGCGAACGGCACGAACAAGCTCGAGCCCGGTCATCTCGCCGCAAGAGAAACGAAGAGCCGTGACTACGACGTCGACATGGAGCGACTGCACGTTCGCAATCACCGACGGAGGGTCGCGAACCACGGTGCAACGCCACGCGGGCATGAGCGTCGTCAGCAGCTCGGAGCGGTCGTTCTTGCACGCGGAGGCGAACAGCACATGATGCGCTGCATCTTGAATGTCGGCTTCGTGCCGGTTGTTTGCAAACGATCGCGCCATCGCCGCCCTGACAGAATTCAGACGACCATTTTTTGACTTCATCGCCAACAAGAAAGGATGTCAACGTTGAGCCCCTTGCACCGGGGCGGTTTGGCCGAGCGGCTCGACGTTTCAACATGTGACTGGGGATGCTGATGGTGAACATGGTTGACCCCGGTGTACGTCCACATGATCAACACGGGTTGGAGATTGTGGCTCGATGGTCGAGTGGCCCGAGGCCGCTCCGAATGCTTCGCCACTCTGCGGCCAAATCGGCGCGATGCTCTCGATCGAAGACGCGTCCGGCCGGTGCCGCACGGTTGGCCCGTCAGCGACAGCGACATCGTCGGCCGAGCGAAGTGATGCGCGGCGCGGCTGCGTTGCGCGATCTCGCGTCGGTCCTGAAGCGCTGAGGATCACGCGGTGCGTTAGTGCAGCGCGCTCGTCGCGATTCGACGCTAGGATTGCCCCACGGGTACGCCAGTGGTTACCAAAGCACTCGATCAGATCATTCGCGACAACGCCGACGCTATCGTTGACGCCTTCGTGCGCAAAGCGCGTCACCACCATCTTCCGCCTCGAGATGCGGCGAAGGCCGACGTAGTCGACGCCCTTCATGGCTACGTCCACGCGGTGGCCACCGAGCTTCAACGCGGGCAAAGCGAATCCACAGAAGAGAGCGCGAAAGCGCACGGTCAGCAGCGCTGGTACGTGGGCTACGATCTCAAGAGCGTCATTCTGGAGTACGGCGTCTTCAGGTCCGCCATCGTCGAGACGCTCGAAGCCACGGGCTACGCGATGACCAGCAGAGAGGTCGAGCGGGTCGCGGACATCCTCTACGCGGGAGCCGCAGAAGCCGCCGTTGAGTTCACTACGCAAGCGACGCAGCAGGTGAACGATGCCCTCGCGACCGCAGAGGCTGCCGTCAGAGCCCGCGAAGACGTGGTGGCGATCGTGTCCCACGATCTGAAGAATCCACTCAACGTCATCCACGGCAGCGTGGCACTGATCGATGCGACATTGAGCGAAGCGGACCTGAGCGCCGTGCGTGGATCCCTGCAAGGCAACGCGAACCGCATCAGACGTGCTGTAGGTCGAATGAACGGGCTCATCACCGATCTGCTCGACCTGGCCAAAATCAAGGCAGGGCGGGTGGACCTCGATGTGAGGGACCAGCAAACGAGCGCCCTGGTCGAGGAGGCACTCCAGCAGTCTGCTCCACTCGCAGAGCAGCGATCGATACGCTTGCACAAAGAAGTGAGCGGGCCGGCAATCGTGACCTGCGATCGTGAACGGCTGATGCAGGTATTCGACAACGTGATCGGCAACGCGATCAAGTTCAGCCCCAAGGAAACGAGCGTCCTCTTACGCGTCGAAGGCTCCGATGCCGAATGCACGTTCTCGATCCACGACGAGGGCCCGGGCATTTCGGCCGACGAGATCCCGATGTTGTTCGAACGATTTTGGAGGGCCCCTCGCGCGACCGCTGTAGCGGGCACAGGGCTCGGTCTCGCGATCGCCAAGGGCATCATCGAGGCGCACCGAGGCCGCATCTGGGTCGAGAGCACTGTCGGCAAGGGGACGTCGTTCTTCTTCACGCTCCCGATGCGCGTGTAACCCTTGGCGTTGGTTAGTGGATGTCGAGCAGGACGTTGTCGAAGTGCATCACGCAGGTTGGCCACGCCGCGCATGCGCGAAGGCCGAGTTGCAGCTCCGTCGGCGCCACGCTCCACGACCAGCCAGTCGTCACGTCGAGGACAGTCGCTCCATCGAACGTCACGTGAATTCGGCTCGCGCCCTCGCCGCCGATGTCGGACGCATCGACGATGACGTGATGCCATCCCGCCGCGAGAGGGCCCATGTTGTACGTCATCGTGTGGTTGCCCGCGCCTTCCGTGTAGAGCTTGTTCGAGTACGAATCAGCGCTCACGATGAACGCGTCAATGCCCGCATTCTGGATGATGCTGAACGTGTCGACCGACTGCGCCGGCTCGCCACACGTCTCCCAGTCCATCTCGAGGTGATAGTCGTGGTTGCCCGTATTCGGGAGGTCCTTGATGAGCTGCGATTGCACGCAAACTCCAGCCTCTGCGCCAGCCACCAGCGCGGCGAAGTCCGATGCGGGTGACGAACGAAAATCCACGGGATCGAGTCCGCCGTCAGCGCCGGCGCCGAGGATGACCTGCGAGCTGAACCCGGCGGTGACTGGCCCCTCGTCGAAGTCGAAGCAGAACGTGTGGCCCGGATGGGTCGAACAGAACGGGCCATCCGCAGAAGCGTCCAGCGAAAGCGGACCATCACCTAGCGGCCCATCCATCGATGCACCATCCGCGCCGTCCGCGGCTGCATCAGCGCCGGAGTGCAAGTCATCGAGCGACGTGAGGAGAGAGCACGCCGCGATGCACGCGACCATGCCGATGACGAGCACCATACGCCGGCTGGCCATCGGAGAAGCATACCCGATCGCGCTTCGGCAACTTCGTTTCTGCTCGAAGCGAGTGCGTCAGCGCCCTCGTAGCGAAGGGTTGGCTAGCTCGTTCGCGCCAAGGTGATCGCGTCTTCCGGGCAGGCTTCGACGCACTTGCCGCACGCTTGGCAGGCGTCGGCTTTCGGGGAGTAGGCGCTCAGCATTCCGTGTGCGCGCACTTTGAGGCGTGCGAAGAAACCGAGGGCGTCGTAGTCGAGCGGGTCGATGCGGCGGACTTCGAAGACGTCGTAGGGGCAGACCTCTTCGCACTTGCGCTTGCCTTCGCAGTCGCCGCGGTTCACCACGGGCGCGAAATCGCCTGGTTTTTGCTTACATTCCACGCGCTGACCTTACGCGAAACCGAAACGCGGGCCGCGCGTATTTCAGGGGATGAAACACTTCTTATGGATTGTGCTTCTCGCTGGGTGCCACACCTCGGCCGCAGCGGTCGCGAGCGATGCGCCCACGCCCTCCACACCTCAGGTTGCCATGCACCGCGCATACACCAAGCCCTCCGCTGACGAGATCAAGAAGATGCTCACGCCGCTTCAGTTCGAGGTCACGCAGAACGACGCGACCGAGCCGCCGTTTCGCAACGCGTATTGGGACAATCACGCGGCGGGCATTTACGTCGACGTCGTGACGGGCGAGCCGCTGTTTTCGTCGAACGACAAATTCGAATCGGGCACCGGCTGGCCGAGCTTCACGAAACCGATCGACGACGCGGCGGTCAAGTCGAAGAGCGACAGCACGCTCGGAATGGATCGCACCGAAGTGCGCTCGTCGAGCGGTAGCTCTCACCTCGGTCACGTCTTCGATGATGGGCCTGCGCCCTCCGGCATGCGTTACTGCATCAACTCGGCGTCGCTTCGTTTCGTTCCGCTCGCGCGCCTCGAGGCCGAAGGGTACGGCGCATACCGCGCGCGCTTCGAAGGCGGCGCATCTCACGCTCCAGTGAAAGACACCAACAACGCGTGCGCGGCGCCTCCGCCAGGCACGCGCGCGGGTTGCAGCACCACGCTCGCGACGGCCATTTTGGGCGCCGACCCAGCCGCGACGGAAATTCTCGGCAAGACAGTCGGCATTCTTCAAATCGATCGCGGCACCGTGCACGGCGCCCGAGCGCTGCGCGTCACTTACGATCCGAAAGCCGTCGATCTCGCGCAGGTGCACGGGCTCAAGGTGCAGTCGAACGACGAAAGCACATTTTCCGCCGACCCTTGAACGCCCGCGATGACGCGATGAAGACGTGGCCGGAGCCGTTGCACGTGTCGGGCGCGCCGATTTGGGAGTATGACCCCATGATGCTCAATCGCTCGCTGGCGCTGTGTGTGTTCGTTGCGTGCAGCCCGTCGCCGGCCGCGCCCGATGGAGGAGGCACGGATGCATCGAACGACGTCACACAACAAGGCGATGCGTCCGACAATTGCGAAAAAACCTGCGGCATCACCGGTGATCAGAGCTGCTGTTCGGTGGCAGCGGTCGCGGGCGGCACGTTCCTTCGCGACTACGACGGCGTGCTCGACGGGGGCACGCTCTACGTCGACAACACGCACATGGCGACGCTCAGCCCGTTCACGCTCGACGTCTACCCGGTGACCATCGGACGCTTTCGCAAATTCCTCGCGGCGTATCCGGGAAATTTGCCGCAACAAGACGGCCTCGGGAAAAATCCGAACAACCCAGACGATCCGGGTTGGTCGATGAGCTGGAACGCGCTGATGCCACCGACGAGCGCCGCGGTCGGCACGGCAATCTCCTTTAACTCGCTTCAGTGGAAAGCGGGTGAGGCCGATGGCGGTTACTCGGACTATCCCATCGCAAGCGTGACTTGGTACGAGGCATTCGCGTTTTGCATTTGGGACGGCGGGCGATTGCCGTCGTCAGCCGAATACAACTACGCGCAATCCGGCGGCAGTGAGCAGCGGTACTTTCCGTGGTCGAATCCGCCAAGCTCGACGGTGGTCGACAGCACGCTCGACGTTTACAACGCGGGCGCCATGGTCCCCGTCGGAACGACGCCGCTCGGCAATGGCAAGTACGGGCAAGCCGACCTCAGCGGGAACGCCTTTCAGTGGGTCCTCGACACGAACTCCACCACCAACTCCGAAATCCCCGGACTCCCGACGACGTGCAACGACTGTGCGCTCTTCGACGCGGGTCCCAATCGGGCGTTCCGCGGAGCAAGCTACCAGGCCGGGGAGACGGGCCTGCGGTCGGCCCTCAACTTAAGCTTCAAACCGGACACGCGCGGCTTCACCGTCGGCTTCCGCTGCGCGCGCAACTAACGGACAAGAAGTGAAGCGGCGGGAACCGTAGTGGAGGCATGACCCGACTTCACCTCCGAAAATCGGCAGGACGAAACCGCCATAGAATCACGCGTTCGCTGTAGGGATCTCCGCAGAAACAGCCGAGATGCCCATCCGCAGACCCAACGAACACGACGCTCGTCGGATGGCTCCGTGCGTATGCGGCGGCGGCGCGGTGGCGCGTTCCCCGGGTTCCCAGATCGAAGGGTCGCACGATCGTCGCGTCTGGGTCTCTTGCCTCTACGACGCCTCGACCATCGTCTATCGGCATCACGACGCCGAAGCCTGCAAGACGGAGCGAGCCTGTGACCAGCGTCGCTCCGTCAAGCGCGCTGAGCGCGCCAACCTCGTTTGTCAGTCGCGCGATGTCGGCCATGACCGCGCCACGGGACAGGGGATCGCCGTGCGGCGCTTCCGACTCGAGCTCGGACGCTTGAAGCTCGGACGCTTGAAGGCTGAGTATGAGCGACACCGGAGACGCAGCGCCCGACGTTCCGTAGTCGGACTCCCCGCGCAGCTCGACGGCCTCTTCGCAGCCGACCGCGAGGATCCCGCCACGGCCGTGCTCGCAGAGCTTCACGACCATCCCGCGGACGACGTCGAGGTAGGGTCGCATTGCGGATGCCGGCACACCCGCCGCGAACGCTGCGCGATCGAGCTGACGCCGAACGATTCCGTGGGAGAACACGTCACCGCCGCGCGACGCGTTCACCCGGCCGCGCTCGTAGTCGAGCACGTTCACCTTGCCGATGCGCACGGAGAGATCTCCTGGTCGCGGCGCGACGATCTTGATCGCCGAGTCGCCCTCGAGGTTCACCCGTTCGCGCGCGAGACCCACTATCATCAGGCGGCCGTCACGGCACTGCACCTCGGTGAAGAACGGCGGGCTCACATGGGCAACGGCGAGCTTCACGAGCGCGTCGATGGAGCAGGGCCGCGGCAAATCGAACCCCAGCGAGCTCCAGCGCTGCAGCGGCGCCGTCACAGGATCCTCGGTGCCCGTCATCGGCGGCTCGACCCCGCCGGTAAAGATCACGCGCACGGGGTTTCGCATCCCCTCTTCGGTGTCGAGCCCCGCGAAGAACACGACGCTGAGCAGCTCGGTCAAGATGATGTCGTCGACACCTTCGAGCGAGGGCTGCCGCGCTCCGAGACGTGCTCGCAGAATCGCCACGAGGGCTGGGGGAAAGAGGTGAGGATCCTCGGCGCGCGTCTCGACCGCCCATGATCTCTCCGTTCGATCCACGAGAGCCCGAACCTTCTCGAGCAGCTCCTCAGGAGAGAACGGCTTCTGAAGAAGAGCCGAGCGCTGAAGCCTCTCCACAGCTGCCGCGATCCACGGCTCGCGGCTGGCCGTCATGATCAGGATGGGAACCTGCTCGCCAGCGACCCTCGCCATCGCGGAGAGCTGTACGCCATCGAGACCCGGCATCGACACGTCCGTTACGATGAGGTCGAGCCCACCCTCAGCCACTTCGGACAGGGCCTCCCCACCGTCTCGGGCCTGCACGACCACCATGCCGGCGGAGGCGAGCACGCTGGAAACGTTCTGAAGAAGCTCCTCGTCATCGTCGGCGACGAGCACCCGGCCAGACATCATGAGACCAAGCGCAGCACTTTGCGCACCTCACGCGGCGTACGGCTCGTGCGCCGAGACTAGTGACTCGCTGCTCGGCTTTGCTTCGGAAACCGGCGGATTCGTGGTCCGGGCCGCGCCGAGGTGACGAGGCAGATGCACGCGAAACGTGGTGCCGTCGGCGTCGGTCGAGGTCACATCGACGGTTCCGCCGTGCGCCAAGGCCACTTGGGATCCGATGTAGAGGCCGAGGCCGAGACCTGGCTTTTGGCCGTTGCGATCATGGTGCACCATGGGGTCGAAGATGCCGCGCTGACTGCTGAGAGGAATGGATGGGCCTTCGTTGTGAACCGACAACGTGACCGCTTCGCCTTCGCCGTCGGCAAGGACGTTGATCGGTCCGCTCGAGCTCCCGTGCAGGATCGCGTTTCGAACGAGGTTGGAGAGCACCTGCGCGATTCGATCACTATCCCACTCTCCACGAAGGTCCCCCTTACACTCGAGCCGCAGGTCGCCGACCGGACGAAGCCCCTCGAGCTCGGCGACGACTTGACGGCACACGGGGGCAAGGTCGATCGGTGAGAGGACTACCGGGATGCGGTCGCCGAATCGGGTTCGCGTCAGGTCGAGCAGGTCATCGATCATTCGGTTCATGCGTCGTGCGCTGCTCAGAATACGCGCGGCGAGTTTGATGCTGCCGTCGTCGAGATCCGCGTTCGACAGCATGCTCGCGCCCATGATGATGCCCGAGAGCGGATTGCGCAGATCGTGACCAAGGATCCCGAGAGACTGATCTCGAAAGTGCTCGGTCGTCTTCATGAAGCTATCGACCGCCTCTGCGAGAGCCTCGTCGATCGCCTCGTTGAATCGGGTCAAGCCTCCCGGATCACCGCCCGCCTTCTCGCCCGCCTTCTCCCAGAGCCGGAGAACGCTGGCCCGAAGCGCGCGATATTCCGCAACCAGCTGGCTGAGCTTGAACCCGTTTTCGATCCGCAGCACCGCGTGGAGCTGCCCGATTTCCGCCATACGCTGGGCGTCCCCGCGGCCCTTGGACTTTTCCGCCTGCTCGCTGGGCGTCTGACGCGATCTCATGTCGTGGATGATCGCCGTCAGGATCTCATCGGCATGATCGCGTAAATCAATTCGAGGAAGACCACGTGCCCCCGGCAAGAGCGTGCGGGCGAACACTTCCCATTCCTTTACGATCGTGAGGCGCTCGGTCTCGATGAACTCAGCAAGGCCGTTGACGCTCATGACACGGGCTTCCGCAAGGGCCATGCCACCCACTGAGAGCGAATGCCCGCAGGTCCGTCACGGCCGGAATCGCCAATCCTCTGAAGGATCGCCGTCGAAGTTGTTGATGCGGGTCCGATTCGACGGCTGACGTCCAAACAATCTCGGCTGTGGCGCTCCGGCACCATGTGGTTCATCTGCGTGTTACGCGCAGCTCGACTGATCTCATCGGCGTCGACGTTCGTTCCACTGGCCTACGATTCGCTCTCACTTTTGGAGCATTGCGTGAAGCCGAATGGCCATCACTGCAGAGCCTTTCGGATGATGCCAACCGCAGCATAGAGGTCGCGCTCGACGACTTCAGCTGCGACGCGGATGACGCGAACGCCGTAGAGCCGCCCGAGCTCCAAGGTGCGAAAGCCATCCTCGACCTCACGCCCGTCGTGAGCGGAGCCGTCGACTTCAATGAATCTAGAAGTCGACGACGTAAGGATGCATTGGATGTTGCCGCTGCACGCGTACGCCAAGCTGTTTGCCGCAAAGATGCCGCAAGAGCAGTGCCTCGCCGCGAGTAGCCTCCTTCCGCATCTGGCGAGCAAGTTGATTGATGTGAAAGAGCGAAGGGGCGGAAAGTTTTCGCGCTAGGCGTGCGCTCCCAACACGACAGCCCTTCGCGCTGCATCCCTAACCGAACGCCCGTCGATGCGAAGATAAATCCCGCCTCCCCGCGTCCAATCCAACTCACGCCGCCTCCCTCCCGACAACGCGCATATCCACAAAATCCCCACCCCGCTTCACCTTCACGCCCAACGCAACCCCAGGCGCGTGTTTGGCGAGAGCGCGCAATAGCGCATCAATCCCTCCAACCGCCTTCTCGTCAACCTCCACAATGACGTCCCCGACCTTCAACCCCCCAAGATCCGCAGGACTCCCACTCTCGACGCTGACGACAATCACCCCGTCTCCACCGCTTCTTCGAGTAGGCCGGAGCGTCTGCCCTTGAATACCCAAGTATGCTCTTCTAACTTTCCCGTCAGACAGCAACTTAGGAACGACCCAATTAACGGTCTCTGACGGAATCGCAAAGCTCATGCCTTGAGCAAACGCAATAATGGCGGTGTTGACACCGACCAAATGCCCGCGAAAATCCACGAGCGGCCCGCCCGAGTTTCCGGGATTGAGCGGCGCGGTGTGCTGCACCAAATTTTCGACGAGCCTCCCGTCGACGCCGCGAAGCGAGCGTCCCGTCGCGCTGACGACGCCGGCCGACACGGTGGATTCGAACCCGAGCGGATTGCCAATGGCGACGACGAGCTGCCCGCGAAGCAAATCCGCGTCGCTGCCGATCTTCACGTGTTTCAAATCCGAAGCGTTGACGCGCACGACGGCGAGATCGGTCGCGCGGTCGCCGCCAACGGGGCGCGCTTGGAGCGTCTTGCCGTCGTCGAACGTGACCTCGACGCGACCTGCGCCGTCGACGACGTGGGCATTCGTGAGGATGTACCCATCGGGCGCGATGACGACGCCGCTGCCCGCGCCCTGCCCGAATCTGCCCCGACGCCCCACCGAAAGACTCACGACCGACGGTCCCACCGTCGATGTCGCGCCGATCACTGCCTGCGAATACGCGTCCAATGCCGATGCATCATCCATCACCAAAATCTAAGCTGGCCCACGGCCGTGTCAGCCTGGCCGATCGGGCAGTTTTTAGATATGGTCCCGCGCCATGAAGAGAGCTCTTGGGTGCCTGTGCGTCGTGGTCGTCTCCCTCTCGGCGGTCGGCTGCAATAGCGGCGGCTCGTGCACGTACAAAACTTTGTGCGGCGCGGACGTCGCGCCCACGGCCGACGAAACCACGCAGTGCGACAACAAGCTCTCCGATCCGTGCTGCGGCGGCCTCTACTCCGACTACCTCGGCTGCATGCAGAGCCACCAATCGTGCACCTCGGACGGCGTCACCGACGACAACGCATCGAACGCCGCTTGCAACGACAAGCTCGCCAAATACGAGAACTGCTACTTCGGCACCGTCGAAGGCGGCACTTGTCGGAACTAGTTAGTTGAGCCGCGAGGTTCGGCCGTACATTCCGGCGAACGCGAAGCTCCGCGAGCTCACCGCCGCGCCGCTCGTGCTCGGGACGATCCTCGGCGTCATCTTCGGGGCATCATCGCTTTACCTCGTATTGAAGGTAGGGCTCACGGTCAGCGCTTCGATTCCGGTCGCCGTGATTTCGATCACGTTCTTTCGCATTCTTGCAAAGTTCGGTTTGAAGGACGCCACCATCCTCGAGAACAACATCGTTCAAACGGCAGGCTCTGCGGGTGAATCGATTGCGTTCGGCATCGGCGTGACGATGCCCGCCATCATGATCCTCGGGTTCGATCTCGAGATCGCACGTGTCGCACTCGTGGCCGTGCTCGGTGGATTGCTCGGCATCTTGATGATGATTCCGCTTCGCCGCGCGCTCATCGTCGATCAACACGAGACGCTGAAATACCCGGAAGGCACCGCGTGCGCCGAAGTGCTCAAAGCCGGCGCGTCGGAAGAGTCGATTGCAGCGCACCGCGAAGGCGGCGGCGAAGAAGCGACCGGCAACACGATGGGCGCGACGACCATCTTCGCCGGATTCGGCATCGGCCTCGTTTACAAGGCCGCGATGGAAGCGTTCAAAACGTGGAAAGACACTCCCGAAAAACTCTTCGGCGCGCCATACAAAGGCGCTTCGGTGAGCGCGGAGATTTCGCCCGAGCTTCTCGGCGTGGGTTACATCATCGGTCCGCGCATCGCGTCGATCATGTGCGCGGGCGGCGTGCTCGCGTATCTCGTGCTCATCCCGATGATCAAATTCTTCGGGAGCTCGCTCTCGGAGCCGCTCGCGCCCGGCCACGATCTCATTCGCGACATGGGGCCCGATCAAATTCGCGGCGCCTACGTCCTCTACATCGGTGCGGGCGCGGTCGCGGCGGGCGGCATCATCTCGCTCGCGCGATCGCTACCCACGATCTGGCACGGCCTCCGCGGCGGCCTCGCCGATTTGCGCGGCGCCAAGAAGACGGATGGTCTCGGCGCCCCCGTGGCTGTGCTCCGCACCGATCACGATTTGCCCATGAAAGTGGTGCTCTACGGATCGCTCGCGCTCGTCGTTGCGATCGTGCTTGCGACGCCACTCAAGATGAACATCCTCGGCGCGATCTTGATCGTGCTCTTCGGTTTCTTGTTCGTCACCGTGAGCTCGCGCCTGACGGGCGAGATTGGCTCGTCGTCGAATCCGATTTCCGGCATGACGGTCGCGACGCTGCTCCTCACGTGCCTCATCTTCCTCGTCCTCGGGTGGACGGGGCCCGCGTACTACGTCACCGCGCTTTCGGTAGGCGCGATCGTCTGCATCGCCGCGTCGAACGGCGGAACGACGTCACAAGATCTGAAGACGGGATTTTTGATCGGCTCGACGCCGCGCTCGCAGCAGATCGCAATCCTCGTTGGCGCGCTCGCATCCGCGCTCATCCTCGGCCCGATCCTCTTGAAGCTCAACGACGCCGCAACGGTCTACGTGCCAAGGGCGGAGCTCCAGCTCGCCGACACCATGCACGTCGAGCCGAAGACGCTCGAAACACACGAGAAGCTCACGGGCCCACAAGCCTCGAAAGACTCCGCCGAATATCTCGTCTGGAACAACACGGACGAAAAGCTCGGCCCGCCCGGTCGCTACCTCGTCGACCAAACGGGCACGCCGAAATATCTCGTCGATCCGGGCATCAACGGCACGCACCAAACGCGGCCCGACGGAACCAAAGTCACCAAGTTCGATGCGCCCAAAGCAACTTTGATGAGTTACATCATCAAAGGCATTCTCAACCGGCAGCTGCCTTGGGGGCTCGTCCTGCTCGGGGTGATGATCGCCGTGGTGCTCGAGATGAGCGGTATTCCATCGCTCGCGTTCGCGGTGGGCGTGTATTTACCGCTGTCGTCGTCGTCGCCCATTTTGGTGGGCGGCATCGTGCGTTGGCTCGTCGATCGGTACACGAAATCGAAATTGAAGAAGGGGGCGTCCGCAGAAGAGATCGCCGCTGAGGGCGACAAATCACCCGGCGTGCTGATGGCGTCGGGTTACATCGCGGGCGGCGCGATCGCAGGCATCGTCATCGCGTTTTTTGCGGGCGTGCTCAGTGAGTGGCAATCGCACACCGACGAATGGATGGGCGCGCACAATCCGCTCTTCAACGGGCGCTATGCCGATCCGCTCTCGCTCGTGCCGTTCGTGCTTCTCGCGCTGCTTTTGTGGGCCACCGGGCGCGAGCTCGTCTTCGCCAAACGGTGAAGGGTGCGCTATGTGTTTCGCGATGCGCGCAGCTCTTGTCGGCGTGATGACGTTGCTCGGCTGCGATAGCGGGCCCGCCGTCGTCACGGATGACGCAGGGGCCGACACGAGCGTCGTCGCCGAAACGGGCAGCCCCGATGTCGCGACGGCCGATGTCGCCACCGAGGCCGACGCTGATGCAGGCGATCCGATCGCAAAGCTCTTGGCGCTCACATCGACGTGCAAACAAGTCTCGACGGGCCTCTACGCGCTCAACGCTGGCGACACACCCACCGTTCCGATTTGCGCCCTCACCGGCGCGCTCTTCTGGAAAGCCGATATGGACGTCGACTGCGACGGAAAACAAACCACGCAGTGCAATCTCGGCACCGATCCCGATTACCAAAACCAAACGGCCGTCAACGACTCGAAGAACATGCCGCTTGACGCCGCCAACTTGCCGTATGTGGTCGTTCCCGGGAAGAGCAGCCGATTCGACTTCGGCGCGGCCGGCCTCAAGCTCGGCGACGTAATACTTGTACTCTACAACAACAAGATCGAATACGCAGTCTACGGCGACGTTGGTCCGAGCGCGGACATCGGTGAGGCGTCTTACGCGACCGTGCAAGCGCTCGGCGCGAATCCCGATCCGTCGAACGGCGGTGTTGACGCGCCCGACGTCCTCTATGTCGCATTCACGGGCTCGACCGCCCTCGTGGCGCCGATCGAAGATCACGCGAAGGCAGTGAGCATCGGTCAGTCGTTGCTCGCGCAGCTCGTGGGTCCCTGAGGCCTTGCTTCTTTCGGAGCACGTGCTCGCGCAAAGGCGCGGCGACAAGCTCGTCTTGCGGAACATCGATGCGCCCATGCGTGCGCGCGCCGACGTGATTGCGCGCGAGCTCGTTGCGATTGCGAAGAGTCATCTCGGTGCCGCGCGCGGCGATCTCGATGCGGCGCTCGCAGCGGTCGATGCAGAGGCGAAAGACACGAAAGTGAAAGCCGGGCTCACGAAGTTGCTCCTCGATCGATGCACGTTCGATAGCGATCCGCCCGTGCCTCCGCCCGATCTTCGCGCGGCGCTCTTCACTCGCGCGGCAGCGGCGCGGCGAGACAACGGCCGCATCGATCGCGAGGCGCTCATCGCGCTGATTGCCTCGGAGCACAAGCTCGAGCCCGCCGTGTTCGAGCGCGCGCTCTACGCCGATCTGAAAGCCTCGGCCATGCTGACCGCTGTGGAGCCCGTCACGTCGGCGATGCTCGTTGAAGCGTTCGTTCGCGGGCAGGCGCAAGCCGTGCTCTTGCGCGCCGAGCGCGTCGTCGCGCGCGTGACATTCGATTCGCCAGGCGCGATGCGTGCGCTCTTTCGCGCGCTCAAGTTTCGTCAGTTGCTCTTCACCGCCGTCCGCGATGGCGATGCGCACGTGCTCGGCATCGATGGGCCGATGAGTCTCTTCGAGTCGGGCTCCAAATACGGTCCGCGCCTCGCGATGGCGCTCCCTGCGCTCGAAGCTGCAAGGACCCTAGAAATCGAGGCGATCGTGCGCTGGGGAAAGGAGCGCGAAAAGCTCCTCTTTCGCTACGCGCATAAGAGCGAGGTGCCGGCGAGCGAAGAGACGCCACTACCCGACGAGGTCGAGTCGCTGCGCCATGCGATCGCACGCGGCGACTACGGGTTAAAAGTGAAACGCAGCGATGCGATCCTCGCCTTGCCCGGCGTTGGAACGTGCGTGCCCGATCTCGAAGTGACCGACGCACGCGGGCGCGTCACGTACATCGAGGTGCTCGGTTTCTGGAGCCGCGATGCCGTGTGGCAACGCATCGACCTCGCCGAAAAAGGTCTCGGCGCGCGCATCGTGTTTTGCGTGAGCTCGCGTTTGCGCGTGAGCGAAGAGGCGCTGCCCGAAGATTTGCCTGCCGCGCTCTACGTGTACAAGGGCGTGATGAGCCCACGCACCGTGGCCGAGCGCGCAAAGTCGCTTCTCGAGCGGCCCATCAAATCCTCGTCGCCGTGACGTCGCTCCGGAACGACCTAGTTTGATCAGGCCAGCGTGTGTGATCACACGCTGAGTGGCTCGCGCATCGTCGGGCGGCTGTCGTCGTCGCCGGGAGGTGCGTTCGGGGCACGCGCGCTCGAGAGGCGCGCAACGAGCGTTCCGAGCTTCGCGGACGCGCGGTCGCTGCGTGATCCGGGAATGGCGTCGAGCGCTTCGAGCATGCCGCGCGCAGATGGAAATCGTTCTGCCGCGGTGCGAGCGAGGGCGCGTACGAAGAACGCGTCCCACGCGGGGTCGATGTCGTCACGAACGGTCGTGATGTGCGGCACGACACCCGCCATGACTGCGAGGAGCGTGGCCGCCGGATTTTCTCGCGCGAAGAGGCGCTTGCCGGAGAGGAGCTCCCACATCACGACGCCGATGGCGAACACGTCGGCGGGAAGCCCGCCGCGGCCTTCGATTTGCTCGGGCGCCATGTACGCCTCGTGGCCTGCGATGGTGCGCGTGCTCGTCTCGCCCGCTTCACCGAGGACGCGTGCGATTCCGAAGTCGGTGAGCTTCACTTCGCCGATGCGCGACACCATGATGTTTTGCGGGCACACGTCGCGATGCATGATGTGGAGCGGTTGGCCGGCCGCGTCGTGCACGCCTTCGTGTGCGTGGTCCAAACCACGAAGTACGCCTCGACCGATGTGCCCGACGACGTCGGGAGACAGCGGTTCCTCGACGTTGCGCGCGCGATGCGAGAGCTTCGAGAGTGGCAAGCCGTCGACGTACTCCATCGCCATGAAGAACGTGCCCTCGTGGCGACCGAAGTCGTGAATCGTCACGACATTCGGATGCGCGAGTCGCGCGCCGAGCTCGGCTTCGGCGCGAAATCCTTCGACGAACAATGGCTCGGTGACGAGGTTCGGATGAAGCTGCTTCACCGCAACGCGCCGCTCGAAGCCCCCTTCGGGCGAATACACGGCTTCGTGAACCGAGCCCCCGCTTCCCGAGCCCACTTTCCGAACAAGCCGATATTTTCCGAAGAGCTCGGTGCGACGCACCGCTTGATCCGCGCGCGCGATCGCGCTCCTCAATGCGCGAGCGACCACGCTTCCGAGAGCACCTGCGGCGGCGAGGGAGAATGCGCGTGAGAACTGCATCGGCGGATCATGAAGAATCGAGTGCGCAGGGCCGGTTGGAACGTTCGCGCGGACGAACACGAAGTAGAGAACGAGAAACGTAGCAGCGCCCGAAACGCCGACGACGATCGGCGCCATCGGCTCGAGTCGCGCAACCCATGCAACGATGAGCGCCGCAAAGAGCAGCGGCGGCACCCACGAAGCAAGCGCGTACGCCGCACCTTGCGTGAAGTAGAGCGCGATGAAAAACGCCCACGGAAGCGCGCCTTCGAAAGCGACGACCACGGGCGAAGTGCGCTTGCCGAGCGGCCGCCGCGCGAGCATGCGATCCGAAAGCGCGAAGAGCGCGACCACGACGACGGACATCGCGCACATGGTGAGCCCGAGATTGCGCGAGATGGTCGCGGCGATGACGAGCGCAAAGACGACGCCGATAGCGGAGAGCACGATCCACGTTCGAACGATGTAGCGCTCGATTCGGCGAAGCTCGTGATCGAGCGCGTTCTCGAGCGGTTTTCGCAGCGTGTCCACCCCGTGCGTTCTCCGTTAGGTACGATACGCGCTGTGCTCGCGGCGTCGATCGCTCGTTCGCGTCTCGACCGTGTTGCGCGTCACGAGCTCGTAAAGCACGGCGCGTTTCCCCTCGCGGCGACGCAATACGCGGCCGAGCCGCTGGACGTGCTCGCGCACCGAGCCACTGCCCGAGAGCACGACCGCAACGTTCGCTTCTGGAACATCCACGCCCTCGTTGAGGACGCGTGACGTGACGACTGCGCTGTACGTCCCTTCCTGGAGCCCTTTGAGGATTGCGCTGCGCTCCTTCACTTTGGTTTGGTGCGTAATGCACGGAAGAAGGAACCGGCGCGACACCGCGTACGCGGTTGCGTTGTCTTGCGAGAACACGATGGCGCGATCGCGGGCGTGCACGGCGAGCAAGTGCTCGAGCCACGCGAGCTTTGCTGGCGCGGTGAATGCGAGCTCGCGTTGCCGGCGATACGCGGCCATCGCCGTGCGCCCATCTTGCGAGCGCGACGCGTGCATGACGAACTCACCCCAACCGCGCGGATCGCTCATGCGTATGCCATGGCGGCGAACGAAGTCGAGATATACGCCGCGCTCCCGCTCGTATTCTTCGCGCTCGTTTTCGGCGAGATCGACCTCGACGCGCTCGGTTTCGTAATCCGAGAGCCACGTCCCCGCGAGCTCGACGATGTCACGCCGATAAACGACCGGACCGACGAGCGCATCGAGCATGGCGTCGCGTCCGTCGGTACGCTCGGGTGTTGCAGTGAGGCCCATGCGATACGGCGCGAGGCACGCACGAGCGGCGAGCGCGTACGCTTCACTCGGAAGGTGATGGCATTCATCGAATACGACGAACCCGAACTTCGCGCCGAAGCGCTCCATGTGAATGTGCGCGGAGTCGTAAGTCGTCACCGTGATCGGATGCACGCTGTAGTCGCCGCCACCGACGACGCCGACCGGCTCGCCGAAAGACGCAACGAGCAAGTCGTACCATTGGCGAACGAGATCGAGCGTCGGCGCGACGACGAGCGTGCTTCGGCGCTTTTCGTCGATCGCCATGACGGCGACGTGCGTCTTGCCCGACCCCGTTGGAAGAACGACGACGCCGCGGCCGCGCGCTTTCGACCACGCCACAACGGCCTCCGTTTGAAACGGACGTGGCTCGCGATGGACGCGCAGCGCCGCGACATCTCCATAAGCGCGCGCTCCGTCTTCGTAAGCGATCTTTTCGCGCACGAGCCATCGCACGACTTCCGCGTAGGCTACGGCGGCGGCGCGATGTGCGTTCGAACGCGCGTCCCACGCGAGAAACGCGGGCGTTCGAGCGTCGATCGGAAGGCCGCGCGCTTCGATCGTGCCGCCGTCGAAACGGAGAACGACCTTATCGGGTGGCGACAACGCCGCTCACGTGAATGCGGCAGATGCTGAGCGGTCGCGCGGCGACGTCGAACACGGGCTGCCGGCAGCGATCGCACACGAAGAGCGAGTGCTCGAAATCCTCGGGGCGCTCGATCAAATCGATCGCGACGAGCGAGAGCACGCGATCGGTGAGCGTCATACGCGGACGCGTGAGCGCAACCGTGACGCCTTCGGGTGTGCGCGAGACGAGCTCGCTGTCGAACGCCATCATCTCGAACGCCGAGCGACCTTCGGCCGACATGAGCTCGTGCATGACGAGCATCACGTCCATACGCATGCGATCGAGAATGCCCGCGACGCGATCGCCCGACGGATCGCCCGTGCTTGGCGGCGGATCGCTCGCGCGCTCGTCGCGAACGGCGAGGCGGCGATAGGGCCCCACGAGCCAGCGCGCGAGCTCGACCTTGCCCCAACCTTCGGTCGCGCCGATGACGAGACGCATGTACGCGCGGCGCGCTGCGCTCGCAATCTCTTCGCGTGTGATCTCGTACGGGAAATCGCCGACGTCGAGACTGCTCGAATCCCACCCCACGTCCAACGAGGTCACGCGCATTTGGTCTGCAGGCTTATCGGAAAAATTCGCAGCGAGCGCAAGGGCATCCATCTAAAATGATGCG
>JBBSFE010000127.1:0-18965 GCA_038239005.1 Polyangiales bacterium
ACTCGACGATAGAGGCTCTGCCCCGCATTTCACGCCTCGTTCATGCTCTCGTTCATCACGATCCAGTCGCCACAGAATCTTCCAGTGCCAACGATCGCCGTATCCTGGCCGGCGTGCTCAGGGATGGAGTCAGACCCGTCGTGTGGCAACAGACGATGGGCCCGAACGCCGCGAAATCAGGCGCTGGGTGCGGCAACATCAACCCACTCGGCATCACCGGCACGCCCGTCATCGATCCCGTGACGCGCACGCTCTTCCTCGACGCCGCCATCGGCGACAGCGGCGGGATCAACGAGCACGAGATTCACGCGCTCAACATCGACGACGGCACCGAGCGCGCGAACTTCCCCGCGAAGGCATCGGCGGCGGTGTACATGACCAACAAGTTCAGCCCGCCGCTCCAAAACCAACGCAGCGCGCTCCTGTATTTGAACGGCAACGTCTACGTCACGTACGGCGGACACGCCGGAGACTGCGGCGAGTACCACGGCTGGGTGCTCTCCGTTCCGTATCCGGCCGGCGCCCCCATCGGCTCGTACGCGGCATCGATCGCAACGAACACGCGCGCCGCTGGCATCTGGGCCGTCGGCGGCCCCGCGAGTGACGGCACCGACATCTACGTGACGACCGGCAACACATTCGGCGCGAGCACCTGGGTCGGCCAAGAAGCGGTGTTGCGTTTGAAGTCCGGCGCGACGTTCTCCTCCGCAAACGCAGACTACTGGGCGCCGCACGATTACATCGCGCTCGACAACGGCGACACCGACATCGGTGGCAGCGGCGCGATGCTCGTCGACGTTCCCGGCGCGACTCCCTCGAAGCTCGTCGTTGCCCTCGGCAAGAACGGCAACGTCTACTTGATGGATCGCGGCAACCTCGGCGGCATCGGCACGAGCACCAACACCGATGGCCTCAGCAACACGCACGTCGCGAGCGGCGAGATCATCAACGCGGGCGCGAGCATCACCACGAGCACCGGTACGTGGGTCATCTTCCGCACGCTCAGCGGCGCCGGCGTCAACTGCAAGACGGGCAGCGGCGATCTCGTCGCGATGACGATCTCGAAAGCGTCGCCTCCGGTCGCCACGGTTCAGTGGTGCGCCACGAGCGGCACGCAAGCCTCACCGATGATCACATCGAGCGACGGCACGAGCGACGCCATCGTTTGGATGCCCGGCTCGAAGCTCAACGGCTACGACGTCAACACGGGCAACCACATCTACACGGGCACGGACACGCTGGCGGGTGTACGCAAGTTCAACGCCGCGATGGCAGCGAACGGCCACATCTACATCGCCGGCGACAACAAGGTTTATTCGTTCAAGCTTTGAGATCGGAATAAGCTCGGCGGCAAATGTTCGACGCCGCCAAAGCGATCTACGAAAAAACGCTCGCTGAAATCCGCGAGGCTGGCCTCTTCAAAGAGGAGCGCGTCATCTCGTCGCCGCAAGGCGCGCAAATCAAGGCGAGCGAGCGCGAGGGCGCGGCCGCGCGTGACGTCCTCAACTTCTGCGCGAACAACTACCTCGGGCTCTCGTCGCATCCCGAGGTCATCGCCGCGGCCAAGCGCGAGATCGACGAGCGCGGCTTCGGGCTCTCGAGCGTGCGATTCATTTGCGGCACGCAGGACATCCACAAAGAGCTCGAGCACGCGATCTCGAGCTTCTTCGGCACCGAAGACACCATTCTCTACACATCGTGCTTCGACGCCAACGGCGGCATCTTCGAGACGATGCTCGGCGAGGACGACGCCATCATCTCGGACGCCCTCAACCACGCTTCCATCATCGATGGCATCCGGCTTTGCAAAGCCGAGCGCCATCGCTACCCGAACGGCGACATGGGTGCGCTCGAAGAAGCGCTCAAGAAGTCGATGAGCAAACGCCTTCGCATGATCGCCACCGACGGCGTGTTCTCGATGGACGGTTACCTGGCGAAGCTCGATCAGATCTGCGATTTGGCCGAGAAATACAGCTCGATGGTGATGGTCGACGATTCGCACGCCACCGGCTTCATCGGCCCGACGGGCCGCGGCACACCCGACCACTACGGCGTGATGAAACGCATCGACGTCATGACGGGCACGCTCGGCAAGGCGCTCGGCGGCGGCTCGGGCGGCTACACGACGGGTCGCAAAGAAGCGATCGCGCTCCTACGCCAGCGTTCGCGGCCGTATTTGTTTTCGAACACGCTCGCGCCCGCGATCGTCGGCGCGAGCCTCAAAGTGTTCGAGCTCCTCGACAAGACGAGCGAGCTCCGCGATCGCTCCGTCGCCAACACCAAGCGTTTTCGCGAAGGCATCGTGAAGGCGGGGCTGCCCATCAAAGAAGGCATTCACCCGATCGTTCCCGTGATGCTCGGTGACGCCAAGCTCGCGCAAGATTTCTCGGCGGCCATGATTCGCGAAGGCATCTTCGTGATCGGATTCTTCTTTCCGGTCGTCCCGAAAGGCGAAGCGCGCATTCGCGTGCAAATCAGCGCGGCACACACGTTCGAGCAAATCGATCGCGCGCTCGTCGCGTTCGCGAAAGTCGGCAAGGAGCTCGGCGTCGTTCCCCCTGTCGGGGATCACGAAGCGCGTCGTACCTGATGCGTGTTCATCCCGCCAAGGACGCGCGCGCGACGTACGTGCTCGCGCACGGCGCGGGTGCCGGGCAATCGAGCGAATGGATCGTGCGGTACGCGAAGGCGCTGGCGAAGCGCGGCGTGCGCGTCGTGACGTTCGACTTTCCTGGTTCGCGAAAGAACCCGCCACTCATCGAGGCTTACCGGCGCGTCGTTGCTGACGTGCTCGCGAGGTTTCCGCACGAGCCGCTCTCGCTCGGCGGCAAATCGATGGGCGGGCGCATTGCGTCGATGATCGTTGCGGAATACACGCTTCCGGTAAGATCCCTCGTGTTTTTCGGGTATCCGCTGCACCCACCGAAGAAGCCCGAGACGCGGCGCGATGCGCATTTGCCGGACGTGAAGGCGCCGATGTTCTTCATCTCGGGCACGCGCGATCCGTTCGGCTCGGCGACGGAGATGCGTGAGCTCACGCGCAAGCTCGGCGCGAAGCTGATGCTCGTCGAAGGCGGCGACCACTCGCTCGGCTACGACTCGACGATCTGGGACGAAGCGGCGACGTTCATCCTTCAGTCGAAATAGAAACCGACGCCCGCGCCAACGCCCCAATAGCGTGCGTCGTCGGTGATGCGCGGGAAGTAGAACTGCGTTTTGAAATCGAGCCAGCGGTTGCACGACACGCCGAGCCCGAAGCCGAGCGAGATGTCGACGTTGCCCGGGCCCGTTGGGTAGACATTTTGCGAGTACCAGCGCGGGCTGAACATCGGACCGAGAAACACTTTCGGGTGAACTTGAAACCAGATCGCGGCGGGCGCTTCGAACGTGAAGAGCGCGCCGCGCGGTTGACCGAAGAACGTGAAGTGGGTGTATGCGCCGAAGTCGAGGCGCACGTGGCGGCCGAGGTGGAGCGCCATCGGAACGCCAACGACTTGCGTGTAGACCGTGCCGTCTGCGAACGGGAAAATGGAGCGACCTTCGACACCGAGCTCGAAGATGTGTTTGAGGTGAAGGATGCGACCGCGAACGCGGAGCTCGGGGTTCGTGACGGCGGAGTTACCGTAGATGCCGTTGTCAGCGGCGCCGTAAAACGCGACTTGGTCGTACATGCGGCCGTAGGAGTCGGCGCTCGTGATGATGCCTTCGTTGATGCCGAGGTTGTCGGTGAAGCCGCGGAAGCCGACGTGGAGGCCGATGTCGACGCGGCTCGCGATGCCGAGCACGCCATCCACGCTCACGCCCGAGCCGTAGAAGTTGCAGCCGCCGTTGCACGGAGGTGGGCCGTCTTCGTAGGTGTGTGCGAAGGAGCCACCGAGATCGATGGTGCCCGCGACCGGACCTGGGAGCGTCAACAGCCGATCGACCCAACGCGGCGTTGCATCCGCGTCGCGCGCGACGAACATCGCGAGTCCGAGCATGGCTACTGCGGCTTTGCGTGCGAACATGCTTCGACGGTACCGCAAGATGACGACTCCGGGCGTGTGGCAATTCGGGACTCGCGATCTGCGCGCGACTGCGTACGCATCGCGTGACGCCATGACTCGCCCGCTCGCATTCGAACGGCAAATCGAAATTGGCTGGCCGAGCGAAGACGGAATTCTCCGTGGGGCGATGCAACGCACATCGGACGCACCCGCCGGCGCGATTCGACGCGGCACTCCGGGATGCGCCGTTCGCGTCGGGCCCGGAACACTGCACGTGATCGTCGCGCTCGCTCGACTCGACTGCGACGAGAGCAAGATCCTCAATCGTCACGTGCGACCGCTGCTTCACGCGATCACGAAAGCGACGAGCGTGCCCGCGCGCTATTTCGATCGCGATTGGATCGACGTGAAAAGCCGGCCCGTGGGCCACATCGGGTTCGCGCACGAGCGCGCGAGCGGGCGAGCCATCGTCGAGGCGTTCATCGCCGCGAGCACGCCCTTTTCTGTGGAGACGCGCGGCTCGTATCTCGGGAAGGTGCCCACGACGCTCGAGGAAGCTTGCGGCCGCGCGATCGACATCGAGAAATTGGAGCGCGCAGTCATCGCGGAATTCGGAGTCGGAGTCGGAGTCGGAGTCGGAGTCGGAGACGGAGTCGGAGACGGAGACGGGGACGCAGACGGACCCTGGGCCGCTCGCGGCGAGGAAGCGATTGGGGCGATTTGTGCGGGGCGCGACGCAAGCGGGCGAATGCGCGTGGGTGGCGAATGGATGGGGTCGTTCGACGCAGTGCGTGATTTGGAAGATCGATTGGCGCGTGGTGAAGACGTGCGTGCGGCTGTTGACGCCGCGTTTGGGGCGCCGCGCACCGCGCTCTTCGGGGTTCGATCGCTTGTGTCGTTTTTCGACGCAATCACGCTCGCGAAATCTTTCGGGTAGGCTCGGGGCGTGCGCCGAAAACCAGTTGTTCTCGTCACGGGCGCGAACGGCGAGATGGGCCACGGGCTCATCCACGCACTCGCAAAAGATCACGCTCACGCGTACGACGTCCTCGCGCTCGACATCAAAGAGATCAGCGCCGAGATGCGTCCGCTCTGCACCGCGACCATCGCGGGCGACATCCTCGATCGTCACATGCTCGAAAGGCTCGTGAGCGAGTACGAGATCCACGCGATCTTCCACCTCGCCGCACTGCTCTCGACGCGTAGCGAGTTCACACCCGAGACCGCACACGAAGTGAACGTGACAGGCACACTCAACTTGCTTCGCCTCGCGGTCGAGCAAGCGCGCTGGCACGGCAAGCCCGTGAAGTTTTTGTTTCCGAGCTCGATCGCCGTCTACGGAATTCCGTCGCTCGCCGACAAACGCAAAGCCGGCAAAGTCGACGAGACACAATGTTTGATGCCCACGACGATGTACGGCTGCAACAAGCTCTACTGCGAGCACCTCGGTCGTTACTTCGCCGAGCACTATCGCCAGCTCGCGGAAGATTTCGTCCCGACGCGCGCGGGCGTCGATTTTCGCAGCATCCGTTTTCCGGGATTGATCAGCGCGTTCACGCTGCCGAGCGGCGGCACTAGCGACTACTTGCCCGAGATGCTTCACGCCGCAGCGCAGAACGTTCCGTATGATTGCTTCGTGCGCGAAGACACACGCATCCCCTTCATGGTGATGCCCGACGCCATCGACGCGCTCTTGATGTTGATGGACGCCCCGGCCGAAAAACTGTCGACGCACGTCTACAACATCTCCGCCTTCGCCCCGAGCGCGCGCGAGTTCGCGGAGCTCGTACGCACCGCGTTCCCCGCGAGCGAAATGAGCTTCGTCGCCGACATGCGCCGCCAAGCCATCGTCGACTCATGGCCCGAAGAATGCGACGACCACGCCGCGCGCACCGACTGGGGTTTCATGCCCAAGTACGACTTGAAGCGAGCCTTCAGCGAGTACTTGTTGCCCAACGTAAAGAAGCGCTACCAGCCCACATGACTCCACGAGATCGTATGCGTCAACCGATCGGTAGCAGCCAAAATAAGGGCTATCGATCGGTTGAACGTGGCCGGTCCAGACATCAGACGCCCAAAGTCCGTCTCCCGTTCGGATCCGAACGGGAGACCTCCCTTTCGGAGACGTCCTGTTAGAGGCGCCCTTGGAGGACGAACGAGAGGGTGTCGATTTGCTTCGTGTCGCCCGCGGGGCCCGAGGGGCGGATGGTGTCGATTGCGTGGGCGTATTCGAGCATGGCTTGGATGCGCGGGCCGATCGGTTCCAGGATTTTTTGCATCTCGGGGACGATGTGGACTGCGAGGACGGCGCCAAGCGTGTGGCGCGCGTCGTTCGCGAGATTCACGTCGGGCGAGTAGTAGTCCCAGCGCGCGCCTAGCGTGAAGAAGCGGCCGAGGTCTTGGTCGAGGCGAACGAGCGCGCCCACTTCGGTGCGGTCGACGACGCTTTGCGTGAGGTCGAGCGGGATCGCGGGGAGGTTGCCCGGGTCGATGATGCCGCGGTCCATGTTGTTGCCGACGACGAATTCGCCGAACGCGCGCGTCTCGCCTAGGCGCGTGCGGATGTGCGCGCCGAGGTTGGCGTCCCACGCGTAGCGTGTGTACTGCTTGAAGCGCAGATTCACTGCATCGACGAGCGCGCCTTCACCGACGTAGCCGCTCGTTCCGAATTCGAAATCGCCGAGCGTGACGTCGAGGCTCAGCGTGCCGTCTTTGGGGCGATTGAGATCGAGGTTCGCGCCGTGGTCGAGCTCGCCGAACGTGCGGCCGTTGATGAGCGCGAGCTGGAGGTCGACCTTCTTCGTCATGAGCATCGCGGCGCGAAGGCCGAGATCGAAATCGCCGGGGAGCATGTTGCGCTGAAAGTAGCTGCGCTCGATGAAGGAGCGATCGCCGTGGTGCTCGCGCCATTCGTTTCCGAACGGGACCTCGAACGAGCCCGCGCCGATCTCCACAATCATTCGCCGAGAGAGTGGCAAACGCGCGATCGCCTCGATTTGCCGGGCGATCGTCGCACTGCCTGGAACGCTCGGATCGCGCGGAACGGGCTCGATCTCGAAAACGAAGCGCGCGTATTCGCTCGGAAGAAAATCGAGCTTGAGGCGAGCGCGGCGCAGGCGGAAGAAATCTGGATTCGTCGTGCCCGCCGGCGTTGCGGTGACGTCGTTCGACCCGATGCCCGGCGGAAGCGCTCCGCTGCTCGCGTTCGGTGACGCCGCGGCGTTGTAGAAATTCCAAATCAGCTGCGGCTGGAGAAGAAGCGACGGCACGAGCCACTCGACCCACGGCGTTGGCTCGCGATTCCGCATCTCGCGTTCGAGCTGGGCGATGCGGTGCTCGAGCTCGCGCATGCGTGGCCCTTCGGGCGCTGCGGTCGTTTGCGTGTGCTCCGGTGAGAGCACGTCGACGCCCGAGACACTGAGCGGTTGGTCCCACGGGGGTGGCGTGGGCGGCGTGAGCCTTTGTGGCGCGGCCTGCGGATCAAACGGCGAGGGCGGTAGCATGTTCGGCGATTCGCGCGTCTGCGCGCTCGCCGATGCCGCGAGGAGTGTTGCACTGAGAAATACGGTGGTCGCAGGTCGCATCACGTCCGGTTCATGGCGCGTTCCCAGATGCGCGCTTCGCGGAAAATGCGGACCAAATCCGGATCGATGTGCTGATCTTTGACGCTGAAGTCGAGGATCTCGAGCGCGCGATCGAGCGGAACCGCTTTTTTGTAAGGACGATCACTCGCGGTGAGCGCGTCGTAGATGTCGGAGATGCTCATCATCTTCGACTGAACGGGAATTTCTTCTGCGCGCAAACGATTCGGATAGCCCGTGCCGTTGAGCCGCTCGTGGTGCGCGCCCGCGATGATGGGCACGCGACGCAGCGCCTTGCCCCAAGGGATTTGCGAGAGGAAGCGATACGTGTGCGACACGTGCCCGCGGATCTCGTCGAACTCTTGCGTCGTGAGCGAGCCGCGGCGCACAGAGAGCGCCTCGACCTCTTCGTCGGTGAGGAGGCGTTGAATCTCGCCGCGCGGATCGGCGTAGGTTTCTTTTGCGATTTCGACGACGCGCTCGAAATCGCCCTGCGCGAGCACCGAAGGCTCATTCGCGACGAGGATGGTCGCGAATGATTTTTCGAGCTCGCCTTTGCGCGACGCAAGCTCCTGGTCGAGCCGGGCGATTTCGTCGTCGGCGGCGCCGCGCTCGAGCAAGATGATTTTGCGACCGAGGACGTCGGTCTCGCAGCATTTGGCGACGTAGTCGAATCGCTGGCGAATCGAGCCGAGCGCTTCGTCGTAGAGCTTCTTGGCCTTGACGAGCACGCGCTCACGCACGCCGATTTTCCCGAAGTCGTGGAGGAGGCTTGCGTACTCGAGCTCGCGCAAATCCTCGCGCGAGAAGAACGCTTCTTTGTATGGGCCGTGCGTTTCGGAGTCGACGACCTTGGCGAGCTCGACGGTGAGATCGGCGACCCGGCGCGAGTGACCGGACGTCGTCGGATCGCGTGACTCGATCGCTTCGACGCTGGCCTTCACGAAGCCCTCGAAGAGGCGGCGAATCTCGTCGTAGAGCATGGCGTTCTCGAGTGAGACGCCGGCTTGCGCGGCGACCATGCCGAGGAGCTCTTCGCTGCGCTCGTCGAACGGGATGACTTGTTCTTGAACGTCGGCCGCGGTGAGAAGCTTCTTCTCCGGATCGCGCTTCTTGTTGATCAGCTGGATGACGCCGATGACCTCGTCGCGTTGCGAGATGAGCGGCGCCACCAACATCGATTTCGTTCGGTAGCCGATTCGCTCGTCGAAGCTGCGATCGAAATGGAACGGCGAGCCCGGCGGCAAATCGTAGACGTCGTGGATGTTGAGCGGTTTGTTCGAGAGCGCGACGGAGCCGGAAATCGAGCGATTCGAAATCGGCATCGTGAACTCGCGCCAGTCGAACTGCACCGAGTCGTTTTGCGTGAGCTTGAAGCGAAGGCGACGATCTTTTTCGTCGCCCTCGACGACGTAGAGCGACCCAGCATCGGCACCGGTGACGTAGCGGCTCTTTTCGAGAATGACGGAGAAGAGCTTGTCGACGACGCGCTCGGTCGTCATGGCGCGCGCGATGTTCACGAGCTCGCCGAGCTCGTAGCGATATCGCCGCAGCCATTTCCCGCGCCGTTCGGCGCGATCGCGCGCGTCTAGCAAATCGAGGCTGCGTTGCAGTGCGACGAACACTTCTTCGCTCGAAGGGTCTGCGGGCAAGAGGCTCGCGAGCCCGAGGTTCATCGCCTGCGACAAATCGCGCTCTTCGGGGTGCCCGAGCAAAATCAAAAGCGCTGCGCCTTCAGCGAAGCGCGCGGCATACGGCTTGAGCACGTCGCGCCCGGCGTCCCACACGCGCGCGGGCGCAATCAGCGTCGTCGTGTCGCCCTTTTTGACCGACACGAGAAGCGGATGCGGCCGCGTGATGACCACATCGGTAAACCTGACATCGACCCCGAGCTGCCCGGCGATGCGCGTGAGGATGTCGAGCGCCACGATATCCGCGGACGCACGCTTCGCCTCGGCCGCCACGATCGTGGTGCTCATTGCAAGCGCGAGGCTATCACGGCGCGGATCTCCGGGCGCCGGCGTTCGAGCTCTTCCGGGTCTTTCACCGGCAGGAAGCGCGACGTGGCGCCTTCGCGCGGAACACGCACGTAGAGTGTGTCGAGTGATGCGGTGAGCTCTTGGAGGAGGCGCTCGAACTGAACGGCGGGTTTGCCGTCGACCTTCTTTTGCACTTCGAAGAACGTCCACTCGATGTGCGCTTCGGCGAGCGGGCGCGCGCGCACGAGGAACGTGTTCGTGTTGAAGACGCGCACGGTCGAGGCGTCGAAAGTCTTCGGCAAGCGGAATTCTTCGAGCACTTGCAACCGACCACCCGCATGAACCGGGATGCCTCCGCGATCGCTGCCGACCTTGTCGGTGACCTCGACCATGACGTCCGCATGACTCGACGCGAATTTTCCGAGGAGCGCGTCGTCGAGCGTCGCGCCGAGGTTGTCGACGTTCGTGATCCACACGTGCTCGCCGCCCGCCGCGAGATGCTCGTTCAAAAAACCAGAGCGACGCAGCGCGTCCGGCAGGTCCCCGTGGCCTTGAGCGTACGTGCTCGGGTGGCCTTGTGAATCGAAGAACAGCTCGCCGCCGTCCGTGAGCCGCAAGCTCAAATCTTGGACGAACGTTCGCACATGCGGGGGCGCGTTCTTCTCGCGGAGCGCCGCGCGAATCGGACCGTCGGTGGCGTCGCTCGTCATGAGCCACAGCGGTACCGGCCGCCCCGCGCGTTCCGACGCACGCGCATTTTCGCGCAGCCGCACGTCGAGAAAGCTCTCGCCATCGGTGCATTCGACGAGCGCTTTCACGACGCCGCCCATGCGCGTCGCCATGCCGCCGGCCATCACGCAAAACGCGAGCTTGCCCGCGCGAAGCTCATCGAGTCCCTTCGCAGAAAAATGCGCATCGGCGAACGGTGGCGCGTCGACAATTTCGTGTGCCGCGGGTGCCCGCACCTCAGCGACGCGATTTCGCGCATCACGACGCGCTTCGGAATCACCGTCGCCGAGTGTCGCGGCGAGCCGCTCGAGACGATCGGCCGAAAACCCATGCGCATCGAGCTTCGCGAGCGTGTCACTGTCGAGCTTCGACAACGCCCCGCGTAGGTCGTACCTTGCCATGGGGTCAGCTTATGGTTCTTCGCAGCGCGTTTGTACTGCTCGTCCTCTCGGCGAGCACCGGGTGCATTGCCACGGCCGAGGTCGCCGTTCCGCGGGGCATCGTGGTCGCAGGCCCGCCGCCCGCGCCGCGCGACGAAGTGCGTTCGGTTCCCCAAAGCCAAACGGCTGCCTGGGTGTCAGGTTATTGGCATTGGACAGGTGCGTCATACATATGGATCCCCGGTCACTGGGAGGTCGCTCCGCCCGGCGCGCGCTGGTATGGGCCTCGCTATCAACAGGGCTCCGACGGCCGCTTCTATTACGAGCCCGGCCGCTTTCGTGCTGGAGTGAGATGAAGTGAGAAAGCGCGTCGCCTTCAGCTTGCCGGTGTGCGCGACGCTCATCACGGCCCTGGCCGTGGCTCCTGGTGTCGCTGCGGGAGACAACTCCACGCATCGCGCGACTGCGATGATGCACGAACGCATCACGGTGGACGCACGCGACGACATCGCGATGGGCGTCACGCTCGGTGGCGATATCCCCGCCGCGATCGAAACGCGCAGCGGATTGTTTTCTGCGCCCGATCCGAATCGCCTTCCCTCGCAAAACGAAATTGCCGCTTCAGCCACCGCTCTCAACCAAGCGATGCAAGGCACGGTCGGCGACACGTTCACGCCCGATCGCGATACGCGTCGCCCGAACGTCCTCAAATACGAAGACCCCTTCACGCCATCGACCGCGCCGTTCAAGCGGCTCGTCGCGTTCGATGCGGTCGACGCGAAGTTTGCGCTATACACGTATTATTCGCACCTTTCGGCGCTGCCCATCGTTCATGGCACGCCCAATCGCGGCGACGACGTCTTCTACGCCGACCTTCCCCTCGACGTCGGGCCAGACAAACACACGCGCATCCCGAGCGTCGGCCCGGGCTCGCGCGTTCTTCATGCGCGGCTCGGTGTGGGCTCGCGCGAGCTTCCCGTGCAGCTCGTCCACGACGGCGCAGACAACTGGTTCGTCGATTCGAGCGAGCGCGCGAGCGCGCGACTCGTGCTCGAGCTCGCGATTCAGCGGAGCACGTTCGGTGGCGAGCTCGCCGATCCGGAATGGTCGGCGCTCGGCTCGACGCCCGTGCCCGAGGTCGTCTCCGGCGCGGCGAAGGAAGTTCTCACGCGCATCGGCTTGAGCCGCGCCATTCGGCCGGCCGAAAATATCCGGAAGATGGTGGCGTACTTTCGTGCGTTCGTGGATTCCGATCGCCCGCTCGAAGCTTCGAAGGACGTCTACACCGACCTTGCGCTCTCGCAGAAAGGCGTGTGTCGTCATCGCGCGTACGCGTTCACGATCACCGCGCTCGCGCTCGGCATTCCGTCGCGCATGGTGATGAACGAAGCGCACGCGTGGGTCGAAGTGTTCGACGGCACCATGTGGCGCCGCATCGACCTCGGCGGCGCCGGTACGATGCTGAGCGAAGAATCCAAGACGGCCGAGCCTTACGCCGCGCCCGCCGACAACTTCCCTTGGCCGCCCAACGCCAGCCGCGGCGCGGACATGACGGAGAAGGCGAACGACATCAACGGAAACGGAAACGGAAACGGAAACGGAAACGGCAACGGCAGCGGCAACGCAGCGCCGAGCGCGACGGCCGCAACAAACACGCCCGATCCGCAAGACAAACGCGCTGCATCGCGCATCGCGATCACCGTCAGCGAAACGGACGCTACACGCGGAAGCGCAGTTCACGTCAAAGGATCGGTCACCGCCGATGGCGACGCGTGCGGCGGCGTGTCGGTCACGGTCGTCTTGCGCGACAGCAAGACCGCCCGCGAAGCCCGCATCGGCAGCGTACCCACGGACGACAAAGGCGCATTCTCCGCGCCGATCGTGCTCCCTTCGGCCGTGCCCCTCGGCGACTACGACGTGATCGCACGCACTGACGGCGACGCGCGCTGTGGTCGCGGCATCTCACAGTGAGACAATGAGCGAATCGTTCGTTCCGTTTCTCTACGAGCTTCGTTCGCGCAAAGTAAAAGTGGGCGCGCAAGAGGCCGTCACGCTCGCGCGCGCTCTCGCCGCGGGCCTGCACGACAGCTCGCTCGAGGGTTTCTACGACGTCGCACGCGCTCTTCTCGTGCATCGCGAACAAGATCTCGACGCATTCGATCAGGCGTTCTCTGCGCACTTTCGCGGCATCGAGCTCGAGAGCGTGAAGATCATCGACGACCTCGACGAGTGGCTCAAAGACCCACAACTGCGCCGCGAGCTCAGCGACGAAGACATCGCCGCGCTGAAAGCCATCGACACGGACGAGCTCCGCAAGCTCTTCGAACAGCGCCTTCGTGAACAAAAAGAACGACACGACGGCGGCAATCGCTGGATTGGCACGGGCGGCACGTCACCTTTCGGCAACAGCGGCACGAACCCTTCGGGCATTCGCGTTGGCGGGCGCAGCGGCGGACGAAGCGCGCTCGGCGTCGCGGATGCGCGGCGCTTTCGTCCGTATCGCTCGGACCTCGTGCTCGACGTGCGCCAAATCGAAGTCGCGCTCCGAAAGCTCAAAGCTCTCTCGCGCGAAGGGCAACCACTCGAGCTCGACATCGAGGCGACCATCGACGAAACGGCGAAGCAAGGCGGCGAGCTCGAGATCGTGATGCGACCGCCACGGCGCCCGAACGTGCGCGTCGTCTTGATGATGGACGTCGGCGGCTCGATGGACCCGCACGCGCAGCTCGTCTCGCAAGTGTTCTCGGCCGCGAAGCGCGCGTCGAACATTCGCGAGCTCAAGACTTTTTACTTTCACAATTGCGTCTACGGTCGCCTCTACGAAACGGAGCGCTTCAGCGATCCGATTCCCGTGCGCGAAGTGCTCGACCGCTATGGTCCCGAGTACAAGCTCGTGATGGTCGGCGATGCGTCGATGCATCCCGCCGAGCTCCTCGGCTCGGGCGATTGGGATTACTACCGCGGTCGCCACGGCGAGCAAAAAACCGGCATCCAGTGGATGACGATGCTCTCCGATCATTTCCGCAAAGCTGCCTGGCTCAACCCGGACCCACCCAATTATTGGCGTGGCGGCACGGCCGAAGCGCTCGCGAGCGTGTTTCGGATGTACCACCTGACACTCGATGGTCTCGGCGAGGCCGTGCGCCATTTGTCGGGCGCTCAGAAGTCTCGTTAGCTCTGATAACGTCGTCGCGATGAAACGCGCGCTCGTGGTGGTCTTGCTCGTTGCTTGTCACAGCCGCGAGCACGAAGGCGAGCGCAACACGAAGGGCCGATCGGAAGTGACGATCGCAGACAAGCCCGAAGCTGCCGCGCCCAAAGTGGAGATACGCGTCCGGCGCCGCCCACTCTTCATCGACCTCAACGGTGACGGACACGAGGACGCCGTCGTCGTCGTTGATCGATCGGGCGGGCCGTACACGTTCGCGGCGCTCGACGCGCTCACGGGCAAAATCATTTGGGAGAGCAACGCGGTCGAGCACTGGAGCGACCCCGCATGGCTCGTCGGCGGTTTTCTGTTGCAGCCGGACGACTCCGGCGACATGCAAGGTTACGATCTCAAGACGAGCAACCCGACGTGGAAGAAGCACATCGGTGAGCGCGTCACGGATCTCTGCGAATCGGAAAACGCAGGCGAAGTTCGCGTCGTCCTCGCGGACAAGCGAACGATCATCGTCACGCTCGCAACCGGCGAGCAAGTGCCCGCGCCAAAAAAACTTCCGTGCAAGGCACTTCGCCCAAACGAGAGTTGGAAGCGCGCCCCCAGCGACGGGCCACTACGTATCGGCGAGTACATCGGCTGCGGTACCTCGACGAGCATCACGTCGTCGGGCCGCACGACGACACCGGATGATTGTGTCGTGCGCGCGCACGTGAGCCTCGACGCCATCGACGGAATCGACGCAGACGCGCTCTACGTCGTGAAGGACGGCTTCGTGGTCATCGGCACGCACCGCCCGGGAACGGGCTACCCGGTCGTGGGCCTGCTGAGCGGTCGCAAGCTCACGTGGAAGAGCGACGTCCCCATCGCGAACCCGCTCACCGCGATGACCGGCGCTCCCGAGAGCGTCGAGCTCGGCGGGAGCGAGCTCTACGTGGCGTACCGCGTAGGCCAAGCCTACTTCGTGACGGCGTTCAACATCACGACCGGCAAACGCGATTGGCACATCGCGTTCCCCTACGCCACGCCACACCTGTGGGCGTCGAACGACGCGCTGTACGTCTTCGCGGAAAGCCCGGCCAACGCCCTCGTCGCATACACGACCGACACCGGCACCCTACGTTTCAACATCGGGCAATAGTGGCAACCACAGTAAGACGACCGCGGCCGCGTTAGAGCTTGATGTCCAAGTAAATGGTGTGGCGGAGCTCTTTCACCCAGAGCTCGCGCTGGTGGAGGATGGCTTCCTCCGTGGCTTGGTCTTCCATCTGCTCGTGGACTTGCGCGAAGGGCGGGATGGTTTGGCGCTTCACTAGCTTGAAGACGATCACCACTTGGTCACCGATGCGGATGGGGTCGGAGATGTCGCCCTCTTTCATCGTCTCGACCATTTTGCGCGCGGCCGGGATGATGTTGCGCATCGGTTGGGCGCCGCGCGAGCCGCACGAGTTCTGCGTTTCGACGTCGTCGTTGTATTGCTTCACGAGCTCGCAGAAGCTCGATCCGCCGCGCGCTTGCATCACGATCTGTTGCGCGAGCGCTTCTTTCGCCGCGAGGCCGCCCGCGCTTTGCGGGATGCGCATGTAGATGACTTGGAGATCGACCGGCGACTGATCGCCGAGCTCTTTGATGAGGCGGTCGTAGCTCGCGCGCGCGTCGGCTTCGGTGATGTGGATGCGCCCCGCAAGGCGAAGCTGGAGGAGCTTGCCTTCGAGGAGCTGGCGACGGACTTCGTCGCGGTAGTCTTGATCGGTGTAGCCCTGCCCGTGCGCGCGGATCCACAGATCCTTTTCGCCGATGCCGAGCGACTGCGCTTTGTTGTGTACGCCGCGATCGACCTCTTCGACCGTGACTTGCAAATGCGCTTTGTCGGCTTGGGCTTCCATCAGGCGCTCGTCGATCATTTCGTCGAGCGTTTCTTTCATCGCCTTTGGCTCGGCGGCGGCGAGCGTCGTGGGGATGGTCTCGGGCGGAGCGCCTTGTTGAATCGCCTGCACGGCGGCAAGCGTGAGGCGCGGGCGCGCGCGATGACGAAGCTCCGAAAGCAAAATCGGACGCTCACCCACGACTGCAACGACGCGCTCGATGATGATGGCGTGCGCGGGCCGAGCAACGACCGACAGCAAGCACGCCGCAGCGAGAGCGAAACGGAATCGGCGGGAAAACATGACCACCGATCCCATAGCAAAGATCAGCGCTTGCTGTATTGGAAGCGCTTGCGGGCGCCCGGCTGGCCGTACTTCTTGCGTTCCTTCTTGCGTGCGTCGCGCGTGAGGAAGCCGGCACGCTTGAGGGCCGAGCGGCGCTCCGGATCGATCGTGATGAGAGCGCGTGAGATGCCGTGGCGCATCGCCTCGGCCTGCGCAGAGTGACCGCCGCCTTCAACCGTGGCCCACACGTCGTATTGCTCGACGACTTCGATGAGCTCGAGCGCCTGACGCATGATCATCCGCGACGTCTCGCGTTCGAAATAGTTTTCGGCCGTCTTGCCGTTGACGGTGACTTTGCCGCTGCCCGGCGAAACCCACACGCGGGCGATCGCCGTCTTGCGTTTGCCGGTGGCGTAGGTGCGGTTCGTCTCTTGCTGCGTCATCTCAGTTCTTCTTCTTTACGTCGCTGCGCGTGCCTTGCGGAGAGCGAATTACGAGCGGTTGCGGCTTCTGCGCGGCGTGCGGGTGGTCCGGCGTTGCGTAGACTTTGAGCTTCGTGATCATTTGCCGGCCGAGCACGTTCTTCGGCAGCATGCCGCGGACTGCTTTTTCGATCGGCACCTCGGGCTTGCGCTCGAGAAGGTGACGGTACGCCTCGGCCTTGAAGCCGCCCGGAATTCCGGAGTGCGTATAGAGGAATTTCTTGTCGAGCTTGTTGCCCGTGAGCTTCACTTTGGCGGCGTTGACGACGATGACGAAGTCACCCGTGTCGACATGGGGAGTGAACGTGGGCTTGTGCTTGCCGCGGAGAACGTGTGCGATCTCGCTGGCGAGTCGACCGAGCGGCTTGCCGGTCGCGTCGACCACGAACCACGCGCGCGACTTCTCGGCATCGGCACTCTTGGTAGAGGATGTGCTCGGGGTCATGGGGGCGCGGGAAAGTACGGGACCGCGGGGGTAGAGTCAAGGCCCGACATGCGGTATGGCTGCCAAATGCGCTGGGGTTTAATGCTGGTTGGGCTCTTCGGCTGTACATCGACGGCGGGTCCTTTCGTCACGAACATCCGCGCCATCGGACCGGGCCGGTTGTCGATCGAGCGATGCGAAGTGCAGTACTCGCGGTGGACCAACGCCATTTCGATGGATGAAGAGACCTGCCAGCGATCGATCCTCGATCTTCCAGCTCCAATCGTCGTTCAGCAGCTACCTCAGCCTCAATTGCCACCGCAGCAGCCGTAGATCCGAGCGACTCAGAGCCCGGTCACGACGGTGCTTGGGCTCGTATAGAGGAGCTCGACGCGAATCGCGTCTGCGGTATCGCGTTCCGGCGTGGTCAGCTCGATGGCGTGGTGTGAGGGCCACGTCCAGGCGATGCGTACCGATCCGAGGTGCGTTGCAACGCAATTGGCGAGGTCAGAGCAGCCCGGCGGCATCGTGCTGTCGTTTTTCCAGGGTGCTCCATACTTGTCGACGAGGCCGCGTTTCCAGCGAATCACGGACTGTTCGAGCGTCTCGCCTTTGTGCTCGAGCGTGATCGTGATCGCGCACAGTTTGCCAGTGCAGAAGCGAAACCGAGCTCTGCCGGATTGTCCGAGATCGACCGCAAGACCGTCGCACTCCGTGCCGGAGAAAACGTGACCGGCTTCCTCGCACGCGGTTTTCGCCTGTTCGGGAGTGATGCCAAAGTTGAAGCCCGCAGCTCCGGTCGGTGGCGCCGCTTGACCTGGACGACGCTCGGCGACAGTCGCGTTCGCCGTGTTGGTCGTCCTCGATGTCGATGAAGACGAATGCACGGCTTCGTCGTGCTCGCACACCACGCCACCCCATCCGGTGCGGACACATGTGTAGATGGCAGTTCGGCCGCAACCGTTGGCGCGGTAGGACTGTGACCCCAATTCCTCGACGTCCACACTCCCGCAGCCAAATTCGTTCCCCGCGCGCGTCTCGACGGCGCCGCTCATCCCACACCCCAACATCCATCCGAGAGCAAGAATGACGAAGCGCTTCACGTCCTGATGGTCGCATAGGCGCAATCCCGGTTGCGCGGGAATTGTTTCGCACGTAAAACATCTCCGTCCTAAGTAAACGGTGGTTCCGTGTGATTGGGTTTGCGCCATCCGACGACCAGAAGCTGATGATCGAGGCGAGCCAGAAGCTGTCGAAAGCTCTCGCTGCCAAGGTCCGAGACACCGAAAAAAGCGGGCTGGCCGACGACCTTCGGCTTGCCGCACAAGAGCTCGGCATCGGTGCCGTGCACCTGCCCGAGGCGGCCGGTGGCGCGGGGCTCGGGCTCGTGACGAGCGTGCTGCTCGAAGAAGAAATCGCTGCGGGCGATCCGGTGGCAGCGTTCGCGCTCGGGGGTAGCGCAGGTTTCGGTCTCGCCGTGAGCGAGCTCGGAACGGCCGAACAATCGAACGGCGTCGCATCGGTCGCGGGCGCGGTCGCGTTCGGTGAGCCGAAGCCTCATCGCGAGCGCGCGGGTTTGTCGACCATCGCGACGAAGAAGGGCGACGCATGGGAGCTTCGTGGCGAGAAGGCTTACGTGCTCGGCGCCGATCGCGCTGACCAGTTCGTCGTGTTCGCACAAGTCGACGAGTCGAAAGGTTGCGACGGCATCGGCGCATTCCTCGTCGACAAAGGCGCGGGCGTAAAACTGACGTCGCGTGTGCGCACGCTCGGCCTCGACGCCGCAAGCTTCGGCGGGCTCGAGCTCGACGGCGCACGCGGCGTTCGACTCGGCAACGACGACAAGCGCGCGACGCTCCGGTTTTTTGCAAAGCACGGTCTCCTCGTTGCGGCGCGATGCGTCGGGCTTTCGCGCGCGGCGTTCGACGTCACGCGCGACTACGTCGAGCAACGTCGCGCATTCGGGAAACCCGTTGCGCACTTCCAAGCGGTTGCGTTCACGGTTGCCGATCGCTTGATGGACGTCGAATCGTCACGCGCGCTCTTGTGGCGCGCCGCGTGGCTCTGGGATCAGAACGAAGCCGAGCTGGAGAA
>JBBSFE010000128.1:0-18805 GCA_038239005.1 Polyangiales bacterium
AACTCCTGCCGACGCTTCGCGACGAGTGGCTTCGACCGTTGATGCGCCGCTTTGGCGAGCTCGTCACTCAGCACGCGGTCTTCTCGGAGCTCTTCGGAATCCTGTGAGGACTACACGCATATCCGAGGGGATGCCTCAGGTTGCAGCTCTGATTGTCGCACGCGGCAAGCGTTGCGAGGAGCACGAAACGTTTTACAAACATGTCAACCCTCCCGGGAGCGCAGCCGCGAGTGCAAGGCAATCGTCACGCAATATGCAGATTCCGTTTTCGGCGGCGACCGTGCTCTCTTGGTGGCGATGGAAAGATCGCGCAAGCGTTCTCGTTGCCGCACGTCCCGCTCGCTGACGAATCAGCGACGCACCTCGGAAATTCGCTGGCATGGGTGAGGCGAGCGACCCGAAGGTCGCCGAGGAGGATGGTGGACGGACCGTGGGCAAACGCGAGAGCGTTCGTCATGGTCGGGTCGAAGCGACAGGACCCGCGCCCGCTAGCTGGAGGTGTCGATGCAGGAAATGGAGCGCCCGCTCCCAGGCCTTCTTGGCGCTCGCCTCATGGTACGTCGCCTTGTCTCCTTGACGCATGAACGAGTGGCGTGCGCCTTCGTAGACGTGGAGCTCCATCGACTTTCCAATCGCCTCGAGCTCCTTCTGGATCTGGCGCGCCTTGTCCGGGCTCGCCCAGTCGTCGTCGTGCGGGACGAAATGAGCCTGGATGGGCGCCGTGACCTTCTCGAGGTCGAGCCTCGCCCGATCCACCACACCGTAGAACGCGACCGCGCAGGTGATGCCGGGCACGCTGGCAGCTGTGGCAAACGTGAGCGCGCCGCCGAGGCTGAAGCCAATGACGCCGGCCTTGCCGTTCGATCGAGGGTGCTCCTTGAGCCGCTCGAGGGCGCTCGCGATCTCTCCGACAGCGCGGCCAAAATCGACGACCTCCATGAGCCTTTTGGCCTCGTCGTCGTTGGCTGCGACCTTGCCATGGTGCAGGTCTGGTGCGAGCGCGAGGAACCCTTCGCCAGCGAAGCGCTCCACCTTGGAGCGCATGTCGTCGTTGATGCCGCGCCAATCATGGACGACGACGACCGTGCCGACCTTGCCGCTCCCCGGCGGCTCAGCGAGCTCCCCACCGCACGCCCCGCTCCCTGCTGTGAATTCGATATGCTTGCTCATTGCGCGTCTCCTCCTACGTCGCGAACGATACGCAGGAAGCACGTGAAGCCGTAGAACGGTCGCCCCAGAGTCTTGCACGATCCTGCCAATGGTGGTCGAGCCATGCGGTCGACGCTTGCGCAGACTCCTGGCCTTACGACGCTGATCTTCGACGTCCATTCACGCGTGGCAGCTCCGACGCGCGAAGAAGGCGTGCGTCTTGGCCGGGCGGAAGACCAAACGCACGTCGGTACTCCCGGCTGAATTGCGACGGGCTGTCGTAGCCAACGACATGTCCAACCATCGCCACGTCTTCGGCGCCGGCGAGAAGCCGCGCGCGAGCTTCCTGAAGCCGAATTTGTTTCAGGTACTGCAAGGGACTCATCAGAGCGACAGCGCGGAACTGGCGATGAAAGGATGTGATGCTCATGCCCGATAGGCGCGCGAGATCTTCGATCCGCATCACCCCGCTGTAGTTGTCGCGCATCCATCGCATGGCGCGTGCGAGCTGCGACAGGCGGCTGTCCGCCAGCCCGATCTGGCGGACCCTATGCCCTTGGTCGCTGCAAAGCAGACGCCACAGGATCTCCCGCTCGGCGAGCGGCCCGAGGACGGCCAGGTCTCGCGGATGGTCCAGGAGTCGAACGAGGCGAGCGACAGCTTCGAGGAGCTCGGTTGGCGCAACGCTGACGCCGATTCCTGTCGCTTCGGCAGGGGAACCGTCCGCGGCGGCGGCCTCGAGCAGGAGCGTCGCCACCTGTGCGGGATTGAGGGCCATGGCAAGGGCGACATAGGGCTGGCTGGGGCTCGCGACCGAGATCCGAATGGTGACCGGAAGATCTACGGAGACGACGAGGAAGTGCTTCCGCTTGAACGTGAAGAGCCTGTTGCCCAGGGCGACTTGCTTTTCTCCCTGGAGGACCACGCCGAAGAGCGGCTCGTGGACGAGGTGGACCGGCTCGCGGGATGTGGCCCCCTCGACGATGAACACAGTCCGAGACGCCCGTTCTGTGACCTGGCAGGCAGCGCCGCCCCCGCGTGGCGCACGATCGAGTCGCGCAGTTCACGAAGCAGATCCGCATCATGGTCGTGCATTTTCCTTCCTGAATCCCTCTCGTATGTCCAACTATCGCATGGGCGTGACGCGACGCTGAGTCCATGCGCCGGCCGCCATCGCGTGCAGCCTCGCCGGCTGGGCCGAATGCTCCGCGTCGTCGAGGCACCGATTGGACGTCCGATAAAGCACTATTATCGGACATCGATCCGCCAACCGCCGCGAGGTCGGGAGACCAGGCAATCCAAGCGCGAACGAGCGAGCAAGAGGCACGTGTTGGGCGCAGCGATGGCGGCGCGCGCGAGGTCATTCGGCGTGGAGGTCGACGGTGTCGGGTGGTGCGAAGAGGGCGGTAGGATCGCGGGCGCGGCGGGGTGGCGTGGCGCGCGGGATGTCGAGCTCGTCGAGGATCGCGAGCGTGTCGGGCGGTTCCACGATCGCGATGACTTTCAGGTGGCCCGTGCACTTCGGGCATACGAGGACGTCGGTGTCGAAGGTTCGGCGGAGCAGCGTGGGCCAGTCGATTCGCGTCGAGCGCGCTAGGAGAGCTCCGTTTTTCAGCCGTTGCCAATGAACGAGGCCAATGACGTTGGGGGTCAAGAGCTCCGTTTTTTGAAACCAGCGCGGAGGGGCTTTGCGACTTCGTGGTGCGCTTCGACTTCGTTTGCGGCGGCAGCGTGGGCTTGTCATGAATAGTTGCTTGATGCGACTGGAATGCGGACTGATGCTCGACCACGGGACGCCGAGCGGCGCCGCGCTCACGTCGGCGCTCACGACGTTTTCGAAATCGAAGGTCACCGGACGCGACCAATACGTTTTGCTCATCACCGACGGCGGCGAGTGTTGCTCGTGCAACACGACGGACTACGACATCGGCGTCGCCCAGCAGCTCTGGCAAGCAGGCATCAAGACGTTCGTGGTCGGCTTTGGCGGCGACGGCGATCCCACCTTACTGAACAACCTCGCGTGCGCGGGCCACACCGCGACGAACTTCGCAACCGACTGCTCGTGCACGTCCGCCGGCTGCGTCGCGAGCTCCTCGGTCAACAGCACGACGACCCCGCTCTACTTCAAAGCCGGCGACGGCCCAACGCTCCAAAAAGCGCTGACGAGCGTCACGAACCAAACGTGCTGCGACTGCAACCTGCCGCCGAACTGACGGCTATTTCGGCGTCGCTTTCATGATGGTGCGGTTGTCCGAGTCCGTGCAATACACGCTCGCATCGTCGACGACGATCGTTGCGCCGCGCCCTGCCGGAAAGCTCGTCTGGGGACCCCCGCCGATCGGCACTTTCTTGACGGCGAACGCACTGCCCACCCAGTAAACGCTGGTCGCATCGACCGCAACGGACGCAGGTTCGTCATCGCTTGCGAGCATGATCGGCGTGCCGCCATCCCGCGAGACTTGCATCACCGCTCCGGGATTCGTCCAATAGACGTTGGCCGCATCCACGGCGATGCCAATGGCATCCTCAGGTCCGGACGCGAGCTGAAGGGAGCTCGCTCCGTCGAGATCGGTCTTCGTCAGACTTCCGTCGTACGCCGTGAAGTAGACGTTCGTGGAATCGACCGCGAGCATTGCGGGCTGCACGAGCCCCGAGGCGAGAGTCGTCACCGCGCCGCCATCCCGCGCGACTCTCTTGACGAACCCGGAGCCGTACGAGTCGGTCCAGTAGACGCTTGTCGCGTCGACGACGATTCCGAATCCAAACTCGCCCGGCCATGACGTGTCCGATAACGCGATTGGCGCGCCTCCGAGTTTGCTCACTTTCATCACGCCACTTTCGACGGTGTCCCAATACACACTGTCGTTGTCGATCGCGACTGGGTAACTCGATTGATTGTCGGCGAGCACCGTGGTCGGCCCGCCTTGAATCGGGACCTTCAAGATTTGTCCTGATCCCAAACCGCGATCGGCCCAATAGACGTTGGCGCCGTCAACCGCCAACCCCCACGGCTGACTCCCACCGCTCGCGAGCGTCACGATGCAGCGATTGCTGATGCACGCTGCCGTGGATGGAGGCGTCGCCGTGCACGGAACCTCGCACGTCTCGACGTCTTCAGCGGCGTCACCTGCATCGTTGGGGACTGCGAGCTCGCGTCCGCAACCAGAAAGCAGCAGTACGAGAACCCGCGCGCGCATGAGACCAAGCAATCCAAGCGCGAACGAGCGAGCAAGAGAGTTCACGTACGCTGATTATCCGATCCCGGGCGAGGCTCGTCCAGTCAGGCTGCAATGCGGACTTGATTTGAGGAGACACAAGCAGCAATCGTTCGGCATCGGGACAGGCGGGCCGCTGCAGCTCCCGGCGCAACATTGGTGACCGAACGTGCACTCGAAGTCGCAGCTGCGTTCTTCATGTGCGTCGATCGCGGCTTCGACGACGCTCGCATCACGCTCGGGCGCGCCGAGCTCGGTTCGCGCGCCACACGAACAAAGAAGGATCAACGCGGCGCGCGTCAGTGACATTGGCGCGATTGCGAGCCGGTGAGCTTGCAGCCGAGCTTCACCGTGAGCGGGCTGCTGTTCATCTTGTTTTTGGGGTCGAGCATGATCGCGTAGACGCTGCGCGCGCTCATGCTGTCCGTGGCGGCGATGAACGAGGACGCAGCGTTATAGGCGATCTCGTCGCAGCGCACGTTTCTCGGATTTTTTCCGATGCAATACGTGTTGAGGATCTCCAAATATTTCTCGGCGCCGGCGCGGTCAGGCGCCGTAGCCTGTTCGTTCTTGTCGGCGAGCTCGATGAGGTGCTGCGCTTTCAGGCGCTGGATGTACATGTTGATCTTGTCGAAGAGCTCGCACTGCTCTTCGTTCGCTTTGCGACGCGTCGGTGCGCCAGCGTGCTCAGACCGGAAAAGAGCCGGAGCTCTACTGGCTCGTCGACGACGCGGAAGTCCAGTCACCGGCGAGTCCGCGCTTTGCAGGGCTCCTCACTCATGGGTTCGCTTCACGCTGCGGATCGGGGATGCCGGACGCGCAGAGCTTCTTGACGTTGTTTCGCATCTCGTCGGGAACGACGACGAGCACTTCGTGATCGATGCTGTCGAGCATGGACCATCCACCCGTCGCGTTCGTGGAGCCCGTCTTGTCGATGCACCACGAGGCCATTCTCGGCGCGTGACCGGCGCCGGTCGCTGGGTCGTCGACGACCATCTTGTGAACCTCGGTGCAATAGCGGCCGTCGTTCGCGAGGACGTTCTCGCTGAAATCGCCGGGTACGGCTCCTGGGTACGCGACGTGAAAATGGTTCGCGACGAATCCGTCGATCGGTGCGAGCGCTTCGAAGCACGTGGTCGGCACGCCTTCGCGCGCAGCCGCCCGCTTCGTCGCCATCTTGCGAAGGTTCGCGTCGGTCATCGCGTCGCTCTCTTCGACGATCCGGTTCGCCTCGTCGAAGACGACGTATGACGGATAGTCCTTCGTCGCGCCATGGGCGGTCGCCGTCTTCGTGAATTGCGCGAGGCGCGCCGTCGATGCGTCTGCATGCTCGACGTGCACGTCACGGATGGATTGCGTGTAGTCCGCCGTCTTCGCGAAGAATCCCTCGACGAGCTTGCCGCGCTCCGCGTTGCTCGTCCGCGTGCCGTAGTAGAGGACGACCGGGGCATAGAGTGGCTCGAGCGCGTGCGCGTCGCGCTTCGCGAGCGCCGCGTTCCACGTGTCGAGCTGCGCGTGAATGGTCGCGTCTGCGTCGATCGCGGGCGACGCGGAGCCGGGCGGCGTGAAAGACGGCGAAGCCTGTGCGTCGGTCGACGAAGACGTCCGCGAGCACCCGAGAGCGACGACGACGACGAGCCACTTCATCGAGAGACCAAGGCAATCCAAGCGGAGACCAGGCAATCCAAGGTATGATCGGCGCTCCCAGGTCATTTGCGTAGAGCTTTTGTGTCGTGACCCCCCGGGCTGTCGATCAACGTGGCTTGCACGCTTGGCCCATGAGCATCCTGCACCGCATTGACTTCGATGACCCTCGCGCCGTTGAAATCATTGAAGGTCTGCAGTCCGCCATCTTCGGCGTAGACGATGGAGACAGCGGCATCTTGTGTGAGCGCCGGCGCGATCGATTTTGCCTTGAGGCCTGGGCCACCTTGAACCACGACCCCAATGTTTGGTCCCCACCAATCCCCATCCGCGTAACCTGCGTGGTCGACCGCTAGGCTCCACACTGCCGGCGGGTACTTTGGACCGCTTTCGGGCGCAACGTCGGACGCGCCTCCATCTACGACAGCGTCGACTTGGCCATCCGCTACGGCGCCGTCCGTTCGTGCCGTCGACCGACGAATCCGCGCCGCTGTCTGGTCCCAGCTCTTGGCTGCACATGCAATCAAAGACACGCAGAGCGCGATACGAGAGTGCCTCATTGCTGCTTCACCCAATATGAAGATTCGATTAGGAGTTGGATCCGCTCGATGCGGCTCAAGATCACTTCAGCTCCGTGCGTGCAACGGCGGTAAATCCAAGCGCGAAGGAGCGAGCAAGAGAGTTCACGTAACGCCCACTCCCACCGTACGGGGGGACGGGTTTTTTATCGCATCCCAGACGGCCCATGACCCGGTCACATTCATCGCAATCGTACACTTTACACCCAGGTCTCCGATGCGATAGGCCAGATTGCAACCAGGTAGTCGACCGAGATCCGAAGGCGATATCCCTGCGATCGCGATGTCATCGGGGCGAGAGTGCGTGAAGCAACGCCGTGGCTTGCGCATCTTGCGCGTGCCAGAGGCAGCCCGCATAGACCACGATCGCCGCTGCAGCGGCAAGGCCCGCCACGAAGGCGCGCGTGTCGTCGGATCCTTGCTGCGGTTTTTCTCGCAACATGACGAAGGCGATCGCGATTGCAATCGCGTCGACCACGGTCCACTGCAGCGCGAGGCCGGCCAAGTCCGCGACGAACAATCCACTCGTGAGCGCGACCTTCGTCGCGCGTCCGATCCGTCGATGTCGAGAGAGCGCAATGGCGAGTATGGCGATCGGGACGATACCAAGAGCGCTGCCTATCACGTGGCCGAGCATCGCAACGGACAGCACACCAAGGGCGACCCATTGACGACGCGGCTCGAGAACCGAGCGTGGCTCCACCGCAGCACTGAGTGCGCCCATCAGAAACAGTGGGAGCGCCGTGAGGAGCAGCGCGAGTCGAACGGGCTCGAATACATCGCTCGATTGGTTGGCAAGAAACTGCCGGCTGGACTCCCGCATGTACTCCAAGTTCACGACAGGGATGTCGTTGATGCGGAAGACGGTTCCAAAACCCAGCGCGATGCCCGCAGCGATCGCCGCGTACGCGAGCACGAGCGGCCCTGCGATGCCGCGAATCGGTTTGCCGCGCAGAAGTTGATCGCCGCGAACGTACGTCACGACGAGACACGTCGCAGCGAGCATGAACACCGGCGTCGCGCGCCAAAGGAAAGTGTTCCAGGAAATCCGCGTCCCGGCGTGCTCGACGAGCATCAGCGACAATCGTGGAACTGCGAGCGCGACGATCAAGAGACCCGCGCGCGCGAGCCAGCGACGCTTTGGATCTTGCGCACGCCGTGGCCGTTCGAAGAACACGACCGCGAACCCGAGCGTTCCGAGAACCCACAAGAACGGAGTCGCGAACGACGCGAGTGTGTGAGGCGCTCCGGGCAGGCTCTCGACGGTCACGATCTTTGGACAGTACGCAGTGGCGACGACGTTCTTCTGCCCGACGACGTAGTCCTTCGCGAGCCAGCGATGGTTGCAGGCCGCGACGTCCGGACTATTCACGACGCACCACTCGATTCCGGTGCACGGAACATAGACGTCGTCCATCTCGATGGCCTTCTGCGGCACCACCAGCACCGCGAAGATCAGCGCCGACAAAACCGCGACGACGCTCAAACCATACTTCGAGCTCGTGTCTACCGCGTCGACCTCGGCGCTCACGGGCGCACGCTTGGCGAACGCAGGTACGAGAGCGAGAAAGTATGCAAACTGCAGCGCGACTGCAGCGTATTGCGGAGTCGCGCTCTGCTCCGTGAGCCACCGGACGACGAACACGATCGACGCCGCCGGGCACACGACCATCCACGCCAAGAGGGGAACGCTCGGCCACGGGCGCGCGCTCGGCGCACGTCGCAGCGCAACGCAAAGCCCCGTGTGAAGAGCCGCGTAGATCGAAAGCAGCATGAATGTTGCGAGCGCGCCAAAGAAGTGGATGGGCTGATCGCCAGGAATCCACGCCATCACCAAGAGCGCGACAAGACCGCCGAACCCGATGACGAGCGCAACGCGCCTCGCGAGAGCGTGATGGCGCAGCGCCGGCTCTCGCGCGAGTTGATGATTGCGGATCAGCAACACCACGACGATGACAGCTGCGAGCACCGAAAACCCACGCGCGAAAACCGAATGCTCCGGCTCCTCGATCCCGAGCATCGAGATCATCGGCAACTCCTTGCCGAGCTGCCATTTCTCCAAATGCCCGTTCACGCGAATGATCGCGAGACACTTCCAAAGCGTGGCTGCAAAGACGCCCAGCGCCACAAGCGGCAACGCGGCGCGAATCCACAGACCGATACGCGAAAGCATCGGGCGCATCGTACAATGAGCCACGAGTACAAGCCGTGGCATCGCGCGCAACCAGCGCTGTAGTCTTCCGCGCATGAAGAAGAAGCTCGATCCGAAGGCCGTCATTCGCGAGCTCGAGGCGATGCCGAAGCTCGTGCGCGGTCCTTCGCGGCCCCTCGCCCCGCCGCTCACGGAGATCCGCGAAGCGTTTTTTCCTTCGCGGAGCGGCGGTCACAACGCCTACGTCTCGAACCCGGTCGACGTGCGGGCGCTCTCGAACGACGAGCGACGCATCCTCGAGCTCTTGTGCGAGCTCGATCCAGAGGGCGCCTCTTACCCGAACGCTGGACTTCCGCATAGCATTCGCACGCGCCGGCGTCTCATCGGTCTCGACGCGCCGAGCGTCATCGACGAACATTGGCGCGCGCTACAGGCCGCGCTCGACGAGTACGGCCGCAAGTTCGCAAACAGAACAAAGCCCGGTCCGCCCATCCAAGCGTGGATCGCGGAGAAGTACTTCGACGTGTCTCCAGAAGAGTGGCTCGAGATCTGGACCGAGGTCGCAGCATGCGCGTACGGAAACATGGCGACGTGGGACCGTCCGCTGCCACACGCGGCCGCGGCGGTCTCGCCGAAGGCGCGACGCGCGTGGGCCGAGAAGTGGGCGAAAGAGATCATGACGTCGCTCGCTGTCGGTCTCCGCGACTCTGTGGCGCCGCACATCGAAGACGCTTTCCGCGCGGCGAACGAGACGCTCCCCGCGAGCTTCGTCGCGATGACGAAGGTGAAGCGCGCCCACGAGAAGCGCGAGAAACCGAAGCCGGCTCCCAAACGAAAGCCGCTCGGCAAGTGGACGTTCCGCGGCAAGAACATGGATCTCCGCGACATCGTCCGCTCGTCACTGGCGAAGAAACGGCAGTTCCTCGTCGCCGCGAAGAAGTACGCGGGCGAGACCTTCAAGACGCCCAAGGCGTTCGCCGCATGGGAGACCAAGCAGCTCGACGGCGATGTGATCGACCTCCGCTTCTACACGATCGCGCTCGGCAAAAAGCCCGTCTACGAGATGTGGACGTTCCTCGTCGATAACGGCACCGTCTTCCCGATCGGCTCGCACGTGCCATCGGGCGTCCACATGATCCAAGGCGACTTCCACGTGGAAGACAAACGGCCCGAGTCGAAAGAGCTCGCCGAAGAGCTCCAGCGCGACGTACCCTTCTGAGGTCTTGCTAAATCGCGGTGCGGACTTGCTGTTCGCGCGAACGGCAACATGATTGTCGTGATCATCGATTGAGCAAGATGCGCCGCGAACGAAGCGCTTACGAGGTGCGGCGAACGCGATGGAAGAAGCGAGATCACGCCGGCTACGAGTCCTCTCGCATGTTCATCGAGATCGGACAGCCCGGCGGAGACCAGGCAATCCAAGCGCGCACGAGCGAGTAAGAGAGTTCACGTAACGCGGATTATCCGAGCCCGGGCGAGGTTCGTCCAGTCAGGCTGCAATGCGGACCTGATTTGAGCAGGTGTTTGGCGCAGCGATAGCGGCGCGCGCGAGGTCATTCGGCGTGGAGGTCGGCGGTGTTGGGTGGCGCGAAGAGTGCGGTGGGATCGCGGGCGGGGCGGGGCGGGGCGCGTGGGATGTCGAGCTCGTCGAGGATCGCGAGCGTGTCGGGCGGTTCGACGATCGCGATGACTTTCAGGTGGCCCGTGCACTTCGGGCATTCGAGGACGTCGGTGTCGAAGGTTCGGCGGAGCAGGGTGGGCCAGTCGATTCGCGTCGAGCGCGCTAGGAGAGCTCCGTTTTTCAGGCGTTGCCAATGAACGAGGCCAATGACGTTGGGGGTCAAGAGCTCCGTTTTTGGAACCAGCGCGGAGGGGGGTGCGACTTCGTGGTGCGCTTCGACTTCGTCGGCGGCGGCAGCGTGGAACACCATGAAAGCGGACGAGCGGATGGCGCGGTGGGCGGGATCAGAGTGGCAAGTCGCGCAAGGAGCTCGAGCGTAGTCATGATACGTACCTTGGCTCTCCCGCTGCGTAGTTGCCTGATGCGATATGCGATGTGGCCATCAGGGAGCTCGCGGAGACGGGCAAGCGATAGCGGCGGGCGAGCGCAACAACGAAGTAGATGTCGCGGCCGAAATCATCCTCGGCGTCGATACGGAAGCCGAGCTGACCTCGACGATGGGGCAGTCGAGCGCGTCTCGACGGCATCCAAGTCGAAGAGCCGAAGAAGGGCGCCGAGCACGACTTCACGGCGCTGTCGAAGTTAACTTGGCCTAAGCGGCTCGGCGCAGGCAACTTCGACGCATGCAACACCACTGCGAAGTATGTGCGAGCTTCAATCCGGGCGCCGAGTTCGGCAAAGGCTATCGAGTCGTCGACGTCTCGTTCGCCGAGCGCACGGTGCACTTGTGCGTCGCCCACGCGCGAATCGCCGAGAACAACGGCGTGACGTCGTTCGACGAGCTACGCGATATTTACGGTTCGGGCCGGCGCTCGTACGTTCCGCGGCGCGGTCCGAGCACGTCGACGCCGAGCGAGAGGCGTCAAAGCGTCGGCCGCCGCGCGAGCGACGTTTAGACTCTCCTCGTGCCTCGCTGCGAATCAGTGGCCCGCAGCCGAGATCGTGAGGAGCGGGGACGACATCGCAGACGCGCCGGCTTGCATGCTCACGAGATGGGCGATGAGCTGGAACGTGCTCTTCGTGTCGAGGTCGTCGTCCGAAATGTAGAACCAGTGACCGCGGTAATACGTCTTCACGAACGCGAGCGACGGGTTCGACTCCGACGTGCGCACGCGGAAAAGGTTGCGGAATACATCCTTCCAGTCGAAGAGCGAGCCGTCCGGATTGCGCGTCACCGTCACGAGGCCGCGCCGTTCGTGCTCGATCGGCGCATCGACCGCGGCTGACAAATAGTAGAGCGCGCTCAGCACGGAGCGCATGCGGAAGTGAACTTGGTTCGGCTCGGTCGTGCCTGCGAAGTTGACGACGGTGTACGACGCGCGATCGTCGACCTTCAGCAATCGCTCGAACGTCTGCTTCGCTTCGACCATGTGTTCGTCGCCGGCGGCGTTCACGACGAACACGCACGACTCGACATCCGTGGGTTTGGCGGGCGCCACTTCGAGCGCGCCCGCGTTTTGCAGTGTGCGTATCGAGTCGACGAGCTCGAGAAAATCTCGGTAGGGCGGCGCCTCACGCGGTGTCGGCCCCGCAGCCGATGGCGCGTTGCGCAGGTCGTTGACGCGATCGATCGCGAGCCGAAACACGCGACTCGAGTTCCACCCGGCGCTTGCGAGCGCGAGCACCGTATAGAGCGAGAGTGGCGCGACCATGCGTCGCACGAACGCTTCGCCTTGCAGCGGCATGTAGACGACCGTGGGCGTCACCGAGAAGGTGCCACTCACGCCGGGATGGAGCGTGCTCGTTGCGCCGCTCGGTACGACCCCGAGGTCGGTGCCGAGGCCAAGCGTGCCGCCGAAGGTTTGTTGATTCGTGACGCTCGAGACGTCGACGAAGTACGGCGTATCTCGGTACCGCATGCGCACGATGTTGAGGAGTAGCTGGCTGTTTTGCGCGTGAACGAGCGCGTCGTTGTACGCGGCCTGAACCTCGGGCACGGCTGCCGCGCCGATGGTCGGCGCACACCCCATCGACAGCGCGATCGCGACCACGCCGATCCATCCCATCCTCATCCATCGTGATTACCGAGGGAGCCCGAGGACGGCCAAGTTCGGCTACGTTCGGCCCCCAGAGGAACTGATGAAATCCGAGGCCCGCGTATTTGCCGCGTTTGCGCTACTCGCCATTGCGCTGGTTGCTCTCGCATTCGGGGGCCCGGCGCTCGTCGACGAAAGCCCCGTGAGCTCGCTGCCCACGGTTGCCGCAAGCGCGATGCCCTTGCCGAATGTGCCCGCTCCCGGCGAGCCGCTCAAGGGTCCGCTACTTCTCCAAGAACCATCCCTATCGAAGACCGAGATCGCATTCGCGTTCGGCGGCGAAATTTGGGCGGTCCCACGTGACGGCGGCACCGCGCGCCGCATCGTGACAGGGCAACTTCGCAACAGCCGGCCGATTTTTTCTCCCGATGGATCGCAGATAGCTTTTACGGGAACGTTCGACGGCAACACCGACGCCTATGTCGTGTCGAGCAGCGGCGGAGAGCTCAAGCGACTCACGTACAGCCCGAGCAGCGACGTCGCCGTTGGTTTTTCTCCCGACGGGAAAAAAGTTCTCTTTTATTCGATGCGCGCGACTCCGCGCGATCTCCCGAAGCTCTTCACGATTCCGCTTGCGGGTGGGCTCGCCGACCAAGTGCCGCTTCCGTCCGGCGTCGAAGCAACGTACTCGCCCGATGGAAGCCACCTCGCATACGTGCCGTTTCCCCAGTGGGAGCCCGGCTGGAAAAAATATCGCGGCGGCCAAACCACGCCGATTTGGATCGCGGATCTCGGCGACTCGAAAGTCGTCAAGGTGCCGCGCAGCGACGAGAATCAGCGCTGGCCGATGTGGCAGGGCGACGCCGTGTACTTCGTCTCCGATCGCGACGGGCCCTTCTCGCTCTACGCCACCGACAGCAAGGGCGGCGCAGCGCGTGTACTCTACACGGACCCAAACGGTTGGGACGTGCGCTACGCGTCGGCGGGTCCAGGCGCGATCGTGTTCGAGACACTCGGCGCGCTGCACTTGTTCGATCTCACAACGAACAAAGAGCGAACCATCAAAGTCGAGATCGCGAGCGAGATCCCGCAAGTGCGCGCGCGCTTCGAGCCCGTATATCGCTCGCAGGTGCTGCACGCCGCGATTTCGCCGACGGGCAAACGCGTGCTCTTCGAAGCGCATGGAGAGATCATCAGCGTGCCGAAGAAAAAGGGCGACGTGCGCAACCTCACGCGCAGCCCCGGCGTCGCCGATCGCGATCCCGCGTGGTCACCGGACGGGAAATGGATCGCGTGGCTCTCCGATCAAGGCGGCGAGTACGCCCTCTACTTCCGCGCGCCCGATGGGCTCGGCCCGACGCACTTCATCAACCTCGGCACGCCTCCTTCGTTTTTCTATTCGCCACGGTGGTCGCCTGACTCGAAGAAGATCGTCTTGAACGACAAGCGCCTCAACTTGTGGCTGATCGACATCGAGCACCCGACCCTCCAGAAGATCGACACGCTCCGTTACGAGGGGGCGTCGTTCGATGAAGCGTGGTCGGCGGACTCGCGCTGGGTGACGTACGTCAAAGAGCTCGAGAACCACTTCCACGCAATCTTCGTTTATTCGCTCGACGACAAGAAGGCGCACCAAATCACCGACGGCCGGAGCGATGCGTCGTCGCCGCGCTTCGATCGCGACGGTAAATTCATCTACTTCGTCGCGAGCACGGACGTCGGCCGCGGCCAGAGCGGCGGCGAGATGGAGTCGATGGGTCACCCGACGACGAGCAGCGTGTACGCGGCCGTTCTCAAGAAGGACGAGCCTTCGCCGAACGCGCCCGAGAGCGACGAAGAAAACTCCGACGCCGGCGATTCCGATGCCGCCGCTGCTCCCAAAAAGAAAACCAAGAAACCCATCGAGGTCCGCATCGACTTCGAAGGCCTCGATCAACGCATCGTCGCGCTTCCGATCGATCGCGCAAACTATGTTTCGCTCGATGTCGCTGCGAAAGGCGCGCTGTTCGTTTCTTCTGCACCCATCTCGACGGCCGATGAGGACTACGAACGAGGCGGCGACGACCGCCCGCCGATCGTGGTGCATCGTTACGATTCGAAGAAACGCAAAGCCGAGGTCTATCTCGAGAAGGTCGACGCACCCCGCGACGAGCTCAACACGTTCCAAGTCTCGGCCGACGGTGACGACGTCCTCTACGCGCACGGCAATCAATGGTTCATCGTCGACGCCGACAAGACACCCAAAGCGGACGACGGCAAAATCTCGCTCGACGGCGTCGAGGTGTGGGTCGATCCGCGCGTCGAGTGGAAGCAAATGTTCCGCGAGATCTGGCGCGTCCAGCGCGACTTTCTCTACGACCCCAACGCGCACGGCCTCGACCTCGCGAAGGCGGAGAAAATCTACGAGCCATTCCTCGAAGGCATTTCGGGTCGCGCGGATCTCAACGCGCTCTTCGAAGAGATGCTCTCGAACCTCGTCCTCGGTCACGTGTGGGCGCGCGGCGGAACGTATCCGCGACAAGAGCGCGTGAACGTCGGCCTCCTCGGCGCGGATTACAAAATCGAAGACGGTCGCTATCGCTTTGCGCGCATCCTCAAAGGAGAGAACTGGAACCCGAAGCTCCGCGCGCCGCTCACCGAGCCGGGCACGGATGTAAAGGAGGGCGACTTTCTCTTGACGGTGAACGGCCAAGATCTACGCGGCGAGGACGACGTCGATCGCCTCTTCCAAGGTCGCGCAGGAAAACAAACGGTCATCACCGTCGGCTCGAGCGCGAAAGACACGGGCCACCCGGTCACGGTGGTTCCGATCGGCTCCGAAGAAGCGCTGCGTCTTCGCACGTGGATGGAGGACAGCCGCAAGAAGGTCTCCGAGATTTCGAAAGGCCGCGTCGGCTACGTCTACATCCCCGACACGCATGCCGGCGGCTTGACGAACTTCAACCGCTACTACTTCGCCGAAGTGGGCAAAGACGCGGTCATCCTCGACGAGCGCTTCAACCACGGCGGCTACATCGCCGACTACATCGTGAACGTCCTCCAGTGGACGCCCCAAATGGGCGCCACGACGCGCGAGGGCGAGGACGTAACGCTCCCGATGCAAGGGATCTTCGGCCCGAAGGTGATGATCGCAAATCAAATGTCGGGCTCCGGCGGCGACGCGCTCCCATGGCTCTTCAAAAACGCAAAGCTTGGCCCGCTCGTGGGCGTGCGCACGTGGGGTGGCTTGGTTGGCATCGGCGGCTACCCGCAGCTGATCGATGGCGGCCGCATCACCGCGCCGCGCTGGGCTCTCTACGGAACGCACGGCGAGTGGGAAGTCGAAAACCACGGCATCGCGCCCGACATCGAAGTCGAGCAAGACCCGGCTCTCATCCGCCAGGGACACGATCCGCAACTCGAACGCGCCATTGCCGCCGCGATGGACGCGCTCGCGAAGAACCCCCCGAAGAAGCTCGTCCGACCGGCGTACCCGGACTACGGGGACCGGTTGCCGAGACCGCGATAGGAGACGCGGGGCTCGTTCAGGATTTGTTCTCCCCCCGCTCGTGCTCGTGCTCGGCGCGGATCAAGTTGACGCGTGTGAGCCCTCGCCGCGCTCTGCGCGCGAGCCCTCCACCCCTTCGGCTGTATTTGCTTCCCTCCATCTCGGAGCAGAAGAAGGCTCGATTGCTCGCAACTCTGGCTTCGCTCGGGCCGAAGGGGCGGCATGAGCGACACACGCGTCGAGAGCGATCCGTTTCGTTACGTTCGCCTGCCCGTGGACGACGACTGCGATGACGCCACGAAGACCTGCGGCAACAACATGTCGCTTGGCAATCCGCACGAAGATCCGGTCGTCGTCGCGCCGCAGCAAAGACCCGCTGAGATCGCTGCAATTGCGAAGAACCTGATGCGCGCACAGTACGAAACGATGTCGAACGACGCTCTCGACAAGGCGGTGCAAACCCTCTCGAAGCGCCTCACGTCCGGCAAATCGTACGAGGGCTACGCCGACGACCAAGCGCGCTTCGACATCGCCGAGAAAGTCATGACCGAGCGCAACGCGAAGGATCCGCCCAAGGGCGCGACGAACGAGCAGCTCACCACCGCGAAGGCGCGAGAGGACGCGAAAATGCAAGACGCCGAAGCTTGGCGCACGCCGATTCACTCGGCCGAGGTCGGACACGGTTGGGTCGCCGAAAAGAAAATTCACCAAGACGAGCGCGTCACGGTCGGCGATGTCCGGGTCGAGCTCTCGACGAGCAACGCAGGCCCCTCAGCTACAGGGCTTCACGGCGAAGCCAAAAAAAACGTCCATGGTGTCGACGTGACTGCGAGCGCGGATGCTGGAGTCGTCAACTACGGCCCTGGGTTTCACAACAAGGACGGCTCGACCGGCGTGCATCTCGGAGGCAACGCAACCATCGTCGGGATCGAGGGCACGATTCACAAAGCCGGCGCTGGTAGCGTGACGGCCGGTGCCGGCGAAGGCCTCGCCGCCGAAGCATCGATCGGCGTAAAGAAAGAAGGCAACACGGTCGAGGTGTGCGGTCGCGTGAGCGCACAGTGGTGGACGCTGGGCGCATGCATGCCTGTTTGGAATGGGAGAATGTGATGAATCCATATCGCGATCACGCGAGCCGCACTTGGACGCCTCGACCGAAGAGGTCGCGCATTCCGGTGCTCGACTGGCTCGCGACTTTGCTTCTGTGCGCGACGTTGCCGATCTTGTCGCTCAGCGAATACGTTCCGTGGATCGTGTGGACGTTGCCGTTCACGAACGCGCTGGCCATCCTGATTCTCGTCTTCGGGAAACGCTCCACCGCCATCGGCCGCATGTCTCGCATCATGTGGCATCGGGGCCATCGCGGAGACGCGATTGGCGTCTATCTGGGCATCACGCAACCGCGCTATTCGCGCGCTCGAATCGAGCGCCAGCGCATCGCCCTCGAACGCGCTCAAGTAGGAATGCCAAAGCTACGTGCCTATTGGGGCCCGCGGGTGCTCGGCGCGGATCCATTTGATGTGAGTGAGCCCTCACCGCGCTCTGCGCGCCGCCGAGGTGGGCTGCGAGAAGAACACCAGGTGCTCCGACGCGGCGGTTCTCGCGAAGACTCTCTCATGCTGAGATCTGATCCCAGCCAAATTCCCTGCGATCTGATCGAAGCCAAATTCCCTGCGATCGTTTTCCGGAAGTGACTCTTCTTCTCGCTCCCACCTCGGCGGCGCGGAGCGACGCCGTGAGGGGGACGCTCGCGCGCAGGGCTCGCGCGCAGAGCGCGGCGAGTGGGCACACACGGTCACCCTGAGCCGCGCCGAGCACGAGCCCGAGCACGAGCGGGGGGAGAAATCATTCCGAAGTGATCACGCCGTCGCGGAGAAATGCGAAGAGCGACTCGACGATTTCCTCTTCCGAGTCGTCCCAGCCGCGCACCACCACCTGGTTCATCACTTCCTTGAGAGCGCCGATGATGAAGATCGCTTGAAGGCGCGCTTTGCCCGCGACGACGATGCCGAGCTCCTGACCGTCGAGCAAGCTCTCCTCTAATAAGGAGCGGACCTGTTCGAAGAACGAGTGAATCTTTCGGTCGAAGGCGAGGTCTACGCCGTGGGCGTCAGAGAGGAGCATCTTGGTCGTCAGCTTGTCCTCTAGAAGGAGGTGCACGATGCGGCGGATGTTCGAGCGCACCTGGTCGCTCACGTCCGCTGCGACATCGACCCGCTGAATGGCCATTCCAAATCGGACCAAAAGGCGGTCGACAATTTCCTCGAAAATCGCGCGTTTATCCTCGAAGTACAGGTAGAACGTGCCGCGAGCGACCCCGGCGCCACCCACGATGTCCTCGACTTTGGCCGCGTGATATCCGTGTTTTGCGAACACATCGCGCGCCGCCTGCAGGATTTCCTGCCTCCGCGTCGCTTTGGCGTCCGCCGTGACGGCCGCAGGGTGACGTTTGCGCTCAAGAGGCTCGGCCATCGATGCATGCAGATTACCAGCTTTAATAGCGGTTGCCCTCAGCCTCGTCCGTAAGTAGCCTTCCGTCGACTGACACGTCAGTCAGTCGCTGAGGAGGCTTTCGTATGGCTCAAGAACGGCCGCTGGCCATCGGGATGGACGTTGGTTCCACCACCGTCAAGGCCGTCGTGATCGACCCGGAGACGAAACAAATCCTCTGGAGCGATTACCAGCGCCACCATACGAAGCAGCCCGAGAAAGTTCTCGAGCTCCTCAACGCAATCAAAGCGGCGCTCCCGGACCAAGAGCGCTTCCGCATGTTTCTCACCGGCTCGGGCTCGGCTCCTCTCTGCGAGCCCACCGGCGGGAAATTCGTTCAAGAAGTGAACGCCGTCACGCTCGCCGTCGAGCAGCTCCACCCGGATGTCGGCTCGGTCATCGAGCTCGGTGGGCAGGACGCAAAAATCATCAT
>JBBSFE010000129.1:0-18668 GCA_038239005.1 Polyangiales bacterium
ATCGACCTGTCTTTGCGAGGCTGGCGACAGCGTCAGCTTTGAATTCAGCGGTGTAACGAGGCAGGGTACGCATCCGATTTCTTTCGGCGGCGTGTCAGCGAATCCGAGGGAGGTCTACGTTACGTGCGGTTTGAACCCAAATTCTCTTCTCGTCTTCTGGCGCCTTGGCGCCTTGGCGGCTGTCTCTTAGGGCGTGGGTCCCTGGGCCATGTTGTTGGGCAGGTGCATGCGCGGGATGTGAGGAGGCGGGAGCAGCGGTGCGCCCGAGCCGCTCGCGACGGGCGGGGTGAGCGTGGCGGTGGTCGAGGCGCCAAAGTGGACTTTGCCGAAGCGGGCTGCGCGGTGGAAACCTTGGCCCATGACGGGCGACCACGAGACGGCTTGGTTTGATTTCATCGCGTAGAAGTTCATGCGCCAGACGTCGCCGAGCTTCGGCGGGCTCGATGAAGGGTTTTTCGCGAACGCGACCCACGGGATGGCGACTTCGACGTCGTAGCCTTGGTCTTGGTCGCCCGCCTTGTCCATCGTGCCGTGCACGACGACCGCGCTCTTCAACTTCGGGTCCCAATCTTCGTGACCGAAGGGGCCGTTGGGCTCGGTGCTGGGATTTCGGAAGTCGTCGAACTGCGCGTGGAAGACTTTGTTCTGCGGATTGAACTGCAGCTCGAAGTAGACCTTGTTGTCGCCTGCGGCGCCTGGGTCGACCATCATCTCGAGCGCGTCTTTCGTCCACAGCTTCGGCTGGCCGCCGACCGTCCACGGGGAATCGTTCTTGTCGTCTGCGGCGGGAGCTTTTTTCGTTTTGTCGTCGAAGCCCCCGATGACATCGGGGTCTGTCATCTCGCCGAAGACGTAGAGATTCGTGTCGTCGTACAGCAAGCGAACCTTGCCGTTCACGGGGAACGCGGCGTTGGGTGCGCCCGTCCCCACATCAACGAAAGGGCCGAGTACCGCGGCTCCTTTCCATGCGGCTTCGTCTGCTTTGCCGTCGATCGTGATTTTCTCGTTCGCGGCGAGCTTCTGGCCGACGGTGATTTCGGGGAGCACCGAGTGCATCTCTTGAGGAGGCGGCGCGGTGACGCCCGTCTTCACCTTCGCGGCGATGGCGCGGTTCTCGCCGTCGTTCGGACCGGAGACGACGTGCAAGCGCGCGCTCCCCTTCCAGATGCCGACATAAAACGTGAGCTCGGGCCCTTTGACCCAATCGGGAACTTTGTACGGCTGCTCGTCGAGATAATATTTCCCGCGCTCCCACTTCGAAGGGCCGAGCAATTGTTTGTTGTCGCGGTTCTCGCGGAGCGGGCCTGCCCAGTCGAGGTTGTCGCTCTTCGAGATCGATTCGTCGGTGACGTGCGTGAAGAGCGCCCATCCGTCGTCGAGCGAATCGTCGCAGCGCCAGATGTACGTGATCTTCATCTCGCTGCCGGGCTTGGCGACTTCGGGCTCGACCTTGTAGCCGACCATGTGCACTTTATTTTCGAAGTTGATGTCGACCTTGTGCGGGATGTCGGCGGGCTCGCTGTCCGAGATGAACGGCTTCAGCCGCTCTTTGTCGTCGCTCGAGAGACCCTTGCTGCCGCCGACGCAGGCACACAGGACCGCGGCCATCACCGCGAAAAAGAAGGGACGCACTTTCAGCATGGGAGCGGTTTACCAGAGATTTTGCGCATTTTCATGGACGACGTGATTCATGAAATAACGTACTCTGAGTGAGGATTTTCATGGATGCCTAACACCCATGATTCTGCGCCAGCGGATAGCGGCGGCCCTTACGGCGAGCGTTGGCGGTCGTTGTTCCTGTCGAGCGAGCGACTTGACAAGAGCCCTCGGGCGTTCAGACTCTCCACATGACGGCGCACGTCACACCCACGCTCGTCGCGTTCACGACGAAGGTCCAGCGCAGCAAGAATCGACTCGTGGCCATCCCGGCGGAGGCTCAGTCGGCGCTCGGGCTCGCCCGCCGGCGTCAGAATCACATCATCGCGTATTCTATTCGGCGGTCGGGTCGCGGCCGCTGGAACCACCACCTCGCGAAGCTCACTTACGACAACGAGTTCTCGATCCCGAGCGACGTCACGGGGCTCCGCGCGGGCGACCGCATCGACGTGAAGATCCATCGCATCGTCGCGGACGTGCCGATCGTCGCGTCGCCAGTGACGACCGCGGCCGACGCGCTCGTCGCGCTCGGCGCCGCCGCTGGAAGAGACGACCGCATCGACGGCAGCGAACGCATCGACGAATACCTCGTTGGCGAGCTTTGACGACGGCCGTTTTCGTCGATACCGCGTACCTCGTCGCGCTGACGAACGCGGCCGATGCGCATCACACGCGCGCGGTGAAAATGGCGAAGGCGTGGGCACGGGAAAAACGCACGTTCGTGACGAGCGACGCCGTGCTCATCGAGTATGCGAACTTCTTCGCGCGCTCGCCGCTGCGGTCGCTCGCCGCCGCGACGCTCCCGCGCTTACGCGCGACGACGGGTTGGACGATCGCGGGCATCGATCGTGCGCTGCTCGCGCGCGCGGAGCATCGTTACGCGAAGCATGCGGACAAGTCATGGAGCCTGACCGATTGCCTCAGCATGGAGATCATGAACGACGAATCGCTCGCCGAGATCGCGACAACAGACGTGCACTTCACACAGGCAGGCTTTCGCCCTCTGATGCGATGAGATCGAAGAACGCGCCTCCATCCCACACGGCGGCGTCGATGTCAGCGGCGCGAGGCGACGTTTAGCGGCGGCTCTTACGGCGAGCGTCTTTTTCGCGTTTGCGCGCGGCCTTTTTGGCGTTGCGCTCTTTGTCGCTGAGGGCCTTCATCTTCGTCATGCTCGAGTCGGGGCCGCCGCCGCCGAGGAGCGCGCTGAGATCGGGCATGCCGCCCATGCCCATGCCGGGCATGCCGCCGCCGCCCATGAGCGCGCTGAGGTCGGGCATGCCGCCGCCTCCTTTTTGCATTTTGCGGAGAGCGTTCGCCATGCCGAGGTTTTTCATCCCGGGGATTTTTCCGAGGAGGCCCATGTTGGCGCCGAGGCCGTCCATCATTTGTTTCATGAAGAGAAACTTTTGGACGAGCTCCATCACGACGTTCTCGGCGGGCGTCTCGACGATTTCCATGTTGCCGCGTGCGTCCTTCTTGGGGAGCTGACCGGGCTTGGTACCTGACCCACGTGCGATGCGTTTCGCGCGGGCGGGCTCGCGGATGAGCACTTCGGGATCGCGGCGCTCTTTCGCGGTGAAGCTCGAGATGATGGCTTCGATTTTTACGAGCTCGTTGTCGTCGAGGTTGTCTGCCATGCCCGCGGGAAGCATGTCCATGCCCGGCATTTTTCCGACGATGTCTTTGAGCGATCCCATTTTCTGGATCGTTTTGATCTGCTCGAGAAAATCATCGAGGGTGAATTTCCCCTCGAGCATGCGCATGGCGTCTTCGGTGGCTTTTTTCTGATCGACGACTTGCTCGAAGTCTTTCATCAAGCCGACGACGTCGCCCATGCCGAGCACGCGCGACGCCATGCCTTCGGGACGGAACTCTTCGAGCTTGTCGGTCCCCTCGCCCATGCCCATGAATCGAACGGGCGCGCCGGTGACCTCGCGAATGCTGAGCGCCGCGCCGCCGCGTGCGTCGCCATCGAGCTTGGTGAGGATGACGCCCGTGATGTCGAGCTTGTCGTGGAAGCCGCGTGAAACTTTGACGGCGTCTTGGCCGATCATCGAGTCGACGACGAGAAAGATATTTTCCGGATGCACCGCGGCTTTCACGTCGGCGAGCTCGGTCATCAGCGCTTCGTCGATCGCGAGGCGGCCGGCGGTGTCGAAGATGATGACGTCGCAGCCTTTCGCCTTCGCTTCAGCGGGCGCGGCTTTGCAGATGTCGAGCGGCGACGCGCCCGGAATGTTGAACACGGGAACGCCAACGCTCTCGCCGAGCACTTGAAGCTGCTCGACGGCGGCGGGCCTTTGCATATCGGCAGCGACGAGCATCGGCTTGTGTTTTTCGCTCGTGAGAAAACGCGCGAGCTTCGCGCACGTCGTCGTTTTTCCGGAGCCCTGCAAACCCACCATCATGATGCCGGTGATTTTGCCTTTGTCTGCCCAAACGATGGCGTCGCCCTCGGCGCTCATGAAGGCGACGAGCTCGTCGTGGCAGATCTTGATGAACTGATCGGACGCGGTGACTTTCATCGAGCCGCTGTCGGTCTTCGTCTTCAGGCGCACGATCTCGCCGAGCGCTTTGTCTTTCACGCGCGAGAGAAACGATTTGACGACACCGAGCTCGACGTCGGCTTCGAGCAGCGAAAGCCGCACCTCACGAAGGGCGGTTTCGATGTTTTGCTCATTGAGCTCGGTGAGGCCCGCGAGGCGGTTTTTCGCCTGTTTGAACCCCTTGGCAAGCGCGTCGAACATGGGGTCGGGCTTTTAGCACGCGTCGCGACCGAATCCCACGAGCACGAACTTCGCGAACATCCAGACCGCGCTCGCCGTCGTGACGGGGTGGACTAGAGCGCGTTTCGTACTGCCGGCCCTCGCAGCGGGGGCGCGAAGAACCCAAGCTCGCGATCTGATCCAAGCCAAATTCCCTGCGATCCGATCCCAAGCCAAATTCCCTGCGATCGTTTCTCAGGTGATTTCCCTGCGATCGTTTCTCGGATCAGCCGAAGTCTAAATGCCGAACCGCTGGCGTAGCGCCTCGGTCTTCGTGCGGCACTCCTCGAGGAAACCGTAGCCCTCGGCGAGATCGCTCGAGGCGGATTTCCATTTGGCCGCGAGATCATCGGGGTATGGGCCGGTGTCGTGCGCGGCGCGGGCGACTTCTTGCTGCGTGCGCAAACCGCGTGCGGTCGGGTCGGCGGCTTTGCGGCACGTGTCTTTCAAGGCGCACACTTCTGGATCGGTGCACGCGACTTTGTCGAGCTCGTCTGCGCGCGCGGGCTTGTCATCGTTGGGCGCGGCGCGATACGCATCGATCGCCTTCACGAGAGTGCGCGCTTCATCCTTTGCGTGGCACGACACGAGGGCGACAACGATCAACCATCGACGCATTCGGAGACAGATACCATGGAGTACCGGCGCCTCGGAAAATCGGGCCTCAAAGTCAGCGCGCTCTCGCTGGGCGCGTGGGTCACGATGGGCAGTCAGATCGGCGAGGACGTCGCCGGCGAATGCATGCATGCTGCATGGGATGCCGGCGTGAACTTCTTCGACAACGCCGAAGCGTACGGCGGCGGCAAAGCCGAGACGACGATGGGCGCGGTGCTCAAGAAGAGCGGTTGGAAGCGCTCCTCGTACATCGTCTCGACGAAAATATTCTGGGGCGGCGAAGGCCCAAACGACAAAGGCCTCTCGCACAAGCACGTCATCGAAGGCGTGCACGCCGCGCTCGATCGGCTCGAGCTCACGTACGTCGATTTGTGTTTCTGTCACCGCCCCGATCCGGAGACGCCCATCGAAGAGACCGTGCGCGCGATGGATGTGCTCGTGCGACAGGGAAAGATTTTCTACTGGGGTACGAGCGAATGGAGCGCCGCCGACATCATGCGCGCGCATGGCATCGCGAAAGAAAACGGCCTCACGCCTCCGGTGATGGAGCAGCCGCAATACAACATGCTCTGGCGCCGCCGCTTCGAGATCGAGTACGCGCCGCTCTTCAAAGAGCTCGGCTACGGCACGACCATCTGGAGCCCGCTCGCTTCGGGCGTGCTTACCGGAAAATACAACGATGGCATCCCGAAGGGCTCACGCCTCGATCTCTCGAACATGAAGTGGCTCGCCGAAGTGGTGCTCGACGAAGAGCGCATCGCGCACGTGAAAAACCTCGCACCCGTCGCGAAAGAGCTCGGGTGCACGCAAGCGCAGCTGGCGCTCGCGTGGTGCTTGAAGAACCCGAACGTTTCGACCGTGATCACCGGCGCGTCACGCCGTGAGCAAGTCACCGAAAATATGAAGGCGCTCGACGTCGCCAAGAAGCTCGACGACAAGACGATGAAACGCATCGACCTCATCCTCGGCAACGCGCCCAAAGCCGACGAGGCTTAGGCGAGCCGACGCACGTCGGCCGAGATGCGCGTGAGCGCAACAGCGCGAATGCCGTCCGCGAGCGGAAACGTATCTTGGCCGGCGTGGATGACATCGAGCGAATCGAGCCGCAAATCTCGGAGCGCGATGCGCATGGACGGCGTGACGCTCGGCGCAGCCGTGAGCTTCACTTCGTAGCCGAGACGCTTTTTCCCGCGGACGACGAGTAAATCAAGCTCTGCGCCCTGATGTGTGGCCCAGAAGAAACACGCCTCGCGCCCCACGCCGAGACGTCGCATGATCGCATCGATCACGAATCCCTCCCACGATGCTCCGACCTTCGGGTGCGCGCGCAAATCGCCCGACGTACGTACATCGAGGAACGTGTGCAAGATCCCCGTATCCGAGAAGAACAGCTTCGGCGCTTTGACCTGGCGCTTTCCGAGATTTTCGAACCAAGGCGGCAAGAGACGCACCATGAACGTTTGCGCGAGCGCATCGACGTAGTGACGGATCGTCATGTCCGTCACGCCCATCGAGCGCGCGAGCTCCGAGTAATTCAGCGTTTGGCCGTGCACGTGCGCGAGCATCGCCCAGAATCGTCTGAGCGTCGCCGCGGCGACGTTGATTCCGAGCTGCGGCGCGTCACGCTCGACAAAGCTCTGTACGAAGCTCCGTCGCCAGTCGAAGCTTCGGGCGTCGCTCGGCGCGGTGAACGCTCGTGGAAAACCGCCGCGAAGCCAGAGCTTCGTCGCGTTTTTGCGGCCGACCTCCTCGAGGCCGAGGGGTGACAGCTCGACATAGGTGATGCGGCCCGCCAGCGACTCGGATGATTGTCGCAATAGCTCGGCCGATGCACTTCCGAGCACGAGAAACCGAGGACCGCGAGGTTTGTCGGCGAGCACGCGCAGAACCGGAAAGATGTCAGGCCGACGTTGGACTTCGTCGAGGACGACAAGGCCACGGGCATCCTGCATGAAGAGGCTCGGATCATCGAGCTTCGCGAGATGTGCGGGGTCCTCGAGATCGTAGAACGTCGCGTCGCGCGATGCGGCGACCGCTCGCGCAAGCGTTGTCTTGCCGACCTGGCGTGCGCCAACGAGGGCGACGACGCGATACGCGCGGAGAAGCTGCTCGATGTGCTTGCGCGCCTCGACGCGTTCGATCACATTGGCAGATTACCATGAATATTCATATCGCCACTATGAATTTTCATGGTCATGCCAGGCGCGCGTAGAGGCTTTGCAGAGCCTCGTCGAGCCTGCCGACCTCGGTGCCGCCGGCTTGGGCCATGTCGGGGCGCCCGCCGCCGGAGCCGCCCACGAGCTGCGCGACGCCTTTGATGAGGTCGCCGGCTTTGTAGCGATCGGTGAGCTCTTTCGAGACCGTGAGGACGAGCATCGCCTTGTCCGAGCTTGCGGCGCCGACGAGAATGACCGAGGGCGCGAGCTTGTCGCGTAGCTTTTCGGCGAGCTCGCGGAGCGTCGATGCGTCGGGGACGTCGGCGCGGAAAACGAGCGCTTTGCCGCCGGGGATGTCGCGTGCGTCTTTGGTGGGATCGGCAGCGCCGTCGCCCATCGCGACTTTGCGTTTGAGATCGGCGACCTCGCGCTCGAGGGATTTCTTTTCGGCGACGACTTTGTCGGCGCGTTCGGCGAGCTGAGACATTCCAACGCCGAGAGATTGCGCGGCGTGCTTGCCGATCGATTCGAGCTGGCGAACGTGCGCGAGCGCGTTGAGCCCCGTCACGGCCTCGATGCGGCGAACACCGGCGGCGAGCGCGGAGTCGCTGACGATCTTGAACATGCCAATTTCGCCGAGAGCGCGCGCGTGCGTGCCGCCGCAGAGCTCGATGGAGTCTTTCGTCATGGTGAGGACGCGGACGACGTCTCCGTATTTCTCTTCGAAGATGGCCATCGCGCCGCGCTTGCGTGCTTGGTCGATCGGGAGCACTTCGGTTTGCACCGGGGCGTCGCCGAGCACTTTGTCGTTCACGAGGTCTTCGATGCGGCGCACTTCGTCGTCGCTGAGCGATTTGCCGTGCGCGAAATCGAATCGCAAACGCTCCGGGCCGACGAGCGAGCCTTTTTGCGACGCCGTCTCGCCGAGCACGGTGCGAAGCGCCCAGTGGAGCAAGTGCGTCGCGGAGTGATTGCGGCGCGTGGCCGTACGCCGCGCGTGATCGACCTCGAGCCTGAGCGCGTCGCCCGTGGCGATGGCCCCGCTCGTCACGCGGCCGATGTGGGCGACCATGCCCGTCACGGGTTTATGTGTATCTTGCACGTTAAATGCGCCGCTTTTGGCGGTGAATTTGCCCTGATCGCCCACTTGGCCACCAGACTCCCCATAGAACGGCGTGACATCGACGACGACGGCGACTTCTTCGCCTTCGCTCGCGCGCTCGACGACGGCGCCGCCTTTCACGATGGCAACGACGCGCGCCTCGCCTTCTTCGCGTTCGTATCCCGTGAAGCGAACCGCGCCGTGCTTCTCGACGAGCGAGTGCCACACGTCATCGACGGCTTGCTCGCCGACCTTCGAGCCCGCGCTTCGTGCGCGCTGCGCTTCGAGGGCGCGGTCGTAGCCGGCTTCGTCGACCGTGAGATCGCGCTCGCGTGCGATGACCGCCGTGAGGTCGAGCGGGAATCCAAAGGTGTCGTAGAGCTTGAATGCGACGTCGCCGGCGATGCGCGTTTCTCCGCGCGTGCGCATCGAGGCGACTTCTTCGTCGAGGATCTTGAGACCGCGCTCGATGGTGTCGCGGAAGCGCACCTCTTCTTGCTCGCTGACGCTCGCGATGAGATCGCGGCGCTCGCGAAGCTCGGGGTATGCGTTGCCCATCGCATCGACGACGCGAAGCGCGACGCGATGAAGGAACGGCTCGCGTATGCCGAGGCGATGCCCATGACGAATCGCGCGGCGCATCACGCGGCGAAGGACGTACTCGCGCCCATCGCGATCGGGGAACACGCCTTCGGCGATCAAGAACGCCGTCGTGCGCGCGTGGTCGGCGATGACGCGCATCGAGACGTCGTCGTCGGCGCCGGATGCGCCGTATTTCTTGCCGGAAATGCTCGCGGCGTCATCGACGAGACCGCGAAAGAGATCCGTGTCGTAGTTGCTCGTGACGCCTTGAACGACGCACGACACGCGCTCGAGGCCCATGCCCGTGTCGACCGACTGCGCGGGGAGTGGCGCGAGACCTTGCGCGCTGCGATCGAACTGCATGAAGACGAGATTCCAGATCTCCGTCCAGCCCGTGCCGTCTGCGGCGGGCTCTTGGCCGAACGTGGAGTAATCGGGCTCGCCGCTTCCGAGATAGACGTGCACTTCGGTGCACGGGCCGCATGGGCCGGTCTCGCCCATTTGCCAGAAGTTGTCGGCGGAGCCCAAACCAAGAACGCGATCGTCGGAGACGCCTGCGATTTTTTTCCAGAGCGAGCGCGCTTCGTCGTCTGCGGGGATTCCGTTTTCGCCGCCGAACACCGTGAAGAGCATGCGCTCCTTCGGAAGGCCGAGAACGCGGATGAGAAAATCGTGGCCGAATTCGATGGCGTCGGCTTTGAAGTAGTCGCCGAAGCTGAAGTTGCCGAGCATCTCGAAGAACGTGTGGTGCCGCGCGGTGACGCCGACGTTCTCGAGGTCGTTGTGCTTGCCGCTGATGCGGATGCATTTTTGCGCGGAGCACGCGCGCTTGTAGGGGCGCGTCTCTTTGCCGGTGAAGACGTCCTTGAAGGGGACCATGCCAGCGTTGACGAACTGAAGCGTGGGATCGTTGCGCGTGAGGAGCGACGCGCTCTTTTGAACGTCGTGCCCGCGCTCGCCGAAGTACGCGAGGAACTCCGAGCGAACCTCTTCCGATAACTTGATCATCGAAGCATGCGATTAGCACAGCTCGACGTACATGGCGTCGTGCTGCGCGGCGACGATCTCGGGCGTGTGGCGGCGTCGCCAAGTTTCTTTGCCGAGCAGACTCCACTTCGCGTGTGCGGCGGCGTCGTGGCAGAGCTCGATGATCGCCGCAGCAAGTGCGTTTGCATCGCGCGGGGCGACTTGCATCGCGGGTAGCTCTTCGAGCGGGCCCTCGGACGCGACGACGATGGGCGTGCCGAGCGCCATGGATTCGAGGAGCACGATGGGCAAATCGATTTTGCCGTAGAGATCGTCGACCGGAAAAGCAACGACGTCGGCAGCCGCAAGGAGGCCGTGCATGTCGTCGACTGCGCCGGCGAACCGAACGTAATCGTCGAGACCGCGAAGCGCTGCGCGAAGACCCGCGTCGTACGGGGCGACGTCGGCGCCTTTCGCGCGACACGCAAACACGAAGCGCGCGCCAGGCACTGCGCGAAGAACTTCCGCGGCGGCGAGCGCGACCGTCGCCGCGCCGGACGAAACGTGGAGATCGCCCGGATAGACGATGAGCGGCCCAGGACCAAGGGCAAGCTGCGCTCTCACTTCTTCTCTCGTGGTGCGCGGCTTCGGTTCGCTCACGCACGGAGGGATCACGCGAACGGTGGCGTCGGAGATGCCCGCGCGAAGAAGACGAACGCGCGTCCACTCGGAGAGCGCGACGATGCGGTCGCCGAAAAAAAGCGATTTCGCGAACGCCTTCGGGCGACTCGCGACAGTTTGCACGACGTGCCCCTTCCACCCGCGCGATCGACGCGCGCGCATCGCGACGCGCGCTGCGCCGGACGATGCCGGGTTCGGCGCGAACACGAAGTGCCACGCATCGAGCGGATCACCAAAGAGAAGACGATTGAACGCGAGCGCATTGCCCGACCCGAACGTGGCCGCTGCACCGTAGACGTGCTCGAGCTTCACGCGCGCGCCGAGGCTGGGTCCTCCCGGCGAAACCATCACCGTGGGCTCGGCGATCTTCAACGCGCCGGCGATGTCGCGCACGAGACACTTCGAGCCGTCGTCGAACGGCGGCACGATCGGTTTGGACACGAACAACACCCGCATCGGGAAGAGACGATACTTCAGCGCGCGGCGAGAAGGAGTCCTTGATCGGCGTTGCGGAGAGCGCTCTCGACGGCGCCACCAATCGCCTGATCCTGCAGCGACGTCATGCCTCGAGCGGACGTCGTGCCCGACCCCATCGCCGCGGCGCTGCCCGAAAGAGTGCTGCGAAGCGTTTGGTCCGGGATTTTACGAACGACGAACTCGACCTCGGCCTGACACGTGACGTTCGTGCCGCTCACGTTTTGCGCGAGCTTCGTGACGCTTCCGTCGAGGAGAACGATGGGAACGTGCTGGCCCGCGGCGCGCGCGACGATGGTGGTGTCGTTGGGCGAAGCGACCGCGATGTTGGGGAGCGTTCGTGCGCGCGCGGTTACGGCGCCTCGCAGGATTTCTGCGACGTCGGTGCCGCGCACGGTGGTGGTGTTGCGCATCGCGCCGATTTGCACGACGAGCTGCACGCCTTGAAGCGTCGTCGAGCGGCGCATCTGGCCGAGTGTCGTTTCCATTTGTGCGCGGGCGCTGTCGGAGGTCTCCGATTGCTTTGCGCGCTCGATCGCTGGGATGGACGCGCCATCACCGATCGCGCCGAGCGCCGCACACGCGGCCGTGCGCACGGCGGGGTTGGTATCTGCGAGCGCTTGCTCGAGCACCACGCGCGCATTCGGATCGTGGCTGCGCCCGAGAACGAGCGCCGCCGACATGCGAACGCGAAAGTCCGAGGCACCGATGACGTCGCGTCTTTGCGCAGAGAGATCTTGAGCGCTCGCTGATGTTGCGATCCCGATCGCCAACACCAACGCCGTGAATCTCGCCCTCACATCAAAAGATCATCACATCGCGACCCACGGAGCAACGCGCGAGCCACGAGCTACGTGCTTACACACAGTGTCTTACTGCGCTCTACAAGAGGGTCTTGAGCTCTTTCTCCATCTCCGCTTCATCGCTCGCGTGGTAGCCGACGTGTGCGAAGCGAACGATTCCGTTCTTGTCGACGACGAACGTGGTCGGCATCGTCGGCGGCTTGTATTGGCCCGCAATGCTCTTGCCACTATCCCAACCGATGGGGAATTTCACCGAGCCGTGTGCTTGGCCAAAGGCTGCGATGCCTTGGTTCTCGTCGTCCTCGGAGATACCCACGAGCTCGACGCCACTCGCTTGGTACTTCGTGTAGAGCTCCTGGAGCTTCGGAAAACTTTCTTTGCAGGGGCCGCACCACGTCGCCCAAAAGTCGACGATGACGACTTTGCCCTTGAGGCTGGCGAGCGTGACCTTGCCGTGACCATTCGCCGAGTCGACGGTGAACGCTGGCGCCGGCTTGCCGATGAGCTCGTGCTGCTGGCTGCCCGCGTTGTCCGCGCCGCCGCCCGTGTCACACGCGGCGACTGCAAGAAAGAGAGCGAGTGTGACTTTCGGTAGACGCATGACCGTGCGTTCTACCACCGATCAGAGGACGACTTCTAGCGCCTCGGCGAGCGTTCGCACGATGACGACTTCGATGTTGAGGCCGCTCGACTCTTGCCGATCGGCGGGCGGAATGATTGCGCGGCGGAAACCCATCGCTGCGGCTTCGGTGAGACGCGCGCGGACGCTCGAGGCGCCGCGCACTTCGCCTGCGAGCCCCACTTCGCCGAACAGAACGACGTCATCGGCGATCGCTTTGCCGCGGAGGCTCGATGCGAGCGCAATCGCCACGGGCAAATCAACGGCGGGCTCGTCGACATGGATGCCGCCCGCGACGTTCAAGAAGACGTCGTAGCCGACGATCGCGAGGCCTGCGCGCCGCTCGAGAACCGTGAGAAGCATCGCGAGTCGCCCGGTATCGACGCCGTTTGCCGTGCGGCGCGGGCTCGGGTTGGGTGTCGCGCCGACGAGCGCTTGCACTTCGACGAGGAGCGCACGCGCGCCTTCGCATGTTGCCGCGATGACACTTCCCGGTGCGCCGCGCGGACGCTCGGCGAGAAAGAGCGCGCTCGGGTTTGGAACTTCGCGAAGCCCATCCGCGCGCATTTCGAAAACGCCAACTTCGGTCGCGCTTCCGAATCGATTCTTCTGCGCGCGAAGTGTGCGAAGCGCGTGGGATCGCTCGCCTTCGAACGCGAGCACGGTGTCGACGAGGTGCTCGAGCACTTTGGGTCCCGCAAGCACTCCGTCCTTGGTGACGTGGCCGACGAGGAGCGTCGCGATGCTCTCGCGTTTGCTGCGTTCGATGATGCGCGACGTGACTTCGCGAAGTTGGCTCACGGTTCCTGCGGCTGCGTCGAGGCCGCCGCATCGCATCGTTTGAATGCTGTCGACGACGACGGCGCGCGGGTGATGCTCGTCGATTGCGGCGTCGATGCTTTCGAGCTGCGTGTCGGCGAGGAGCATCATCGATGTGCCACTCGCGCCGAGACGCCGTGCACGCGCCGCGGTTTGCGCAGCGCTCTCTTCGCCAGACACGTAAAGACACTTCAGCTTGCGCGTCGAGAGGCCCGCAAGCGCTTGAAGCAGCAACGTGGATTTGCCGATACCCGGATCGCCGCCGATGAGCGTGACGCCACCAAGCACAACGCCTCCACCGAGAATGCGATCGAGCTCGCCGATGCCCGTGGGCACGCGCGCGAAATCATCGGCCCGCACGTCGTCGAGCGCGATGGCGTGCGCCGACGCGATGGCTTTGGGTCGATCGCGAACGACCTCTTCGGAGACGGTGTTCCAAGCGCCGCACTCCGAGCAGCGACCGATCCATTTCGCGAAGCTCGCGCCGCAAGCTTGGCACACGTGTTTGGTGGAGACCTTGGCCATGCGGCTTATCGTTCGCGCGTCAGAAACGTTTCGAAGATTCGGTAGCCTTCGTGCACGAGGGCGAGCGAAGTCGATTCGTTCTTCTGATGGGCCTGCGCGTTTTCGCCCGGCCCGAGGTTCACCGCCGCGATGCCGAGCTCGGCGAATCGCGCGACGTCGGTCCACGCCTGTTTGCGCTCGACCGCCACGACGCCGCAGGTTTCGAGGCGTTTCGTGAGCGGGTGGTCGCGATGGGGCATCGCCGCGGGGCTCAAGTCGGTGAAGTCGACCGTGCCGCGCGTGCCCACGAGCGACGTGATGCGAGCTTTCGCGGCCTCGAGGCTCGTATCGGGCGCAAAGCGATGGTTCACGTTGAACACGAACCGATCGGGAACGACGTTTCGCCCGCGCCCGCCATCACGCGCCTGCGTCACGGTCATCACGCTGCGAAACGAGAGGCCATCGATCATGTGCTCTTCCGGCTCGAGTGCGCCAATCTCCGCGAGCAGCGGCGCCGCTTTCGTGACCGCGCTCTCGCCTTCCCACGGCCGCGCGCTGTGCGCGGTGCGGCCCTCGAGTGTGATGGTGGCGTGAATCGAGCCCATACAACCGAGCTGCATGCGATTGTCCGAAGGCTCGAGACACACCGCGAAGTCGGCGCGCTTCACGTCGGGATCCTCGGCCATGACGACGCCGAGCTCGTTCTCGAGAAACGGCCCTTCCTCACGCGCGTAAAACACGAGCGTGACGTCGAGCTTGCAGTCGGCCGGCTTCACCTTCTCGGCGAGCTCGATCATCACGGCGAGCCCACTCTTCATGTCGCTCGCCCCCGACCCATGACACCGCCCGTCGTCGATCCGCGCCGGCCCGTTTTCCGTCCGCACGGTATCGAGGTGCCCCGCCAGCACCACGTGCGGCAATCCAGATTTCGGATCCAAATTGTGGCGGATCCATGGGAAAACGAGGGAGTCGCCGTAACGGCGGGGCGGGACGATTTTCGCCAGGCGTTTTTCGATGGCACTGCAAAGCGCCGACTCTTCTCCGATGGGCGACGGGATCGCGCAGAGCCAGAGGAGGGTGTCGTCGATGCTCACACGGGCACCGCGAAATCGCGGAGCGCTTGGTTGAGGCTGACTTTGCGATCGGTCGTTGCCGTGCGCTGGCCGATGATGAGCGCGCACGGGACGCCGAACTCGCCCGCAGGGAATTTTTTGTTGCGCACACCAGGGATCACCACGCTGCGCGGCGGGATGACGCCGCGATGCTCGACCACGGCTGCGCCGCTCACGTCGAGGATCGGAATCGTCGCGGTAAGAACCACACCCGCACCGAGAACGGATTCAGCGCCGACACGAACGCCATCGACGACGACGACGCGCGAGCCGATGAATGCACCATCTTCGATGATGACCGGGCTCGCCGCCGGCGGCTCGAGCACGCCGCCAATGCCGACGCCGCCGGAGAGGTGAACGTCACGCCCGATTTGCGCGCACGAGCCGACCGTGGCCCAGGTATCGACCATCGTCCCCGCGCCGACGCGCGCGCCAATGTTCACGTAGCCGGGCATCACGATCGCGCCGCGCTCGACGAATGCGCCGTACCGAATCACGCCCGGCGGAACGAGGCGAACGCCAGCCTGCGCGAGATTTTTTTTCAGCGGGATCTTGTCGTGGAATTCGAACGGGCCGACCTCCATCGTCTCCATTTTGCGGAGCGCAAAATAAAGAAGGATGGCCTGCTTCACCCACGCGTGCGTGACCCATGCGCCGTCGACGTTTTCGGCGACGCGAAGCTCACCGCGATCGAGCTGCGCAATGGTCTCTTCGACGGCATGCGCGTGTTCGTCGAGCTTCGTGCGGTCGGCCCAGGCCGCTTCGACTCCCGCGCGAAGCTCCGCGCTCAAGGCAGGCCGGGGAAAAAGTATTCGATCTCGATCTTGGCGTTTTCCGCCGAGTCCGAACCGTGCACGGCGTTTTCGCCGACGTTGCTGCCGAAGAGCTTGCGAATCGTGTCGGGTGCCGCCTTCGCAGGGTCCGTGGCGCCCATCACCTCGCGGTATTTCACGACGGCGTCTTCGCGCGCGAGGACCGCAATCTCGACGGGCGAGCGCGTCATGAAGGCGACGAGCTCACCGAAGAACGGCCGCTCGCGGTGAACGGCGTAAAAGCCCTCGGCCTTTTCGCGCGTCAGGTGCTCGCGGCGGCGCTGCACGATTTGGAAGCCGTTCTTCTCGAGGAGGGCGAAAATCTTCTCCTCGTTGTGCTTCTCGACTCCGTCGGGTTTCACGATACACAGCGTTCGTTCGGTAGCCATCGCGCGGGCTTCTAGCAGGATTTTTCGATACTGTCTGCCAGATGGACGTTGTCGTCATTGGAGCGGGGCACAACGGGCTCGTCGCGGCGATCATGCTCGCGAAGGGCGGAGCCAAGGTGCGCGTCGTCGAAGCGCGCAACGTCATCGGCGGCGCGGTGCGCACGGAGCGGCCGTTTGCGAAGGCTCCGAACCTCGGCGCATCGACCGGCGCGTATCTCCTCGGCCTCATGCCGCCCGAGCTCATCGCGAAGCTCGAGATCGACATCCCGACGATGCGGCGCGACCCGCACTATTTTCTTCCAACCACCGACGGCCGCCACCTCCTCTTCGGATCGAACGACGACGAAACGCGCACGCAGATGATTCGCTTCTTCTCCGAAGCCGACTACGCAGCGCACCGCGCAATGAACGACGAGCTCGCGCAGATTCGCGACGACATCGCACCGACCTGGCTCGCCGACCCCGATACGATCGAAGAGACCGCCGAGCGTCGCGTGCGCGCAGCCCTTCGCAGCGCTTTCGTCGATTTGTGTCGCAAACCGATTTCGCACTACCTCGCGCGCTTCGCGTTCAAGAGCGATCTCTTGATGGCGATGTACGCCACGACCGACGCCTTCTCCGGCCTCTACGGCTCGTGGGACACGCCCGGCACCGGCATGAACTTCCTCGTGCACAACATGTGCAGACTGCATGGTTCCGGCGGCACGTGGATGATCGTGAAAGGCGGGATGGGCACCGTGACTGCGGCGCTCGCGGCACGATGCAAATCGCTTGGCGTCGTCATCGAAACGGGCGAGCCGGTCGTTTCCGTTCGCGTCGACGGCGGGCAGGCGCGTGGCGTCGTGCTCTCGAGCGGGAGATCGATCGATGCAGATGTCGTCGTCTCGAACGCCGATCCATTCGTGATGCGCGAGCTCGTCGGAAGCGCCGCTCTTCCCGCGGCCTACAACGCACGCCTCGACGACTACGCCACAAAGCCCGGCTCCACGCTCAAAGTAAACCTCGCGCTCTCCGGCTTGCCAAAGTTCACGTGTTTGCCGAACGCATTCGAGCGCCCCGGATTCGCGCCGACGATTCATCTCTTGCCCGACGAGCGCGAAGTCATCGGCCGACTGCGCGAAGGGTTTGCCGCCGTGCAACGCGGCGAGCTTTACGATTTTCCGACGATCGAGTGGTACGTCCACACCACCGTCGACGCGTCTCTCCAGGATGAACGTGGCAACCACAACTCCGCGCTCTTCGTCGAATGGGTGCCTTACGAAATCGCGGGCAGCACCTGGGAAGCCGAGGAGGCTAACTACATCAAGAAGCTCCTCGCGATTTGCGATCGCTTCGCGCCCGGCACGAGCGATCTCGTCGTCGACGTGTTCGCGCTGCATCCGAAAAAGATCGAGCAACATTTCGGCATCACGCGTGGCCACATTCATCACGTCGACAACGGTTGGGGGTTTGCCGATCGACTTCCGTACGCATCGCCCATCGCGGGCCTCTATTCGTGCAGCGCCGGCACGCACCCGGGCGGCTCCGTGATCGGCGCGGCCGGCCACAACGCAGCGATGTGCGTGCTACGTGACCATCAATGACCTAATCTCTCTGGTATGCGCCGGATCTTTGCCCTCTACGTGATCTCGGCGATGGGCGCGTGCGCGCTCTTCCCGGATCTCGGCGGGCTCTCCGGGGACGCCGGGGTCGACGTCGATTTTGTGGCCGACGCCAGCCTGGACGTGACCGCGACCGACGCCGCTTTGGATGTGAAGCTCGACGCACCGAGCGACGTCACCATCGACTCGCGGCTCAAGAACATCACCTTCGAAAACGGCGCCATCGTCGACGCGATTCTCGGTGTGCAGGCTTTCAATCCACCGGTTGTGCTCGAGGACGCAGGCGCGCTTTCTGGAAAGTTTTCGGTCGGTACGCTTCAGCCCGCCGCTGACGCGAGCGATCTCACGACCGACTTCACTCAAGACTTCGCGGCGCAAAATGATCTCTGGGTCTCCATGATGGTTCGCGTCGAGACACCACCCGCGCAGGTGTCGCGCTTCGTGAAATTCGGTAGCAGCGTCACCACGGTCGAGGCCTTCGCCGCCCCCGATACGAATACGACGTTCCTCCTGCGCTACAAGATTCGGCTCACGGCGAGCGGCACGACGGACAAGACGATCGGCGATTCTCTGCCGCAACCCATCGGGCAAACCGTTCGCATTGGTTTTCACATCGTCCAGCAAACGACGCCCGACGCCGGTGACGGCATCGTTCAAGGCTACGTCGCGCTCGGTACAGCGCCGTTCGGCACGGCGTTCACGACGAGCAACCAAGAGACGATGCTCGGCCCAAACGACCAAATCGTTTTCGGCGTGAGCACTCCGAATTTCTTGAGCGCCACGTTCGACAACGTTCGAATCGACTTCGGGCAAATGCCCGAGCCGTGATCGCGCTCTCCGCGAATCCTCACATCATCGATTTGAGCGTGGTCGCCATGTCGCTGGGCGTCGGTGCGATCTTGCAACCGGCGGCGACGAGGGCGTCCATCTTTGCGGCGGCTGTTCCCTTGCCGCCCGAGATGATGGCCCCCGCGTGACCCATGCGTTTGCCGGGCGGCGCGGTGGTGCC
>JBBSFE010000130.1:0-18546 GCA_038239005.1 Polyangiales bacterium
CTACGAGCGCGGCATCAAAGTCCCCCGTGAGGTCACGCGGCAACTGGCAATTCGCAAGCATGCATTTCACGGCGACTGGAACTATCGCTTCAGGCCAAGTGTGTAATCATGCGTTCAGCTATTTGCGGACGAGCCCTTAGCGGACCGCTCCGCCAGCCTCTCCGCGAGCCTCTTCCAAAAATCGATACGCTTCGGCGAGCGGGCTATGGCTCGACGAGAAATCGCCACTGACCGCGACCTCTTGGCCGTCGTCGGTGGCGAAGATGTATCGACCGTAGTGGTTGTCGACGTCGTCGAAATATTTGAACGTCACGAACGTGCCGAAAACGAGCTCGCCGATGCCTTGGATGACTTTGTATCGGCTGCCGGGCTTGATGCGATCGATCGTGAGTGTGCTCTCCTGCACGCGAATCGCGGCGATGACGGGCTCGAGGATCGCGTCGACGCTCGTCGCGGGGCCTTCCCAGCCACGCGCGCCGGGTGCGCCCGCGTGCGCTTTGATGATGTCGCCGTCGATGGAGAGGCTCACGAGATCGACCGACGCGTCGTCGTGATACCGAACGAATGTTCGCGTCAGCACGCAATTGCGCGACAGGCGTATCGAGAGCCGCGATGCGAGCTCGCTGCCGAACACCTGCATGCGTTCGCCGAGCTCGCTCGCCCGCGCGGTTTCCTTTTGTTGAGCACGTACGGCCGCAATGACCTCTTCGCGCAAAGCTTCGACGTCGCCGCCGACGTGGATGCGTTTGCCCGAGATCACCACGCGATCATCGAAGATGCCGATCTCTTCGGCCTTGCCGCGAAGCCACATTTCGCTGGGCTCGACGTTGCCCGAGATGGAGAGCACGAGCGGAACGTTCAGCGCGCCGCTGACGATGCTCGCGACGTGGTAAGCGATTTCGACCATCGTGGGTCTCGTCACGGGATGCGCAGACACCCACGCAGCGACGTCGCGCGCGAGGTCGGCGAACGAATCACCTGGTGATGGGTGCCACGTCTTTTTCGGGAACGCGCACACCGTGATGGAGCCGCTCGCGTAACGCTGAACGAGAATGGGCGCGCGGCCCGATGGAACGAAGATGGCGAACGCGCGCGGGTCTTCGCCGCCCATCGGAAGAGTGCGCACGCCGCCGCCGATCGCGAGAGCGATGGCGTCGGCAAGCATGCGCACGCTGTGCTCGAACGCGCCGCGAATGCGCTCGGGCTCGACGACCCACGGGCCGCCGCGCGTTCCCGATACGGAAAACGAAGCCGATTTGGCGTTGAATTCGCCGCGAAAACCATCCTTGCTGGCGACGATGTACATGCCCTTGCCATGACGAAGGATGGCGTCGTCGCCGCTCGTGCTCTCGAGCTCCATGTCGGTCGAGACGTTGATGACGCGCGCGTCTTCGCGAATGATCCAGAGCTCGGCGAGTGAGCGTAGGTACACCGTGCCGCCGTTGCCCGCGAGCACGCTCGGGCTCTCGACCTCGAAAGACTTTTTGACCGTGCCGCGCTCGTCGATGAGGTGCGCGCGCGTGTCGTCGTAGACGAGGACGCCGCCTGGTGTCGCGACGCCGTAGCTCGCGCCCGTGATGGCGCGTCGCCACGTCCACTTCTGTGTGCCATCGAGCGAACGGCCGGTGAGTGAGCCGTCGAGCTCGTCGGTGACGAGCAAATCGCCGGTGACCCAGCTCGAGCGAACGTCGAATGACTTCGTGCGGACGAGGGCGTCGCCGTTGCGCGTCCAGACTTCGAGCTTGTCGTCGAGCGATGCGTAGAACGTGTTGCGATCGACGGGGCGCATCGCGCGATCGCCTGGGAGCTTGCCGCTCGTCGCGAGCATACTGAAGTCGTCACCGAAGAGCGCGATGGCTTGAACTTCGCCGTCGTCGGCAACCACGTTCGAGATGAGCCAACCTCCCTCGACGCGGCGCGGCGGCGGCATGAAGTGGTTGTCGCGCTCGAAGCGTCTGCGGAGCTTCACGTGGGGGCGGCCGTTCGGGAGATGAAGCTCGATGAAGCGATCTTCGTCGCCGATGTTCGGAACGAAGAGCCACCAACCTTCCTCGAGCGGCGTCACACGATGATCGCTGCGCGGCCAAGTCGTTGCGGTGCCTTCATCGTCGATCACGAGGTGCGCGCCGCCGACCTCGAGAATGATCGCGCGGCGGCCAGTCGCCACGTGAATGGGCTCGGCGGCGAGCGGAACGTGGACGAGGCCGCGCGGCTCGAGGCGGAACATCTCGCTGCGTTCGTTGAGGACGAGGAGCGTGTGACCAACCTCGTGCCACTCGCGGAAGCCCGCGTTGGCCACATTGAGGTCGATTGGAAATTGGAGCGCCGGCGCGGGATGTTGTTTTGCGCTCGCCGTGAAAATGCGAATGGGCGTCGCCCAGCGCGCGTTCGCCCCTACCGTTTCAAGCGCATGGGCGCGTTCGCCGTCGGTTGCGTTTGGGGTGAGCGCGCGGAAAATTTCGACGAGCGCGCTCGTCATCTCCCAGAGCGGGCCATAGGGAAGGTTCATCGAAATGAACATCCGCGCGAGGGCGACCGGGTCGCGAGCAATCAGCGCGGCGCTCGCAAGGTTCGGCTCGAGCTCCCACGAGTTTTGGTAGTCGAACTTGCCGGTATCGCACACCGCCCAAAACATGCGACCGCATAGCTTGCATCGAAGAGCGCTGTCAGTTGCGTGATTCGCGAGCGACTCGAGCTCGGGCACGAACGATCCATCTCTCGACCAAATCGGATGCGTCGCGGCGCACGTCATTGGAACCTCAATCGCCTGGCGAGAACACGAGTGGATAAGTAACCGTCACGTTCCCGCCTTCGGGCTCAGGGAACTTCAGCGACTTGAACACCGCAACGATGCACGACACGACCTCGGCGCTCGGCAAATCCGTGCCGGGATCCTTGTCGGCGCGCACGGTGTTGCCACTCGTGTCGATCACGAAGCGCGTGACGACGCGCCCTTTCAACGTCGGATCCCGCGCGAGCCCTCGCTCATAACAATTTCGCACCTGCGCAAAGTGTTGCCGCGCGATGCGCTGAATAATCTCCGGCGGAAGCCTGCCCACGACCTGCGCTGATTCCATCCGCACGGCTTGACGAATCACGCCACCGTCCGCACTGCGCCGCGCCGAGTCGGGCACGTTCCCCAACCCAATGCCGCCGCTGAACTGGGAGCTTTCGCCGCCGGTATTCCAGCCGCTAGTGTCGCTAGACGTCGTGACCGCGCTCGCACTCGCAACCGGCGTAGCCGTAGTCGTGGCCGTTGCCGCCGTCACCGCGACCGCTGGCGTCGCGGTCGCAGTGGGTGCCACAACTTCAGTCCGCGCTGCCTCACTCGACCCACACGCCAAAACCCCCGCCACGCACACCCACTTCATCTCGCCGACGCTATCACCCCAAATGGAAGTCTGCGTCGCGTGAGAGCTCCCGGAGCATTTTCGTGCTCGTGCGCGAGCTCCCCTCCGGGAGACTTCTGAGAATTTGGAAGTGGCCGTGAATAGTCCTCGCGATTGGCGAGCAAATTTGTAGCGCGGCGCCCGTTTTGTTCAGGCGCGAGGTCCTGCACCCTCCGCGTACTCCACCCTCAGACGTGTGAGGCTCGTGTGTTGTTGAAACGCACCGCCTCAGAGCGATGAAAGGTGACCGGCAAACTGCGCCGATCTACCCACCGCTCCACCCCTGAGCCCGCTTGCCTCCGCTCGGTCCCAAATCGCAAGCCCTAAAGCTTTGTGAATCCTTTCGCTGAAATTCAAATCTTGGAAAAATCGTGCGCGCGTCGCACAGCAAAGCACTCGGCGTGCCGCGCAATTTCATCGAGAAAGCTCGCAACCGCACCTGGCCCGGCCACATGGGGCCAGGCCACCGGGCCAATCGTGTAGTGTCGCAACGTGCGCGTTGCGGAAATCACGCTGGTGGTGCGCGACTACGACGAAGCGCTTGCATTCTACACGCAAAAGCTCGGCTTCGAATGCGTCGAGGACACCGCGTGCGGTGACGGGAAACGCGACGGCCACGTTCACGGCGGACTACGAACGCCTCGTCGCGCGCGGCGTTACGTTCGTGCGACCGCCGTCAAAGGAGCTTTACGGCACCGTAGCCGTGTTCGAAGACTTGTACGGAAATCGCTTCGACCTCATCGAACGATCATGAAGTCATGACAGGAGCACATCGAGGTCGGCCGTCGTCAGGCCGCCGATGGTGCCGCTGTCGCCGAACAAACTTTCGAAGAGAGCGCGTTTGCTTTGTTGCAGCGAGAGCACGCGTTCTTCGATGGTGTCCTTCGCGATGAGTCGATAGGCCATCACCGTACGCGTCTGACCGATGCGGTGCGCGCGATCGATCGCCTGCGCTTCGACGGCAGGATTCCACCACGGGTCGAGCAGGAACACATACTCGGCAGCGGTGAGATTCAGGCCGACACCGCCGGCTTTCAAGCTGATGAGGAAAACTTTTGCGCCCGCCGCGTCTTGAAAGCGCTCGACACAGCCTTTGCGGTCCGTCGTTTGCCCATCGAGGTATTCGTACGCGAGCCCGAGCGCGTCGAGCCGCGCGCGAACGACCGACAAAAGGCTCGTGAACTGCGAGAAAACGAGCGCTTTGTGACCTGCCGACGTCACTTCTTCGAGCTCCGCGACGAGCGCGCTCACCTTCGCGCTCGGCGCATCGCGCAACGTGGCGTCGAGGAGCGCGGGATGACACGCGGCTTGTCGCAACCGCAAGATCGCTTCGAGCACGTTCGTGCCTCGCTCGGTGTCGCTCTTCTGCAAAATCGTTTTTCGATAATGATCGCGAAGCTGCGTGTACCGCGCGCGCTCCGCTTGATCGAGATCGACGAAGCGCGTTTGCTCGATGCGATCGGGGAGCTCGGTCGCGACTTGCGCTTTCGTTCGGCGAAGCACGAACGGCCGGAGAATGCGTGCGAGCGTGGCGCGCACTTCGTCGCTGTCGTGTTGACCGATGCGGTCGAGCGAAGGCGCGTCGAGTAGCCCCGGCTCGATGAACAAGAAGAGACTTCCGAGATCGCTCAAATGATTCTCGACCGGCGTGCCCGTGAGCACGAGCCGATGATCTGCGCGAATCAAACGCGCCGCCTTCGCAGAGATCGAGCCGCGATTCTTGATCGCCTGCGCTTCGTCCAAAATGGCGTAGTCGAACTCGATCGCAGCAAGTGCTTCGATGTCGCGGCGCAAGGTCCCGTACGTCGTGAGCACGACATCGGCCTTCGCGAAGCGCGCGATGTTGCGGTCCGTGCCGACGTGCTCGATGACGCGGAGCTTCGGCGTGAAGCGCTCGGCTTCGTTTCGCCAGTTGAACACCACGCTTCGCGGTGCGACGACGAGCGACGGCTTTTTCGAGCGCCGATTCGCGAGATGCGCGAGCACCTGAACGGTTTTTCCGAGACCCATGTCGTCGGCGAGGCATCCGCCAAGCCCTTCGCGCTCGAGCCAGTGCAACCAACCGAGCCCGTCGCGCTGATATTCGCGTAGCTCGCCGACGAACGCTTTGGGTGCGTTCCGAGGCGCCGGTTTTTTCGCGAGGGCCTTGCGAAGCTTCGTGATGACGGCGTCGCCCTCGATCTCCGGGAGCGCTTCGAGCATCGCGTCGACGATGGTCGCTTGGCCGCGCGCAAATCGAATGGCGTCGCCGCTCGTCTGGCCGAGCTCGCCGTAGACTGCGAATCGCGCGAGCCACTCCTCGGGCAAGAGTCCGAGTGAGCCGTCGCCGAGAGCGACCGTTGCATCGCCACGCTTCACCGCGGCAAGCAGCGAAGGAAGCGACACGGCGTGACCGCCGAAATGCGCGGCGGCTTCGAGGTCGAGCCAGTCAATACCCGAGCTCACTTGGCTCGTGAAGCGCGTTGCCGCACGGAAGACGGCGCCGCGTTCACCCTCGACACGCGCTCCGAGCTTCATCAAAGTGCGGACGGCGTTGGGGAGCTTCGTCGACGCGATGGTGGTCTCGCCCTCGAAGATGCGAAACCCGGCGGCGCGCGCTTTGTCGAGCCAGGCCGCTTCGGCAGCGACGTCGCGCATGTACACGCGACGCGTGGCGCGATCGATCACGGGCTCACGATGCGGCGAGTGATGCCCGAGGTAGTCGAAGGTGAGCGCCGTCTCGATTCCGCGCGGCGTCGGCGTTTTGAGGCGCGCGACCAACGTCGGTGAGGCGTGCACACGCTCGTACGCGAGATGATCGGGCAGGAGAATCGTGAAAGGCGCCGTTGCCGCGAACTCGGCGAAGTCTTCGACGTCGGATTGAGCGACGCGCATCGTGCGCTCGCGCAGTGTGCGAACCCAGCTGAACGTCGGAAATTCGGCTCGCCCGAGCTGGCCGCCGCGCAAAATCAAACCGCACGAAAGAACGACGCGGGAAGCGTCGAGCGCGAGCTTCTCGCCGTCGCGCACGAGCACGCCCTTCGCGCTGAGGCCGTCGCCGTCGACCTCGCATGCGATCCCGAATTGCCACGGCGCGCCAGGGTCACGCACGAGTGGCGTTTCTGGATCGCCGTCGACCGTGACGGTTGCGCGGCCCGTATCGGCGAGCGCGGGGAGCACGAGACGTGCGCGTTCGTTTTGGATCGGGCAATCCTCGTTCCACGAACCGAACCCGCGATGATCGGCGACGGGCCCCGTGATGAGATCGACGAGCGCCGAATCACTCGGCCGAAACCCGGCCACTTCACGAATGCGCATGAAGCGCTCGCCGCCGTTCGGTTGGCGAGCCATCGCGCGCACGCCAACGGGCTCGATCGCGTTCTTGCGAATGCGCACGACATACCGCACCTCGCGCTCGGGTTCGCTCCAGAGAGGGTTATCGGCGAGTGATCGCCAGGAGATCTCCGCAGTGCCCGCGAGACGCGTTCGATCGATCGCAAGCAAGAGCGCGTAGACGTGCGCGCATATACCGAGCTCGAGATCGCTCGCGTGGCAGGTGCACGAGCTCGTGAGTCGCCCGTCCGACGAGAACCGCACGTGCGTCCGGCATTCGATCATGCCGCTGATGCGAGCACTCCCTTCGAGCCCGTCGAAAGCGAGGTCGCAGACGCGGCCCTGGGTAAACGCACGGATCCCTCGGAGCGCGGCGAGTCGCGTTGCGCCCGCCAAATGCTGTTGGATCCCGCTCACGTCGGAACATTACCTCGATCGAGGCAGCCAGCAAGGCGAGGAGTGGTTACATTGCTCCCATGATGAACAGCCGCCGACGGTCGGAAGCGATCACACGCTTCGAGGAGCGGCGCCAGCGCGAGCGTGAAGCGCAGCGCCTCCACGATCGCGTTCCGAAGCTTGCCACGCTCCGCCTCGACATCGCCGAAGGCCGCGGCTCCACCAACTCCGACCCGAAACACTCGCGCATCATCCAAGTGCAAACCGCGCCGGCGATCTTCGCGCTCGCGTGCGGCGACCCTTCTTGCAAAGAGGGCGGCCACGATCTCACGGGTGAGATCCTCCACGGCCTCGTCGCCGGAAAAACTCGCTTCGAAATGGATCAAGCGTGCAGCGGCACCATCGGTACGGCGGAGTGCGGTCGCAACATGCACGTCGAAGTCACCGCGACCTACACCGACACGCCCTCTCAGTAACCAATGATCGGCGATTTCCTGACCCACTCGGTGCTCTCGAGTTGGGCAATCATGAAATCGGCGAGGTCTTCCCGCGTGAGATACGGCCGCACCTCTTTCGCGACGAGCGAAGCCTTCACGCCACCGCGTGCCTTGGAGTCGAACAAGCGGCCCGGCTGAACGTTGACGTAATCGAGAGCACTCCCAGTGAGGAAAACCTCGCCGCGCTCTTTGTCAGCGTAGAGATTCTTCAGCACGAGCGCGACGACGACCTTGAGAATGAGCGATCGCTGCGAGGCGCTGGGGCCGACGCCGAGCGCCGACAAGTTCACGAGCCGCTTCACACCGGCCTTCTCCATCGCGCCGACGAGGTTCTTCATGAACGTCTCTTGGATGTCTTCTTTCTTGAACGACCTCGGACCGAACGCCGACATCACCGCATCGTGCCCAATGACTGCGCGCTCGAGCGATGCCGCATCGCGCGCTTCACCTTTTGCGAGTGAGAGTCGCTCGTGCTTTTGGGTCATCTTTTCGGGATCGCGAACGAACGCCGTGACCTCATCGCCACGCGCGAGAAGCTTCGTCACCAAATGCGCGCCCGTGCCGCCGGTTGCGCCGATTACCAAAACTTTCATGGGCTCACCGCTCTCGGCTCTTCACTTCACGAACTTCGATAGCAAGCGGACGTACTTCGCTTGGTACCCGAGGTCGGGCTCGGTGACCGACCACGAGTCGAGCGGCCACGTGTCGCCAAAGTCGAGATACGATTTTTGATCCGGCTGCCCGACGGGCGGAGAGAGCTCCGCGCCGCCGCACGAGATGCCGCTGCCGCATCCGCTCGGGCAGCAGCCGTCCCATGCGTATGAAGGGTTCGGGCCGCCGGGCATGTAGCCGGGCGGTGGCGTTTCGTAATTCGAGCCCGTCGCAAACCAGGAGTGGAAGATGTGCATCGCGGACTTCGCTGCGCCGTGATCGCCCATGTTCGTCAAGAACACGAACGACAGCGGATTCACGCCGTGCATCCAGTGGACGTAGCGCTCGGCCGCGCGGCGCGCGTCTGTGTTCTTGCTCGCGTCGATAGAGAACGTGATGTTGTCGAAGAGAAGGTTTCCCTCGTCGGCTTTCGTCTGGTTGCTGCCCCAGACGTAGACGTAGAGATAACCGAGATATGGGTCGCGGTTCTTGATCGTCGCGCCGAGGTTGTTGTCACTCCCATAACCGTTTTTGAATTTGGTTTGGATGTCGGAGACGACGCTTTTGGTTGCGCCCGTCGTCTTCGTGTATTCGAGGAGCGTGTCGACGTTTTCGACGTCGAACATGTCGAGGTTGCTGCTCGTCGTCGAGCCGAGCTCGGTCGCCGTGTAGTTGGCGTCGAAGAACGTTCGGTATTGAGCGTCGTTCGTGAGCTCGTAAAGAAACGCGGCGGCTTGAATCTTCTTTTGGAGTCGCGCGGCGGCAGTCGGCGGTTCTTGTTCGCCTGCACCGATGATGCCGGAGTTCGCGAAGGTCACGTTCGCGTTCGCGCTTGCCCACGTCCACGCGTTCTTGGCGCGCGTCGCCAGATCAGCGGCAAAACCGGGGTATTTCGCGTTGGCGCTCGCGTTCGCAGAGAACACGATCGAGCCGAATGCAAACGCAGCGGCGCTCGAGAGAGAAGCAGTCGTCGTTTGCGGACCGTATTTGCACGGTGTGGTTGCAGTCGATGGACGCGTGTCGGGGGTGCCGCCTTGCGTGGGCCACTTGGCGCCGTCCTGCCCGACGATGCTGAGCACGGACCCATCGGTGTTTTGCATGCGCACGAGCCAATCGAGATCCCACTTCACTTCGTCGAGGAGATCGGGAACGCCATTGCCCGATTCGGGAATGTTGGTGTCGTCACCGAATGCGCCCGGCGCTTCGCTGAACGCACGAAGAAGCACGATGACGTCGCTCGCGGCCCAGTTCGTGTATTTGTTTTGATCGCCAGCGTCCCACCAGCCGCCGTGGAGATCTTTCTGCGCTGCGCCGTTGTAGAGCGTGCATGTTGGGCCTTGGCCTGCGCCCAAGTGCTCGGGCCCGTCGGTCCAGGCGGTGCCGGCGTACTTCGCGTCTTTGGACGTGCCGTCGCGCTGATAATAAAACATGCGCACGACCTGAACGAGCACGTCGCGGTAGACGTCGTCCGAAATTCGGAACACGTCGGAGCGGACGTTCGCGGTTTCGTCGAGCACGAAGTAATCGCCGGGCGTCGTCGTCGAAGAAAAATCGAGCCACCACGCTTTGTCGCCGGAGGAAGCATCCGTCGCTCCGCCATTCCAAGTCGCGGGCGTGAGCTCGACGATGGTCTTGGTCGAATGCGCATCGACGAGCGCGTACTTCGCCGCCACCGTGTACGCCGCGGTCGAATCGAACCCCTTCACCGGTGAGCGCACGACGGCGATCTTTTCGTCGCCCGTGCCGTAGCCGAACTGATCGACGACGATGTTCGCGCTGAGCGGCTGCGGCGCGATGATGGCTGCGTCACCCGCATCGTAACCCAAGGCGCCATCCGGCAACGTTGCATCGGGGCCGTTGCCTCCGTCGGGGTTGCCGTGGCTGTCGTCCCCGCAGGCAAAGACGATGAGCAGCGCCGCGTACGTCTTCCGCATCATTGCAGTCTAGCATCCAAGCGGGTGCGGTCGCCGCGTGTCGACACGAGGTGAGCCCCTATCGTGTGCCGGCTCCACCGGACCATCACGCACCGCGGGCCGAGCGGTCGCCCGCCGCGCTACTCGCGAGCTGCGACGTCGTGATCGTCGGCGTCGGTTTCGCGTGTTGGGCCGTGCGCATGCGAGTCGTGCTGAACGCAGAGCACGCGGAGCCCCGCGCGCAATTCCACAACGAATGGCCAGGCTCGGTCGCGTCCCAACCAACATCCCCGACGATGTAAGCGACGTCCAGCCTCGAGGCTCGGTTGTGCACGTCGAACACCGAGCCCTCTCACGCTGCAAATGCCTTGCGGGCGATCCGCTTTGCTCGGAGATCCCCGGACAAACGTGTGTGTCTCACTCTCGACCCTCTCTGACCTACTGAGGAACCGGAGGCGCCACGGTCGCGGCGATCTTCATCGGGCCCGCCGCTCCGAGCGGATTCACGAGCTCGCCGATGAGCGCGCGCGAGATGCACCCGACGAGATCGCGCGGCGCGTCCTGCGGGTACACGTCTGCGATGAGCAGCGGTAGCGTCGTTCTCTCCAAGACGGTGAGCAGCAAGGACGGCGTCGCATCATCGTGCGCGTTGGCGGCGCGATAGCAGTTGCGAATCAGCGGAGCAGCGGACACGAGCTCCGCGTCGAGTTGCGGCGGCCCGAGTACCTTGGACACCGTGATGTTCCCCAAAGCTTTCAGAACTTTCGGTGCGAGAGGAGTCTCGTCGTCGTGCGCCCATTCTATCGGCGCCATCTCGGGAAGCTGCGCAGTTCCACATCCCCAATTCCGGTTCGACCAAACGGACACGAACACGCCGCGCCCACGGGCGGTCTCGACCATAGGTGTTTCGATGATCGTCGCGGCGCGCGGTGTTGGCGTCGGTTGAATCTTCACCTTGTGCTGAGGGATCTCGCGGGGGATCGCCTGCGTCGCGTGCGCGCACGCGGTGAGGGAGATCGCAATCAGTGCGAGAGCGCGCACGCACAGCAGTCAACGGCAGCAGCAAAATGTTCCGTCGCGTACAGGGTCGTCGCCGATCCACCGCTTCCGCCGGACACGTGTCCTCCGTGATCTGATCCAAGCCAAAATGGATGGTTCGGTAACACGGAAACTCCGTTCACCGCGGATGGCTCACGGGCGCGAGCGTTCGATTCCCTTGGCCAGCCCGGCGAGTTGCTCGTTACCTGTGCGGGTGGCGGCCGGTTCGAGGAAGAAGCGGACGAGCGGTGCGAGCACGCCGGCCCACGTTTCGACGGAGCGCACGCGAGTTCCCGCTACGGTGGGCTCGAAGAGGAAGCGGTGCTCGGCGCGCAAGATCCCGCGAGGTCCGCCGCACCAGGCGATTTCGTGCGCGCGATCCACGACGGTGATTTCGATCGTCGATGCCACGGGCGCGCCGCCCAGCTTGATGCGGAGGCGATCGCCGACGCGCAGTGGCTCGCGTGTCGTCGACACTGGCGCGAACGAGCGCGGCATCCACGTATTCCACGCCGCGTAATCGCGCATCACGTCAAACGCGATCTCGGGCGCTACCGCGAGATTGATCGAGCCTCGAACGACGAACATACGAGAACCTACATCGGGAACGCACCAAACGCGCCGCTGACGCACTGCGTAATCGTATTTTTACAGTGCAGCTATTGACGGTTTTGAGTGTTGGCGGGCATATCTGGGCATGGCCCGTATTCTCCACTTCCTTCCGCTCGGCGGTCTCGTAGCGTTTGCACTCGTCGCGTCGTGCGGCGGCGGCAAGACCAACTTCGGCGACGACTCGGGTGTCGACGCCAACGTCGACGACGCGATCAGCGGCAGTGACATCGGCTTCAACCCAATCGAGGCGTCGGACGCTCCGCCGTGCACGACGTGCTCGAGCGATCTCCACTACGTCCTCTCGTGTGGTGACAACACCGTCGTGCAGACGTGCGGCGGCAGTCTCGGCTGCGGTCCCGGTGGCTGCATCGACGCGTGCACCGCGGCTGCGGCGAGCAAGAGCTCGATCGGCTGCGACTACTACGCGGTCGCGCCCGACGCGTGGACGCATGGAAGCTGCTTCGCCGCGTTCGTGACCAACAACTGGTCGACCGACATGAAGGTCTCGCTGACGTACAAAGGCACGACCATCGACGCGACGCCGTATTCGTACCTCCCGAAAGGCACGGGTAGCTCGATCACGTATCAGGCGATTCCGTCTTCGGGCATTCCGCAGGGCGGCATGGCCATCGTGTTCATCAACCAAATGGCGAGCTCGGACACGTACTACGTCGCGTGCCCGGCCGGCACGAAGGCCGCTTACACCGCGTTCGACGTCGCATCGCACGAGACCAGCAAAGGCAACGCCGTCGAGATCACGACGAGCGTGCCCTCGGTCGTCTACGACATCTATCCTTATGGCGGCGCGCTCTCGTACATGTCGAGCGCGACGCTCCTCTTCCCAACGACAGCGTGGGACACGAACTTCGTTGCCGCGACGATGAACGACGTCACCGCGATGCCGAACGGATCAGCAGGTCCGGGCATCGACGTCGTCGCCCAGCAGGACGGCACGCAGGTGACGATTCTTCCGACCACGAACATCACCGCGCTCAACGGCGTTGCCGGCGCCACGAAGAACAGCCCGGTCGTCTACAGCCTCAACAAGGGTCAGCAGCTTCGACTCATGGAGGCGCCCGATGTGTCGAACAACGATCTCACGGGCAGCATCATTCAGTCGAACTATCCGGTTGGCGTTTGGGGCGAGCACCGCTGCATGACGATCCTCACCCCGCCGCCGTGGCGCCTCGTCGGCGCGGTGAAGGGCACGAAGCTCACGTACGATCCGCCCGTTTCCGGCGCGCCGACCACGCTCGATGAGGGCCAAAAGGTGGAGTTCGCAGGGCCCGCCGCATTCCGCGTCAGCGCGCAAGACAACCTCCACCCGTTTTATCTCGCCGGGCATCGACCGGGCGGCGACTGCGACGCCTCACACCAACAGATTCCGTCCATTCAAGCGCTCGGCAGCGAGTACGTCGCCATCGAGAACGACAGCGCCGACTTCGGCGAAGGCGGCCCCGAGACGGTGAACATGATCGCGCCGCAGCAGTTTCTCACGGCGTACACGTTCTTCACGGACCCCACCTACCTCTTCACGGATTTGGCGCTCGTTCGCGTGAAGGCGTCGGACAACACGTTCAAGGACGTGAAGCTCGACTGCCTCGGCTCGACGCCCGTCAGCGGATGGCAAGCGGTCGGCACGAGCGGCCTCTACCAGTACGTCCACGTCTTCGTGCAGAAGAACGGCGCCGCCGTTGGCGCATGCAACAACGGTCTACACACGATCTCGAGCGACGGTCAGATCGGCATCACCGTGTGGGGTTACGGCAGCGCCGTCAGCTACGCATACCCCGCCGGCGCGAGCATCAAGCCGATCAACACGGTCATCGTTCCGCCCGTTCCGCACTGATTAGTCAGGAACCCGCGAGCGCCTCGTCTAAACAACGAGATAGCGCCATTGTATTTTGTCCGCGGCTTCGATCCCGAGTCTTCCCACTCGAAGTACGCGCGATCGTCCAGACGGTGACGGCTCCAGAGTGCCACTCTGGAAGTGAGGGTTCGACTCCCTTCGATCGCTCCGCGGTGGCCCGACTCCACCGCATGCGTTGCGTGATCTTGCGCGAAGGATGTGTTGTTCCATTAGCGCGCCGGCGCTTCGTGGTGCGACGTCGGTTTAGCAGCCGTCGTCGGTTGCCGTCGTTACGCCACCAGCAGACGCACAAAGCGCTGCGCACGCGTCCGGCCCTGACTGGCACGTGCCACCGTTGCAACCGCCAGCGGTGAGCTCGGGGTCCGTGATGTTCGCGCACTTGCAACTCCACGTGTTGCAGGTGTCCGTCGGCGTGCAGCTATCGCCCGCGTGCTTGCATGAAGGCGCCGCTTCCTTCGCGACGTCGGCGGCGGCGTCCGATGTCGCCTGCGCGTCGTTGCCCGCGTCGACCGATGGCGAGCTCGAGCCACATGCAACCAAGACCACGAGGAGCGCTTCGCATTTCATTGCCCGCATCTTACGCCTCCGCCGCAACGACGCCCATGCGGCAACGCTCGTGATGCGGTAGAACTGTGGGCGATGAGCGACAGGGCATGTTGCGCCGATCGCGTGCGCTAATCCTCGCCACGGGCATGACGCTCATGGTCGGGTGCGGTGGGACGACAATCACATCTGACGGAGGAGTTGATGCTTCCCCCGATGTTGCTGATGCCGCAGTGAATGCCGCTGCCGCATCCGCGATCAGCGCTGGTACTTGGTACACGTGCGCGGTCGTCGCTGGGTCTGCGATTTGCTGGGGCCAAGACGACAACGGTGAGGTCGATGTCGATGGCGGCGTTTCGTTTGTACAAACGCCGACGCACGTTGTCGGCCTCCCAACGATTCGTGCCGTCGCTACTGCGGCCGGCGGAGGCGCACACACGTGTGCCGTCAGCGCAGCAAACGATCTTTACTGCTGGGGAAGCAACCTCTCTGGCGAAGTCGGCAACGGCTCCAGGTCGAATTTTCCTCCGCCGGCCACAAAGATCACGACGCTGCAGGTCAACGGCGTCGTCGCGTGTGGCGAAGCGTACACGTGTGCGGCTGATAGTAATGGTGTGAGCTGTTGGGGTGCAGCGGGGTATCAAAGCGTCCAAACGGACGCTGGATACATCCTCACGCCGACGATCGTTCAAGGCGCGCCAGCCGCCACGCGAATCGCAGCGAGCGACCGGACTTCGTGTGTGGTCGCCAATTCCGAAGTTTGGTGTTGGGGTGACAACACCGATGGTGATGTCGGCGACGGGACGACGGCGCCGCGCGCGAGCCCAATGCACGTCAACGCACTCACAGGGGCGAGTGCCGTCGCAACGGGCAGCCAGCACACGTGCGCCGTTGCAAGTGGCAAGGTATGGTGTTGGGGCAATAACGATCGTGGGCAGCTCGGAGACAACAAAGCAGAAGCGATGTCGTCATCACCCATCGCCGTCCAAGGAGTGGATGGCGCCGTGGACGTGTGCGCCGGCCTCGTGCACTCGTGCGCGATCACGTCAGCCGGCCAACTGTATTGTTGGGGCGCGAACGACTGGGGAAATCTCGGCGACGGAACGACGATCGAACGCGACACTCCGGTTCTCATCGGTGGCGTACCAAACGTGACAGCCGTCTCGTGCGGCTACGCTCACACGTGCGCAATTGCCAATGGAGGGAAAGTCTTCTGCTGGGGCGACGACACGTTCGGCGAAATCGGTGACGAGAAGGCGGACGGCGGAACACGATTCGTCACAACGCCGACTGAAGTGGTCGCCCTCTAGTCGCTTGGTGCTAGTGGTGCCCGACACCAAAAGGCCCGCCATCGCCGATCCAACATGCGACGCCCCGAACGATGCGAGCGCGTCCCACGACAGTCCCGACGGCGGCCAGTTCACGGATGGTCCGTAGAAAGTTCGATGTCGATGCGCCAAAGCATCACTCCGTTCGGAAGGCGCGGTGGCCGCCATATGCGATCCGTCGACCATTGTCCTTCGCGAAATCCGCCCCAAGTGTGGCGCTCGACGACTTCTGTGCTTGACGGCTCGGGGCGATCACGAGCGCAGCCAGCGTCGCGGTTCGCAGGAACCTCATCACGATCACGGTAGCACCTACGCATCTGCGCACGACCCCTTCACCTCGCCGTGCGCGGTCGCTACTCGTGGTTCAGCCCGACGGCGATTCGCGCGGGGGATCGAACTCGCGAATGCCACATCGACGTTTGAGCGCTCGTGACTCCGTGAGACGTGACGAGTCCGCAAGCCGCGATCGCGACGTCGCGTACACAATGTGCCCCAGCTTCACGGCTCCATCTTACGCGTCCGACGCGATCCCCTATCGAACGATTTATTTCCATTCAATCTTTGGTCGGTCTTGAAGCGCCGGCTGGTTGGAGTCGTACGCGTTCGCCGTGACAGACGTCGTTGGTGGCGTATTGAAGGCGTGCGACGACTCACTTCAAACGCGTAGTCGCCGTGATGCCATCGCGCGATCATTCGAAAGACGTGCGGCCCCCGCGTCACGGCGACACGACGCTCCGCGGGCCTGCCCGGCGCGAGCTCGACGGAGTCCGCAAGCATCACGGTGCCGCCGTCCAACTGCACGCACACCGCTTCCAGATCGAATCGGGGCATGACGTCGTTTACCTGCAACGCGAGTTCGACCGTGTCACCGGGAGGCGGCGTCACGTAGCGGCTCGCGCATTCGTGCGCGACACCCGTAGATGCGCGTCGCGTCTCGCGGAGTTGCGCGACGGTTCGCAAGCAAAAGTGAGCGCCGCCGCGATGAGTAGTGATCGATGTGCAGCTGTCATCGTTCGCTCTCCGCCGCGTCGGCCGCGATGGGCGCGCCAGCTCACCTGCGTTTGCGCGGAGTGCCGTTCAACTTGTGCTCGACGCGCGTCAGCCGCTTGTCGATGGCGCACACATGGACCTTGAGCGCCGCGACGTCGATCTTGAGCTCGGCGACGTCGACCTTGAGCGCGGCGACGTCGACCTTGAGCTCGGCGACGTCGACCTTGAGCTCGGCGACGTCGACCTTGAGAACAGCAACGTCGTCGCGCGTCGCTTGTAGAAGCTCACCAAAGGCCCGAAAGTCCCCTCGAAAGCTCTCGATCAAAGCTGCAACGTGAACGTCTTCCATTTCCGCCTCTCCACCTAACGACGCCGCTGCACGCGACGCAAGAGACAGCCTTCGCAATCGCCGCGCCATCCAAATTCGCCGAGAAATCGAGCAACCGCCCTGGCCCGGCCACTTCGGGCCGGCCGTGCGTGCCGCATCACCACTCGCCGTCCTGTTGCTGCGATCACGAGTCGCGATAACCTTCGGTCGTGGGAAAGGTCACGAAGGGCCGGCGCGCGAAGGTCTCGCCTGAGTGCGTGCCGCGTGTGAGTGGCTCTCGGTCAGCGATCGCATTGAGAGGTGAGCACGCTGCGAGCAGCGCCAACATGGAAGGTATGGTTCACGATTATCGATGAAACCGAGGAAAACTAGGCTCTCCGTAATTTTACGGGCACCCGTAACTCTCGCTACGATGGGGTGAAATGTCCAGGGAGAGCGAATGGAAGACGCGCAAGTCGCGTATCGATCCGAAGCTAGACGCCGCAGGGTGGCGTCTCGCGCGTGGTCCCGAGCGGCGCACTGAAGAAGAGGAGACCGCGAACGGTCCCGCGGATTACGCATCGAGAGTGACGTGCACAACTACGACGGGCTTCACGCGCCGTTTAAGTTGCTCGCGCTCCCGCACGATCACACACGCCTTCGCGACTGGCCGAGATCGGCACAAGCTCGGTGTTCGGCAGCAACGGAGCGAATGCACCGATGACCGGTGCGGGAAAATTGTGATCGAGCGCGAAGCGCAGTTTTTCGGGCTGCGACGTCACGCGGCGAGCGCGAGGTTCTTGGACAACTGCCGCTCGAGGTCGAGCGCTTGCTCGATCTGCGTGAGCGTGACGAACGGATAGAGCTTCGCAATTGCGCCGATGGCGAGCCCGTCGCACATGAGCGCGTAAAGGGCACGCGTCTCGAGGCGGGTGTCGACGATGTGAGGCGAGCCAGAGAGCTTGCCTGGAACGATGCGAAGCTCGGATCGCGGTGCGAGCAAATCGGGTCCGCGCGTTCCCTCGGATGTAGAAAACGGCGCGATGAGGTTGATCGCGGTCGCCATTGCGAGCTGTCGGTCGACGGTCTCCGGGCCGGCGGGACCGCTCATGTAGAGTTTGCCTGACTCGTCGATCCACAGCGCGGCCTCGAGTCGCGATGTCACTTGCCGTAGTCGCTTGAGCGCCGATCGAATCGTGCGCATACTGGTCGCGGGAATGTGGCCGCCCTTCGACGCCGTCTTCGTGCGCCGCAACCAATAGATTACGCGCAACGCAACGAGATCCGCGTGCGCCCACAGCTTGACGCGCTCGGTCGAAATGCTCGGAACGAGCAAATCCGTGCGAGCCCAATAGTGAATAGTGGACTTGGGCACGCCGGAAAGCGCGGACGCACGCTCCGCGTCGTATGCACCCGTCGAATCCATGTTGCGAGGGTACACGAAGGGGAGGGTCCACGCACCTCGACCGAGGCGGCCCTTCACGCGTTGGCGAGTAGTCGAGCGAGCAGCACGTCGGCGTCGATCGTCTCGCCGCGGTCAGCCTGCTCTAGCCCCCGCGTGAGGAGACCACGCTCGCGATGGAGCTCGTGCTCGCGGCGGCACCACGCGAAGAAATCGTCCACGAGCGGCGCGAGCACGCGCTGGCGCATGACGAGCTTCTTCGCCGGCGGCAAGTCATCCCACTCGGCGTCGTGCTCGA
>JBBSFE010000131.1:0-18354 GCA_038239005.1 Polyangiales bacterium
GCCGTCATCGCGCGCGATGCGGAAGGGCGCTATTTGCTCGTGCGCCGCGCCGACACGGGAACTTGGGCGCTTCCCGGCGGGACCCTCGAATGGGGCGAGCGGCTCACGGAATGCCTGGTCCGTGAGCTCCGTGAGGAAACGAACGCCAAGCTTGCCGGCGAGCCGCGCCTCACGGGCGTTTTTTCCGAGCCATCGCGCGATCCGCGGTTTCACGGCGTGACGGTGGTGGTCGAATGCGCCGTGGACGCGCCCGACCCTCGAGCCAAGAATCCGGTCGAGATCCGAGAGGTCCGATTCTTTTCCGAAAAAGAGATTCCGGCCGAAATGGCCTTTGGAATGCAGGACATGCTCGCGCTCGGGCGCTCCGGTAACCAAGCTCATCTGGAGTGACAGATCTTCGGCCGCGCTCGGCCGTAAAACGCTCTCATGGAGCGCATCGGCGAGTATTGGGTCTCGCGCCTCATCGGCGAGGGCGGGATGGGTCGCGTCTTCGAGGGCGAAGAGCGGCTAACGAAACGGCGCGTGGCGCTCAAAGTCCTCAAGCCCGAGCTCGTCAAAGACGACGACGGCCGCCGGATGTTCGTGAGCGAGATGCAAATCCTCGCGACGCTCGAGCACCCGAACATCGTTCGCAGCCTCGCGTCGCTCGAGCACGAAGGTCAGCTCGTGCTGGTGCTCGAATATCTCGAAGGGCAAACGCTTCGAGCGGTGCTCGCGGACGGGCCCCTTCCTTGGTCGACCGCGGTCGACATCGCGTCGCAAATCGCTTCGGCGCTCGTCGCCGCGCACGAGAGCGACACGCCCATCATTCACCGTGATTTGAAGCCCGAGAACGTGATGGTGCTCGGCGATGGCACGGTCAAGGTGATGGACTTCGGCATCGCCAAAGTCCTCGAGCACGCGCAGGGCAAGTCGACGCAGAGCCTCGGCACACTCCAATACATGAGCCCCGAGCAGATCGATGCGCGCGCCGTGGATGCGCGAACGGATTTGTATGCGCTCGGGCTCTTGCTCTACGAAATGCTTTCGGGTGATCCGCCGTTCCGTTCGGCATCGCCGCGCGAGCTCCTCAACATGCAATGCACCACGGAGCCGCCAGTTTTTGGTGACGACATCGACGCGCCCGGTGGGGTGTGCGATCTCGTGTTTCAGTTACTTGCGAAGGCTTCCGAGGATCGACCGCAATCGGCGAGCGACGTCATCGCGACGCTCGCGCCGTTCCGTAGTCGCAAACGCGGGCCGAACAACACCCAGCCGATGACTCCGCGGCCGTCGGCCACTCCACGAACGCCGCGCATGGCGCGACCGCAGTCGGAGGCGGCGAGCGCCACAGGTGCGATCACGCCTTCGGGCACGCTTCGCTCGCCGAACAAGCGCGTCGATACCGTGGCGCTCCTCGAGAAAGCTTCCGCGCCGCGACAAATCCGTGTGCGCACGGGCGTGGTCGTGATCGCGCTCGCTGCGATTTTGTCGGGCACGGTCACGTATGGCCTGCGCGCTCACTACGCCGCAGCGAAGTGGCAGACGCCAGTGACCTCGACGACGGCAGCGACGAACGCGACGTACGGTCGCTGAGGCGAACGTGAACGAACGGATCGCCGAAGAGCTCGTCCAGCTCCAGCGGCGCAAGAGCCTCGGAGGTTTCGAGCGCATTCTTGACGCTAAGGCCGCGCACGCGGCCGGCAGCGTCGTGCGCGCGAGCGGCGAGCGCACAATCGATCGTCACACCGGCCGCATGCCGTGGCGTGAAGCCATCGCGCTCGTCGAAACGTTCGCAAAAGCGCTGGGCGAGCACGAACGACGCATGGCGCGCGACGTCGCGATGGGCCCGAGCGATTTCGTGCTCGGCCCGGTGCCGCATTTACGCGCCGATGCGCTCGTTGCGTCGATGACCGGTGAGTCGTACGAGCCAAAATCGCCGCCGGCTCGGTTCACGCCGCCCGAGCAGCTCGACGCGGCCCCGTGGGATGCGGCTGCGCGGAGGTACGTGCTCGGGCTCGTTGCGTATCGACTCTTGTCCGGCGAGATGCCGTTCGAGGGCGAAGGACTTCGGCGCGATCTCGAACAGCGCGCAACGCGCGGCGCGCCTCCGTTCGCCGACGACATCGCGCGCGAGCTCAAGCCGGGCGTGCAGTCACTCGTGCTTCGAATGCTTTCACCCCGTGCAGACGAGCGTCCGCGAAGCGCCGACGAGATCGCGCGCGAATGCACGTCGTTGCTCGTCGAGACGCGTGGTCGAAAGAAGCGTGAGGCGCGCGAAGTCGCCCCGCGCGAACGAATCGTGCGCGTCGCGGAAGCGCCGCGATCCCCTGCAAAGTCACGCATCATCGCGGGCGCGCTCGTTGCGTTCGGAATGCTGATCGCGGCGGTCGGCGCGCTTGCGCGTCCATCGCAAGAGGAACCGAAGCACGTCGCGATTGGCCCGAGCGTGCTGAAAGGAACGCTCTCGCAAGATTGCGCGGGTTGTCATCCGCGCGAAGTCTCGGAGTGGAAACGCTCGGTCATGGCGCACGCCACGAAGAGCCCGCTCTTTGGTGCGCTCGAAAGCGCCGTCGAGGAACAAATCGGACGCTCGTCGCGATGTCCGAATGGTGCGGGCATTCTTCGGCCTACCGGATCGAACGCATGCTTCGACGATCGCAGCGGCCAGCGTGTCACTGGATCGGGCGGCGAGGGATGGTGCATCAACTGCCACGCGCCTGGCGAAAACTTGGCGAAGAGCGCGCCTGCATGGACCACGTTTGGAAATCAGCAAAGCCGTGCGCCGCTGCGCGACGTGCTCGCGCCTGCATCGCAAGAAGGCATCTCGTGCGCCGTGTGTCACCAGACGATCGGCCCCGTCGGCCCGCATCGCGCCGGCTCGGCTTACGAAGGCAACTCGAGCTGGACGAGCTTCACCACCGGCGCGGAGTTCTCGTCGCGTCCCGAAGATCGTAATGGCTCGTTCGGCGTGGGCAACAGCGGGTACCTGCTCGACGCGAGCATGTTTCGATCGGCCGGCCGCGATGCGAGCGCCATCGTGCATGGCTCGCCCAATCGCACGACGAGCGCATACATCCGCTCGAGCGAATTCTGCGGCGCATGCCACGACGTGCGGCTCTTCGGAACCGACGTCCTTGGCGCGAGCGATCGCGGCGAGCACTTCAAGCGACTCCGCAACGCGTACTCCGAGTGGCGAGCGTGGAGCGACACCGAGCGCAGCGCGGGCCGCGAGCCCGCAACATGCCAGGGCTGCCACATGAGCCAGTACCCGGGCGTGTGCGCGCCCTCGCCCGGAAGTCGCGGCGATGGAGATTGCCCCGCGGGCACGAAGTTTCAATCGAAGTCGCCTGTCGTCGACCCGCACGCGGTGTCGCACTACTTCACGAGCGTCGAAGTTCCACTCACCGTCGGATTTCCCGATGCGTTCGCCACCGACGCGACGCTCGACGGGTTTGGCGTTCCGATCGGCCTTCGGCAGCGGCGCGATGCGATGCTTCGTCACACGTTCACGCTCGCGATGGACGCCGCAACACGCAGCGGCAGCGAGCTCCGCGTTCCCATACGCATCGAGAACGTGGGCGCAGGTCATCGCGTGCCCGCCGGGTTCAGCCAAGAGCGAGAGATCTGGCTCGAGCTCGACGTTCGCGATTCGCGGGGTGCGCTCGTGTATCGCGTCGGGCACGTCGAGTCGCCGTCCGAAGACCTTGGTGACAAACGTTTCCTGCGCGTGACGACCACCGACGACGTGCGTGACGGCACGGGTCGCCCGATTGGTGTGTTCGGCGCGGACGTCGTCGACGGTCCGGACATCGGCCAGTGGTCGCCGCCGCCATCGCTCGGCGGAACGAGCTTTCAAGGCAAAGGCCTCATCAATTTCCAAAACGGTTTCTTGCGATGCGTGCGCTGCATCGGAACGATCGATGCCGACGGGCGCTGCAAGGCGAATGGCGATCAGGGACGCACGCGCGCCGATCGATTCGAAGACGCCGCATACGACATCGACACGGGCGAGTGCCGCTCGAACCTCACGGGTCTCAACGCGCTCTTCGAAACGTATTTCCCGATTGGGTCGCTCGACGCCGACCGCGGAATCACGAAAGCGCCCGATGCCATCATCGACACGCGCTCGGCACCGCCCGGAGTGCCTGTACTTTACACATATCTCCTCGATGCCGCGGGGCGCGCCGGGCCGTTTCACGTGCGCGCAACGCTGCATTTCAGGGCGTTTCCGCCATTCTTGCTCCGCGCGTTCGCGGACTACGAGCAAAGCGCCGCAAAACGCGGGCTCCGGCCGAGCGGTGCCCAGATGACACGCGACATGATCGGCAAGCTCGAGGTCATCGACATTGCCAGCGCCGATATCGAGGTGCCATGAGCGCCGCGACGTCGATACCAGCACCGAAATTTCCCGCGCGCGTGTGGAGCCATCCGCTGCTCGCGGCGCTCGATGCGCGTGCACGCACGGAGCTCGAGAGCGCGGGCGGTGTTCGCGTGCTCGCCGACGGCGACAAGCTCTTCGGTGCCGGCGATCCGGCCGATGCGCTCTTCGTCGTCATCACGGGAGCGATTGCGCTCCGCTCGGGTGCGCGCCGTGCCGAGCTCCGGCGCGCGGCGGCCTGGGACGTCGTCGGTGAAGAGGCAGCGGCACGCTCTCACGCAACGAGGCGCCATGACGCCACGGCGGTTGGCCGCACCGAGCTCGCGGTCGTTCCTGCCGCGCTCCTGCGCCGCGTGATGGCACGTGGCGAAGAAACGGATGCAGGTCGGCGAACGCAACGCTGGCTCGTTCGGGCGCTTGCTTCCGACACGCTCGAGCGCGCTGACTTCGCGCGCGATCTTCCGCCGCGAGCGCGCGAAATGATGCTCGACGCGGGCCGTCCGATCGAGCTCCGTCGTGGAGACACTCTTCACCGCGACGGCGACGAATCCGGTGAGGCGTACTTTCTCGCCGAAGGCATCATTCAAATCGCGACCGAAGCCGACCACGCGCGCGTGCTCGCGTACCACAAGGCCGGGGACTTCTTCGGCGACGAAGCCATCGAAGGCGAGACGCGCGACGCCACGGCAACCGCGACGAGCGATGCGTGGATCTTCGCGGTCCGCGCCGATGTGGTGCGCGAGCTTGCGCTTGCCCATCCCGATGCGCGTGCACGCGCAATGCGCGTCCAAACAGCAGCGCGCGATCGACAGAGAGAAATCCGCGAGAACGCAACGCGCCACGTGCTCGCCGATTTGCATCGGTTCGAAACCTCCCGCTCGCTACTCGCCATCGATCAAGAGCAATGCATTCGCTGCGGTCACTGCGCGTGGAGCTGCGCCGAATCGCACGACGACGGCATCTCGCGCCTCCTGCGCCGCGGTGACGTCGTCGTCGCTAAGGTGCGTGGCGAAGCGAAGACGCTTCTCTTGCCGAGCAGCTGCCAGCACTGCAAAAACCCCGCGTGCATGATCGACTGCCCCACGGGCGCGATCACGCGCGATGCGGACGGCGAAGTGCACATCCGCGAAGAGCTCTGCACCGGATGCGGCAGCTGCGCGAAGGCGTGCCCTTGGGACAACATCCAAATGGCGCCACGCGGGGACGCGAAGCGAAGCCTGCCCATCGTGCGGACGGAGTCTCCAGCCGTAGCGGTGAAGTGCGATCTCTGTCACGGTCGCGATGGCGGTCCGGCGTGTGTGTCGGCGTGCCCGGTGTCTGCGATCGTGCGTATCGACCCGAGCGTCGACCTCGATGAAGTGCGTGCTGTCCTCGACCCGAAGGCTGGCGGCTTCGGCGCTGACGCCGCGCGTGTGGCGCCGAAACGCTCGGGTCGCGCGCAGTCACTCTTGGTTCCTGCGTCGCTCATCGCGGCCGCGGGCGTGGGTGCGGGCGCGTTCGAAGCGCTCGAAGGTGCGTCGCGTTTCGCGAGCGGCGTCGTTCTTCTCGTGATGGTGCTCGCGCTCGTCGGGTATGCGGCCGTGAAGCGGCTTGGTCTTCGCATTCGTGGCCGCGCATCGAAGCTTGCCCGCGTGCGCCCGCATTTCGTCGTTCACCTTGGCGTTGGGGTCGCAGCGCTCGGCGTTGCCGCCGCGCACGCGCGAGGGCACTCACCGCTCGCGATTTCGTTTTGGGCCGTCGCGGGGCTCGGAATGCTCGCGGGCCTCGTTGGCTTTCTCGCGCCCAAACGCCTCGCGCGCATCGAACGCTCTGCGCTTTTGCCGGAGGAGCTCGGCGAGCGCATTCGCGAGCAAGACGCGCGCGTCTTTCGCGATCTCTCGGGCAAAAGTGATTTGCTGAAGGGCCTCTATGCGCGTGTTTTACGGCCGTTTTCGAGATCGATCCTGGTGCTCGCTCACGTTTGCGTGACAGGCCCGTCGCAGCGCGCGACGCGTGCTCGATTGCGCGCGAAGGTTGACGCGCTCGTCGGCGAACCGGACGAGCGGCTCGACGGGCTCGATGGCCTCGTCGCGATCGCCGTGGAGCGCCAAGCTTTGCGCGCGCAGCGTGTGCTCACGCGACTGTTGCGCGCGACGTCGTTTGCGCATGTCGTGGCGGCTGCGGGCCTCGTCGTCATCGTCGCGCTTCACGTCGCTGCGGAGCTTGCGCGATGAAGCTGACGCCCAATGCTTCCACCGATGTGCGTCGCTCGCGCGACATGCTCATCGCGGCCGTCGCGTGCGCCGCGGGCATCGCCGTCTTCACCGTCGCGACGCGCCCAACGACGCTCGCGACGAACGCGGCTCCGGGGCCCGTTGCGCGCCCGCATCAACGCGCTGGCGTCACGTGCGACTCATGTCACTCGCACGAAGATGCTCGCACGAGCTGCACGGGATGCCACGACGCAAACGCGCACACGTCGACGCGCCCAGGCCACACGCGCATGCGCGCGGAGGGCACGCTCGGTTGCACCGATTGCCACCGCGCACATGGCGCTGGTCAAATGGTCACGCTCGAATCGACGGGCGCATTCATCCGCTCCGGCGACGGTGTCGAAGCGCCAGGGCAGCTCGGTCATGGAGCGCCGGCCGCGACCGTTCCGCTCGTGCCGCTCAGCGTGTGCAGCCGCTGTCACGATTTGACGTCGCGGACGGATCCGATCGCGCTTTGCACCGCGGGCACGGGCGATCCGAGCAAGCGCCCGAGCCTCTGCATGGACGAGCACAAGCGCGCTGGCGACACGCACCGATTCGCCGCGTGGGACGCCGCACGCGAGGTCGCGCGCACGACGGCATGGGTCGACGCGAAACACGAGGACGCGCAACCCTGGGGACTCTTCGCAGCCGGCCTCGCATCGACGAGCGCCGCGCTCGTCTTTCGGCGACGTCGTCGCGAGACGCAAGCGAACGACGCGCCGCTTGCGCCGCCGCCCGTGAAGCGACTTCCGGTGATCGATACGTCGACATGCCTCGGGTGCCACGCGTGCGTCGATGCGTGTCCGTTCGACGTTCTCGAAGTGGAGAAGTTCGTCGCCGTTGTCGCGCGCCCGGACGATTGCTGCGGCGTCGTGCTTTGCCAGAAGGCGTGTCCGAATGGATCGCTGCGCATCACGGACGCGCTCACGTCTCCACCGCGCCTCGTCGATGACAACCTCGAATGCGTCGATGTGCCGGGCATGTTTCTCGCGGGCGATCTCACCGGACTTCCGCTCATCAAAAACGCACTTCGTCAGGGAGCAGCCGCGGTCGATCGCGTCGAGAAGGGCAGCGGGGACGCGCTCGACGTCGTCATCGTCGGCGCCGGCCCCGCGGGGCTCGCCGCATCGCTGCGCGCGAAGGAGCGCGGCCTTCGCTACGCGACGCTCGAGCAAGCCACACTCGCGTCGAGCATCCAAGCGTTCCCGCGCCACAAGCTCGTCTACGATCAACCGCTCGACATCCCATGCGAGGGCGAGCTGTGGATGCGCGAGTGCACCAAAGAAGAGCTCGTCATGCGGTGGACGCGCGTTGCGCGAAAACACGCGCTCGCGATTCGAGAGCATCACCGCGTGAGCGGGATTGCGAAAGAGGGTGATGTGTTCGTCGTGCGTGCAGAGCACGAAAACGCGGAGGTCGTTCTCCGCACACGTCGCGTCATCGTCGCTACGGGTCGGCGCGGGAGCCCACGCAAGCTCGACATCGACATCGCCCCCGGCTCGGAGTCGAAGATTTTCTACCACCTCGCCGACGCACGCTCGCTCGCCGGCGAGCGCGTTCTCGTCGTAGGGCTTGGCGACGCAGCGATGGAGGCCGCGATTGCGCTCGCCTCCCAACCGGGCACGCGTGTGACGATGATCCACCGCAACGCGGACTTCACGCGCGGCAAGGCACGAAATGTGGGTGAGATTCGCTCGCTGGTAACGCGAAAAAAGCTCGACTTGCGTCTCGCCACCGAGCTCGTGAGCGTCACGCCCAAACGCGCGACACTCAAAGACAAAACAGGTTCTTCAGCCCTCGAGGTCGACGCCGTCTTCGTGTTGATCGGTGGCAAACCCTCGTGGGAGCTGCTCGCCGGCGCGGGCGTCCAGATCGTTTCGGAGGATGGCTCGTATTCGAGGGGGTGAAGCTCCGAACAGCCGCGCTCAGCGCGATCCTCGCCGCGAGCGGCTCCGTCATGGGCGCCGTGTACGCACCACTTCCAGCGCTCGTTCTCGGACCGGAGCCGACCGGCCAGCAAACGCAAGGCGGGGGAGGCATCGGCACCGCGGCAGTCGACCACTCGCGGTTCAGCGCCTCGCAAACCGTCAAGGTCGATGCGCGGCTCGGTCATGCATCGCTCGCGAAGGGCGCCGATGGCGAAACGTATTTGTTCGCGTCCGTGTCGGGCGTCGATGCGCCGCAAGCCGCGCCTCCGCTCAACCTCGCCGTGGTCGTCGACAAGTCGGGCTCGATGAAGGGCGAGCGCATCGCGCGCGCCATCGACGCGGGTGTGGGCATCGTCGAGCGCATGCGTGATGGCGACACCATCACCGTCGTCGATTTCGATACTGCAGCGATGGTCGTCGTCGCGCCGACGCGTCTCACGGCCGGCAATCGCGGCACCGTCGAGACGGCCATTCGCGGCATTCGCATTGGTGGTGACACATGCATCTCGTGCGGCCTCGAAACCGCTGCGGCGCAGCTTCGCTCGGCCCCCGTGAGCGGCGAGCACGTCACGCGCATGATCGTTCTCTCCGATGGCGCCACGAACCATGGCGTCACCGACATGGCTGGCCTTCGCGGAATCGCGGGGCGCATGCGCGATCGTGGGTGCTCCATCAGCACGATCGGCGTCGATGTCGACTTCGACGAAAAAGTCATGGCCGCGCTCGCGACCGAATCGAACGGCCGCCACTATTTCGTCGCCAATGCGTCGGGCCTTCCCGCAATCTTCTCACAAGAGTTCGACTCGCTCGTCGCGAGCGTCGCGCAAGACGCCGACATGACCATCGAGCTCGGCCCAGGCGTCGAGGTCCAACAAGTTTTCGATCGCACGTTCCGCCGCGAAAATAGCGCTGGGAGCGACCGCATCGTCATTCCGTTCGGCGTGCTTGCTGCCAAGCAGGAAAAGACGGCGCTCTTGAAGCTGCGCGTGCCGACCGACCACGATGGCGCGACGCCTGTCGCCAAAGTCACCGTCTCGTATCGCGATTTGCTCGCGCGTACTGATCGCCGCGCCGAAGGTGATCTCCAGCTCCTCGTGAAGAGCGATGGCACCGCACAGACCGAAATCGATCCGTTCGTTGCTGCTCGTGTCGAGCGTAGCCGCACGGCACAAACGCTCACCGCCGCGAACGAGCTCTTCAAAGAGGGCAAATTCGACGAAGCCAACAAGACGCTCGCGACGCGCGAGACGGAGCTTCGTCGCTCGGCAGGCCACAGCGCCGGAGGGCTCGCCAGGCCCGATGCGGCGCGCCTCACGGCAGACTTCGACAAACAAATCGGCGCGGTCGCCGAAGCCGAAACGAACTTCGCGGCGCCCACGACGATTTCCCCAGGCTTTCCGATGGGCGGCAGCGGTGGCACGGTCAGTGCGGCTCCTCCCACGCAGGCGCAGATGCGCGGCGGCCTCGTGCAGGTGCGAAAGAACCAGCAAAGCGCCACCGACCTTGGATTGTGACGAAGAATTCCATATGCCTCGTGGGTGCGTCTCGAACCTGCGCGACCTGACGGCCCCATACGATTTCGCCGCGGCACCACGGCGCCGCGCGCGATTGCGTGGTTCGGGTTCAGCGCGTTCTGGGGTCACCTTCGGCATTTGATCGCGTCGGCCATCGCGACCGAGAACATCGACTCGCGACAGTGGATGACACCCGACGCCCCACGCGATCTCTTGGCGCGTGCGCAACATGTCCTCGAGCCACGTGGCGCGAGCACGTCTGCGGATTCGCTGGCGCGTTCCTTCGGCGGTGACGTCTGGATCGATTTCGTAGCAGACACCGGTGATGACGTCAGCGTGAGCGAGGCGGTCGCGCGGCTTGTCTTCGCGGACTATCGCGTTGGGGATCCGGATGATCCCGAGCGCGAGCTCGAGCTTCCGCGCGGCCAAGTATTGCTGCTCGGCGGGGACCTCGCGTATCCGGTCGCGACCGTGCGTGAAATCAGCCGGCGCCTCATCGTGCCGTGGAATCGCGTGCTCGAGGCCCAAGGCGACCAAGGACCGCGGCTGCTGCTCGCCGTTCCGGGCAATCACGATTGGTACGACGGCCTCGACGGATTCGCGCGCCTCTGCCAAGCGCCGTGCGATTTCGAAACTCCGGCGCCACGAAGCGAAACGCTGAATCCGCGACCGAGCGAGTTCCCCGTCCTCGCGTGGGCCGAAGCTTTTTCGCGCGGCGTTGCGGTGCGCAAACCCGATGCGCTCGCGCTCTTCGGTTACTACGCCGTTCAGCGCGCGAGTTATTTTCGATTGCCTCTCACGCGCGACGTGGAGCTTTGGGGCGTCGATCGACAACTCCGCGCAGTCGACACACGCCAACGCGAGTTTTTTCGTACGTCCGAGACGAAGTGCCCGTTCGTCGTCCTGCCTGATCCGGCGCGCGCATGGGGCGAGGTTCGTGAGCACGGCGTAGCGAGCCTTCACGCAGTCGGCATCGAGCCAGGAGCGCAGCGTGCGTACATCCTCGCCGGCGACGTCCACCACTACGAGCGCTCGAGCGACGGCCAATCCGTCCACGTGATCGCCGGCGGAGGTGGCGCGTTTTTGCATGGCGCGCGCATTGCGGATGGCGGCGCATACGCCATCACCGCGGAGTTTCCTGGTCCGAAAGCTTCGAAGCGATTGCTCGCGGGGCTGCCGATGTACGTGGCGTTCGGTGGTGCGGGTTGGCTTCTGACCGTGGTCTTCGCGGCGATGCAAGCGGCGGGGCTCGTCGCGTATGTGCAGCGCGATCTCGGCATCGCGACCAGCGTTGCGGGTTTCGAAATCGCGGTCGTCGCGCTGAGCACGGCGCTGCTCGCCGGTTGGCGCCGGCATCGCGTTCATCGCGTGCTTCCATTTGCGCTCGGCATCGGCGTCTTCGTTGGCGCGTTGCCGCTCGCCATCGGGATGGTGTTCGACCGCATCGGCGCGCGCGCTCTCGGGGGCGGCCAAGGTGCGGGCGCACTGTCGCTGCTCGTTGCGTGGGTGCTCGCCACGGTTCTTTCCGGTGGAGCATTCGGTCTCATGCTCGCGGTGATCGCGCGCTTCGGCCTCAATCACGCGCAGCCCTATGCAGCGCTCGGGCTGCCGACGCACAAACACTTTGCGCGCATTCACGTCCGCGAGGACGATGACGAAACCATCATCGACACGTTCATCATCGGCCAAGCGGATCCCATCGGTGGCTCACCGCCGGAAATCGTCGACCGCTTTCGGTTCACGTCGCGCAAGGGGATCGTCTCCTGAGGCGCTCGCTCGTCCTCATTGCGCTGCTCGCGTGCGGGAGTCGCGCGTCGACGCCACACGGGCCAACTCGGCCTGCGCACCTCGAGCTCCACGTCGACGCGCGCGATCTCCACGCCGTTCGGGTCGATGCGCACTTCATCGCCGGCGGCTCCGCAGCTGTCGTGCTTCCCGACGAAACACTTCGGGGTGTCACGGGCTTCGAAGTTTTGCGCGCCGGTGTCTGGGTGCCGTTCGCAACGAAGAGCCCATCGGCTCAGGAATGCATCACCGATTGCACGTTTCGATACACGATCGATCTCGATCGCGTCGAACGCTCGTACGAAGGCGTCATCGCCGTTGGCGCGAGCACGTTCCTCGCGCCGACGTCATCGTGGATTGCTCACCCATGGCCCATGCCGCGCGGCGAATTCGCAATCACGATCGACGGCGCTGCGGCCGCACCGAGCGATGCGTTCGCGAGCGTTCCATTTTCGACGGGCCTTCGCCGCAAAGACGCCACGCACTTCACACTTCCAACGAACGATTTCGCCGAAGGAAGCTTCGCCGCGTTCGGCAAAGTTCGTCATCGCCGAGTCGAGAGCGCCGGAGCCTCGATCGATGTCGTCATCGCGGGTGAGGCGAAGCTCACGCTCACCGACGACGAAGTCGCCGCGTGGGTGCGCGAGGACGGCGAGGTCGTCGGACGCCTTTACGGCCGTTTTCCGGTCTCGCCGACGTCCGTCTACGTCGTGCCGATCGAAGGCGCGACTGACGTCGTCTTCGGCAAAGTGCTCTCGCTCGGTGGCTCGTCGATCATCGCGCTCACCGGCACCGATCTTCAGAAAAAAGATCTCCACGACGATTGGGTGCTCCTCCACGAGATGGTGCACGTTGGTTTCCCGACGATGTACGGCGTGCGCTGGCTGACCGAGGGCCTCTCGACATTTTGGGAGCCCGTCATGCGCACGCGTGTGGGTTGGCACACGCGCGAAACGCTATGGAGCAATTTCGCGCATGCCATGCGCCGCGGTATTCCGCGGCCCGGCTCGGAGCTCGCGCTCGACAAGCGCGAATCGATCGACGACATCTATTGGGGCGGCGCAGTCTTCGTGATGATGGCCGAGGTTGGCATTCGCATCGCAACCTCGAATCAGAAATCTTTCGAAGCCGTGATGCGTGCGGTGCTCGCGAAAGGCGGCGATGCAACCGTCGTGTGGAGCATGAGCGAGCTCATCGCGATGGCGAAGGAAGTCACGGGGACGAACCTCTTCGCCGAGCTCGTCGAACGCTACGGGCAGCGCGGTGAAGCGATCGACCTCGCTGGTTATCTCGCCGACCTCGGCATCGTCACACGCGACGGCAAAACCACGCTCGACGAGACTGCGCCGCACGCCGCCATACGAAGGAGCATCGAAACGGGGCACTGATCGCATGGCACGTATACGGATGTGTAGTAGTCTCTCGGGATGTCGCTTCGTGACCGGCTTGCGCGCTTTGGCGAGTCTCGGCATGTTGCGTCGTCACCACGAGAAGCGATCCTCGACGATTTGCGAACGCGCATGCGGCGCGTGCTCGAGCGCACGACGGTGCCGCGTCCTCCGCCGACCGTCTCGCCCGAAGACACGGATTTTCGACTCCCGTTTTTCTCCGAGCCCACCGAGCGTGGCACGTTGCATCGACGCGTTGTGCGTCTCTCGCCTGCGCATCGCACGGGTCGCGCTCCGGCATGGGCCGCAAAAGATGTAGATTGCACGCTTCTCGCGTTGCTCGCGCTCGACCCATCACTCGCGCGTGTCGACTTTCGTCGGGCGCTCTACCTCGACACGGAAACGACCGGCCTTGCAGGCGGCACCGGCACGGTGGCGTTCTTGGTGGGCCTCGCGACGTTCGACGAGCACGGCCTCTTCGTCGAGCAAGTTCTCGTGCGCAAGCTCGGTGAAGAGGCGCCCATGCTCGCGCACGTGCGCGAGCGCATCGAAGCGGCGAGCGCGCTCGTTACGTTCAACGGCAAATCGTTCGACATGCCGCTCCTTCGGACGCGCTTCATGATGGCGCGCATCGACGCGCCCCCTGATCGTCCACACCTCGATTTGCTGCACGTGGCGCGCCGCATTCATCGCAAACGAAGCAAGCTCACGATGCTCGAAGAGCGCGTGCTCGGGTTCGTGCGTGAAGGCGACGTACCAGGCGGGGAGGTGAGCGCGCGATATCTCCACTTCTTGCGCACGGGCTTCGAGACGTCGCTGCTCGGCGTCGTCGAGCACAACATGCAAGACGTCATCTCGATGACCGCGCTCGCGGGTCTCTACGGCGAGCCTGTGCTCGAGAGCGCGCTCGCGCCGGCCGATCTCATCGGCGTCGCGCGCACATTGCGCCGCGCTGGCGCACACGAGCGCGCCTTCGAGGCCGCAACACTCGCGAGCGAACGCGGTGCCGGGCCCGACGCACTCCGCGCGCGCGCGGACATCGCACGAGCGCGCGGCGATCGCGATCACGCCATTGTCGATCTCGAAACGGTTGCCCGAGAAATCGATTGCCCTTCGTCGCGCCTCGAGCTCGCCAAGCTCTACGAGCACTACAAAAAAGACATGCCTCGCGCGCTCGCGCTCGTCGAGCGAGGCACCACCGAAGACGCTCCAAGCTCCGAAAAACGCCGCACCCGCCTCACGCGCAAACTTGCTCGCTCCGCGAGGCTCTGAGCGTGTGGTAATCACGGTGCATCCATGATCGAACGTGAGCGGTACAATCCGGCGGAAATCGAGCCGAAGTGGCAGAAGCACTGGGAGGAGAACGCAACGTTTCGCGCCGTGCGCCATCCGGGGCGGCCCAAGAAATACATCCTCGACATGTTTCCGTATCCGTCGGGCGCGGGCCTCCACGTCGGGCACCCCGAGGGTTACACCGCGACCGACATCGTCGCGCGCTACAGCCGCATGCGCGGGATCGACGTCTTGCACCCGATGGGCTGGGACGCATTCGGTTTGCCGGCCGAGCAGCACGCCATCCGCACGGGCACGCATCCGCGCGCCACGACGCTCGCGAACATCCAAACATTTCGCCGCCAGCTCAAGATGCTCGGCTTCTCGTACGATTGGGCGCGCGAGATCGACACCACCAATCCGGGTTACGTCCGGTGGACGCAGTGGATCTTTTTGAAGCTCTACGAGCGCGGGCTCGCGTTTCAGCAATCGAACATGCCCGTCAACTGGTGTCCCGAGCTCGGCACCGTGCTCGCGAACGACGAAGTGAACGCGCAGGGCTTGAGCGAGGTCGGCGGGTTTCCGGTCGAGAAGCTCAAGATTCGCCAGTGGTCGTTCAAGATCACCACATACGCCGACCGCTTGATCGCCGGTTTGAACGATCTCGATTGGCGCGAGGCGAAAGCCAAGCAGATCGACTGGATCGGCCGTAGCGAAGGCGCGACCGTGAAGTTCGAGGTCCGCGGGTCAGCCGAGACGATCGAAGTCTTCACGACGCGCATCGACACGCTTCGCGGCGCGACGTACGTCGTGCTCGCGCCGGAGCACCCGCTCGTCCCGACGCTCACGGTCGATGCGAAGCGTGCCGAGGTCGATGCATACATCGCCGCGACGTCGAAGAAGAACGATCGCGATCGCTCGGACACCACGCGCGTGAAAACCGGCGTCGCGCTCGGAACGTTTGCGATCAACCCGGCCAACGGCCAGGAGATCCCCATTTGGATCGGTGACTACGTCATCGGCACGTACGGCACCGGCGCCGTGATGGCCGTGCCCGCGCACGACGATCGCGATCACGCGTTCGCGAAGACGTATTCGCTGGCGATCGTTCAAGTGGTGTCGCCGGCGGACGGGCACGCCATCGACGTGCAGAAGGAACCCTTCACCGACGACGGCGTGTCGGACGGCGTTCCGAGCGTCGAGGTTCGCAAACGAATGACCGCCGAGCTCGGCGCCAAGGGACAAGCCGCGACGAAGATCACGACGAAGCTCCGCGACTGGGTCTTCTCGCGCCAGCGCTATTGGGGCGAGCCGATCCCCATTTATTTCCCCGTCGAATGCGCGGGCGATCCGCGAACGAGTGCAGAATACACGATTCGATACGACCAACCAATCGCCGTCGCCGACGCGGATCTCCCCATTTTGCTGCCGGATTTGAGCGACTACAAACCGGGCACTGATCCCGCGGGGCCGCTCGCGCGCAACGCGGATTGGCGATTCTTCCAAAAAGACGGCCAAAAAGACGGGAAGTGGTTTGCGCGTGAAACAAACACGATGCCCCAGTGGGCGGGATCGTGTTGGTACTACCTGCGCTTCATCGACCCGCGGAACACCACGGCGCCGTTCTCGAAGGAAGCCTACGACGCATGGATGCCCGTCGACTTGTACGTTGGCGGAGCCGAGCACGACGTCTTGCACTTGCTCTACGCGCGGTTCTGGCACCAAGCGCTCTTCGACATGGGGATCGTCAGCGATCCCGAGCCGTTCTTGAAGCTCGTTCACCAAGGCATGATCCTCGGCGAGGACGGGCAGAAAATGTCCAAGGCGCGCGGCAACGTCATCAATCCCGACGACGTCGTCAAAAAGAGCGGCGCGGACGCGCTCCGTTGTTACGAAATGTTCATGGGTCCGCTCGAGAGCGTGAAGCCTTGGCAGATGAGCGGCATCGAGGGCGTTCGTCGCTTTCTCGATCGCTCGTTCCTCGCGCTCACCGGGCCGATCGTCGATACGTGCGATGCCGACACGAAGCGGCTCTTGCACAAAACCATCAAGAAGGTCGGCGAGGACATCGAGGCGATGCGCTTCAACACGGCGATCAGCGCGATGATGATCATGGTCAATCGTTTGCGCGAGCTCGAGAGCGTGCCGCGCGAAGCCGCCGATGCGTTTGCGCTGATTTTGTCGCCGTTCGCGCCGCACCTCGGTGAAGAGCTATGGCGTCGGCTCGGGCACACGGAGTCGCTCGCGTACGAGCCGTGGCCTTCGTACGATGCAGCGCTCGTCATCGACGACGTGATCGAGATGGGCGTGCAAGTGAACGGGAAGTTTCGCGCGGCCGTGCAGCTCGCGCGCGACGCAACGGAAGAGCAAGCGCGCTCGGTTGCGCTCGCGGACCCGAAAGTGAAGGCACACGTCGAGGGCAAGCCGCTCAAAAAAGTCATCTACGTGCCCGGCAAGATTTTGAACTTCATCGTGTGATGCGCCGTTTGCTCCCGGTCGTCGCGTTTTCGTGTGCGTGCGGTTATCAGCCGCTCTACGCGACGCCGGCAGGCGAGGGGTATCACTTGCATCTCGCGAAGAACGCCGTGTCGAGCGCGCTCGTCGCGGAAGAAGTCGTGCGCGGTGCGCGCGACGAGCTCGTGAAAGAAGGCGCACTCGCCGCGGGCGAGGGATATCCGCGCATCGAGATCGAGGTGCTGCGCGCCGACGAGACGAGCGAAGGCATCGTGGCCATCGACACGCCAACGGGGCAGGCGCCGCGTGCGCGCGCGAGCGAGCTTGCGGTCGTCGTGCGCGCGTGGGTAACGCGTCGCGCGGGAGGACCCAGCGAATGGGAGACGGGCGATCTTCGCGCCGACGATCTCGCCGCGGCGCCGCTCGGTGATTCGGCGCGCGAAACATGGCAGCGCGAAGATTCGCTCCGTGCCGTGGCGCGTCGGCTCGGCGGACGCATTGCGCTGCGGATTTTGGGTCATCCTGTCGTTACCGCGCCGTGACCGTGATACGTTCGGAGCGCGATGACGGAGGGACGCAAACGCGTGATCATCGGCTGCGCCGGTTTCCCCGTTCCTCCGACGCGTTACTTCAAAGACTTCGCGTTCGTCGAAATCCAAGAGACGCACATCGCTGTTCCTGGCATGGGCACAGTGCGTCGCTGGCGTCGTGAAGCGCCTCCCGAATTTCAATTCGCGATGCTCGGCCCGCGCGAAATCGAACAAGAAGGTTTTCGCGCAGGCACAGTCGTCGAAGCGGCGATGAAGAGCTTTATCGACGTCGGCAAAGAGCTCGAAGCGAAGATTGCCGTGTTCGCCTCGCCCGCCGACTTCACACCGAGTCGCCCGAACAAAGCCGCCATCAAGGAGTTCTTGCTCGCGGCGCGAAAGAAATTCGATCGCGTGGTGTGGGAGGCGCCCGTGACGTGGGACGCCGACGAAGCCGAAGCCCTCGCAACCGGCGAAGGCGCCATCGGCGCGCGCGACCCATTGATCCACGGACTCTCGAAAGCGCGCACGGCGTACTACCGTTTGCCGGGCCCGGCAGGCCACAAGAGCCGCTACGAAGATCCCGCGATCGAAAAACTCGGCGATCTCGCGCGCAACGCAACACACGAAGACGTCACGTTCGTCTTCGCCAACGTCGACATGTTCGCCGACGCCAAACGCTTCCGCAAAGCCGCCAAGCTTCCTTGACCAAGCCCCGCAAGCCCGCCCTCGCAAATGGAACTGTGCGTCGCAGTCGGCGCCCGGAGCGAATTCGCATTTGGACGCAAACGCCCACCGGGCGTCTGACTGAAAATGAACGTGGACAGATAACCCTCGCGTGATGCGAGCGAATATTTAACGCGGCAGCCATATTCAGGCGCGAGGTCCTGCA
>JBBSFE010000132.1:0-18330 GCA_038239005.1 Polyangiales bacterium
CGCGTCACGCGCTCATCCATCACGCCGCGCAGCTTGCGATACTTCGCACGAACGGAATCCACGTTGCCCATGCTGCACCAACAGCCCGCGCGCGTCGGCTATTTCCATGAGCGGATCGATAAATTCGACCAGGCTCCTTAACATTGGCGGCGCTACTTTTCATGACACGCGACTGACGCCGAATACCAATGCCGCCAGTGGCGGACCTGGCACCGGCGCGCCCGCTCAATATCGGGACGCACAACAAGGCATGATAAGTTTGGCGCAGGGCGTGCTTGGCAGTTGGGTTGGCCCCGCGCAGTTGGCAACTGGAGTCGGCGTCCCATATCTCAATACCGGCATTCACGCGAACACGCCGTGGGGTGATTACCAATCGATGGCGGCGGACCCGAAGACAAGTCCCCCAAGCTTTTACGCCGTTTGGGGAGATAATCGAGTTGGCAACGACTTTACGGAACTCTTGGCCACGCAGTTTTCGCAATGAACACCGTGTTGTTCTCCGCATGCGTCGTGCTAAGTTGCTGTAGCAACAGCACCGGCAATGACCATCCTGACGCCAATCAAGCGCCGATTTATTGCGACCTGGCGTTCGGGGTTGTTGCGGGTAAAGATGCGGGAGCCAACGTAACGGTGTGCGGGTCGGGGGATATTTGCACGGTCGAGAGCGGTGGCATCTTCGACTGTTGTACACCGTCGCATGCGTGCCAATGCGGCGTGACCATTGGTGCGACCCCGTGCGACTAGCGTTTGCCGCCGCGTTATCTGCATATGCTTGCGGAGGATTAATAGTTGTGGCTGATGCGGGAAGTAAACCGGATGCAGTGTCCGACGTGGCCATTGATGTCAGCACGGTGGTATATTGCGATCCACAGCATGGAGTTACTCTGTCCCCGAGCAGTAACACCGTGACATGTGACCCCGGCACGATTTGTGGTCGTCCGTATAAGGCCGTTTACGAATGTTGCGTTGCTAATCCGGATGTGGACGCAGACTCGTACTGTGGCTGTGGAGCTCCGAACGAATCAGCGTGTCCTGACCATTGATCAGATGTGTTGGGTCGCCCACCACACGGAGCCAACACCAACGACGAGGATGATCACGGCCCACATCCACGCGCGGCTCGTCTCGCGTGTGGCGACGTCGTTCTTGCGCGTGGGCGGTTCGGGCGTTTTCGGCTCGGGAGCGGGCTCCGCCGGTTCGGCCTTCGGAGGCTCGCGGAGGGCGTGAGGCTCCGCCAAAACACTCACTTGATCACTCGAGCTGCCCGCGCCGACGATGAGCGCGTTGTCGTCCACGGTCGATGGGCCACGGAAGCTCTCTTCGGGCGTGGGAATGGGTCGCTCGGAGCGGATCTCGTCGAGCCATGCTTTGTATCGTTCGCGTTGCGCGCCGAAGAGCTCCTCCATGAACGTCGACATCGTCGCTGAGGTCACGACGCGGCCGCGACTGCGTGAGAACGCGTCGAGCGCGTCGGCCATTTCTTTGGCGGTCTCGTAGCGATCCTTACGGTCCTTCGCGAGCGCCTTTTTCAGAATTTCCCAGAGGGCAGGCGAGTAGCCGGTGATGAGCTGTGTCGGGTCGGGGATCTTGCATTCTGCAACTGCCGCGAGCGTCGAGACGTTGTCGGCTTTCTTGAAGAGGCGGCGATCGACCGTGAGCTCCCAGAGCGTGACGCCGAGAGCGAAGATGTCGATGCGGTGATCGATGTCGCGCGAGCTCCGTGTTTGCTCGGGCGCCATGTACGCGACCTTGCCCTTGATGACGCCGAGACCGGTTTCTGTGACGCGGTTCTTCGCCTTCGCCAAACCAAAATCGATGATCTTCGGTTGCCCGTCGTAGGTGACGAACACGTTCGATGGGTTGATGTCGCGGTGGATGACGTTTTGTTTCACGCCATTCGACGAGCTCTCGTGCGCGTGCTGGAGCCCTTCGGCGATGCGTGCGCCGATCCACGCGACCAAATCTTCGGGCAGGTGTTGGCCGTTTGCGCGGGCCGTGAACCAGATGTCCCAGAGCGACTCACCGAAGAGGAGCTCCATCGCGATGTAGAGGCGCTTGGTGTCGGCTTCTTCGCCGAGCTCGTGAACTTGCACGATGGCCGGGTGCGAGAGCTTCGCGGCGATGCGTGCCTCGTCGAGAAACATGTTCGTGAAGTCTTTGTCGGACGAAAACTCCGGCTTGATGACTTTGATGGCGTGGAGCTTTTCGAAGCCCGCCGGCCCGGAGAGGCGGCCGACGTAGATGTTCGCCATGCCGCCGTCTGCGAGCTTCGCGCGCACCTCGTAGCGACCGATGTGCGTGGGTAACGTGCCGAGCGGGGTTTTCACGCGAGGAGCCATGATAACATCGATTCATGTTCTGGCTGTCCACGTCGACCGTCGTGAGCCTTCGCGATCAACTGCGCGCAGCTGGGCAGAAGGCAAGCGTGTCAGTTCAGGATGGTGAGTCGCCGAGTGACGCCGACGCGAAGCTTCTCGCGGCCGAGTTCGCACCGATTTGCGAGGCCATGTATTTGATGATGTCGGCCGACGGTGACGTCTCCATCGAAGAGCGCGAGGTGCTGAGCGGAGCGCTCCGAAATCTTTCGGGAGGCGCGCTCGACGGCGACTTGATCGACAAGCTCCTCGCGGAAGCCACGGCGCGCGGAAGCGCCGAAGGTCGGAAAGTGCGCATGGCCGCCGTCATCGAAGAGCTCGCGAAAGACAAAGCGCGCGCCGAGGTCGCCTTCGTGCTCGCCGCTGCGATCGCCTTCGCCGACAACACCATCGCCGACGAAGAAAACGATACGCTCGACTCGTTCGCCGAAGGCCTCGGCATCGACGAATCGCGCGCCGACGATTTGCTGGACGCCGTGGAGAAAGACCTCGGATCGCAAACGGCGAGCTGACGCGTGGAAGAAGACGCGACGCTCGGAAGAATCGGCGGATTCCGCCTGATCAGACGCCTTGCCACGGGCGGCACGAGCGACGTTCTCCTCGCGCGCGCAGAAGGACCGCACGGCTTCGAGCGCACGGTGGTGCTGAAGCGCCTCCTCACCGAGCACCAAACCGATCCGAGCTTCGCGAAAATGTTCGCGCGCGAAGCGGCAGCGTATGCGCGGCTTTCGCATCCGGCGATCGTGAGGCTGTTCGATTTTTTCACGGCCAACGGGCAGCTCGTGATGGTGCTCGAATACATCGATGGCGTGTCGCTCGCGAAGTTGATGACGCACGCAGCGCAGACCGGCGAAAAGCTCGATGACCGCATCGCGTTTTTCTTGGCGTCGCGCGTCTTCGATGCGCTGTCGGCTGCGCACGACGCACGAAACCCAGACACGGGTGATTTGACGCCGGTCATCCATCGCGACGTGAACCCATCGAACATCCTGATTCCGTGGGACGGGCACGCGAAGCTCGCCGATTTCGGCATCGCGAAAATCACGGGGCCCGACGAAGCGGAGACGAGCCAGGGCATCAAAGGAACGTACGGCTACATGGCGCCCGAGCAGGTCCGCGGCGAGCGCGTGACGATTCGCACGGACGTTTACGCAGCGACGCTCGTCTTGTGGGAGCTCCTCGCGCGGCGCAAAGCGATTCAGGCCGACCGACTTCCCGAGATGGAAATTCTCCGCGCCATGGCGGAGCCGAATCTTCCGAAGCTCGAGGTGCTGCGACCCGAAATCCACGAATCGATTCGCGAGGCGATTGGTCGCGGCCTCGAGCCGAATCCCGCGAAGCGCGCCATCACCGCCGAAGAGATGATGGGCATCTTGCGCGCGCACTTCGATCCGGAAGACGCGCGCCAACGCGTCGAACGCGCGCTCCAAAAGTTGAACCCACGCCGCTCGATGTCGGACACGATTGCGGAAGACATGCGCGCGACCACCGAGGGCGCCGTGGTGCACCTCGCGCAAACCACGACGGGCCCGAGCATCCCGGCGCCCATGCCGATGAACGCGACGCTCCCGCTCCCGACCGAGCGCAACGTCCCGCGCCCGTCGCGCGCCGCTGCCGCCTTCGCGCAAGCCCCACAAACCGAACCGATTCGCCAGCAAACCCCGAGCGGCTTTCGGCCGGTCTCCGCACCGCCGCCACCGCCACCGCCGCCGCCAGCTCCTCCGACCCCGCGAGCGATTTCGTTCAGTCAGCCAACGATCGCGGGCGGTTTCGCGCCCGTCGCGCCGTTCTACCCGCCCCAAAGGGCGCCGGCGCCGGTCGGCAGCGAACCTCCAACACTCCAAACGCACCCACCTCCACCGGCGTTTTATCCACCGTCCCAGCTCCCCGTCCTTCCTGGCCCACCGCCACGCCGTTCGTACGCAATCCCGATCATCCTGGCCGCCATCGCCGCGTTCCTGGTCCTCGGTGCCGCGACCGCTGCCCTCCTCTACATCCGCGGAAAACCCACGGAAACCGCCACCCCAACGCCAACGCCGACGCCAACGCCGACGCCCACGCCGACGCCCACGCCAATCGCCTCGACGAAGCCAACCACAACAACGTCCGCAGCCGCATCCACCGCGACGGCGACGGCAACCGCGACGGCAACGGCAACCGCGACGGCAACGGCAACGGTAACCGCCGCGATCCCCTCGGATCTCCCGAAACCAGGCCCAAACGAGGGTGTGCTGATCCTCCCAGCGTACGCGCAAGGCCACCGCATCTTCATCGATGGCAAGGTCAAAGGCGACGGAAGCTCCGCGCTGCTGGTCCCGTGCGGCCAGCACTCCGTCCAGATTGGATCGGCCGGCAAGTCGCGCGATGTGAACGTTCCGTGCGCGGCGCTCGCCCGCATCGAATAATCCCGTGCTAGGGTCCGCCCCGCAAACGCGGAGGCTCCCATGAAGCGGTCTTATTTGTTTCTCGGTTCGATTCTCATCATCGCCGGCGGCTCGGTCATGCATTGCAGCGGCGGCGACGATAGCGACGCCGGTGGTGGCGATGCTGCTCCGGACGGCACCAAACCGAAAGACGCCGCAACGGAGAAGGTCATCCCGCCGGACGAGCTTCCGCCCGTCGTTACGCCCGCGGGCACTCAGCTCGCTGCGAGCAACCAGATTCAGATTTTCGGTATCACGACCGATGGCTACGTCATCTACGCGGACAACAGCGCAGGCGCTTCGCTTTACGCAGTCAGCGTGAGCGGCGGCGCACCGACGCTCATCGCAAGCCCGACGATCAGCTCGACCAAGACGTACATCACCGGGATCGCCGGCAAGGACGTCTTCGTGTGGGAAGGCGTCTCATCGACGGCGAACGCGGCGCAAGTCGGCGCGCTCTCCGTGTGGACGCACGGCGGCACTTACAAAAGCGTGGTCGCTTCGTCATGCGCGTCGGCCGGCTTCGCGTCGACCACCGATGGCGCACACATCATGTTCACCGGCAACTCGACGGCCTCGTGCACCACGGGTGACGTCGTCGTCGCCAACATCGATGCAACCGGACAGACGAACCTCGTCACTGGCGTCGACGTCGGCGTCAACGGCTGCTCGCCGGTCCTCGGCTTCGCGGGCGGCGTCACGGCCGTCACCGCAACATGCACGGCGACGCCCCCGGATGGTGGAACCCCAGTCGCCGACGTCAACGCGTATGGCAGCGCAACGCCATGGACGAAGGTCAGCATCACGACGGGCGCGCTCAACTTCTGGGCCTCCGACACGGCCGGCGACAAGCTCATGGTCGCCTCGCCGACAGGTGAGTCGTTCACGCTCTCGCTCGCGGTTCCCGTCCTCGTGCCGATCGACAACACGAAGAACATCACGAACGGCGGCTTCGGTTACATGAAGAAGAGCGGCAACGCCGTCTTCTACACGACCGCTGCCGGCGAAATGTACGAGTCGCCGGTTCCCACGCCGGTGCCGGTACAGCTCCAGAGCGCGGGCGTGAAATCGGTGCGTTCGATCTCGCCGGACGACAACTACATCATCTTCACGACCAACTTCGACACGCAGAAGTTCGGCGGCGACCTCTTCCTCGCGAAGACGACCGCAGCCGGCGCGCCGGTCACCCTCGTGAACAACACGATGGGCGCGCTCTTCGGCGTCAACCCCGTCGACGACTTCTCGGGCGACTCGAACTACGTCCTCTGGATCGAGAACCTCGACGCGACGCACGGCATCGGCGATCTCTACGCGCAGACCGTCGTCTCTGGCACGCCCAAGAAAATCACGACCTCCGAGTGGCAAAACCTCTCGGCGGCCGGCAGCAAGATCGTCTTCAACGACAACTGCCAGAACTGCTCGGGCACGAGCGCGGCGTCCGGCGGCACCGCAGACATCAAGTCCGTCGATCTCGCAGGCACGGCAGCACCGAGCGTGCTCCAGCTCAGCGCCGACGTGACCATCTTCCTCTCGCCCGCGAAGGACAAGGTCATCTACACGTACAGCCAGAACGCAGCCGCGGATGACGGCGGCGTCTCCCCGAGCGGCAACGGCCTCTACGCTGTGACGATTCCGTAGGCTCTTCCGTCGTCACTCCACGCTGGGCGTATCTGGCCCCGTGCCGCGGTAATAAGCGAAGAACGCATCTGCCCAATCGGCCCCTCCGCGGTCGGTCGGGTGGATGCCGTCTCCGGCACGCGCGATCTTCATGTGTGAAGAGTCGAACACTTTGCACGGCGCGGCGTTCTTCTTGATGACGTCGACGATACCGGTGTCCTTCTTCCACACGGGCGGCGGCATCCAATAACAAGCGCGCCCTCCCGCCGACATCTTGCGCGCGATCGATTGAACGTTTTGCGTCAGCGCCGACGGGAACGGAACGAACACGTCGTTCGCGCCGAGCGTGAGGATCACGAGATCCGGAGAGTTCTTCGTGAGGAGCTCTTGCAAACGTTTTTCGTGATCGAACGTCGCGATGCTCACGCTCGTTTCCCAGTCGCGAACGAAGCGCGCGCCGAGCTCTTTGAATTTCGTTTCGAGCGCTTTCGTCAGACCGCCGTAGCCGCCCACCATCGAGTCGCCCAGGTGGAGGACCACTTTCGGCGGTGGGGATGCGGACGCGTCGGCGTCGGCGGAGTCGGAGTCGGAGTCGGAGCCGGAGTCAGAGCCGGAGTCGGAGTCGGAGACGGGAGCGGAGACGGGAGCGGAGGCGGAAGCGGAGGCGGAGGCGGACGAGTGCGTTGCAGTCACTCGGGGGCTCGTCGGGTTCGAGCAGGCCGCGACAGAGAGAGCGAGCGCGACTATTCCGCGTCGGCGCAGCAGCGGAAGCCCGTCGAGTAGTCGTGGTACGCCGGGCCGTGGGCGACAGTGCGGTAGGTGCAGCCGTCACCGTTCACGTGCGTGTCAAGGTAGTAGCCGCCCTGGAACGTGCCTTCGGGATCGTCGACCCACTCGTGCAGGTTGCCGACCATGTCGTAGACGCCGTACCCATTCGTGCACCCCGTGTGCTCGCCCGTGCGCGCGAGTGTGCTCGGCGCTTGGTTGAGACGCGGGTCGTTCATCTTGTCGTACGTCCACGTTTGCGGGCGATCGACGCGGAGCTGCATCACCGAAATCATCGGGCTCGTGCCGTGGTCATTGCATTTGCCGCTGCGACGCGTGTCACCGTAGCCGAACGTCGAACGCCCTGGACCCATGCAGGCCTTCCGCCATTCGTCCGCTTTGCAGAGTCGCTTGCCGGAGCGCGCGCATGCGTCCTTCGCTTGCACTTCGCTGATGTAGCCGTGCGGAAAAACGCCGCGCTCGCTCACCGCGCGCACGATATGATTCTCGACGGTGTGGAACGAATCGAACGGGCGCTCGTCACCGTTGGGAAGAATTTCGACGAGCGACGCTTCGTAGCGATCGACGCAGAACGCACCGAAACCCGCGGCGCCCGAAATGATCGCCATGCCCGTGGGGCAACCGTCTTCGCGTTTCGCGCGACCCACCAAGAAGAGACTCGGACGAGGAGAGTCGATCCCGTCGAGGCCGGCGAGACCATTCGGAAGCGTGAAGTCATCGGCGCGATGCGTGCGAGCAAGGAGCCTCGCGGAGCGCGAATCCGAGGCCATGTGCGTGTCGCCGCGCGCGACGCCGATGATGGCGCTACCTCCGGGCGGGCTCTTCGTGCACCCGCTTGCGAAGATCGCGGATGCCGCGCCCACCACAAAGGCGGCATGGGCGAGCGGGCGCAGACTTGCCATGTACCCTTCAGGAACTAGCTTGGACTGCCACCGATCCGAAGCAAAACCAGCCGCGGCGCGTCAATTGGGTCGCATAGTGTGCGACCTCGAAAAGCACGCCATTTACGTGTAGTCTGCAAGCTTCTTCGTGCGCGCCACGACCGCGTCGAACATCGTCGGCGTGAGAGTGCCGGTCGCCGTGTTTTGTTGCGACACATGGTAGCTCGCGACGATGGTCGCCCCGCCGAGGACGATCTCGGTGCCATGCGCGAACGCCGGCTTTTTTTTCGGCAGCGTCGCGCCGCGGCGGCCAAGGTAGGCGATCGCCGCGGCGAAGCCGATCGATCCGAGCGCGAGTACCACACGCGCACGCGCAAGGTGGGCGAGCTCGTCGTCGAGCCAATGTGCGCAGCGGCGAATCTCTGCAGGTGACGGACGGTTGTCGGGCGGCACGCAACGCACGGCGAGCGTGATGTACACGCCGTCCAAGCGAAGGCCATCGCTCATCGCGGCGCTCGTCGGCTGTGATGCGAGCTTCGCGCGATGGAGTGCGGCGAAGAGAAAATCACCCGAGCGATCGCCCGTGAAGACGCGGCCCGTGCGATTCGCGCCGTGCGCGCCCGGTGCGAGCCCGAAGACGATGATGCGCGCATTTGGATCGCCAAACCCAGCGACGGCGCGGCCGGCGTACTTTTCCGTCGCGTACGCGAGTCGTTTCTCACGCGCGACCTTCTCGCGAAAACGCACGAGGCGCGGACACGCTTTGCACGCTTCGATCTGGCTCTGGACGACCTCGAGCGCCGTGCGTTTCATGAAGCGGCTCCAAGCATGCCGCGTACGACGGCGTCGAGGAGTCCGTCGAACCGAGAGCGATCGAAGTGCGAGCCGCTCGCCATCCAGTCGACGTGTGTCTTGTCGTCGCCGCCCGCGAAGTGGCCGAGCACGTCGAGGTGATCACCGTGGCCCGTCCAGACGAGCTCGCCCCAGACCTGTGAGCGGATCGGCACGACGCCGTCGTTGGCACGCGCACCGGGAACACGACCGAATGCATTCGTGAGCGCGCGCGTCGCTTCTTTGGTGAGCGCCTCCTCCGAGACGCACGGGTAGCCGACGTCGCTCCGCGCGGTCAGGCCGTAGAGACTCGCGAAGAGGCTCGACGACACCGCGCCCCATGGTGTGAAGAGCGAGCGCGCCCAGCCCGTCGGCGTGGGCGGGGGCGCCATCGTTGCGACGCACTGGTAACGCACGTCGGGGCGATCTTCGACGCCCGCGACGAATAGATCCATCGCCTCGGGTGTGAGCTGCAGGACCGCGCCTTGGTCGTGCTCGATCGCGCGCAAGAACTCACGAACCTCGCGGCTTCGTGCGTCATCGAGCACACGAAGGAGTGCTTCCGTCGATCGATCGAGGAGTTGCGTGCCCGTTTTCAGACGCGAGATGGCGACGCCGACCGCGCTTGCCGCCGCGAGTGGCGGCGATCCGACTGTGAGCGCGATCACAGTGAGCGCGCTCAGCGCGTAGAGCATGCGTTGGCCGCTCAGCGTCGCGAAGAACGTTGCGAGGGGCGTTCCGAAATGCGGCGTGCTCAGTGTCGTGACGCTGCGCAATCGCGGAGCCCACGCGAGGCGAGGGTGGCTCGAGATCGGCCCAGGTTGCAGGCGTGTGCTCGGCGACGCCACGAGGCGCGCGTCGAGGCCGCCGGTCGAGTGGCCAAAGAGGTGAATCGGCCCGCTCCCGTCTTTTTCGTCGACGCATGACCGCGTCACGAGATCCGCGAGACGCGCAGCGCGACGCCGGAGCGATGCAGTCGGTGAGACGTCGACGACGTAAATCGCGACCTCTTTGCCCGCGTCACGAAAGCGCTGCGTGAGCCCGGCATCGACGTGCGTGAAGTAGTTGTACGACGCGAGTCGTCCGAAACCGAACATCCCCGGTGAGAGGTAGACGCGGTGCATCGAGTGAACGTTGCCTCAGGCGCGGTGAACGAGCTTTGCGTAAACGTCTGCGTAGCCGGAGCACATCGAACCGATGCCGCATTCACGCACGGCGAACTCGCGTGCGCGTGTGCCCATCGCGCGCATGCGGTCGGGACGGTCGGCGGCCTCTTGCATGCGAGCCGCGAGCTCGGATGCCGTGATCGATCGTGCGAGGAGGCCCGTCTTGCCGTGTGTGACCGTTTCGCGAATGCCGCCGACGCCGAATGCGACGACGGGTTTCGCCATCGACATGGCTTCGAGGACGCTGAGGCCGAACGGCTCGTGGCGCGCGGCGGACAAACCGGCGTCGGCTTCGGCGATGGCCGGGCGTGGATCGGCGAGGAACCCGCGAAATTCGACGCGATCTGCGACGCGCCACGCGCGGGTCATCGATTCGAGCCTGCGGCGTTGCGAGCCATCGCCGACGACGATCAAACGCGCTTCAGGCACACGCGCGAGCGCTTCGATGGCGATGTCGACTTGTTTGCGCGGCTCGAGCCTGCACGCGATCACGAACGTGAATGGCGTGCTCGGCTCGCGTGCACGAAGGATCGGCGCGAAGTATTCGGTGTCGACGCCGTTCTTGACGACGGAGATGCGGTCGGCGGCGTAAGGCGCGGTGCGCGCGACGTACTCGGCGACGTTCGATGCGATGGCAACGACGGCATCGGCGCGACGAAGCGACCAGCGCGTGAACGTGGAGCAGCTCGGATCTTCGAAGCAGCGGGTGTCGTGCTCGGTGCGCACGATGCGAGCGCCTGCGCGAAGTGCGGCACGCGTGCCGAGCACATGCGACGCGAACGTGTGAAGGTGCACGATGTTGGCGCGCTCCTTCTGGATGACATCGGTGAGCCACGCGGTGTCCGAGGGGCCGAGCGAGCGCCACAAATACGCGATGGGGTTCTCGCGAACGCGCCCGCGATCGTGAACGCGAAGGCCCGGGCGTTGAAACTGCTCGACGACGCGCGCTGATGGCGTAAAAAGCGCGATGGCGTGGGAAGCGCGCGTGCGCTCCGCGTGCGACACGAGATCGATCAGCAAGCGCTCGGCGCCCGCAGCCTCGCCAGTGCACACCACATGAAGGACGCGCGCTTCGTCCGGCGCGGTCTCGAGCTCGGGGACGGCGATGAGCGAGCGGACGGCCGTCATGTGGCCTCTTCGACGCGCTTGGTGATCCCCGAAGGCCCGGCCGTGAGGGATTTGTCTTTGAGCGCCGCTTCGAGGCGGAACCAGAACACGATGGCGACGATGGCGTGCGTGAGCGATGTCGATAATGCGAGTCCGCGCAGCCCGATCGCCTTGACGAAGAGGACGTCGAAGACGAGGTTCATCGCGGCGTTCATGATGCCCATCGATATCATGATGCGGCTATTTTTGAGCGCGACGTGCGCGCGGGCGAGAACGAGTAGCGCGCCAAACGGCGCAACACCGAGGAGGTGATACGGCAAAACCTCGATCATCCGATCGACGCCGCCCGCATCCATGCGGCCGCGCAAGAAGACGAACCTGAGCAGTGGCGCGCGCACGGCCCACACGAGCACGCTCGCGAGCGCGAGGAGCGCGCACGACCAAGCGAGCGCGCGAATGACCGTGGCGCGGAAGACGATGCGCCTTCGCTCGGTGTCACGGGACACCTTGTCTGACAGGACCGACAAGAGAACGGGCAAGAGGCTCGCTTGGAGGAGCGACGTCAGCACGGACGATACGTCGCCGCTGTAGCGAAGCAGCGTGCCGCCGCCGATGACGCCCGCGAACCCTGCCATGAGCTGATCGACGACCGGGTTGATGCGCGTGAGAGCGCCGCCGCCTGCTTCCGATGCTGCGAGCCGAGCGAAGCGTCGCACAGGCTCGGGACGCTCGAACGTGAGCGGCATCGCGAGCCCGAGGTTCATGGTGATGCTCGCGAGCACCGCGATCGACACGACCTCGCCGGCGAGCGCGGCGGCGGGAATGATCACGACGCCGGCCGAGCTCTGGAACGCTGCGATGAGACCGATCGTCATCACGATCGAAGCCGCGCCGGCAACGGGGTGCGCGAAATAGCGATGCTCCGCGTTGAGAACCGCGACGAGGAACGTGCGAACGCTGAGCGCGACGAGATAGAGACAGAAGATTGGAACCATCTTCGCGGCGAGCGCGAGCTCGGCGCCGTCGTAGCGAACGGCGAACGACGCAACCGCGAGCATGCCGATGACGGCCGAGAGCAAGCTGCCGAACGCGAGCGTGTGCGCCAGCAGCGAGCCGCGCACTTTGGCGCCGAGCCCGTGGTGCTCGCCGGTCGCGCGGAGCTCACTCAGGATCGGGACGACGGCTGAGTCTTGATAGACGCTGAAGATGATCGAACCCGCAAACGCGAACGCCGCCCACGAGAAATAATAGACGTCGGTGGCGCTCGAACGGCCGAACCACGTCGCTAGAAGGAGCGGAAGAACCGCATCGCCTGCTCGAAAGACCACCTGCGCCGCGAGCAGCAGCAGCGAGGTACGAACAAGAGAAGGACGTTTCACGAAAAGGCCCCAAAACATACTGCAAAAGCCTTGCCCGGGCCACTATGGTGGGCGCTCGATGCGAGGGTCGTCCCGCTCTCCGACTCGCTCTCCGCGAGGCTCGCTCGCTCCGCTGCGACCGCTTCGTGTTTTGTTTTTGAACGACACTGCGCGCAACGGTGGACCAGGCCGCAGCCTTCACACGATCTTGAAGAACCTCGATCCGTCGGTGGTGTATCGCGCCGTTGTGCTTCCGCGGCCCGGCGTGGTTTCGGATTTGCTCGCCGATGTGTGCGAGACGATCGTGTACTTGCCGGACCTCATCGAGAATCCGATCGAGCCGCTCGGCCGCGCGATGCGCCGCGAAGACCTCGATGCGCCACGCGTGCTCCAGGCCGTGCGCGGCGCGGGCAACGTCATCAAAGTCGGTCGCGCTCTGACATCGCTCTCGCGGTTGATTCGGCGAGGCGAGTTCGACCTCATCTACTGCAACGGCACGAGCGCGGACTTCGCGGGCGCCACGGTTGGGCTCATGACGAACACGCCCGTGTTGTGGCATGTAAGATACACGCATGTCCCCGACGCGGTGGCAGGCCTCCACGCGCGGCTGGCATCGAGCGGCGCGGTAAAGCGGATCGTGTGCGTGTCGAACGCAGCCGCGAAGCTCTTTCCGCACTGCATGGAGAAGGTCTCGGTGATTCACAATGCCGTCGACATCACCGAGCTGTCGCCTGGGTCGGTTTCGCGCGGCCTCGCGCGACCCGAGCTCGACATCGCGCGCGGCGCATTCGTCTTCGGCGCACACGGCCGCGTCCTTCCACGAAAGGGCTTCGTCGAGATGCTGCGCGCGGCGCGCATCGCACTCGACGCCATGGACGTCGCCGAGCGTGGGCGCGCGCGCTTCGTGATCGTCGGCGACACGCCCGAGGACATCGGCACCGATCACGTCGAAGAGTGCAGGCGACTCGCCGAAGAGCTCGGCATAGCGAGCTACGTGCGCTTCACCGGTTTCGTCCCCGATGTGCGTCGCTACGTCCGCGACTTCGACGTCGAAATCGTCGCGAGCACATACGACGATCCACTCCCGCGTGCGGTGATCGAAGCGATGGCGCTTGGCGTTCCCGTGATCGGCACCGACGTCGGTGGCATCGGCGAGATGCTCGCAGGCGGCGGCGGCGTTCTCGTCCCGCCGAGCGACGACTCGGCGCTCGCACGAGCGATGCTCCATTACATGCGCGACGACGAAGGTCGCACGCGCGACGGCATTCGCGGCCGCGAGCGCGCGGTCGCTGAATTCGACGCCAAAGCGCACGGCGTGCGCATCAAAGACGAAATCTCGCGGGCGGTATTCGGATGACACCGCGCGTGCGCAACTTCGTTGCACGCATCGTCGATTCGAGCGGGCGCAATCCGCTCGTCGTCATCGCAGCGGCGCTCCTCGTGCTCGGCGCGCTGTGGGGCTACGCGTACACGCACTTTCAGCTCAACGCGGACTTGCTCGAGCTCTTGCCGCGAAGTAGCCCGGGCGTACAAGCGTTCGAGCACCAACTCGGTCGCGTCGGTGGTGGCTTCAGCTTGGTGATCGTCGTCGAATCGCCGGATCGCGCGAAGAACCAACAGTTCATCGATCTCCTCGATGTCGAAATCGAGCGGCTCGCAAAGACGCGACCGGATCTCGTCGCGTACGTCGAGCCGGGAACGAAAGACGTGCACCGCTTCTTCGACGAACGGAAATGGCTCTACGCGGACGTCGCCGATCTCGAGAAGGCGAACGAGAAGGTCGACCGCGAAGTGTCCGCACGCGCGGGCTTCGTCGAGAGCCTGGACGACCCATCGCCAACGAATCGGCCCGCACCCACGGCGAGCAAAACGAAAGACCTCGGGCTCGACGAGTACGAGGCACGCTGGAACGAGAAAACGCACAAATTCGACGACTTCCCGACCGGATATTTCGCCACGGAGGACGGCACCATGCTCGCGCTGCGCATCGTCGCAGGCAGCCACGGTTTGGGCGATGCGGCAGGCGACTCGCTGAGCAAGCGCGTTCACGAAATCGTCGACGGCATCGACGTCAAAGCGCTGAGCCCGCACATGCAAGTGGGCTTCGCGGGAGACATCGCGAACGCCGTCGAAGAGAAGGACTCGCTCGTGAGCGACGCCGCATGGGCGACCGGCGGCGCGTTTCTGCTCATCTTCTTAGGCGTCGTCTTCTTCTTCCGTTCACCGTGGGCGCCGTTCGTGATCGCACTGCCCGCGTGCATCGGTGTCGGCGCCGCGTACAGCTTCGCGATGTGGCAGTACGGCTACGTCAACACGACGGGCGCATTCCTCGGCGCGATCATTCTCGGCAACGGCATCAACTATCCGATCGTGCTGCTCCACCGCTATCGCGAGTTTCGCGCGCGCGGCATGGAGCCCGAGGTCGCGCGGCGCGAGGCGGTCATCAACGCGTTTCGCGCCGAGCTCGTTGGTGCGCTCGTAGCTGCGATCGCATATGGGTCGCTCGTCGTTACGAGCTTTCGCGGGTTCGTTCAGTTCGGCGTCATCGGTTTCGTCGGCATGCTGCTCGTGTGGGTCTCGATGATTCCGTGCGTGCCGGCGCTGCTCGTCGTCGACGAATGGATTCAAGCGCGCGTGCCGAGCTGGATGCGCGATCGTCCGCTCTCGAATCCCGCGAAGCAAGCGCGCGGCCCGGTGATGGCGCTCATTGCGCAGGTCACCGAACGTGCGCCACTGCTCGTGATCGCTGCCGGAATCTTCGCGGCCATTTATTCCGCGCAGCCGCTGCCCGACTATTTGAAGAACCCGTGGGAGTACGATTTCTCGGCGATCGGCTCACGCCACGCGCAAGTGTCGGGCGCAGGCGCCTGGTCGACGAAGGCCGATCGCGTGTTCGGCGGCAAGACGAACATTGCCGGCGCGATGATGCTCGCCGACACGCCCGAGCAAGTCCCCGAGGTGAAGCAAGCGATCTTGGACAACGACGCGCGCGATCCGCAGGGCCGCCTCGTGACGGACGTCATCACCGTCGCTGACTATTTGCCGGGCACGGTCCTCGAACAGCAGAAGAAGATCGACGTTCTCGAGAAGATCCGTTCGCACCTCACGCCGGCCGTGATGGCCACGCTCGATCCCGACGAAAAGAAACGCGTTGCGGAGCTCGAGCCGCCAGCGGACTTGAAGCCCATCGAAGGACAAGATCTCCCGCCGCTCTTGCGGCGGCGCTTCGAGGAAACGAACGGCCGCGTCGGCACTGTGTTTTACGTGCGATTCCGCAACGACATTTCGTACTCGGACGGTCACATCCTTCTTCGCATCGCACAGACGACGGACAATGTTCGCTTGCGCGGCGGCCTTGTCGTGCAGACGGCGAGTCGCTCGACGATCTTTGCCGAGATCGTCCGCTCGATGGAACGCGATGGCCCGATCGCGACCGCAGTTTCGCTGGCGGCCGTCATCGTCGTTGTCCTTCTCGCGACGGGGAGCTTTCGCGGGGCGTTTGCCGTGCTCGTCTCGCTCGCGCTTGGCGTGCTCGTGACGATTGGCATGGCCGCACACGACGGGATGAAGCTCAACTTCTTCAACTTCATTGCCCTCCCAATCACGTTCGGCATTGGAAGCGAATATCCGTTCAACGTCTTCGACCGGTCGCGCCTCTTGCGCGGCGATATTTCGTCGGCACTGCGGCTCTCGGGCGGCGCGGTGGCGCTGTGCAGCTACACCACCGCGATCGGCTACGCGTCGATGCTCGTGTCCGATCAGCGCGCGCTTCAATCGTTTGGGCGTCTCGCCATGACCGGTGAAATTGCGTGCGCGGCAGCAGCGCTGATCTTCCTACCGGCGCTGCTCCACGTGATCAGCTCTCGAAGAGCGCACGTGCGGAAGGCGTGAACGATCCGCGTGCTGCGGCGAGCACGCGTGTGACCTCGCCGCGGAGCATCTCGTTTCGCATGTCGCCGGGGTGAATCGCGATGCGCGTGGGCAAAAACCCACGTGCGGGTGTGGCGGCGCGAACGAAGAGCGTGCTCGACCAGCGGCGTGCGGTCGTGCGGCTCGCAAAATTCAAGACGAGGCTCGCGCGCGAGCGACGCCCCGCCGGATCGTAGATACGCATGTGGTCTTCCGTGTAACGAATGCCGCGTGAGGCAAGCGAAGGGACGAGCCAGCGCGCCATCTGCCACGCGGGCGCCACGAACCCACGCGGCGTGATGCCTTGCGCCGAGAGAACGGCGAGCCCTTCGTCGAGCCGCGTCTCGCCCTCCTCTCGCGAGAGATCCGCAAACTCCGCCTCGCCCGCGGACGCGACCTTTTGCGCGAAGAACGAGCGCGCACCTTTGCCGCCGCCCGAAGCCGCGTGAAAAAAGCCGTGGAGCAAAATCTCGTGCCCTCGCGCCTCGAGCGCGCGCAGGCGCTCCACGAAAATGGGATAGCGATCGAGCGGCCACTTGCCGTGGAAGTTCGGCACGACGAGCAATGCCGCCTTCGCGCCAACCGCATCGCAGGCCGCGAGTGCATCTTCGATCTCGATCGTGAACGCGGGCGACACGTCGTGAATCGACACGTGCGTGAGCGCTTTCTTCAGGAGCGAGACCACGATGAAGCCTTTAGCAGCTCTTCGTAGTGACCGATGAGCCGTTCGAAATGTTCGCGCACCGTGGGAATGCTCTCTGCGGCGCGTTCCGCAGCTTCGCGAAGCGTCGAGCGATCGCGCGCGAGCAATTGCTCGATGGCCGCGCAGCACGCGCTTGCGTCGCCCGTGCGGTAGCGCTCCGAAAAATCCGGACCGGCGAGCTCCGCCGCGCCACCTTCGTCGGGCACGACCACGGGAAGTCCACATGCGATCGCTTCGGCGACTGCGATGCCGAAGGTCTCGTGCGGACATCCGTGAACGAGCGCGTCGGCGGATGCGAGCGCGGCCGCGAGCGTTTCCTTGTCGCGGACGAAACCTGCAAAGTGCACGTTTTTCGACGCCCGTTTCTCGAGGCGCGCGCGCTCCGGGCCGTCGCCGTAAATCGTGAGCCGCGCGGCCGGCCGAGAGCGCACCAAGATCGCGAATGCGTCGAGCACCACATCCCACCGCTTCTCGATGGCGAGCCGCCCCGACGCCACGAGCTCGAATGCGACATGCGCGCGCCGCTCGCGCGGACGAAACACGTTCTTGTCGACGCCAAAGGGAATGCGGACGGCATCGACGCCGTGCGCCTCGAGCTTTCGTGCTTGCCACGCGCTCGCGCAAAACGTCGCGGCACACGCGCGCGCGATCGTCCGCACCCAGCTCCAGAGCGGCACCGTCGCCGCGTGTGCGACGGGTCGCAAGAGCGGTCGTTCGGCGAAGAGAACGCGCTCGTAGGTGTCGATGAAATCGGAGTGCCACACGAACGTGCGAATCCCAAACGCAGCGCGTGGCGTCAGGATCACTCCGAGCGCAGCGACATACGGCGAGTGGATTTCGACGACGGCGGGGCGTTCCGCCGCGATGGCTTCACGGATCTTGTCTGGCCGCCAGAGTAAGTGGTAGGTGGCGTCGTAAGGCATGGCTGGGCCACCGAGTCGTCGAACCTTTGAAGTGGAGCTGGACAGCGGCCCCGGCGCCAGGATGTGCGAGTCGTGCCCGAGTTGGCATAGAATGTGTTCTTTAGCCTCAAGGTAGCTGCGAACGCCGCCTCCTCTCTCCGAATAGAACTCCGTTACGTCCACGACCTTCATTCCTTCAAAACCTCTATGACTGCTTCTTCTCGCACCGCCTCAGTACTTCGATTCCCGCGCCTCGTCCCCTCCGCGGGGGA
>JBBSFE010000133.1:0-18147 GCA_038239005.1 Polyangiales bacterium
ATCGCGGGCGACCTCGGGCAACGATCGACCTGTCTTTGCGAGGCTGGCGACAGCGTCAGCTTTGAATTCAGCGGTGTAACGAGGCAGGGTACGCATCCGATTTCTTTCGGCGGCGTGTCAGCGAATCCGAGGGAGGTCTAGGGTTCAAACCGCACGTAACGCGTGTTCTGAACCCATTCTCCTCTCCTCTTCTGGCGCCTTGGCGCCTTGGCGGCTTTCTTCGGCTTGCGGTTGCCGCGAGAAAGTTGCTCGGATGCGGCGGGGAGGAGCAAACATCGTGAGTGGACGCTCGTTCGGTCGCGATTGTCGCCGTCGTCGTGGCTGTTGCGATTGGGATCGAGCTCGTTCGGCGTGCGTTACGGCGCGCCAAGATTCGGGGGCGCGCTGTTCGGGCTGCGGAGGGGGAGCGTGAGGCGGCGGAGCTGCTCGAAGGCGAGGGGTACGCGGTTGTCGGCGCGCAGGTCGGTTCCGAGTATGCGCTTGTCGTCGATGGCGTCGCGCAAAGCGTGTATGTGCGCGCCGACTACATCGTCGAACGCGACGGTGCGCGGTTTGTTGCCGAGGTGAAGACGGGGCGCAGCGCGCCGCGAATCGAGAATGCGGCAACGCGCCGCCAACTGCTCGAATACGAGATGGCGTTCGGCGTCGACGGTGTTTTGCTGGTCGACGCCGATGCGAAGCGCGTTCGGCGCGTCGAGTTTCCGAACAAACCGCGCGAGCGCGCGCACATGTCGCTGCTCTGGCCAGCGCTTGCGTTCGTCGCGGTCGCGATCGTGATCGCGCGCTTTGCTCAGGTGTTCTGAGCGAGCGTCGCGGCTTTAGCGGCCCCTTTCAACTCGCGACGTGAGCGAGTGCCCGGCCGACCGCTGACGTGTCGCGCACGTTTACCGTGAGACGCATGCGCGCCCCGGTGGGCCCTCCGCTCGCGAGAGCCTCGACCGTCGCCTTGATCTTCGCGCGCCGGAGCGCCGCAGCGACGCGTTCGACGAGCCGCCGATCTTGTGGCGAAACGTGGACGCCAGGGCCCTTCGCTGGTCGACGCACCTTGATCTCGCGCACGGCGCGAGCGATCTTTGCCGCGCTCGCCGACCTTACATCGATCGCGCCGCCACTCGGCAGATGGACGGTGCCGCGTTTCACAAGACCGCTCGGGGTCGTCTTCTTTCCCATCGCGCCGGCGAGCTCGATGATCGCGGTCGCCTTTGTGCTCCCAAGATCGGCCGCGGCGCGCTCGCCGAAGCTCTCGACGATGTGAATGAGACGCACCGCCTGGGCATCGCTCATCCGCAGCTCGACGTCACAAAGCTCCGCAAAGCTCGGGTGCCCCAGCGCCCGAATCACGGCCGCATCGCGCAGCACGACGAGCGCCCTGCCCATCGCGTAGAACGATTTCTGAACCTCCTTCTTCATCGCGACGACGACCGCGATAGCGGCGCGTCCCTTGCGGGCGAGCCGTGCTTTCTCTTTCGCGCCCAATGCCACGACACCTCGAACGCGCGCGAGCTTCTCGGGTTTCGTCATGAGGCGAGCGTAGGAAACTCATCGATGAGTTGTCGAGAACTCATCAATGAGTCTTTTGCGGGAAAACTTTCGTAAGCAAAGTGGCACGATGCGTATGGGACGACGGCGTGCTCCAATGCCGCATGCACGAAGAAGCCCTCGATCACTTTCGACACGATCACGGCGCGACGGCTCATGTCGCGAAACACGAAGCTCGCACGCGATGGGTCGTCGTGCTCACGTGCGCGATGATGGTCGGCGAGCTCGCGGTCGGCTACGCGACGAATTCGCTCGCGCTCACCGCGGATGGCTGGCACATGGCAACGCACGCCGGAGCGCTTGCTTTGGCGGCATTCGCGTATTGGTTCGCGCGCACGCGGTCGAAGGAAGCGTCGTTCAGCTTCGGTACTGGAAAGGTGCACGCGCTCGCCGGCTACACGAGCGCCGTGGTGCTCGCGATGGTCGCGTTCTGGATGCTCTTCGAGTCGGCATCGCGGCTGCTTCACCCGGTCGCGATCCATTTTCGCGAGGCGCTCCCAGTCGCTGCGATCGGGCTCCTCGTCAACCTCGTGAGCGCCGCTTTGCTGCATCCCGGGGATCACGATCACGACGCTGGCCACGATCACGACGAACATGACGTTCATCACCATCAACACGATCACAACCTACGCGCGGCCTATGTTCACGTGCTCGCCGACGCGTTCACCAGCGTCCTCGCGATCGCAGCGCTCGCGGGCGGTCGGTATCTTGGTTGGACATTCCTCGATCCGGCGATGGGAATCGTCGGAGGCATCGTCATCCTGCGATGGGGTTACAGTTTGTGCACGGGCGCAGCGCGGCAGTTGCTCGACATGGTGCCGTCATCCAAAGTCGCTGACGCGATTCGCGCGAAGCTCGAGGCGATCGATGACGTGCGCGTCGTCGATCTTCACTTGTGGGAGGTTGGTCCAGACCAACAGAGCTGCATCGTTTCGCTTGTGACCAGCCGTCCGCGTGCGCCTGCTGAGTATCGACAAATCGTGCAACAGTTTGCCGAGGTTCGCCACGTGACCGTCGAGGTACAGCTCTGCGATCACACTCACGCCGCGTAACGGGCAGTAGCTCGCACTTTGCTACATGGGCGTTGCGGCGCACGTCGGGACCTCGATGCGACATCTTGCGTCGGTTGCGCGTGCGATCGCACGCAGAACAGCGGACTTTGGCGTTGGCACGCTGCGTGGATACGTACCTCGCAACATGCGCATGCTCATCCTCGTCTTGTGTGGCGCGCTCTGCGCGTGCACAGAAACGTATCACCCCGAATATCACCCGGTGTCGGTGACGACGATTCACCAGTCGTCGAATGGTCCGGCGGGTGGGACACCGCTCGTCGTGTCCGAGCCCGTGCTCGCGGATCCCGAATTGGTGTTTCGGTCGCGATGAAGCTCGTGGTCTGCGCGCTCTTCGCGTGCACGGCGGCGTGCGCTAGCGAGTACCACCCGGACTATCACCCAGAAACGGCGACGAGCTACTCGCAGACGATCAACTACGGGACGATCGTCGCAAGCAGCACACCGACCCAAGAGGCGACGACTATGATTCATGGTCGCGATCCGTCGAAGGTCCTCATTCTTCAAGGGACACATCTCGATCGGCCAGCCGAAGTGGTCGGCGTGGTCGATGCGCATCTCAAAGTGGGCGACCAAGACGCCGCGCTCGCGGCGCTACGCAAGCGCGCCGCCGAGATGGACGCCGACGCGGTCGTGGGCGTCGAGTTTCACCACGGAGAGGCTGCGGGTGAGCCGATTCATTTGTCGGGGCTCGCCGTGAGGTTTTTGAAAACGCTGCCGCTGAGCGGCTCATAAAGAAATAGGAGACGTCGTGAAAAAATTCCTAGTCGTGTTGTCGCTCGCGTTTGCGAGCGGATGGGGACTTGCGTGCGATATGCCAGCGGCGAAGTCTGCCGAAAATGAAGGCGAGAACAAATACGCCAAAGAAGAAAAAGAGGAGCCCGTGACGCCGGAGCTCGAAGCAAAAGCTGCGAAGGTGCAGATTCTTCAAAACTCCGAAGGCCTCGGATGTGCGACCGAAGTGATCGGCATCGTCGACGTGCACGAGCCCGTGAAGACCGTCGACCAAGCGCTCCACGAGCTTCGTCTCGATGCAGCGCGCATCAACGCGGAGGCCGTCGTGGGTGTCGAGTTCCATCACGGCGAGCCTGGTGAAGAGCCAACGCACCTCTCCGGTCAAGCCGTGCGCTGTAACGACTTGCTCAAAGGCCGCGCCTACGACGTCATCGGCCCCGTCGAGGTCTCACAAAAAATGGGAGCCGAAGATGAGCTCTACAGAGCCATGAAAGCCAAAGCCAAGTCCAGCGGCGCGGACTTGATCCTCGACGTGAAGTTCGTGCACGGTGAAGGCGGCGACGAGGTGATGAAGATGTCAGGCACGGCAATTCGCTTCAAACAGTGACGACGGTGCCGAAGTTCATCGGACGGTCCCGTAAGTGCGACGATGTTGCAATCGCAACGCAGTAACTCATTTTGCGTACTGACTCGAAGAGCGCTCTACTGTGAAAGTTGTCGCACCGTCGCGTCCTTGCTCGGCTCCTCTTTGTCGCCCGTATTGCGATCACCGTCGGTTGCTTTCAGCTTTCCGGATACGGACACCTCGTCACCGATCTTCTCGGGACGGTGGGCGTCGTTGCGGAGCACGCGGATGATTGCTCCGACGATGACTGCGGTCGTCAGTGCCCACCCGGATGCCCCACGTGCCACTGCGTACACTGCATCACGCCGGCACTTCCGGCGCCACTGAGCGAGCAGGTGATCACCCCCGCAGCAGCGCTGACTGCGAAGACACCGAGCGGCGCACCTGAGCGTCCGAGCGCACCTGCGCTTCCGAGCCTCTACCGACCTCCTCGCCCCCTCGCGTGATCCGCGCTGCGGGCTGTCGCTCGCGAATGCCACTTGGCTCGAGTTGAGCGCGCGTGACTTGCGCTCGGAGGAGTTCTGCCATGGTTGGGAGAGTTGTTTGCGTTTTGTCTATCGTCTTGTTCTCGACCGAAGCTCGTGCCGAAACGTGCACGCCACCCATCACGCGCACGAACATCGTCGCCTGCGCGGTCGCAGAAAGTGTGGCCGCGAAGGCCGAGCGCCAACAAGCGCGCGCGATCGAGGGGCGTTGGAAGGCAACCAATCCGATCTTTCCGTCCAATCCACTCTTGTCCCTGACTGGATCGCGACGATTCGGATCGGCATCAGGACTCGTCGAATACAATTGGTACGCTGCGCTCTCGCAGGAGATCGAGCTCGCGGGCCAGCGAGGCGCACGTCGTCGGCTCGTTGGCGCGGCGCGCGAAGCGCAAACGAACGTCATCGTCGCGACGGAACGCGAGGCCGTCGCCGACGCATTGGACGTGTACTTCGAAGCGCTCGCAGCGAAGGCTGATCTCGACGTCGCGACGCGGCTCGAGACACAGGCACGACGCATGTTCGACGCCGTGCAAGGCGCGGCCGCCAAAGGCGTCGCATCCGGTGTGGACGCGGACATCGCCGATGCGATTCTCGTGCGTGTCGCGCAAGCGCGCGTCCTCTCCAGCGCGCGACACCGGCAGGCACTCGCTACACTCGCGTCGAAACTAGGACTCGACCCAACGGCTGCACTCGCCATCGATGGGAAGCTCGAACCACTCGCTGGGGTGGCGAGTATCGTGGCACCCGATGTCGAACAGCGTCCTGAAGTACGCACACTCGAAGCACAGGCGCGTGTGCTGTCGTCGCAAGCCGACGTTTACCGTCGCGCTCGGTTTCCGAACATCACGCTCTCCGTGTTTGCTCAGAACGACGAGGTGAATCAACCGATCGTTGGTTTTGGTTTCTCGATTCCGATCGTATTTCCGCAGCCGGTCGGACGAACTTACGAAGGCGAGATCGCAGAGTCGGAAGCGCTTTCGCACAAGGTCACACTCGAAGCGGAACAAGCTCGCCGCGACGCGCGACGCGAGCTCGCGACGGCGCGGGAAGTGTACGCGGCGAGCGCGAGCGCGCAGACCTTGTATTCCGAGCAACGCATTGCGCGAGCCGAGAAAAGTCTCGAGAGCATCGCGACCGAAATTGAAGCCGGGCGGCTGGCCGTGCGCGACGCCATCGTCGCGCAGCAGACGCTCGTTGAACTGTTGCGCGCGAGCATCGAGGCACGAAGAGCGCTGTGTATTGCATCGGTCGCGCTCGCAAGAGCGGCAGGCGTCGCCCTCGAGCGAGGCGTGTCATGAACCGCCTCTTCGTCCTGTGTGCGCTGACAGTCCTGGTTGCTTGCTCGAACGGGGGCAAGGGCGACGCCGACAAAGCAGCCCCGAGCGCTTCTGCGGGCGACGAGCACAAAGGCCTCGTCAAACGCGTTCGCCTTCCGGCATCGGTTGTCGCTGACGCGAAGATCGAAGTGAAGCCGGTGACGACCGAGATCCTCGCGACGACGCTCGGGCTTGCCGGGGAGATCGTCGCCGACCCGGACCGGAGCGCGCGTGTTTCTTCGCCCCTTGCCGGTCATCTCGAGACCGTCAGCGTGCGCGAAGGCGCCCACGTCACGAAGGGCGATCCGCTTGTCGTGCTCCGCGTTCCCGATCTCGGCAAAGTGCGCAGCGCGTACGCGGCGACGACCGTGCGCGCGAAGACCGCACGTAGCAACGCGGGCCGACTGAAGGCGCTCTTCGACCAACGCCTCACATCGGAGCAAAACGCGCTCGACGCAAAGGCGGAGGCCGACGCTCTTGATTCCGAGGCGCGCGCTCTCGGCGAACAGCTCGGTGCGATGGGCGCCGGTGCGGCCGGGTCCGATTTTCTTCTGACGATTCGCGCCCCGGTTTCTGGCGTCGTCATTTCGCGTAATGCGATCGTTGGTGAGCCCGTCACCACCGACAAGGTTCTCGCAAGCATCGCAGACTTGGAGGAGGTCTGGTTTCTCGGACGCGTCTTCGAGAAAGACCTGGGACGTCTTGCGGAGGGTTTACCTGCGGAGGTGACGTTGAACGCCTATCCGCAGCAGCAGTTCGACGGCACGCTCGAACAGCTCGGCCAGACCATCGATCCGGTCGCTCGCACCCTGACGGCGCGCGTCCGTCTCAAGAACCGCAACAACCTTCTACGCGTCGGTCTCTTCGGTGTGGCGCGCATTGGTCTCGCGCAATGTGAAAAGCGCGAGCCGGGACTCATCGTTCCGCGTACTGCGATCACTGAGATTACGGGGAAGAAGGTCGTCTTCGTTCGCGAGCCTGACGGCGAGTTCGTGATGCACGAGGTCGGCGTTGGCGATTCGGCGCTCGGCAAAGTGCAAATTCTTACGGGCCTTCGTGAAGGCGAGCCCATCGTGACGAACGGTGTGTTCACGCTCAAGAGCGCGGTGCTCAAAGCCAGCCTCGCTGACGACGACGAGAAATAGCGATGGCGTTCCTGTCCGCAATCGTCCGTTGGTCGCTGAAGAACCGACCCATCGTGCTCGTGCTCGCACTGATGTTCTGCGTGCTCGGAGTACGTGCCGCGCTGAGCCTTCCTATCGATGCCGTGCCCGATCTGACCAACGTGCAGGTTCAAATCATCACGACGGCTCCGGCGCTCTCGCCGATCGAGATCGAGCAATACGTCTCGACACCGGTCGAACGTGCGATGGCGGGTATCCCCAACATGACGGAGATTCGATCACTTTCGAAGTACGGCCTGTCGGTCGTCACCGTCATCTTCAAGGACGACACGCCGATCTATTTCGCGCGACAACTCGTCGCCGAGCGTATGAGCGACGCGCAGGAAGCCGTTCCGGCGCAGTACGGAAAGCCCGAGATGGGACCGATCTCGAGCGGGCTCGGCGAGATCTTGCAATTCACCGTGGAGAATGACGCGCTGACGTTGATGCAACTCGAGGACGTCCTCGAGTGGCAGCTCGTTCCGCAGCTTCGAATGGTGCCGGGTGTCGTCGAAGTAAACAGCCTTGGTGGTGAGCAGCGACAGTATCAGGTCGTGCTTGATCCAAATCGTCTGCAGGCTGCCGGTGTGTCGGTGCTTCAGGTGACGGACGCGCTCAAGAAGGCGAACGCAAACGCTGGTGGTGGCTATCTCGAATACAACCAAGAGCACGTCGTCATCGGCACGTCGGGTCAGGTGAAGAGTCCCGACGATCTTCGACACGTCGTCATCGGCGCGACACCGCAGGGGATTCCGATCACGATCAACACCGTCGGTGACGTTCGCTTCGGCGCACGAATGCGGCGCGGCGCGGCGACCAAGGACGGTAAGGGCGAGGTGTGCGTCGGCGTTGCGATGATGCTGATGGGCGAGAACTCACGAACGGTGACCGAGGCGGTCAAGAAGAAGCTCGAGGCCCTCGAGCCCTCGCTGCCGAAGGGCACGCACGTGGATATCTTCTACGACCGTTCGGTGCTGGTCGATCGCACGACGCACACGGTGTTCAAGAACTTGATCGAAGGTGCCTTGCTCGTTTTCGCGGTGCTGTTCCTGATGCTCGGCGATCTGCGCGCTGGCGTTGTGGTTGCGCTCGTCATCCCGCTCGCACTCATCGCTGCAGTCTTCGCGATGAATTCGATGGGGCTCTCCGGCAATCTCATGAGCCTCGGCGCGATCGATTTCGGTTTGCTCGTCGATGGCGCCGTCATCATCGTGGAGAACACCGTCCGCCGAATGTCCGAACGGCGCGTCGAAGCCGGACGCGCGCTGACGAACGAAGAACGCACCGAGCTCGTCGAGTCGGCGACACTCGAAGTACGCTCCGCAAGCATCTTCGGCGAGGCAATTATCGCCATCGTCTATTTGCCGATCCTCACGCTGAGCGGAATCGAAGGAAAACTCTTTCGACCGATGGCAACAACCGTCCTCCTCGCACTTGCGGGTGCATTTGTGTTCTCGCTCACAGTGGTGCCAGCTCTCGCGAGCTACGTCGTTCGTGAGAAGACGACCCATGACGACACGTGGATCGTCCGCAATGCCCGTCGCCTGTACGTGCCGGTGCTCGACCGTGTGATGCGGCACCGATGGATCACCGTAGGGGTGGCGGTTGCGGCACTCGCAGCAGCGCTTTTCACGCTGACCCGAATTGGTGCCGAGTTCGTACCCACGCTCGACGAAGGGGATCTTCTGGTCGAGGCGCGTCGCCTTCCTGGCGTCGCGCTCACCGAGTCCGTCCTTACATCGGCGCGCCTCGAACGCGCTCTCTTGCAAATACCCGAGGTGCGCCACGTTGTGAGCAAGACGGGCGCCCCCGCCGTCGCGACGGATCCCATGGGCGTGGAGCAGTCCGACGTGTTCGTGAATCTCAAGCCGCGCGGCGAGTGGCGCAAAGGGCTTACGCGCGACGCGCTGATCGCGGAGATGAAAGCAAAGATGGAAGCGACGCCAGAAATCGGTGGCGCGATCTCGCAGCCGATCGAGCAGCGTGAGAACGAGCTCGTCGGCGGCGTCCGCTCCGACGTTGCAGCCATTCTCTACGGTCCGGATTTGGACGCGCTCGCAAAAAGTGCGGATGAAATCGCAGATGCCATTCGCAAGGTGAAAGGCGCCGTCGACGTTCGAAGTGAGGAGATTGCCGGTCTACGCTACCTGCGCATCACACCTGATCGGTACAAGCTCGCACGCTACGGACTCACGATTGCAGACATCAACGAAGTGACCGAGACGCTCGCCGTCGGACACAAGGTCGGCGACGTGCTCGAGGGCGATCGACGCTTCGCAATGGTCGTCAAGGTCGAGCATGGCTACGCCGGTGATCTCGACGCGCTTGCCTCTTTGCCTTTGCGCTCCGTGTCCGGCGAGGTCGTTCCGCTCGGCGACGTCGCGACGTTGGAGTTTTCGACCGGTCCTTCCGAGATCAATCGCGAGAGCTTGTCGCGTCGCATCACCATCGAGTTCAACGTTCGCGGACGCGACATGATGACGGTGGTCGGCGACGCGCAGAAAGCCGTGGGCCTACTCGCGCTCCCGAGCGGCTATCGAATCGAGTGGGGCGGACAGTTTCAGCACTACACGGAAGCGAAAGGGCGACTCGAAGTCGTCGTGCCGCTCTCGCTTGCACTGATCGCATTTCTTCTGTGGTTGGCGTTTCGTTCAGCGCGCGACGCGGTTTTGATTTTTTTGAACGTTCCGTTCGCAATCATTGGCGGCGTTTTCGCTCTCGCGATTCGGGGGATCCCATTTTCGATTAGTGCGGGTGTGGGTTTCATTGCGCTCTTTGGTGTCGCAGTTCTCAACGGTTTGGTGCTCGTTTCGTTCGCACGACACCTCGAAGAAAGTGGCTCGGCGCACGACGACGCAATTCGAAAGGCGGCACAGGTACGGCTTCGTCCGGTGTTGATGACAGCCCTTGTGGCCTCGCTTGGATTCCTCCCAATGGCACTCTCCACGTCGCCCGGATCCGAAGTGCAACGGCCGCTAGCGACTGTTGTTATCGGCGGGTTGTTCACGGCGACCCTGCTCACGATGTTGGTGCTTCCAGTCGTATATGCCCGATTCGCACAGCCACCTTCGAAGTAGGAGAATGATTGTGGACCACCATCACGACCACGAGGCGAACAGCTCAAAGGAGCGCGCTTTTGTCATCGGAATGGTCGCGAACCTGGCGTTCGTCTTGATCGAAGTGATCTACGGACTGCGCTCGCATTCGATGGCGCTCATCGCGGACGCCGGCCACAACGCCGGCGACGTTCTCGGACTTGGTCTGTCGTGGGGCGCAACAATTCTTGCGACAAGGAAACCGTCGAAACGCCGAACGTACGGGCTCCGTAAAGCGTCGGTATTGGCCGCGCTCGCAAACGCGATGATGCTCGTTGCTGCAACTGGAGCCATTGCGTGGGAGTCGATCGGGAGGCTTCGCGAACCCGTGCTTGTGCGCGGGACGACCGTAATCGTCGTCGCGTCACTTGGCGTTGTAGTCAACGCTGGCTGCGCAGTTCTTTTCATGCGCGATCGCAAAGGTGACCTCAACGTCGGGAGCGCGTTTCTCCACCTCACAGGTGACGCGGCAATCGCTTTCGGCGTCGTTGTGGCGGGTGTCGTCATGCTGTTGACAGGATGGAGCTTGCTCGATCCCATCGTCAGCTTGGTCGTGTCCGTGGTCGTGCTCGTAAGCTCTTGGGGCCTCCTGCGGAGCTCGGTAAACCTCATCGTCGATGCGGTACCCGAGGGAATCGATCTCGACGAGGTGCGCCTGTATCTCGTTAGTCTGGTCGAGGTGAAGGAGGTCCACGACATCCATGTATGGGCGATGAGCACGACCCAAACTGCGTTGACCGCGCACTTCGTGATGCGCGCCGAACCGTGCCCGGCATCGTTCTTGAGCGAGGTCGAGATAGCGCTCCATCGCACGTTTGGAATCGATCACGTGACGATCCAGCTTGATCCGCTCGACTCTCCGCCGTGCAAACTGGCGCCTGACGATTCCGTATGACGGGTGCAAACCGGCACGCAGCGACGTCTTCTTCGGCACGTTCACACGGCTTGGCACACTTTGCCCCCACGAAGTTCGAAAAACGCGGAGGATGCGCATGGCACGAACTCTGCTGGCGTCGTCGTCATGCGCTTTTCGAAAACGATTTCGGCGATTGGATTTCTGGTGGCGTGTGGAACGACCGGCGTGACACCGGGCACCGACGCGGGGGACAGCGGAGCAGACGCCGCCAACGATGCCAACAACGGAAGCGTGTGCTGCACCCCCGACCCATCCCCTGGATGCTGCATGCGCTACGGAGGTTGGTCGAGCGACGGGGTGTGCCCAAGCGTGTGCGATGGAATGCCGCAGCCGAACGATCCGGCCTGGAGTCTCACCAAAGACACTCACGGTTGTTCGATATGGACCAATCCGAAACCGACCGGTGTTCCGGGAACGTGCGGTGTGCCCACGCTCGACGGCGGAATGGACTCCTCGTTGGACTGACGTGAAGGGCGTGCTCACGCCGCCGAGTGAGGACTGAGAGATCGCCAGCGGCGGCCATCGCGTGAAACGAGGTCGTGCGCCTCCTTCGGTCCGTCGCTCCCGAGCTCGTAGACGGGTAGGCTGGACTTGTCTGCGTCCCACGCATCGAGAATTGGCGTGATGAACGACCAAGCCTGCTCGACTGCGTCGCGGCGTGCGAACAGCGTTGCATCTCCTCGAATGCAATCGAGCAGCAGCCGCTCGTATGCGTCGGAGAGAGGCTTCCGGAATGTATCGGCGTACGTCATGTTCATGGCGACGCTCTCTACTGCGATATGTTCTCCGGGGACTTTGGCCACGAAGTGCAAGGTGATCCCCTCCTCGGGTTGGATGCGCAAGACGAGAACGCTCGGCTCGAACATGTGACACGCCTGCTCGCGCGTGAATAGGCAAAGAGGGATCGCCTGAAAGTGAATCGAAATCTCGGTGCATCTCTCAGCGAGATGCTTTCCGGCGCGCAGGTAAAATGGCACGCCCTGCCAGCGCCAGCTGTCGACCATGACCTTCAGCGCCGTGAACGTAGGCGTGACGGAATCGGGAGCCACGCCTTCTTCTTCGCGGTAGCCGCGATATTGTGCGCGCACGACGTCCGTTGCGCATTCCGGTCCGATGGGACGGAGCGATCGGAAGACTTGAAACTTCGCATCTCGAACGTCGTCGGCATCGAACGATGTCGGTGCCTCCATGGCGCAGAGCGCGAGGACCTGGAGCAAATGATTTTGCACGACGTCGCGCAAGACGCCGTTCGCGTCGTAAAAACGCCCGCGCTTCTCGATGCCAATCGACTCCGCCGCCGTGATCTGGACGTGATCGATGTACTTACGATTCCAAAGCGGTTCGAAGATCGAATTTCCGAATCGGAAGACCAAAATGTTCTGCACCGTCTCCTTACCGAGATAGTGGTCGATTCGGAAGATCTGGCTCTCGTCGAGATACTCGGCGCAAAGCGCATTGAGAGCGCGCGCTGATGCGAGGTCTCGTCCGAACGGCTTCTCGATGATGACGCGAGTCGCCGACCCCTTGACGAGCAGGCCATGCTCGTGGAGATTCCGCAGCACGACCGGAAAGAGGTCGGGTGGCGTCGCCAAATAGAAGATTCGATCACCGTCCTTGAGCTTCTCTTTCAACGCGATGTAGACATCAGCCTCGTCGAGGTTGCCGTGCACGAAGGCGACGCTGGCGGCGAAACGGTCCCAGACCTGATCGTCGAGCGGAAGTCGTCGCGAAAACTGCGCCGCTGATTCGCGGAGCCCTTTTCGCAACTCGTCGACTGCTCCCTCTTTGCGACCCACGCCCACGATCGCCATCTCCTTGGGCAAGGCTCCGTCGACCATCAAATTGTAGAGTGCGGGAACGAGCTTTCGTTGCGTGAGATCTCCGAAGACGCCGAAGATGACGAGTGTGCGCGCGTCGGTCATGACGCCGCGCCTCGCGCCCGGCGAAGTCTGAGCGCATTGCCTATGACGGAAACCGAGCTCAGGCTCATCGCTGCGGCCGCAATCATCGGGCTGAGCAAGAGACCGAAGACGGGATAGAGCACACCGGCGGCGATCGGAATGCCGATGGTGTTGTATCCGAACGCGAAGAACAGGTTCTGCTTGATGTTCGCCATCGTTCGACGACTGAGCTGCCTCGCTCGAACGATCCCGCGCAAGTCGCCCTTGACGAGCGTCACCGCAGCGCTCTCGATGGCGACGTCCGTGCCGGTGCCCATCGCGATGCCCACATCCGCGAGCGCGAGCGCCGGCGCGTCGTTGATCCCGTCACCGGCCATCGCGACGATGTGCTTTTCGGACTGAAACCTTCGCACCGTTTCTGCTTTTTGATCCGGCAACACGTCGGCGATGACTTCGTCGAGCCCGAGCTTGCGCGCGACCGCCTCTGCGGTCACGCGGTTGTCGCCGGTCAACATCACGACGCGAAGACCCTCGGCGTGAAGCGCTCGAATCGCCTCCACGGTTGTCTCCTTGATCGGATCGGCGACGCCCACGAGACCGGCGGCGCGTCCGTCGACGGCGACGAACATCACGGTTTGCCCTTCAGCGCGTAGCGCTTCGGCGCGATCGACGAGCTCTCCGAGGTCGACTTTTTCGTCGTCCATCAACGCGCGATTGCCGAGCGCGACGCGAGCGCCGTCGACGACGCCGCGCACACCCTTCCCGGTGACCGCGGCGAACTCGGCGACATTGCCGAGTTGCACTTTGCGTGACGCCGCGCCGGCCACGATAGCCGACGCGAGCGGGTGCTCGCTCGATCGCTCCACGCTCGCGGCGAGCTTCACGACACGCGCCGCGTCGTATCCCGGCGCTGCGACCACCGTGGCGAGCGCCGGCTTGCCCTCGGTCAACGTGCCCGTCTTGTCGACGACGAGCGTGTCGACCTTGCGCATCGTCTCGATGGCTTCGGCGTTTCGGAAAAGCACGCCTTCGGTTGCTGCGCGACCCATCGCGACCATGATCGACATGGGTGTCGCGAGCCCGAGCGCGCATGGGCAGGCGATGATGAGCACCGCGACCGCGTTGACCAGTCCATGAACCACACGCGGCTGCGGGCCGACCAGCGTCCACACGATGAACGTGACGACGGCGACGGCGATGACGATCGGTACGAACCAGCTCGCGACGACGTCCGCGAGCTTTTGAATCGGCGCGCGGCTTCGCTGCGCCACCGCAACCATCGCGACGATGCGAGCAAGCAGAGTGTCGCCGCCCACCTTTTCAGCTTTCATCACGAGGGCACCACCGCCACCGTTGATGGTTGCGCCAACGACGCGATCGCCCGAGTGTTTGGTCACCGGGAGCGGCTCGCCTGTCACCATCGATTCGTCGACGGCGCTCGCGCCCTCGATGACGACTCCATCGACGGGCACTCTCTCGCCGGGTCGCACACGCAGCCGGTCTCCAACTTTCACCTCGGCGAGCGGAACGTCTTCGTCGCTTCCATCATCTCGCAGTCGTCGCGCCGTCTTGGGCGCGAGCCCGAGAAGCTTCTTGATCGCCGCGCCGGTCTTGCCACGCGCGCGAAGCTCGAGCACCTGCCCGAGCAAGATGAGCGTGACGATCACACCTGCCGCCTCGAAGTACACCGGCACCTCGCCCATCGAACCGCGAAACGACGCCGGGAATGCCCCCGGCGCGAGCGCCGCGACGAGACTGTAACCGTAGGCGACGGACACGCCGAGGCCGATCAGCGTGAACATGTTGAGATGAAGGTTTCGAACCGATGCCGCGGCTCGCACGAAAAACGGCCACGCCGCCCACGTGCACACCGGCGTCGCCAGCGCAAATTCGATCCAGGTGCGCGCCTGCATCGACAGCACCCGAGCGAGCGGATCGCCTGGTAACAAATCGCTCATCGCAATAGCGAAGAGCGGCACGCTGAGGACGACGGAGACGACGAACCGACGTGACATGCTCACGAGCTCTGGATTCGTCTCTTCGTCCGCAGTCGCCGTCATCGGCTCGAGCGCCATGCCGCAAATCGGACACGGCCCCGGTGCATCGCGGACGATCTGCGGGTGCATGGGGCACGTGTACTTCGTGCCCGATACCGCCTTTGCCACCGCGATCGCAGGTGCTTCGCGCGTCATGAATCGCTTCGGCTCGGCCGTGAACTTGTCGAGGCAGCTCTGCCCGCAGAAGTAGACCGCCTTGCCTTCGTATTGGGTCGAGCGTGCCTTTGTCGCGTCGACCTTCATTCCACAAACGGGATCCGTGAGGCGTGGCGATACTTCCAGGGCTTGCGCGGTGCTCATTTTTGGGTCTCTCGGCTCAATGGTGTTTGTAAAACCCGACGTCGACGATGTCGTTCCAGCTTGTGGTGTTGTGGCACTCGAAGCATTCCCCCACTTGTGCGTGCTCCTTGCCGGCGATCTTCTGAGAGATCATCGAGAAGTGTCCCATGAGGTGACTCGGCGGAGGCTTGTGGCACTCGACGCAGTCTTTGGACCTCGAGGAGGGGTGCTGGTACCCGGGTATGGTCCACGTCTCCATCCCGTGACATTGCGCGCAGTCGCTACCGAACTGCTTGAAGTGTGGATCTCGGCGATCGTGGCAACCGGCGCAATCGAGCGCCTCGTGTGCAGACTGCGTGTCGAGCTGATCGGGGCTTCGAATGTGCAACCACGTCTCGAGGGACTTGAGCGTCGCCGCACTATCCGTGTCCCTGCGGCGCGCGTGTTCGAGTGTGCGCGCGCCGATCTTGGCAAGCTCTACGTGGTCCATTCTGAGTGGCCGGATGCTCGACCGTTCATGCTCGATATGACACGACGCGCACTCTCGAATGCTCGCGTGAAACATCGTCGGTTGCCGTCCAAGCAGGCGCTCCGAGGTCGCGTGGCAAGGCGTGCACTTCGCCACGGTCACTCCCACGTTGGGCTCGTGGCATGACGTGCACTCGAGACGAGCGTGCTTCGAGGAGAGCGGCCCCGGGCTCACCAAACTGCCAAACGCGGTGGGCGCCGGGCGGAAGTGCAGGACGGCGAGCGCGCTTGCGGCGACGATTGCCGTAACGAGCGCGATCCAAACCAGGGCCCGTTTCACTTCAAGCCCCGCAAGCCGAAATAAATCGACGACCAGATGTGCATGGCCAGGAGCGCGTAGAACGCAATCGACACAGCGACGTGAAGCTTGAGCGCCCGCGAGAACCAGCGCTTGAGCACCTCGTGCGTGCGAACCGAGTACTCGAGGTCCGCGACGCTCTCGGCCAGGTTGGTCGCGCGAGCCGCCGGACCGTCGAATCCCGGGGTAAGGCCAAACGCCGCCGCGCCCGCTGCCAAGAGCGGCATTTTGGGTAAGCCTCGCGCCTTTGCCGGAGAGCGCTCGAGCACTCCCCATGCGTTGTCGAGATCGCCTCTCGCGGTTTGAAGAAGAGCGAGCTTATCGCGGAGATCGTCCCGCACGTACGGAAGGAGGTAGCGCAGCGCGTACCCGGTCACGACGACCAGTAACATCGCGGCGGTGAGGATCACGCCGAGGGGGCTGTCGTACTTGTGGCCCGTGTGCACGAGCGCGAGAAGCGGCGCCAGAATGCCGATGTACACGTGAAGCGCGAGGAGCGTCTGCATCGAGACGTGCTTGGTGATTCGAGTGCGCAGAAACGCGATGCGCTTGATGACGGTGTAAGCGAGGGGCACTACCATCAACGCCGCGCCCGCGATTCCGAACGCGAGGGCGAGGCCGGTGCCCGCAAAGCGCGACGACCGGTGAATCAGAAACCCGAGCCAACCAAACACCAGCACGGTGAGGACGCCGGTCACCACCAAGCGTTCGTGCTTCATCGCTAGGCCTCGACCGTGACGGCGCCCTTCGGCTTCGCCTGGCACGCCAAGATGATGCCGTTCGTCTTGTCGGCGTCCTCGAGTGCGTCTTGCACGGCCATGTCGACCTCGCCGGAAGTCATCTTCACTTTGCACAGCCCGCACGTGCCGACACGGCACGCGAACTCGATGCCGATGCCGAGCTCCTCGGAGAGCTCGAGAATCGATTGTAGCGGTGGAGAGTCGCCGCCCGATTGATCGATGTGGATCTTGGCGGACTTGCTGTTCTTCGAAAAAGTAACGAGCGGACCCGTCGCAGCCGTCACGGCTTTGGCGCTGGTGCCAGCAGGCGAGGGCGGCGGCTTGGGCGTTCCGAACGCCTCGGTCTTGACCGCATCGACAGGAACGCCGAGCTCGGTGAAGATCGCTTTGACCGCCGCCATCATCGTCGGCGGTCCACACAGATGAATCCTCCGTGCGGCGAGGTTGGGAACCGTTTCCGTGAGCAGCTCTTTCGTGATGCGGCCTCGACGCCCCGTCCACTCCGCTCCCGCGCCCGACATCGTGACGACGACATGCAACTTGGGATTACGGCGCTCGAGCGCCTCGAGGTCTTTGCGAAAGATGAAGTCTGCCGGAGCACGACACGCAAAGATGAAGAAGATCTCTCCGGGCCACGCGCGCTCCGTGAGAAAGCGAGAAATGCTCATCATGGGCGTGACGCCCACGCCGCCGGAGATGAGGACGACGCTCTCCGCCTCCGCGCCCGTGAACGTAGTCTTGCCGACGGGCCCACCGATTTCGATCGAGTCGGCGATCTTCAGTAGATCGTTGGTGTGACGAGAGACCGCGCCCCGCTCCTCGCGCTTGATGGTGAGGTCGACGTGGTCGCGTGCGGTCGGCGACGACGAGATGGAGTACGAGCGATTCATTTTCGCGCCGCCGATCCAAAACGTCGTGTTGAGAAACTGACCCGGAACATACGTGAACGGCAAGAGGCCGTCTTCCGAGACAAGGCGAAACGTCCTCACGATGCGTGTCTCGTCGATGATGCTCGCCACGCGGAGCTTGCCGCGCCAATTCGCCTTGACGGGGACAGCATCCGTCGGGGTGGATGTGGCGGTCGGTGGCGGCGGTGGAGTTGCCGCGGGTGTTGCTGGCGCAGTCGGCGATTCTGGTGGTTTAGTGGGGTTGGTGGGGTCTTTGGGCGGGGCCGTTGGCGTCGTTGCAGCTGGAGGCGGAGGGGCGGCAGGCGGATTGGCTGGGAGTGTCGCCGGCGGCACTGTCGGTGCTGGTGGGGTTGCTCCACTACGTTGCTCTTTCGGTGGCGCACTCGGCGCGGGCGTGTCGGGCTTAGCGGGAGGCGGGGAGCCGGGTGGCGGCTTGCCCGAGTCCGACTCAATCCGCCCAAAAAGGGCAGCCGCACGGCGCATCTTGAAGAA
>JBBSFE010000134.1:0-18037 GCA_038239005.1 Polyangiales bacterium
TCGCTGACTTGCTTGATTTGCACGCGGCCCATATCTGCGCGACGCGAGAGGTCTTCCACTTCGGTGAGCGTGAGCGCGGCGCAAAGCGAATCGAAGAAGAGTTGCTGTTGCCGAATGTGCTCGCCGGCGGCCGCGCGTTTCACGATGGCCCATGCGTCGTCCATCGTCTTGGGGCGGATGAGATCGCGCATGATGATGGCGCCGGTTTTCTTTGCGACGCGCGCGATCTCTTTGAAGTGAACGAGCGGCTCGGGGATGTGGTGTGTCGTGGAGTTCGACATCACCAAGTCGAATCGCTCGGCTTTGAACGGGAGCGCCTTTGCGTCGAGTAGCTGAAGACGGCATTGCTCCGAGAAACCGGCTGCAGCCACCTTGCGCGTTGCGACGTGGATCATCTGGCGCGCGAGATCGACGCCGAGGATGCGTAGGTTCTTGTTTCGCTGGAGCATCCGCACGGGAATGTCGGCGGAGCCCGTGCCGACGTCGAGCACCTCCGGATCCGCCTTGCCGGCGACGAGTGCGAGCGCGGCGACGGCGAACGTCGTGTTGGGCTCCGAGAAGTCCATGGCGTCGTACTCTTCGGCGTCGCGGACGGTGTCCATCACCTCCGGCTCGAGAATGCGCTGCATGACGTGCGTCATATCACCCTCGAAACGCGCGAAGTGCTCGCGTCACCTCGGTGAGCGTGGCCTTCGGAACGACGAATTTTTGGATGTGTCCCGCGGCTTCGTCCGCGGTCTTGGCGATGATGGGTTTCGTTTTGCCGCCCGAGAGCGTGACGAGTGCCGTCATCACCATGCGACCGGCGCTCAGCCAAAACCCGTCACCTTCGATCACGGTGACGGATAGGCGCACGGCGTCGCCGCGTTCGCGCATCAACCGTGCGGCGTGCTTGCGGACGTCGTCGTCAGGAAGCGGAACGGTGGGGAGGCTCATCGACACGGCGACTTGGTCGTTCTTGTACTGGCGCTCGAGCATTTTTCCGGCGCGCTCGGTGACGTCGAGTGATGCGCTCGTGATCTTGTCCATCCACAACATGAGGAGCACGTTGCGCCATGTGGAGACGACGTAGCCCGGGCCGCTTTGAAATTCCGTCGGCACTTCGTCTTCGGGCATCGTGCCGCGATGATACTCAGTCTTCGACTTCGAGGTCGTCGCGTAATTCGGGAGGCCACACTTCCGCGCCGCCTCGGCGAAGCGCACGGCATGCGTCGATTGGAGCGGTGACATGGAGCACGGCTTCGTCCGCGTGAGAATCGAACGGGCCGATTGCGGCGACGACGCCGTCATCTCGACCCGGCTCGCACGGAATGAAGAGCGAGGCGCCGGAGATGTTGATCTCTTGTCGATTGCGCAACGCGAGCGTGCCGACTGCGCCGACCGCCGCGACAGGGCACGCAAGCTCGACAGCGCGTGCCTTCGCGCACGAAAATACGCGACCGTATCCCGCGCGCGATGACGTCATCGACGGGACGACGAGCAAGTCGACGTCGAGGTCCGAAAGGATCGTCGACAGAGCTGGCACCTCGGCGTCGAGGCAGATCGTGATCGCGATGCGTGCGCCGCGCCAGGTGATGACGCGAAGTGTGCGGCCCGGTTCGAGCTCCCAACCTTCGTTGTCGCGCTCCCAGGGCGTGAGTGCGAGCTTGTCTTGCATGTGATCGCCGTCGCGCGAGAGCAAGATTGCGCGGTTCGCGAAGCCGTCCTCGAAACGAACGGGCATCGTTCCCGCGATGAGCCCGATGTCTTGTCGCCGTGCGAGCGAACGGAGAGCGGTCAACGCTTCCTCTGCACGTTCCGCGAGCCACGCGAGCTCCTCTGGGATGCCCATTGCTGGCGCGAACGCGAGCCATGCGACGCATGCGTACTCGGGCATGACGACGAGCTCGGAGCCGCGTTCCTTGCATGATGCAACCATCGTGGCGACGCGCCCGAGCCAATCTTCGAGGCTCTTCACGGGCGCGCCGAGGTTCGCGGCCCAAAGGCTGATCGCGAGATCGCTCATCGCGCGCGAGAGTACCATCCGCGCATGCTCCCGACGACCGCGCCCGTGCACGAAGAGCGCCCGAACTTCGAGAACGCGCTCTTCATCGAAGCGAGCACGTCGTTCATTCCCATCGCCAACGATGTGCCTCTGATGATCAGCGTTGGCGTGCGCTTCGCGAAGCTCCACGAAATTTGGGTGCGCGGCGGGTACATGCCAACGGGCGACGACATTCGTCTTGGCTTCGGCGCGATCGGATATCGCGCGGTGTTTCGTCCGCACAAGCTCGTGCGTCCGTTCTTCGGCGGGCTTTTTGCGGGCGTGCCCGAGACATGCACGCACGATTCGATGGGTCAGCCGTCGTGCACGAAGACGCCCATCTTCATCATCGCGGCGACGGGTGGCGTGCGCATCGAGCCCGTGCCGTGGTTCGGCGTGAATGCGAGTCTCTCGTTCGGAATGGACACGTATCCCAATCCGTTTGGGATGGTGGAGCTCGGCGTGTCATTCGCGCTGCCGCTGACGTAGCATACGCGCATGGTCTGCCCCTTTTGCGGCGCTGCAATCAAAGACGAGCACCCCAAGTTCTGCCCAACATGCGGCAAAACGATCGACCACCCCGCGACGGCGATCGCCGTGAGCACCACACCCGGGGTGCTCGCAGTCGGCCAAGAGGAGACGTTCTTCGAAGGACGCCCCGCCGCGATCGGCACCGTCGGCGCGCTCGTCCTCACGATCCTCACCGTGGGCCTTGCGGGCATCTACTTTTGGTTTCGCTCGCTAGGCACGCACTATCGCATCACGTCGCAGCGCGTGATCGTCGAGACGGGCGTCTTCGGCAAGCGCACCGATCAGCTCGACCTTTACCGAATCGTCGACTTCATCGTGGAGCGTAGCTTCGGTCAGCGCGTGATGGGCACGGGCACGATCACGATCGACTCGATGGACAAGACATCGCCTGTCACGCGCGTCGAAGGCATTCGCGCGCCCGTGATGGCTCTCTACGAGCGCTTACGCGCGGCCGCCGAGGTCGAGAAGAAGGCGCGCTTGGTTCGGCCGATGGATATCGAGCGTCCGTGAGCTCGCGCGAGGGCGCGTTTCCGACGAAGCTTTTCCTTTTCGCGTTCTTCGGTTGGGCATTCGACTTTTACGATTTGGCGTTGCTCGGGTTCGTCAAAGACGACGTGAGCAAATCGCTTTCACTCGGTCACACCGGTGAATCGTGGATGCTCGGCGTCGCACTCGGCACGTCGGGCATCGGTGGCATCGTCGCGGGTCGCCTCGCCGACAAGCTCGGCAAGCGCACGATGCTCGCAACGACGATTGCGTTCTACTCCGTCGGCTCGCTCGTTTCGGGGCTCGCACCAAACGTCGGCGTGTTCTTGGTGGGTCGTGCGATCGTCGGGCTCGGCGTCGGAGGCGAGTGGGCCATCGGCCACGCGATGGTCGCTGAAGCCATGCGTCGTGAAGTGCGCGGCCGTGGCTCGGCGCTCCTTCAATGTGGCGAACCCGTCGGCGTCGCGCTCGCAGCGCTCGTAGGCTATCTGGTTGCGCCGGCCGTTGGATGGCGCGCCGTGATGATCGGTTCGAGCGTGACAGCGCTACTCGCTGTGTTCGCGCGTCGCTCGATGCACTTGCCCGACGACAAACCCGCCGCTGCAAAGAAGCTCGAATATGTGCAGTTTGCACGCATTGCGTCCCGGCTTTTCCGGGGTTGGCTGCTCGGCGTGTTCAAGCTCGGCACCTACTGGACTTGCTACATCTGGCTGCCGACGTTCCTCCTCAAACAAATGCACCAAGGCATCGGCAAGAGCGTCGCGTGGATGCTGAGCGCCCAGCTCGGGCAGCTCACCGGGATGCTCGCGTTTGGTCAGGTCGCCGATCGCGTCGGGCGTCGACCCGCGTTCGCGGCGTTCTCTCTCGTCACGGCATCGGCGCTCGCAGTGCTTGCGTTTCGTTGGGAGTATCTGTCGACGAGGCCCGCGCTCTTTTGGGCGACCATGGTCGTCCTCGGGTTTGGATCGGGTTGCACGGGCGGCTTCGGCGCGCTCCTCGCCGAGCTTTTCCCGACCGAGGTGCGCGGGTTCGCGATGGGCACCACGTACAATTGCGCGCGCGCCGCGCAAATCCTCGCGCCCGTCGTCGTTGCCCACGCGGTCGCGGCGTACGGGCTTGCGGGCGGTTTGTCGGTGCCGCTCATCCTTGCGGTGTGTACGGCGACGTGGGTGTGGACGCTTCCCGAGACGCGCGGCATCGTCCTTCCGAGTTAACTCAAAAGACCAGTTGAGTTGACCGCGTCGCTAGGTCCTGGCGATCGACCGGCGGTAGCGAGACAAAACCGGCGGGGCCGGCGCGAGGATATTCTCAGCCAGCAAAGGCCGCCGGGTTTTTTGCCGCCGGCGCATGCTGGTGCGAGATTTTGGCGGCCCGGCCGCGTTGTCACGCTGCCGCAGGTCGACCACCGCTCCGTCCCAAGACTCGACCGATTCACGTGATGCCTGCGTTAACACGGCTATACTCGAGCCATGCGAGAGCGCTCACTTCTCGTCGCGCTCGTCGCGCTCGTCGCGGCATGTGGCGGCACCAACACCGGCTTCAGCGACGGCGGCAACGACGCAACTGCGAACGACGACGGCGGCGGCAGCACCGATGGCGGCGTCATCTTCCAAGAGGCGAGCCCGCCATCCGACACGGGAACGGTCACCGACGCGACAGGCCCCGAAGTCGATTACGTCTACTCGCACAGCCCCACGACGCTCTACAAAGTCGATCCTCTCGCAAAGACGATGACGACCGTCGGTGCTTTCACGGGCGGCTGCCTCGACGTGATCGACATCGCCGTCGACGAGAACAACAACGGATTCGCAACGACGTTCGGCGGCGTCTACAAGCTCGACCTCACGAACGCGAAGTGCACGCTCATCGCGACGGGCAGCTACCCGAACTCGCTCTCGTTCGTTCCAAAAGGAACGCTCGACCCGAGCGTCGAAGCGCTCGTTGGTTACAACGACGCCACCTACATTCGCATCAACACGACGACCGGAGCCGTCTCCACCGTGGGCGCTCTCACGGGCGGTTACTCCTCGAGCGGCGACATCGTGTCGGTCAAAGGCGGCGGCACGTTCCTCACGGTGACTGGTAACTCGTGCGGCGATTGTCTTTTGCAGGTCAACCCAAAAACGGGCGCCATGATTCAGAGCTACGGCAGCATCAACCACGGTGCGGTCTTCGGTCTCGCCTTTTGGGCAGGCACGGCCTACGGCTTTGACGACGCCGGCGAGCTGTTCTCCATCGCGTGGAGCGGCTCGAAAATCGTGACAACCAACATCCCCACGACACCCGGTCTCGAATTCTGGGGCGCAGGCTCCACGACGAACGCCCCTCCGCTCTCCGCGGACGGCGGCGGCATCCCGATCAATTAACAGATCACGTGAACCGATCGAGTCCTTGCCACCGTCTAGCGATCGACATGCGGCAGCGAAACAAGCGCGGCCGGGCCGCCAAATTTTCGAACCGGCATGCGCTAATGGCAGTGGCTTGGCGGCTTGCGCGATCTGAGACGATCCACGCGCCGGCCCCGCCGGTTTCGTCTCGCTGCCGCCCGTCGATCGCGAATGCATCGCCCGACGGTCAACTACCGGGCTTTGGACTGAGCAGATGAACAAGCTCGCGTTCGAGAACGCGACGGTCAGCATTGCCGTCGAGCGCAACGTGGCCGCGGTCGTCTGGCGCGAGGCACCACAGAACACGGTGGAGCTCCGCGAGATGGAGCGCGCAGGCAAACGCATCGCCGCGCACTACAAAAAGGGCTCGGCGCTCTTCAACATCATCGTTTCGGGCAAGCCTTCGTTCTCCCAAGAAGTGCGCGACGAAGTCACGCGCATCACATCGAACGACGTCATCTTCAATCTCGCGTCGGCGCACGTGCTTCTCGTTGACGGGCTCGTCGGCTCTGCGGTGCGCGCGTTCTTGAGCACGGCACTTCTCTTGAGCCGCTCGTCGACGCCCAACAAAGTTTTCGGCAACCTCGACACCGCCGCCGGTTGGGTGAAAGAAAAACTCGAAGCAGGGTCGGAGCCGTGGACGCACGCGGAGCTCTCCGAGTGATTCAGCGCGCGAAGGGTGCTTCTTAAAGAACGCGGAAGTGACCGAGGTGCGTCCACGCGTCGAGCGTGTCGTCTTCGCGTGGCGTGGGTCCCATGTTGTGAATGAGAAGCGGGATGCCGCGTGGTCCCATCTTGTCGCTCACGACGCCGACATGTTGCGGTGAGCAGCTCGGGCACGCGTTGAACGAGATCACGACGACATCACCCGCGGCGTACTCGCCGTTTGCGGAAAGCGTTTTGGCGTGGCGTCGGAGGTAGGTAAGGAGAGGGCCAACGCGGCGGTGGTCGATCGTCGAGTCGGGCGTTTTGACATACGGCTGATAGACGGACTGCGCGTGCATCACGTCTTCGTGGACGAGCTTCTGGAAGTCGACACCGGCCGCGCGGTAACCGCGGATGACCACATCGGTGCACACGCCTTTGGAGGAGTCGATGTCGCCGTTGGGGTAGGACATCGGAAACCACGCCGGATCATACGAGACAGCGCGTGCCACTTCCGCGCGTGCGCGTGCCACGACGAGTGACGCGGGCGTTTGCGGTTGAGGTGGAGCGTCGTGCGTGGGCGTCGGCGTAGGCGTTTGCGTGAGCGTTTGCGTGAGCGTTTGCGTTTGCGTGCGCGTTGGCGTTGGCGTCGGCGTTGGTGTCGGCGGGGACGAGCACGCGATCAGGGTCAGCGCGAGGACGAAGCGGCGCATTCCACCCTTCAGACGGGCGGCGAGGGAGAAAGTTTTGCCGCAATGCATGATCGAGGCGTGGAATTCGGCGGGAACGTTACCTGGATTCGAACACGAAGCGCGCGAGACCTCTCCCGCTTGGCAAAGGTGCTTTGGTTCGTTTGGGTGTTGATCGCGTCTGGGTACTATCCGCGGCCGCCGTATGAAATGGCGCTCGTGTGGGCGACGACGGTTGGCGCGTTCCTCGGGGTTGTCGCGATGGTCGTCAGCTTTCGCCGCACGAGGGGCACATCGCGGCCGGCACGCGTGAGCGTGGATGGTCGACGCGTGAGGCTCGAGCGCGACGACAAGGTCGTGACACTCACGCACGACAACGTCGCGAGCGCGTACTCGTTCGGCCAGTGCGTGGACATCACTGCCAAGGACGGAGACGTCTGGCGCGTCGTTGTCTCCGACGAAGCATCCGCTCGCGCAGTCGTTCACGCGCTCGAGCTCGATCGCGAGGGCACGCTCGTCACGTTCGACACCGCGTCGACGTCGCGTGTCGCGCACATCGTTCTAGGCATCGCCTCGTTTCTGCTCGCGTGGTTCGTCACGATCGGTGCGGTCTTTACGCTCGTGCCGTTTCGGTACCACAGCGACCAGGCCATGATTGCGCTCATGCTCGGCGCTACGGCGCTCGTCTATTCCACGGCGAAGAAGCGGTGGCGCGGGCCTCTCGTCACTGTGGGTGCCGACGGGATTCTCGTCGAAGGCGTCAGACGAGAGCTCATCCCGCTCGATCAGCTCCGCACCGTCGACCAGCCAACGCCCTTCGCGCCATTGCGCCTACATTTTGCGAGCGGCCGCGTCATCACGTTTGGCGCGCGAACGGATCCCGAGAAACGCAACGCACTCGCTATGTATCTCCGTGCGCTTCTAGCGCGGCCGACTGAAGACCAGCGTGCGGGCCTCGCGCGCGATGGCCTCACCGTCGCTGCATGGCGCGATCGTCTTCGCAAAGCGATCCATGGTGGCGGATATCGCGTTGCCGCCAACGTGTCGGTCGATGCCTCGCTCGCCGAGCGTGTCGTGGCCCCACGAGTCGCGATCGAGGAGCGTGTCGGCGCTGCGCTCGCGCTCCGCGTCGCCGACCCGACGCATGGAGCGTCACGCGTCCGTATAGCAGCGCAAGCTTGCCTCGACCCACGTGCGCGAGAAGCGCTCGAAGCCGCATCCGCAGAACAAATTGACGACGAAGCGATCGAGCGTGCTCTGGCGCGTTGATTTCACGACACGGTTTGAGCCCGCGCGCGGGGAACGTGCTTGCCCTGGTCGAGCGTGGCGAGAAATGTCACGAGCGCCTCGCGGACGGTGCAACGCAGATCCCAGAGCGCGTCCGCGTCTTTTGCGGAGACCGTGGCGCGGAGGGTGAGGGCTTTGTCGGCGGTGACTTCGGTGACGTCGATGCGGCAGAAGCGGCCGTCCCATTTCGGGGAGGCTTTGCAGATTTCTTCGAGCTTCGCGCGAATGGCGTCGATGGGCGTGCCGAAGTCGGCGGGGACCGTGACGTAGCCGCGAAGCTCGGACCCGAGCTTCGTCCAGTTTTCGAAGGGCTGCTCGAGGAAGCGACCGATGGGCGCGATGAGGCGGCGATCGTCGGAGAGGCGCAAGACGATGTACGTCAGGTGTATTTCTTCGACGGTGCCTTGCTCTTTGTCGACCACGACCGTGTCACCGATGCGGACGGGCTGCGCGATCGAGATTTGAACGCCTGCGACGATGGCGCCGAGGGATTTTTGCGCGGCGAGACCGATCGTGATGCCCGCGATGCCCGCGGAAGCGAGAAGGCTCGTGCCGACGCTGCGGACCACTTCGAACTGCAAGAGCACGGCTGCGATCGCGATGACGAACACGACGATCGACGCGACGCGATAGAGAACCGCGAGCTGCGTACGAAGGCCGCGTGATCGGTATTCACGGTCGGCTTCGCTCGCGCGTTCTTCGAGCCACGTGGCGCCGCCGTGCATCATGCGCGTCGCGAGCCACGCGAAGCCGACGATGGTGAGCGCGGAGAGAACGCGCGCGACGGTGGTCCATGCGTCGGCCGCGAACGCGAGAAACGGCGCGCCTGCGCGGAACGCGGCCACAGCCACGAGCAGGCGCATCGGGCTGCGTACGGAATTCACGAGGTGATCGTCGAGCGTGTTCGAGGTCTGCTTCACGATGCGCGACACGCCGGCGAGCAGTACCCACGCGAAGAGACGCGCGACGATCAACGCGAGAATCGCGAAGAGGACGATGCCGAGCCACTGCCAGGGCGCCATCGCCATGATGCGCGGCTCGCGGAGCACGGTGGGCAGCCGCTCGTCGAAAGTGCCGCGCGGGCCGAATGCTGCGTCGAGCTGCGGAATCGCCGCGACGGTTGCGCGTGCCACGAGCCACCGCGAAACGCCGTCCGCGAAACGAACGTGCCCGACTTCGATGGCGATGGGCTCTTCGTCGACGGTGATCGTCGTGACCGTTACGTTGCCGGTCATCTCCGACACGTCGGGTAACGCGGCGATGTCGACCGGCGCCTTTCGCGCCATGACGTAGCAAAGTTGCCGCGCGAGCTCGGCGCCTTCATGGGGTCTGTGCGGCGCGGCGCGAAGATCGAGATACTGCGCGGCGTGCTCGAAATCGCCGTGGCTGCATGCGGTGTCGAACCCAGCGTAGGCGCGACGCGGCGTCGTTCGGTCGAGAGAAGTGTCGGTGACGACCGGAACCGAAGCGAACGCGGCGCTCGCAATCAGCCAAAACGCGGCGGCTAGCAAGAATGTGAGAGAACGGGCCATGGGCAAGCGCGTACTTGACCATGCTTCCGGCTTGGTCGAAAGTCGCGAGTCCCATGCCCAATCATCGCGTTCACGACCGCTGTGGGTGCAACGCAGCGCGCGAGCTCGGGGGAGCCGCGCGGCCGTTCGCCTTCGCAGGTACGCCACGCAATTTCGAGCGCGATCGGCCGTTTTCGATCGACCATTTATCGGCCGACATCACGCTCGACGTGCCGAAAAAATCGATTCGCGCGACCGCATCGCTCACGGTGCGCCGTGTCGACGCCGAGGCGACCGAGATCGATCTCGACGGCGTCGGGTTCACGATCGAGTCGGTGAAGGTCGACGGAAAAAACGCCGAGTACCGCTACGACGGGCGCTCGCTCGCCGTGGCCCTCGCCAAAAACGTGCAGACTGCAACGATTGCCATCGCGTATCACGCGACGCCGCGACGCGGGCTCTACTTCCTCGAGCCGGACGAGCACGTGCCCGATCGCCCGCGACAAGTGTGGAGTCAGTGCCAAGAAGAAGACGCACGCCACTGGCTCCCGTGTCACGACAAACCCCACGTGAAGATGACGACGGAGATTTCCGTCACGGCGCCCGCGGGCTGGTCGGTGCTCGGCAACGGCGAGCTCGTGAGCTCCGCCAACGCGAAGTTCACGTGGAAGATGAAGGAGCCGCACGCGAGCTATCTGCTCACGCTCGTCGCCGGTGAGTTCTCCGTGCTCGAAGACGAGGCCGACGGCATTCCGCTCACGTACTGGATTCCGAAAGGCCGCGAGGAAGACGGCAAGCGCACCTTCGAAAAGACGCCCGCGATGGTCGAGTACTTCGGCAAGCTCTTCGGCGTGAAATACCCGTGGAACAAGTACGCGCAAGTCGTCGTCAGCGACTTCATCTTCGGCGGAATGGAAAACACCACGGCCACCACACTCTACGAGCACACGCTGCTCGACACGCGCGCCGCGATCGACATCTCGAGCGACGATTTGATCGCGCACGAGCTCGCGCACCAATGGTTCGGCGACTACGTCACCTGCCGCGATTGGTCCGAAGGTTGGCTCAACGAAGGTTTCGCGACGTTCATGGAGCACATGTGGCGCGAGAAAGATCTCGGCCGCGACGAATACGAATTCGGCGTGCTCGGCGATCTCGAGGGCTACGCGGCAGAAGCGGGCGGGCGATATCGCCGCGCCATCGTCTGTCAGGACTACGACTCGCCGCTCGATCTCTTCGACCGCCACTTGTACGAAAAGGGCGCGCTCGTGCTGCACCTCCTTCGCACCGAGCTCGGTGACGAAGTTTTCTGGCGAGGCATCCACACGTATCTCGAGTCGCACAAGAACGGCATCGTCGAGACGCGTGACTTGATGCGCGCACTCGAGGTCGCCAGCGGCAAGAGTCTCGGGCGCTTCTTCGAACAATGGGTTCATCGCGCCGGGCACGCCGAGCTCGACGTCTCGCTTGCATGGGACGACGGCGTTCTCTCGTGCGACGTGAAGCAAACGCACCTCACGACCGACGGCGTGCCGAACGCATTCGAGCTCACGCTCACGCTCGACATCGTCACGGGCGCGGGCGCGACCGATCGACGAAAGCTCGTCGTCACGCAGCGAACCGAATCGTTTGCGGTTCCTTGCGCGGAGCGGCCGAAGTTCGTCGTCGTCGACGCAGACTTGCGCGTGCTCGGCGAGGTGACGCTGAAGGCGCCCGGCGACATGCTCCGAAACCAGCTAAAACACGGCAAATCCGCGCGTGCGCGGTATCTCGCCGCGACCGCGCTCGCCCGCATCGACGACCCACCCACGATCGAAGCGCTCGCCGAGCGCCTTCGTGACGACAAAGAGTTTTGGGGTGTTCGTCACGAGGTCGCGGGCGCACTCGCGAAGCTGCGCGCACCGGAGGCATACGCGGTGCTCGCATCGGCCGCGAAAGTGAAGCACCCGAAGGTGCGTCGCTCGGTGGCAGCGGCGCTCGGTGTGTTCAAGACGCAAGAGGCGTTCGAAACGCTGAAGCCGCTCGCGCTCGGCGACGAGAGCTATCTCGTTCAAGCCGACGCAGCACGCGCGCTCGGGAGGACGAAACAGCCGCAAGCGCTCGACGTGTTGCTCGACGTCGTCGATCGGAAGTCGTGGGCCGACGTGGTGTCGGTCGGCGCGCTCGACGGGATGGCCGCGATGCGCGACGAACGCGGCGTCCCTCACGTGGTGGCACGCACGCGTTACGGGCACCCGACGCGCGCGCGACGCGCGGCGATTTTGGCGCTGCCGAAAATCGCGACCGACAGGCGCGCGCGCGAGGCGCTCGAGGATTTGCTCGACGATCGCGATCCGTATTTGCGCGTCGACGTCGTACGCGCTCTCGCCGACGTCGGGGACGCGAAAGCTCGGCCCGCGCTTCGTTCGAAGCTCGACACCGATCTCGACCCGCGCGTGCGTCGTCGCATTCGCGAAGCGCTACGCGATCTCGGCGGCGACGGAAAGCGCGCGAGCGAGCAGCTCCGCGAAGAGCTCGACAAGCTCCGCACCGATCACGTCGAGCTGAAATCTCGCATCTCGAAGCTCGAAGCGCGCGGCGGAAAAGGCGCCAAATCGGGCGGCGAGAAGCACGCGACCAAGAAGGCCGGAAGCAAGAAGCCGAAGTCGAAGCGGTGATCACGGCGCTCTATTCGCTCACGCTTTTGGTGAGCGCGTTTCTTCTCTTTTGCATCGAGCCGCTCGTCGCGAAGATGCTCTTGCCGTTTGCGGGTGGCGCGACGGCCGTATGGAGCACGTGTCTCGTCTTCTTCCAGGCGACGCTACTTCTTGGCTACGTGTTTTCGCACGGCACGTTGCGCGCCCTTCCGCCGAAGCGGCACGTGTTCGTCTACGCTCTCCTCTTTCCGCTCGCACTCGCGACGATGCCGATCATGCTGCACGGGACGATCGCGAAGGATCACCCGGCGGCGACGGTGCTCGTTCTTCTCGCGCAAGCGGTGGGCGCGCCGTTCTTCGTGCTCTCGACGCTCGCGCCCGCGCTGCAGCGTTGGTTTTCGGCGACGGGTGAGAAGCACGCGGCCGATCCGTATTTCTTGTACGCCGCGAGCAATATCGGGTCGATGGTCGCGCTCGCCGCGTACCCGCTCGTCATCGAGCCGTACAGCGATCTGAGCTCGCAATCACACGCTCTACGTATCGCGTTTGCGGTGCTCGCGGTTCTCGTGCTTGGGTGCGCCATTGCGCTTCGGCGCGGAACGAACGCCCCCGAAACACACCTCGAAGGCGGGCACATCGCGTGGAGTCGGCGCGCGCGATGGGTGCTGCTCGCGGCCATTCCGTCCGCGCAGCTCGTCGCGGTGACGACGTACCTCACGACCGAAGTCGCTCCCGCACCGCTTTTGTGGGCGGTTCCGCTCGCGACCTATTTGCTCACGTTCGTCATCGTCTTCTCACGCAAACCTATTTTGCCGACGTCGGCGATCACGAAGCGGCTACCGCTCGTCGCGATTGTCGGCGTGTTGTGCGTGATGGTCGGCGGCAACGAGCCGGCCGCTGTCGTCTTCACGCTGCATGTCGTTCTGCAATTTCTCGTCGCGATGTTTTGCCACGGAACAATCGCCGCGGATCGTCCGCCGGCGGCGCGGCTGCCCGAGTATTTCGCGTGGGTGTCTCTCGGAGGCGTCGTCGGTGGTGCGGCCGCTGCGCTCGGCGCGCCGCTGCTGTTCACGCAACCGCTCGAGTACCCCATTTGCTTCTTGCTCGCGCTCGCGTGTCTGCCGAGTGCACGCGCGCCGCGATGGGCGTACGCGGTCGCCGCCGGCGTGATTGCGATGTCGGCTGCCGGTGCATGGCTTTGCGCGACGCGGCTCTCGTCGCACGTGGCGCTTGCGGTCGCGACCGGTGTGCCGCTCCTCGGCGCGCTCTCGCTCGATCGCTTCCCGCGCATGCTGACGTGGACACTCGCGGCCGCGCTCCTCGCCGAAGCCTCGACACAAGACGCTCGTGAGCACGTCATTCGTCGCGAGCGAAGCTTTTATGGCGCGTTCTCCGTGACGCGTGACGCAGATGGCACGGCACTCATGCACGGCAACACGATGCACGGCATTCAGCTCACGCACGCTCCACGCACGGCGACGCTGTGCTTCACGGCCGTCGGACCCGCGGGCGACATTCTCGGCCTCGCGGCCGCACGCGACATGAAACATCACGTCGCCGTGATCGGTCTCGGTACGGGCACGCTCGCGACGTACGCGTCGCCCGGCGATCGCTGGCGCTTTTTCGAGCTCGACCCGGCCGTTGTCCGCATCGCGCGCGATCCACACTATTTCACGTTCCTCAGTGACACGTTTGCGGACGGCGGCGATGTCGTCACCGGCGACGCACGCATCGAGATCGTCAAAGACGAAGGCGGCTACGATTTGCTCGTGGTCGACGCGTTCACGTCCGACTCGATCCCAACGCATTTACTCACGCGTGAAGCGTTCGCGCTCTATCGCTCCAAGCTGGTGCCGGGCTCGATCATCGGTTGGAACGTTTCGAATCGCCACCTCGACTTGCGCCCCGCGCTCGGCACACTCGCGACCGATGCGTCGTGGCATGCCCTGGCGCGCGAAGACTTGATGGTCGACGAACGCATCAAGAAAAACGCGTCACGATGGGTGGTGATGGCGGCCTCCCCCGAAACGCTCACACCGCTCCTCGCAAAAGGCTGGCAAGAAATCCCACGCGACCCGAACTTCCGTGTGTGGACGGACGAACGCGCCTCCATCGTCACCGTCTGGTAGCCGGCCGCGCCTGAGGTGCTACGCTGGCGGCGTGCTCACGCTTTCGGGAGTTCTGCTTGCCGGAAAGTACCGCGTCGGCGCGCGTCTCGGCGGCGGCGGCATGGGCGAGGTCTACGAAGCGATTCAGGAAGGTCTCGGTCGTCGCGTCGCCGTGAAGGTGATGAGCGGGCCGATGGCGAACGACCCGCAACTCCTCGAACGCTTTCAACGCGAAGCGCGCGCAGTCGCGGCGCTCGGACACCCGCACATCGTGTCCGTCACCGATTTTCAGGACAACCCGGGAGAGCCGCCGTTTCTCGTGATGGAGCGGCTCATTGGTGATTCGCTCGGCGATTTGCTCGAGCGCGAGCCGATGATCGAACCCATGCGCGCGTGTCGCATCGCGGAGCAAACGCTTTCTGCGCTCGCAGCCGCGCATGAAGCGAATCTCGTTCACCGCGACGTGAAGCCCGACAACATTTTCCTGTGCCGCAGCGACACTGGTGCCGAGATCGTGAAGCTGCTCGACTTCGGCGTCGCCAAAGCGATGGAGGAGCAACAAGGCAAGCTCACGACCACCGGCGCGATCGTCGGGACGCTCCACTACATGGCGCCCGAACAAGCGCGCGGCGAGCCCATCGATACGCGCGCCGACATCTACGCGCTTGGTGCCGTCATGTACACGATGCTCGCTGGGCAGCCGCCGTTTCCGCCGTCGAGCCCGGCGCGCCTCCTCACGGCCGTGTGCACCGAATCGCCGACGCCGCTTTCGATGTTGCGACCCGATCTCGACGGCACGCTGGTCGCGATCATCGCGCGTGCCATGGCGCACGACGCGCGCAATCGCTATCCGAGCGCGCGCGCAATGATGAGCGCGATCGGTTCGTACTTGCGCGGCGAAGCGCCAACGACCGATCCGATGTCCGCGACCGCGCTTGCAGGGCAGTCGCCGTACAGTCCGCGTTCGCCGAGTGGTCCGTATACCGGGCCGCCCACGCCGTATCCGCATCCGACGAGTGGGGGCGGCGTCGTCGTTCCGCCTTACGCGGTCATTCCATCCGCGCCTCCACCAGCGCAGCGAGCGTCGAGCTTCGGGATCATCTTCGGGCTGACGATGGCGCTCGTTGCAGTGGGCGCGATTGGCGGCGCAGCTTGGTATGTGAAGTCGCAACACCACGCGCCCGTGCCAAAAAATGAAACAAGCCCGACGCAAACCGCGGCGCCTCCGCTGGTCGATCTCGCTGCAGCAACGGCGCAAGGCGGCGCGCCCGAAATTTCGACACTCGCTCCGACCGCGCTGCCGACGGGGCCCACGACGCTTCCTACCGCGTTCAACCCGACGCCGCAAAACACGATCAACACACCGGTGAATCCGCCGATGAACCCGGCGCTCGCGAATGCAACGACGGGGCAGCTCGTTCAACAAATGATCAAAGCACACACCGAAGGCAACGGCCGCGTGTGTCTCGACGCCTACGACAAGCTCAAAGCCCAACCCGACTTCAGCGATCCCGCCAACGGATACGCCATGATTCACGGCGATTGCTTGATGGCCGCGGGCCGATGCGACGAAGGTCGCAAGATGATTCGCGACTACTTCAGCTCGCCGCGGCCCGCGCTCCAGCAAATGTCGTCGTCGCAAATCGACACGACCGTCTCGCAGATGGCGATGACGTACTGCCCGGCAACGCAGCTCTCCGCGCCCGAGCGCGTCTCGCGCGCATCGCAGCTTCTCTACAAGGCACAGGGCTCGAACGATCACGCGGGCGCCGCGCGTTACGCCGATGAAATGGCGGCGCAGCTTCCGCAGTTGCCACGCGGCACGGACGACGAGCACCGAAAGCTCGTCGGTTACGAATACGCCATCGGCAAAGCCTACGGCGATGTCGGTCGATGCCCTGACGCGCGCAAACACTTCAACGCCGAGTGCTCGCTCAACGCGACGAGCAACGTCGACGCATGTACGACCGGCCTCCTCCATTCGACCGCAGGGTGCAAACCGCCGTGACCGATCCGATCGTCGTCGAGCAACGCGGCGCCGTCGCCGTGTGGACCATCAATCGCCAGGAGCGAAGCAACAGCCTGTCGCGCGACACTCTCCTTGCGTTCGGCCGGCTCACACGACAGTGCGCGATCGACGAATCGATTCGCGCGGTCGTGATCACGGGAGCAGGCGACAAAGCGTTTTGCGCCGGCGCCGATCTCAAGGAGCGGCAAGGCATGAGCGAGAACGACGTGCGCCGGCAGGTCGAGCTTTATCGCAGCGAGCTCGGCCCGCTCGATCGCTCCCCGAAGCCGGTCGTCGCGGCGATCAACGGCGTCGCTTACGGCGGCGGGCTCGAGCTCGCGCTCATGTGTGATTTGCGCGTCGGCGTGGCGCACTGCAAGCTCGGCCTTCCCGAAACGAGCCTTGGCATCATTCCCGGCGCAGGCGGCACGCAGCGTCTCCCTCGCATCGTCGGCGAAGCACGCGCGAAGGAAATGATTTTGCTCGCACGCCCGATCGACGCGGCGACGGCGCTCGCGTGGGGTTTGCTCAATCGCGTCACGCCCGACGGCAAGAACGTCGTCGACGACGCCGTCGAGTGGATCGCGCCGATCGCATCGGGCGCGCCCATCGCACAAGCCGCGGCGCTCGAAGCGATCGATCGAAGCTTCGACGCGACGCTCGAGCACGGCCTCGAGCTCGAAAAGATCAGCTACGACAAAGTCCTCGTGAGCGAAGACCGCCGCGAGGCGCTTGCTGCATTCGCCGAAAAGAGAAGGCCAACCTTTTCGGGCAAGTAGTCGCACCGGGAGAATATTTCGGCGTGTTTTCCGTAGAACGAGACATGACGCGGTTTCTTTCTTACGTCTCGGTCGCGGCGCTCCTCGCAGGGTGCGGGCCATCACTCGATCAAGTGGTGCGCACGACGCAGGCGTTTGGCGTTCAGCAACGTTGTTCGCAGGGCCCGTTCGAGATTCACGTGCCTGCGTTCGGCTCGCGGTGGGGCGAGGACATCATGCTCGAAGCGCGTGGCAACGCCGTCGAAGGTCACACAACGCTCCAAGTAGCCGACAAGAGCACGATCGAATCGACCTACTCGTCGACGACCGCGCCAAACGCGTCCGCGTGCATGCTCTCGGACGCGGATCGTTCGGCGCTCGCCGCGAGCGTGAATGGAGGCGGTGCGAGCGCGCCGACGGGAACGAGCACGGGCTCAATCACCGACACGAACGCAACCACGAAAGCAAACGTCGCGCTTGTCGAAGCGGGCATTCCGAACACGTGGCTCTATCGCACCGAGGTCGCGCACTACCACAACGAAGTCGTCGACTGGCGCCAAGCACACAGCGTGCTGAAGCGCGGGGAGGACGTGAAGATCATCTTCTGGTCGGAGCACCCCGTCGACTTGCAGAATACAATCTTCGTCCTCACGCACAGCGAGATGGTCGCGCCCGGCGGCGACGACAAGAAGTGGCAAGCCCATCTCGATGAGGTGAAAGCCGGACAAGACAAGGAAGAACAAGAACGCATCGCGAAGGCGCGCGAGGAGACGCGTTGCCAAAACGTGCTCGCGACCTCCGATGCGAAATGCGCATCCGAGGGCTACAAAACGGGCCTCCAACGCCGTTGCGAATCTCTCGCCAAAAACAACGCGACCGACCAACCCTGTCGCGACGACGGCTGGCGCAACGCAAACGAGCGCCCCGACGCCCAACAAACGCAAACGCAAACGCAAACGCAAACGCAA
>JBBSFE010000135.1:0-17882 GCA_038239005.1 Polyangiales bacterium
CCGCAAAGCCCTCTCCTGCACTGCCAAAGAGCTCGCGGGTGCTCTGGGCCTCGAACAATCGACGGTGCTCGGCTGGGAACGCGGCGAGCTCTTCCCGACGAAGCAATACATCGACGCGATGAACGCCCTCCGCGCGCGCGGCCCCGCGGCGATCCCGCGCGCGGCCCGCAAAAGCGGCGACCCGATGAAGGCGTTCGCCGACCCCCTGATGTGGGAGCTCGTCCGGAAGATCGCGTCGCACAAGAAGCTCAGAGACGACGTGCAGAAGCTCGCGGAGAAATACCCCGATCCCGCAGACGAGTGAGCGCGCCAACACATACGCTCACGCTTCGCTTACCAACGCCAACGCCAACGCCGACGCCGACGCGAACGCCAATGACCCCGCGTACGAGTGTGGGCGTGCGCGTGTGCGTTGGCGTTGGCGTTGGCGTGCGCGTGCGCGTAAGCGTTGCGTGCGAAGGGCGCGCGCATCGTAGCGATCGCCCCACACCGGCCCGCGCGACGCGAGCGCACAGTGAACCGCGAACGCGGTGCGGATCGCGAGCCCGCGCGCGCCGCGGATGAGCGTCTCTTTGTCGTGCGCTTCGATGATGAGGTGAACGTGGTCGTTTTGGACGGAGAACTCGACGACGCGAAAGCCGCTGCCGACACGCCGTGACCGATTCACGCCGACAATGGCGGCGCACATTTCGACGAAGATCGCGCGCTCGCGAAACGGCGGTAAGCCAGCCAGTCCGCGCAGCGTGAGATGAACAGGATGCGCCATGGGATGAGTCGGCCGCGCGCGATGCGGCACGCTGGAACGCCCCGGGCGAGAACGCTTTCGACCCGCACCATCGCGCTTGCCGCCCCAACTGCGGAAGCCAAACGCCAGCAGCGACACGAACGTCGACACGTGGAAACGGAAGCGGAGACGGAGACGGAGACAGACACGGATACGGACACGGAGACGGAGACAGAGACGGAGACGGAGACGGAGACAGAGACGGAGACGTCACACCACGTTAGGGTTCGTTCTTCTTCTCGTCCTTCTTGTCGCCCTCATCCTCCTTGGCGGCGTCGTCATCATCGTCATCGTCGTCGTCATCGTCGTCTTCGTCATCCCAATCATCGTCGTCGTCATCATCGTCATCGTCGTCTTCGTCGGCGTCATCCTTGGTGTCCTCCTGTGTGTCCGCAGGCGGCTCTTCGTGCGCTTGGGACGCCGCGGGGACGTTGCCCGCGCTTTCGAGGGTTGGGCGGTCGCCTTCGCTACTCACCGGGTCAGTCGCGGCGCCGCCGAGTTGGGTTTCCATCGTGTCGCCTAGCTCGCGTTCGACGGTGCGTTTGCTTTCTTCGTTGAGCTCGGTGAACTCGCGAAGGGTCGGCAAATCTTTGAGCGACTTCAGGCCGAAGAGCTCGAGGAAGCCAGCGGACGTTCCGTAGAGAATCGGGCGGCCTGGTTCGTCTTTCTTGCCGAGGATACGCACGAGATCGCGTTCCAAAAGCGTGCGCAACACGGGGCCGCAGTCGACGCCGCGGACGTCGTCGATTTCGGGACGCGTCACCGGTTGGCGGTACGCGATGATGGCGAGCGCCTCGAGTTGCGCACGCGTGAGGCGCACGGGTTTGGTGCCGACGAGATCGCGCACGAACGGGGCGAATGCGACGTTCGTTCGGAACGCCCAACCACCCGCGATCTCTTCGAGCTGAACGCCACGCCCGGCGAACTCGACCTTCAGCTCGTCGAGGATGTCTTTCACCTGACGCGATGGAGCTTGCGCGAGCTTCGCGATCTCGTTCGGACGAATCGGCTGATCGCTCGCGAACACGAGCGCCTCGATGAGGCCGCGCAAATGTTTGTGCGCGGTGTCGTCCTCGACCGACGGAACCGGCGCGACGCTTGGCTCCGTCGACGGATCGACGGACGGATCGACGGACGGATCGACGGACGGTTCTTCTTCGCTAACGGCTGGTTTCTTCGCCATGTTCAGCTTTCGACCACCTGGGCTTCGTCGGCGCCTTCGTTCAGCTCCACGTGGAGCGGACCTTCCGGCTCGACTTGATAGAGGCGCATCATACGCAAGCGCGTCATTTCGAGGAGCGCGAGGAACGTCACCACGAGATCGAAGCGCGTGGCGCCTTCGGTGTGCGCGAAGAGCTCCTCGAAGTCGGCGCGACGGCGCGTCGTGAGCATGTCGAAGAGCTCGTGGATTCGATCGGTGATGCTGATGCGATCCGGAACGACGTCGTGCGCGACCTTCACCTTGGCGCGATCGAGCACGCGCTGAAACGCTTCGACGAGCGCGAAGAGCGGAAGCTCTTGCAGCGGTGCGAGGCCGGTCGATTGCGCTTCGTCGAGCGTCGACCCGCGAACGAAGACATCACGACCGGCGATACCGCGTGCAGCGAGCGTCTGGCCCGCCTCTTTGTATTTCTGGTACTCGAGCAAACGACGAATCAGCGCCTCGCGTGGATCCATCTCGTCGAGGAGCACGTCGTCCTCTTGGCCCGGCGGAGGCGCGGGCAAGAGCATCTTCGATTTGATGTGCGCGAGCGTCGCGGCCATCAGGAGGTACTCGCTTGCGACGTCGAGGTTCATCAGCTGCATCACGGCCAAGTACTCGAGGTACTTCTCGGTGATGAACCCGATGGGGATGTCGAGGATGTCGAGCTCGTGCTTTTGGCAGAGGTGCAGCAAAAGGTCGAGCGGGCCCTCGAATGCGGGGAGCGATACGTCTTCCAACCGTCCCGCGATAACCGGCAGCGCGTGCGGAGTCAATGACACGCAGGCACGAGATCGACCGCGAAGAACTCGTGGACGATGGCGTCCCACGACCGTTTGTTCTCCGGCGGCCCACATTTGAACGCGCGACCACCCGGAATCGGCTCGTGGCGCTCGAGCGCGCGGTGCTCTTTGTACCAACGCAGGGCGAGCTCGGCGGCGTACTCGCGCACCGGAAGCCCATTGTTTGGCTCGAATGCGTAATATGTCCCGCCGCGCACCATCGTGTCGTTCGGGGCGTAAGGCGCGAGGCAAGCGACGTTCATGGCGCCACATTTTTTCACGATGGCGTCGTAGTCGGTCGTGAGCGTGCGCGGTGACCAGTCGCCGTGGGCTGCGTCGTTCATGTGGAAAACTTCGTGGAAGATTGTTTCGCGAACGCCCGTTTCGGTCGTCAGGAGCGAACCTTTCACGTTGTAGGCGAGTGAAAACGAGATGTCGTCGTTCGCCGAGGTCGGCATGGGTCGCGGGCCGATTGCGTACGCGGATGGTGTCGTTCGCTCGACCTCTTGATTGCGCGGGCCGCTCGACGACCGGAAAAATCGGAACGTGAGATCGCGCCACCGGTACGTGGGAGACGCTTGGACTTTCGCGAAGAACGTTTCGAAGTCGCGCGCTGACGCGATCACGCGTTCGAGCTGGACGCGAACGTCGCCGGTTGGAAGCGCGGGCGTGATGTGGAGCGTGCCGCGGAAGCCGCCGTTCATCGTCGACTCGTGATCGCTTCCCGCAACGTCTCCTGTTTCGTCGAAGAGCTGGAGCGCGAGCGCGCGGGCTTTGTCGTCGCGCGCGTACGCGTGATCGACGAGGCAGCGGAGATCGTCGCGACACAATGCGTCCGTCGGAAGCGCGAACGCGCGTTCGGGATGGACCGGAGCAGAGGCGGAGCCGGAGTCGGAGACGGAGGCGGAGGCGGAGCCGGGGACGGAGTCGGAGACGGAGCCGGAGCCGGGGACGGAGTCGGAGACGGAGCCGGAGTCGGAGACGGAGGCGGAGCCGGAGACGGAGGCAGAGGCAGAGGCGGACGTCGGGAGCGGCGGGGAGCGAGAGCAACCCAGCAGCAGCGCGAGCGCCAAGGCGCGCTTCACGTTTTCTTGCTTCCCGCAGCGCGGAGCTGATCCACCACGAGCTTTACATCTTGCGCGCGGTCGCGCGGGACCACGAGGACGGCGTCGTCGGTTTCGACGATCACGAGATCTGAAACGCCGACGAGCGCATAGATGCGCTTATTTTGCGAGTGATCCCACACCAAGTTGCCGCGAGCGTCGATGGTCACACTGCCTTCGGGTAAGACGTTTTCGCCGCCGTCTTTCTTGGCAAGCTCCCACGCGCTTTGCCAGCTGCCGAGATCGCTCCAGCCGAAATCGCCAGGCACGACGGCGACGCGTTTCGCTTTCTCCATCACACCGTGATCGATCGAGATCGATTGCAGCTTCGGAAAAATCTCCGTGACGTCTCCGCCCGCCATGATGGCGTCGACGCCGGCTGCGACTTCGGGGAGATGCTCGCGAATCGCCGTCATCATCGCGGCCGCCGAATAGAAGAACATCCCGGCGTTCCACGAGAAGTGTCCACTCACGAGGTAGCCTTCTGCGATTTCGCGCGTGGGCTTCTCGACGAAACGCTTGGCCTCGAAGAAACCCTGCCCTACCTCGCCGCCTTTTTCGATGTAACCAAATCCCGTTTCGGGGCGCGTCGGGTGGACGCCAATCGTTGCGAGCCAACCCGCACGCGCTGCGTGGAGCGCGGTCTTCACGCACGCGATGAACGCGGGCTCGTCTGCGATGAAGTGATCGCTCGGAAGAACCGCGCATAGCGCTTCGGGATCGCGTTTGGCGATTTCGGCAGTGGCCCATGCAATGCACGGCGCGGTGTTGCGTGGCGCGGGCTCGGCGAGGAGCGTGACGTCCGGCGCAAACGTGAGCGCACCGAGGGTGGCGTCGACGAGGTGAACGCCCGTCGCGATGAGCACGTTCTTCGGCGGAACGACCGGGCCGATGCGGCGCACGGTGGCAGCGAGCAGTGAGTCGTGCCCGACGATCGCCAAGAGCTGCTTCGGCAGCGCGGCGCGCGAAGCCGGCCAAAAACGAGTGCCTGCGCCGCCTGCGAGCACGATTGCGTGGACCGCCATGGCGGTCACCGTATCACCGGATCCCCATTACTTTTCCCGTTTTGGTCTTGCGCGATAGCGTCGCTCCGATGGCGCGCTTCCGGCTCATCGCTGCGCTCGCATTTTCGGTGTGCGCATGCGCCGAGGAACCCGTCGTACCGCTCGTGCAGCTGAGCGGCATCGCCCCGAGACAAGTCGAGCTCGGCGACAAGCTCGAGGTCGAGGGTGCCGCGTTCCCACAAGGCCGACGAGCACGCGTTGTGTTCGAAGGCGCGTTCCATCGACCGGGCGAAATCTCGGAGCCGGACGAAGTCGAAGCTCAAGGCGAAGTCGTCGCGCCTGATCGCATCGAAGTGCCGGTGACGGAAACGTTGCTTGCGGCGTTTTGCGGTGCGGGCTCGAGCGCGGCACACACGACCTTCGAAGGCACGGTGCGTGTGGTGTTCGCCGCACAAGCGCCGGGTGCGCCACCTGTGTCGGGCGAGCTTCGACATTCGAGCATCGATGCGCTTCCAACATCGGCGGGTCAGGCGCGATTCCTCGCGGATGCTGAAGATGGTGAGAAGCTCGCACGCTCCGCTGGAATTCGCGTCGAGGCGCGGCCCGCCGGCGGGCTTGCCGTGATGAGCGTGGAGTCCGGCTCGCGTGCCGCGAACGCCGGCATTCTGGTCGACGACGTAATTGTCATTGCCAACGGCGTGCGCGTGACGAGCTTGGCCGACCTCGCTCCGCCCGCAGGCGCGGCATCGCTCGGGCTCGTCGTGCGGCGCGCGGGCGGCCCGGAGGAGGCGCGCTCGCTTCCTCTCGATGGTGCGCGCGTCCAAACCCCGCGGCGATTCGCGTTGCCCGCGGCGATCGTGGGTGCGCTTGCGCTCTTGCTCGCTCTCCTTGCTGCATCTCCAGGGCGCTGGGTTCTTTGGTTGCGCCGCCGCCTCGCCGACCGACGAGCGCCGGCGACGAATCCGTTCGCGATCGAGTCACTCGCCGGCATCGCAACGGCCGGTGCGATTCCGATGTTCGTGCCAAGCGCCGATGTCGGGCTTCTCGCCGTGGTGACGTTCAGTGGCGCGCTTGCGATGGCTCTGCTCGTCGGAACCGAACGCGAGCGCTCGACATGGCGCGGCGCACTCGTCGTTCTGTGTCGCATCGGACCTGCGGCAGTGGCGCTCACTGCGGCGCTCGTGATCGCGGGCTCACTTCGCGCCGATGAGCTCGCGGCCGCGCAAGGCGTCGCACCGTGGGGGTTCTTCGCGCTTCGCAGCCCCGCGCACGCTGCGCTCGCGATGGTGTTCTGCGCTTGGGGAGCGCGTCGCGAAGCGGGCGCCGAAACCGGGGCGCCGTCCGTTCTTGCTCGCTCCGTGGAGCGTTTCGTCGCGACGCTCCATGCTGCGCTTGGAGTCATCGTGTTCTTTGGTGCGTGGCGCCTTCCTTATGTATCGGCGCACACACGCGGAGCTGTCGCCGCGCTCGCCACGGTCGTGTTCGTCGCGAAGGTCGGGCTCCTCACGATGGGCATTGAACGTCTCCGAGCTGCGCTACCCGCGCGTCCGCTTGCGGCGCTCGCGAAGAGTGCGTGGCTTCGCCTCGTGCCGATCGCCATCGTCGCGGGCGCGCTCGCTGCAACGTGGGAGCGTCATGTCACGTCGCGCGGCATTTCGGCGGGCACGACCTTCACGCTCGCGGCGCTCGCCGCGGCGGCCATCGCCCAGCTCGCGTGGCCGCGCTCGCCGACGCGCATTGCCGTCGACCCGCTCGCTTGATGCTTCGCAAGCTCGTTCGACTCGTCATCGATCTCGCGGTCATTGCCGCGTGTATTGCATGCATTCTGCACTTTTCTCGGCGGCGCAGTGTCGAGTGCTCGTGGGACAAGATGCGCGCGTCGTGTCACGTCGAGGTCGAAGACTCGCTCGGTCGCATCGAACGCGAGGACATCGCGGGCATTCGCAGCGCGGCCTACCGGAGCGGCAAAGTCGTGGCCCTCGTGACCGACGCGGAGCACAAAAGCGAGCACGCGCTCTTTGGGACCTACGAAATCCAGCTCGATGACGACACTTCGGCCGAGCACCTGCGCGCCTTCGCGGCCGACCACGATCCGGATCACATCGTCATCGCCTCGGGTGTGAGCCGACCGCGTCTCTTCTCGGGCGCGCTCCTCCTCGCGCTCGCGCTCTACGGTTTCGCCTCGCATCGCCTGCGGCGGCGTTCGGATCTTGCAACGCGCACGCGTTGAGTGGACTCTCGGCGCGGATGTTCGAAGTCTTCGGACCGCTGACTCGGCCAACGCCGAGCATGCTGCCCATCTTGCTCGCGCTCGTGCCTCTGCTTGGCGCGTTTGCGCCGTTCGCGCAGGCGCGACGCGCGCGGCGGCGAGCCATCGTGGCATGTGCGGTCGCGGCGCTTCTGTTCGCAGCTGCGCTCGTGATTGGTTTTCGGTTTTCGGCCGAAGAGCGCTTCGTGGTGGCGCCGATGGGCGTGGCATCGCGCGTTGGCCAGCTCGAGCTCGTTCTCGCGCTCGGGCTCGACCCGCTTGGTGCGTTCGCTTCATGTGCGGCGTGTGTCGTCGGCGCGCTTCTCGTTTTGCGCGAGTCGTCACCCCGGCGCATCGCGCTCACGTGCGCGCTCACGTCGGCAGTCACCTTCATGGCACTCGCAGACGGCGCAGCGACGCTCGTCCTCGCAGGCGCGGCAACTTCGATCCTCGCGGCCGCGCGCGGAAGCGTGCATCTTGCACACTTTTCGGCCGATCGCGTCGCGGATGTTGCGCTCGTGCTTGCCGCTGCGCTCTTGTTTTGGACGCTTGGCGGTTCGTGGATCGATCGCCAATACACGCCCGAGCTCGACGCACGCGTGATGGTCGCTGCGGCTGCACCCGAACAGCATGCGGTCATGCGCGACGACGATGACGACGACGATCACGGACCGCCCACGCCTCGCCGCGGAGCACGCGCGTCGCTTTCTCTCGGTGGGCTCCCCGGGGCGACTGTGCTCGTCGATGGTGCGTGGCTTCGCCCTTCGCCAGGCTCGCTCACGCACGCACCATTCGCGGATGTGCCTATCGCTGCCGGCCAGCACACGATTCGCGTGCACGTTGGTGCTGGCTCGGACGACTATTACATCCCGCGTGTCACTGCCGCGGAGAACCAAGCGGTTTCGCTCGCAGTGCACGGCGCAACGACGACGTTCCGTGAAACAGCCGATGATCTCGTGTCGCACGATGCGCGCGGTGACCTCGGGCTGCGTAGCGCCGTTGCACGAAGGAAGTTTTTCGGTGGGCTTCCCGCCATGACGGTCGTCCTCGCTCTCGTTGCTTTTGCGTTCGCAGCGCGCGCGCGCATCTTTCCGTTTGCACCGCGCTCGGATGATCCCGCACGCAGCCTCGGTGCTCTCGCCGCAATCGTGCTCGCCTCGCGTTACGCCTACGGAGAGCTCGCGCCCGCGACGGCATGCGCGATTTCGTCGCTCCTGCTCGTTTGCGCGATTGCGTCGTCGCACAAGCGAACGCTTCTGTCGGCGGAGCTCGCGTTTGCGGGCGCCGGCGTTTTTGCGGGCGTTCCAGCGATCGGCGTCGTTCACGCAGCGCTCGCGGCCGTCGCGCTGCGAGGCTCGAGCCCGCGCATCGCGGCTGCGCTCTTCGTGCCGACTCGCATCGCGGTCATCGGAGCGCTCGCCACGCTTCCCGCTGCTCCTGTTCCGATCGTGCTCGCCCTTGTCGCCACGCTCGTCTTGTCCGCCGCTACCACTCGCGCCGTAGATGCGCTCTCGCTTGGCGCGCTCGTGGTCGCAGCCGACCCGCGCATCGTCGGCGTCGCGTATCCGCCGCTCGTCACGACCGCGCTCGCACCGAGCTTTCACGCGATCGCAACCGCACCTGCGTCCTCGTTGCCGCTTGCGGGACTCGTCATCGCCATCACGGCGTTCATTTCGCTCTCGCCGCGTGCGCGCGCGGCGATCGGCCGACCGAGCGCCCCAGCGTGGCCCGCGCGCGTTGCGGCTGCGATCGTCATGGCCGCGGCTGCTGCGCTTTCGGAGGTCGAAGCGCGCGTCTGCGCGTTGCTCGAAATCATCGATCGACTCTTACGCTTGCTCGGCAGCGTTCTCTCGTCGCTCGAACGCGCCGCGTGGATTCGAACGCGCATCATCGTTCCGGAGCGCGCAGCCCGATGGGTGCTCGTTCCCGTCACGCTCGTCGCCGCGCTCGTCTTCGTGAGGTCATGGCTAAGCTGATCGCTCTCTTCGTGATGCTCGTCATGACGGTCGCGTCCACGAGCGCCATCGCGGCTGGCCGCATCGAGGTCCCTCGAGGCGAGCCGCTCGAGCTTCGCCGTGTCGCTGCGAGCTACGAGTGCACGTTCGACGTTCGCAACACCGGCGACGACCCACTCTTCATCTCCCGCATCGCACCACGCACCGACGCCGACGACGTGCGACTCCCGCGCCGCATCGTCGCCCGATTCGAGGCGGGCGCGTCGAGCGGGACCATCGCGCCGCACGGCACCGCGCGCGTTCGCGTCACGTACACGCCCGATCGCGATTCGCACGTTCGCACGTTCTACGGCCACGTGATGATCACCTCGACCGACGAGCGCGCAGGCGAGGTCGCGGTCGGCATCGCCGCGCACAATGGCCCGTTCGGCGCGCTCGGCCGTCACCTTCTCTCCGCCATCGTGGCGCTTCCTCTTCTTGCTGCTGCGCTCCTTGCCGCGCTCTTGATCGCGGTCGACGGCGGTCGCACGGGCCGCCGCCCGCGTGTCATCGCGCTCGTGTTCTCGCTCGCGAGCGCAGCGCTCGCGCTCGTGGCATGGGCGGCGTTCGATCCGGAGCTCGCACGCGGTGAAGGCGGTGATGGTCTCCAGCTCGTCGAGCGGGCATCGTTCGCGCGCTCGCTCGGCGTCGAGCTTTTCCTTGGCGTGGATGGCCTCGGTCTTCCGCTCGTGATCGCCTGTGCGATCGCGATGCCGTGCGGCGTGCTCGCCTCGTGGGAACAGCGGAAAAACCCATCTCTTTTCTTTGCACAATACATGCTTCTTTGTGGCGCATCGCTCGGTGCGCTGGTCTCGATCGATGGCGCGATGTTCTTTGCGTGCCTCGCGCTCGCTCTCACCTCGGCATTCATGCTCGCGTCGGGGTTCGGGAAGGAAGACGCCGTCCTCGCCGCGAGTCGGATGCTCGTTCTCGGCGGCGTGGGTCTTGCGCTCTTCGCGATTGCGCTCGGTGCGGTTCACGCGTCCGAGGTGCGGACGTTCCTCGTCGACGGCTCTCCGCTCTCGCACGCATGGTCGTTTCCGGAGCTCGCGCGCATCGACTTCGCGGGCTCGCAACGCATGCTCTTTGGCGCGCCCGTCGCGAAAACGGCATTCGTTCTCGCGCTCGCGGGTCTCGGTCTCGTTGGCGCGGTCTTTCCGTTTCACTCGTGGCTTGCGCCTGTGATGCGTAGCGCGCCCCCGGCAGTCTCGGCGATGATCGCGATTGGCGTCACGCGCGCAGCGATGCTCGGCGCCATACGCATGGGCATGGTCGTCTTGCCCGAGTCGATGCGATGGGCGTCGACCGTCATCGGCGCGATCGGCGCCGCCGGCGCGATCTACGCGGCAGTCGTTGCCATCGGCGAACGCGATCTCGCGGGGACGGCGACGTTCGGTCTGGTTTCGCTCGGAGGCGCAGCGCTCGTGGGCGCATCTGCGCTCACGCCAGAAGGAACGCTCGGCGCGACATGCGGCATCGTCACGTCGGGATGTGCAGTAGCCGCAGCGATGCTCGTCCTCGGCGCGCTCCACGACCGCATCGAAACGCTCGAGATCCGCAACATCCGTGGCCTCGCACTCGAGTCACCGCTTCTCGCTGGCGCGCTCGGCATTGCGGCGCTCGCGGTTGGCGCAGTCCCGCTCACGGCCACCTTCTGGACGACGTGGCTCGTCGGCATCGGCGCCGTCGTTCGTGAGCCTGGTGTTGCGATCGCGGCGCTCGTCGCGGCGGTGCTTCTCGCCGTATCGCAAACGATGCCCGTGTTGCGCGTCGTTCGCGGACGCTTGCCCACCGCACTCCACGGCGCCGAATCGCTCGCGCCCTACGGTGGTCGCGTTCCCGATCTTCGCGCACGCGAGCTCGCGGCCATCGCGCCGCTGCTCGTGCTCCTCGTGGTGCTCGGCCTCTACCCCGCGCCACTTCTCGGCCGCGCCGCCAACACCGCCCGCGACATGACCGAACAGGTGAGCCCAAACGCGCCGAACTAGTCATCCGGGTGCCACAGCGGCTTTAGCTCGAGCACGGCCGTGTCACCGAGCTCACGCCGAGTGTGCTCGTACTCAGTCACGGCGTCGTGGAGACGCATGATGTCGGGGTCCGGAAAGAGCTTCTCCATGACTCTTTCGAGGAGCCACTTCGTGCACGAGCGAGCGTGGTCGAACGTCCGCCTGCCGAGCTGCGTGAGCCGCACTCGAAAGGTGCGGGAATCCGATGCGTCACTCCGCCACACGAGCCCGCGATCGACCAACGCGAGAATGGCCTCACTCATGGTCGCTCGCGAAACGCCAAAAGCCGCTCGCAAGTCCTTCTGCGTAATCTCCTCGTCCTCGTCATGATGCCGCAAATACATCAGCAAATCGTAGCGCCCCGGCGTCAGCGGCGATTTTGCCTCCCGCAAAATGCCGAGACAAACCTTCACCGTCGACCAATGAGCCCGCTTCAACCCAAAGAAAACAGAATTCACGACCCACCTCCTGCCCGCTGCCCATCGCATCCGCCGTGCCACCCCCTCAAACCCAGCAAGTCGCAAGGATCCTTGCGATCTGGTGGGTTGAGGGGGTGGCCGGGCCAGGGTCGGCCGGCCAGGCGGGCCAACTTGGTGTCGGCGGCTCGAACTATTCCTTCAGGGCTTCAGCGCCGCCGATGATTTCCATCAGCTCTTTCGTGATCGCCGCTTGGCGTGCGCGGTTGTACTGGAGCGTGTAGCGCGCGATGGCGTCTTTGGCGTTGCGCGTGGCGGCGTCCATCGCGGTCATCTGCGCGCCGAAGAAGCCGGCTTGGCTCTCGAGGAGCGTGCGGTACACGCTGATCTCGACGTACATCGGCGCGAGGCGCTCGAGCACGCGGGTCTTGTTGGGCTCGAAGATGTATTCGACGGGCTGCACACCTTCGGGAAGCTTCTGCTCCTCCTCTTCAGCGAGCGGCAACAACCGATCGACGATGGGCAGCTGCGTGATCGCACTCTTGAACTCGCTGAACGCGAGGTACACGGCGTCGACTTCGCCGTTTCGGTATCGCTCGATGATCCAGTGCGCGACCATCCCTGCGAACGCCATGGTGACGTCGTCGCGACCGCGCGCGAAGTTGTGGAGCATCGGGCCGCCGCGGCGCGCGAGATAATCGCGACCCTTCTTGCCGATGGTTGCAAACTGCACGGTTTTGCCCGCGAGAACTTGCTGCTTCCAGAGCGCTTCGGCCGCTTTGCCGATGTTCGTGTTGAATGCGCCGCAGAGTCCGCGATCACTCGTGACGACGAGGATCAGCACGTTCTTCTCGGGCCGCCGCACGAGCAGCGGATGAATGTCCGGTGCGGCTTCGTCTCCGCCGACTTCTTCGACGACCGCGCGGGCAACCGAACGGAGCATCTCTTGGGTCTTCACGGCGTAGGGCCGCATCGCCGAGATGCGCTGCTGCGCGCGATTGAGGCGTGCGCCCGCGACCATCTTCATGGCGCGCGTGATCTTCTGCGTCGACTTGACGCTCGAGATGCGCTTGCGAATGGTCTTGAGTGAGGGCACGCGCTACTCCGCCGCCTCATCCTCGTCGTCGTCTTTGGCCTTCTTCTTTTTCTTCTTCGGCTTGTCTTCCGGCGACGGCTCTTCTTCCGCGGCTTTTGCGGGATCGCCTTTGCCGAAGCCTTTGCTGAACGCTTGGAGCGCGGCGATGAGGCGCGGCTCGATCTCTTCGTCGATGGCTTTCTTCGTCCGAATGTCGGTGAGGAGCTGCGCGTGCTTGCCTTCGACGAACGCGAGTAGATCGTGCTCGTACTTGGCGATCTGATCGATGGGGAGCTCGTCCAAGAAGCCCTTGGTGCCGGCGTAGATCATGATGACCTGCTTCTCGACCGACAGCGGCTGATACTGGCCTTGCTTCAAGAGCTCGACGAGGCGCGCACCGCGCTCGAGTTGCTTGCGCGTGACGGCGTCGAGGTCGCTCGCGAACTGCGCGAACGCGGCCATCGCGCGGTACTGCGCGAGGTCGAGCTTGAGCGTGCCGGCGACGGACTTCATCGCTTTGATTTGCGCGGCACCGCCGACGCGTGACACCGAGATGCCGACGTTGATGGCGGGGCGAACACCCGAGAAGAACAAGTCGCTCTCGAGGAAGATTTGTCCGTCGGTGATGGAGATGACGTTCGTGGGGATGTACGCCGAGACGTCGCCGGCTTGCGTCTCGATGACGGGAAGCGCCGTGAGCGAGCCACCCGAGTGCGGATCGCGCTCGAGCGTGTGTGCGCTCGCGGCGGCTTTCTCTTCGAGCGCTTTCTCGATCGTTTTGACTTCGCCTTCGAGCTTCTTCTTGTCGGCGCCCGAGGCTTTCTCGCGCTTCTCTTTGGTCTCGTCCCAGGTTTTGACGAGCGCTTCGTCCGCGAGCTTGTACCAAGCGTGCTTGGCTTCTTCTTCGCCGACGTCGCCGACGTGAATCTTCCCGTCGACGCCGCGGTACGTGCGATCGCCCGGCTTCGGCTTGTCGCCTTTTTTCACGACGTACCAGAGGTTCGCCATTTTCGCGGCGCGCTCGAGGAGACGCGAGTGAATGTAGAAGACGTCGCCCGGATACGCTTCACGACCCGGCGGGCGGCGAAGGAGCAGCGAGAGCTGGCGATACGCGACGGCTTGTTTCGAGAGGTCGTCGTAGATGCAGAGCGCGTGACGCCCGGTGTCGCGGAAGTACTCGGCCATCGTGCAGCCCGAGTAAGGCGCGATGTAGAGGAGCGGCGCCATCTCGCTCGCGCCCGCGGTGACGACGGTCGTGTATTCCATCGCGCCAAACGACGCGAGCTTGTCCACGACGCTCGCAACGGTCGATTGCTTCTGACCGATCGCGACGTAGAAGCAGTAAACGCCCTGCCCCTTTTGGTTGATGATGGTGTCGATCGCGACGGCGGTTTTGCCGGTCTGACGATCGCCGATGATGAGCTCGCGCTGGCCGCGGCCGATCGGAACCATGGCGTCGATCGGCTTCAAGCCCGTTTGAAGCGGCTCTTTGACGGGCTGACGCCACACGATGCCGGGCGCCTTCACCTCGACGCGGCGACGATGCGGCGTTTCGATCGGACCTTTGCCGTCGACCGGAATGCCGAGCGAGTTCACGACGCGACCGACGACGGCTTCGCCGACGGGAACGTCCATGATGCGACCCGTGCGTTTGACGACATCGCCTTCTTTGATGTGCGACGCCTCACCGAAGAGCGCCGAGCCGACGTTGTCGCTCTCGAGGTTGAGGACGAGACCCATCAAGTTGCCGGGGAACTCGAGAAGCTCGCCCGCCTGCGCGCCTTCGAGGCCGTAGATGCGCGCGATGCCGTCGCCGACGCTGATGACCGTTCCGGTCTCCATCGTCTGCGTGACCTTCTCGTAGTTCTGGATGTTCTTCTTGATGATGTCGGAGATTTCTTCAGCGCGTAGTTGCATGGGTCAGTTCTCAGTTCGGAAGGAGCGCTTGCTTGAGGCCGTGGAGTCGAGTCTTGAGCGAGCTATCGAGGACGAGGTCGCCGATGCGAAGGACGACACCGCCGATGAGCGCGGGATCGTGTTTCTTGTCGAGGACGACGCGTTTCTTCGAGAGCTTCTCGAGCGTCGTTTGGAGCTTTTGGTAGAACGCATCGCTGAGTGCGACGGCGGTCGTCACCTCTGCGCGCATCAGCCCTTTTTGGGCGTCGTTCATCTCGCGGAGCATCGTTGCGATGTCGGGCAAGAGACGCAGGCGACGGCGATCACCGAGAAGGAGCACGGCGTTCTTCGCCGTCTTGCTGACGCCGAGCTTGTCGCAGAGCTCGCTGAGGATGGCTTTCTTCGCCGCGATCGGAACGACGGGGTTTTCGACCGACGCGCGTAGATCGGCGCTGTCGTCGTAGACCTCTGCGAGCTTTCCGATGTCGCCGACGAGCCCTTCGAGCGTGCCCTCACCGAGACCGATGTCGAGGAGCGCGCGCGCGTATCGACGTGAGACGTGCGCGGCAATCACAACGGCAACCCTTTTTCGTAATCGGCCGTGAGGCGCGTGAGGAATTCTTCGGCGAGCCGCTCCTGATCCGCGGTGCTTACGTTCGACTTCAAAAGTGCTTCGGCTTCACGCGCCGCCTTCTCGACCGTCTCGCGAACGAGATCGAGCTGCGTTTGTTTCTTCTCTTGTTCGAGGAGGAACGTTGCGTCGCGCTGGATGCGCGCGGCCTTTTCGTCGGCGGTGCGGCGGATCATTTCCGCTTCGCCCTGCCCGGTCGATACGAGCGATGCCTTGCCTTGCTCTGCGTCGGCGGCCACTTTGTCGAGCTTGCTGCGGTAACGCTTCGATCGCTCTTTGGCTTCGCGGAGGATCTTCTGCGCGTTCTCGATGGCGGCGGCGATCGAGATCTTGCGGTTCTTCAGGCCATCGGCGAGCGGCTTTTTGCCGTAGCGATAATAAATGAGCGCGAGAATCGCGAAGTTGAAGAGGAGCGCCGCAATCGGCGGCTGTTTGTTGTTGAGGATTTGCGTGTCCCACCATTTGACGGGCGGGAGCGGCTCTTCCTCTTCGACATGCGCTTTCTCTTTGTCCTTCGACTCCACTGCTGCGCTGACCGACGGCGGCACAGCGGGGTGAACTTTCGGACGCGGTCGGTGTTGCCCGGGCTGGCCCATGGGTTGTCCCATCGGCTGCCCCATCGGCTGCGCGTGCGTTTGCGCGAACGCGAACGACGACGCGAACATCAACGCCGCGAGCGTGAGAACGAATTTCTTCATCCGCTCACCTCGCGCCCGAGGACACGTGTGGCGAGGTCTTTCGCGATGGCGGCCGTGTGCGGAGCAAGCGACGCGCGCGTGGCGTCGAGCTCTTTTTGGATTTCGGTGCGCGCGGCGTCGACCTTGGTCTGAGCTTCGCCGCGGACGTTCGTCAAAAGCTCGCTCTCTTTGCGGAGGCTTTCGGCGCGGAGCTTCTCGCGCTCGGCGGCACCTTCAGCGCGGGCTTTCGCCATGGTCTCGTCGTATTCGGCTTTTGCGGCGGCCGATTTCTCGTCGATCTGACGCGCCTTCTTGATGGCGCCGTCGATGCGTTTCTCGCGCTCGGCGAAGAGCTTGAGCATCGGGTCGAAGAGCACCGGCTTGAGGACGAGCCACAGCACGATGAGAAACCCGACCTGAACAAAAAGGGTCGCGTCGAAGTCGAGGTTGACGCCGCCTGCGCGAGTCGCAAATACCCCGGATGTCACTGCAAATGTGGCAACCATGTGCGGTCCGTTGGGGTGCGGCAAGTACCACCAAAGGTCGATGGATGTCTACCGGGCCGGCGCGGTTCTAGGGCTGCTACTTGGCGTGGGCGAGCTTCTTCGCGGACGTGGTCGTCGCCCGGACGCGCACGGGAATCGACTGAATGCCGGAGTTACTCTGGCTCGTGAGCATCGGAAGCGTCGGAGGCGGCGGAATTCGCGCGACGATGCGCGCTCGTGGCGGTGGCGGAAGCGGCGTTCGTTTCACGAGCGGAAGCGGCAGCGCCTCGGACGCGGGCGGCGGAATCGTGCTGAAACGAGGTCGCATGAGGGCCTCCCGTTCGGATCCGAACGGGAGGGGTGGTGCGGGCGGAATCGAGCTCGGGCGCTTCGTCATCGGCGGCGGAATCGAGCTTGTTCGGGACGGCATCGAGACGGGCGTCAGCTCTTCTTCGGGCGGCATCGAGGGCGTTCGGCCGAGGGGCGGGCGGACTGTGCCGTTGCGGCGGTCTTCGAAGCGTAAAACGGGCGGCGTGCGAACGAGGCGGACGCGGCCGCCATCGTCGGTTGCGGCGAAAAGCATCGGGCAGCCAACTTTGGGAAAGTCGACGAGGCCGCCTTCGCTCTCGAGGTCGAGCGTTGCCATGTATTGGGAACCGACGATGCGTTCGGGCACCTTTTCCTGGGTTCGACCTGGCACTGCGACCGCCCACCGACACACGCCCAGCTCATCGAGCATGAAAACGCCCGACCGGGTGTGAGCCACGTACACGATCTCCATACGCGCGCGTAGTGCAAGCCGCACGCCGCGCTCGGGCGTCAGCGCCGCCTGCGTTTTTGGCTCGTTTTCAATCCGCCGCGCCCCCCGCCATGGACGGGCGGCGATCCAGTTTTGGATCCATACGGCACCTGTACGCCCGTTCGGGATAGAACGAGCTCGGGGCCTTCCGTGCCGATGCCAGGCTTCACCGTCGCGAAGCCCTCGGCTTTGGCAAACCCCGCGAGATCGCCGTGGTGACTCTCCATGTGCTCGCTGAAGCGCGTCCAAAAAGCGCGCGCCTCGGCTTCGGGCATGGCTGCGCCGTCGACTTTGACGGAGAGCTTTACCCCCACGGCTCAGGCGCTTCCGCCGAGACCGAGGTCGGCTTCGATTTCGGCGGCGTGCTTTTCGGGGTCCACGGTTCGGTAGATCTTGAGGACGTTGCCATCTTGCCGATGACGATCGTTTCCCGCATCTCGATGGTTCCGAATTTGTCGGTGGCCTTGGTCGCGACGCCGAATTGTTTTGCGAGCGCGAGGCTGGTGTCGCTCACGAGATGAAACGGAAGTTTGTGGTGCGCCGCGAACGCACGATGCGAATCGTCGGTGTCGATCGACACGCCGACGAGCACGACGCCCGACTTTTCGATTTTGTCCCAAGCGTCGCGAAACGCGCACGCCTCGGTGGTGCAGCCCGAGGTTTCGTCCTTCGGATAAAAATAGACGACGATCGGTTTGCCTTTGAGAGCGGCGCTGTCGATGATGGTTCCGTCGGACGCGGTGACTTTGAACGCGGGCGCCGGTTTGCCGACGGCGATTTC
>JBBSFE010000136.1:0-17372 GCA_038239005.1 Polyangiales bacterium
CGAGCGCGGCGTTCGCGGAGATTCTCGCTCGCCGCGCGCGCGCACGCGACGTCACGCGGCTCATCACGTACTTTGCCATCGCACCCGATCCCTCGCTCGCGGCGCGCACGCTCGCGGGTTGCACCGCCCCCGAGCTCCCGTCGATGCTTCGCAACTGGCTCGAGTCGATGCTTCCGCAAGATGGCAGCTCCGTCCCGATGCGAACCGAGCCAACGTCCAGCTCGGCGCGTCTGTCGATGTGCATCGAAGCGCTGCGGCCGCATCGCGCGCTGTTCGACGCCGTTCGCCCGCTCCTCGCGCGCATCGAACCTCCCGGTCTTCGCGAGCCTCGACCATGAAACCACACCGCGTCATTGCGATGGCCGCCGTCGTGGCGGTCTCGGGATGCGCGGCGCTTCTCGGCATTGACGACGGCAGCCCACGCGAAGGCGGCACCGACGCAACCTTCGACGTCGTGCTTGATCTCAACGTGGTCGACGCGAGCGTCGATGCGGCCGATGCGGGCGTGCAGTTCTGCGACACCGACGCGGCCTTCACTGCGCCGGTCGCATTCACGAAGCTCGACACGACGTTGCAAGAGGCTCACGGACGCCTCTCGCCGAACGAGTTCACGATTTTCTATCAAAGCGTGCGCGATGGCGGTCTCGGGAGCACCGATCTCTACTTCGCGACGCGCACGTCGATCGGCAATACGTGGACGGGCATCACCACGCTCGGCGCAGGCGTGAACAGCGCCGCAAGCGAGAGCGACTGCACGGCAAGCGGCGATTTGCTCACGCTGTTTTTCTCGCGCAATAACGAGATCTACATTTCGAAACGCGCGAGCACAGCTGCCGCGTTTGGCGCCGCGTCGCTGCTGACGACCGTCAACTCCGCGGCGGCCGACTTCGGTCCGTACGTGCGCCCCGATGGCATGCGCCTCTATCTTTCGTCGGCGCGCGCGAGTGACGCTGGCGTTTCGTCGATCTACTCGGCGGATCTCGGCGGCGACGGCGGCTTCGCAACGCCAACGCTCGTGAACGGACCCAACGGCAAAGGCGATAACCGCTTCTCCGCCATCACGTCGGACGAGCTCGTCATGTATTTTTCATCCGACCGCCCGACGACACAGGGCGGTCACGACATCTGGCTCGCCGAGCGCACATCGACAGGCAACCCCTTCGGCACGCCGCGCATCATCGCGGAGGTCTCGAGCACCTTCGAAGACCACGCCGATTGGATTTCGGACGATCGCTGCCGCCTCTATTTTTCGAGCAATCGAAACGCGGGTGCCGACTACGACCTCTTCGTTGCGACGAAGACGCCGTAGTATGGCGGCATGACGCCTGACACCTTCGACCCCGACTACGTGTTTTCGCATCACCACGCGACGCCGGCGCAGCTCGCCGACTACGAGGCCATCCACACGAGCGCGAAGCATTTCGCCAAATGCGTTTTGGATCACGTGCCGCAATGTGACGATCGCAACGCCGTGCTCCGCCTCTTGCGCGAAGCATCGATGCTCGCGTGCGCCGCGATCGCGCTCGAGGGGAAATACAAAAAATAGCTAAACGGGGATCACACCGCGTTTGTGCGCGGGGCGTTCGACTTTTTTGTGGCGTGAGAGCTCGAGGCCCCACGCGATCACTCGGCGTGTGTCGCGCGGGTCGATGACGTCGTCGACGAGGCCCCAGCCTGCGACTTTGTAGATGTCGATGTTCTTCTGAATGAGCTCGATGATCGCCTTCTTCGCCTCGGGTGGCGGGTCGACACCGCCAAACAATTTTCGCGCGGCGATGCCGACCATGCCTTCGGCGCCCATCACGCTGATTTCAGCGGTGGGCCACGACACCAGCAAATCAGGCTCGAATGCGCGGCCGCACATCACGTAGTAACCGGCGCCGTAGGCCTTGCGGATGACGACGCTGATCTTCGGCACTGTCGCCGCGGCCATGACGTGGAGCATCTTCGCGCCGTGGCGGATGATGCCCGCGTGCTCGACCTTCGAGCCCACCATGAAGCCGGGCACGTCTTGCAGGAAGACGAGCGGGATGTTGAACGCATCGCACACTTGCATGAAGCGCGCGGCTTTGTCTGATGAGTCGACGTCGAGGATGCCGCCAAGATAGTTCGGCTGGTTCGCGACGACGCCCACGCTGCGGCCGCCAATGCGCGCGAAGCACGTGATGATGCTCCGCGCGAAGCGCGGCTTGATGTCGAAGATCTCGCCGTGGTCGACGACCGCGCGAATCAGCTTGTACATGTCGTACGGCTTGCGGTTCGACTCGGGCAGGAGATCCAAGAGCGACTCTTCACGGCGATCGATCGGATCGGTGACGGGTAAATCCGGTGGCGCGTCGTCGCAGCTCGAGGGGAAATACGAGAGGTACTTCTTCACGGCCGCGATGCATGCGGCATCGCTTTCGTATTCGCCATCGCCGACGCCGCTCACGTCGGAGTGAACTTTCGAGCCACCGAGATCTTGCTCGGCGATGTCTTGACCGGTGACGGCTTTGACGAGCGCAGGGCCCGCGAGCGCCATCGAGCCGACGCTCTTCACCATCGGAACGAAATCGGCGAGGCCCGGAATGTATGCGGTGCCCGCTGCACCCGGGCCGACCATCGCGGCGACTTGCGGCACGACGCCGCTCATGTGGACTTGCTCGCGAAAGAGATGACCCGTGCCCGCGAAGAGCGAAATCATGTCGGGGTGCGAGCTGCCCGGATCGATGCGCGCGCCGGCCGAGTCGATGAACCACACGATCGGCCAGCGCCCGCGAAGCGCCATCGATCGGAGGCGCGTGACTTTCTCTTCGCCCGTGTACCCGATGCTGCCGCCTTTGACGGTGAAGTCGTACGCAACGGCACACACCATTCGCTCGTCGACTTTTCCGAACGCGGTGACGACGGCATCGGCGACGGGTTTGTCGGTTCCGGCGGGGCCTGCCGCGAGGCCCATTTGGGTGCCGTGCGCGCCGACTTCGAAGAAAACGCCGCCATCGAAGAACTGCGTGAGCCGCTCGCGCGCGGTGAGCTTGCCGCGCGAATGTTGTTTGGCGATTTTTTCTTCGCCGCCCATCTTGCGGATCTCGACGAGCCTCTTCTCGAGGTCCGCCACCATTTCACGCATCGTCGTCATCTTATTTTCCTGTCCACACGGGTCTGCGCTTTTGGAGGAACGCGGTGAGCCCCTCGCGGGCGTCGTCGGTGCCGAGCGCTTCGCCGAGCTTGTCGCGAAGCATGGGGAGGGCGCGTTCGAGATCGAGATCGTCCTGTGCCGCGAATGCGCGGAGGCCGAGGCGCATCGCCGTCGGGCTGCGTGCCGCGAGATCACTGCAAACTGCATCGACGATGGTGTCGAGCGCATCGGGAGTAGCGACTTGCGAGACGATGCCCACGCGGTGCGCCTCTTCCGCATCGAGCTTCTGACCGCGGAGCATCATCTCGACGAGCACGCGCCGCGGCATGATGCGCGCGAGCACGGCGGCGATCATGAACGGAAAAAGCCCGACGTCGATCTCTGGCGTGCCGAGCTTGGCGTCGCTCGATGCGATCGCGAAGTGGCTCGCGGCAACGATGCCGAGGCCACCACCCATCGCTGCGCCGTTCACGCGCGCGATGATGGGTTTTTCGAAGCGCATCATGGCGAGCATCAAATCGGCGTAGTCGCCCTTGTGCTCGAGCGGTGCCGCATCGGTCTCCGAGCCCGTCATTTGCGCAAAATCACCGCCGGCGCAAAACGCTTTCCCTTCGCCCGTGATGACGACGACGCGAACGCCGCCGTCCGCCTCTGCGTCGGCAAGCGCCCACAAGAGCTCGTTCACCATCTGCGGGCCAATCGCGTTTCGTCGCTCTGGGTTGTAGAGCGTGATGCGCTCCGATGCGCCAACGCGCGCAACGCGAATCTTCGCGTACGAGCGAGTCATGACGCGCGGAATTGATCGAGCCCGAGAATTTCTCGCGCCTGCTCGACCGTCGCCGGTTTACGCCCGGTGTCGCGCACCATCCGTGCCGCGACCTCGACGAGCTCGCCATTCGACTTCGCCGCTTCGCCGTTCGGCAAATACAAATGATCCTCGAGGCCGACGCGCACGTTGCCGCCGAGCACGAGCGCGGTTGCGAGCATCTTCCACTGGCAGTGCGAAATGCCGATGACCTCCCACTCGCTTCCCGGCGCATGCCCGAGCGCGATTTGTTTTTGCAGCTGAATGCTCTCGACCGTAGGCGGGATGCCGCCGAGCACGTTGACGATGAACGAAAACTGAAGCGGCTTCTTCAAGACGCCCATCTCGAGTAGCGGCCAGATGCCGTTGGTGTGGCCGGTGTCGAAGCATTCGAGCTCGGGCTTCACGCCGCTCTCGTTCATGGCTTGGAGGAGCTTGATGATTTTCCCGTACGTGTTCGGAAAGATCATGTCGAAGACGAACTGCTTCTGCTTCTTCGAGTACTTCGAATAGTTCATCGTGCCCATGTTGAGCGCGGCGATCTCCGGCTTGCTCTCGCGCACGTACGTCGCTTGCTCGGTGACGTCGTCGAGGATCGTGCCGGTCGAGAAGTTCAGGAGGATGGGGCAGCGCTTGCGTGTCTCCTCTTTGATTTTTGCGAACGTCGCGGGCGCGAACGTGGGCGACCCGTCGTCGTTGCGCGCGTGAATGTGGACGACCGCAGCGCCCGCGTCGTAGGCGCGCTTGCACTCTTCGGCGATCTCGACGGGCGTATAGGGGATGTACGGGCACTGTTTGCGAGTCGCGAGCACGCCGCTGACGGCGCACGTGATGACGCAAAGATCCGGATCTCGACTCATTTCTTCTTCTCCGCGTCGCCTTCTTGGGCGAGCTCTTGCACGCGTTTGGCGAGCTTGGTGGAAATCTTGACGAGCTCGCGGCCCTCGGTGGCGGTCAGGCTCAAGATCGCGCGACGCAAAATCTCCATGGGCTCGACGGGAATGTCGCGCGCGAGGCCCGCGCCCTTCGTGGTGAGCCGAATGTGGACGACGCGGCGATCTTCTTTGCTGCGCTCGCGTTTGACGAGCGCCTCGCGCTCCATCCGATCGATGATGCCGGTGACGGTGCTGTTCTGTGCGCGGATGCGTTCGCTGAGCTCCGAGAGCGACACATCGCCGAACGTCTCGAGCACTTTGAGAACCGTGAGCTGTGGGCTCGTGAGGTTCGCGCGCCGTGCGTACTCCTTCGTGAGCCGCCGCCCCTCTGTATAGAGATAGAGGATCGCCTCGAGGACTTGGTCGACGTCGGCTTTTTGCTCGGGGGTAAACGGAAGCGTCATGCGGTATCGATGCGAAAGTTTCGTGTGCGAAGTAAATTGCAACGAAACGGCATTCCGTCAAAGCTTTTCGACGCCCCAAGCGTACAAAGGACGTGCGCACGTCCATCTGGGTGATTCCGGTGCTGCTCGCGGGCTTTGCTGCCGCGTGCTCGAAGAAAAACGAACAGCCGCAAACGGCTGAAAAAGCCGAGGAGACGGCGCTCGCGGGCGTGGCGATCGCGCGACTCGATGCGCCCTCGCGCGAAGGCGCGTCGATCGTGCTCGGCAAAGTCGACGGGAAAAAAGTCGCCTACATCGCCGACGAAGACACCGCGACCGTTCGCACGATCGACCTCACCGAGAAACGCGAAATCGGCTCGGTGGCGCTGGGCGGTCGGCCCGGACAATTGCTCGTGACGAAAGCGGGGCAGCTGGCCGTCGCACTCCGTGATGATGCGTCGGTCGCGCTGCTCGATGCGCACGCGAACGGGTCGCTCACGATTGCGAAGAAGACAACCACGGCTGCCGAGCCCGTTGCGCTCACGCTTTCACCGGACGACGCAACGCTCTTCGTTGCGACGGGCACGTCGCACATGCTCGAGGCTTTCAAGATCGACGACCAGGGCATTGGCGAACGCACGCTCGACATCTCGGTCGAACGCGAGCCGCGCGCCGTTTCGATTTCGGCGGACGGAAAGCGCGCGTTCGTCGCGCACGCTGCGTCGAGCAAGCTCGAGGTTGTCGAGCTCGGGACGTCGAAGATCGCGGTGGCGACGGACCTCGGGATCCCTTCGAGCGTCGACGGTCTCGGCGGCGGCCTCGGGATGATGCGACCCGTGATGCCGGTGCCGATGTCCCGACCGCCCATGCCGCACGTGATGTTCGACGCCCTGATCCCGGTGATGGCGTCAGACGTCGCGGCGAATTCGGCCGTCGTCGCGTTCGACGATTGCTTCGACTGCGGCTCGAGCGGCTTCGCGGAAGCGCTCTTGCCCGCGCGCTTCGGTCGGCAAAGCTACGCGCTCGCGCACGTGGTGATCTCGACCGCGAAAGGCCCGCAAGAGACGTTCATCGTGCCGCACACCGAGATGATGACGGGCGATCCGATGATCATCTCGAGCGGCTACGGCGGCGGCGGCATCGAAGGCGACGTCGACGAGCCGGCGGAACGCTTCACGCTATCGATGATCGACGCGGTGACCGGCAAGCGAAAGCTCATCGCGCAAACCGGCGACGCGCGAAACAAAGACGGATGCCACCTGCCGCGTGGCGCCGCGACCGACGGAACCGGAAACGTGTATGTTGCATGTTTCGGCAGCGACGCATTGATGTCCTTCGCGGTGACGGAGAAGACGTACGACATCCCGGTAACGCCCGATCCGAAGGCGAAGCTGAAGTTCACGGTCGACGGCAAAGGCGACGTGAAGGCAAAGGTCGCCACGACGAAAGGCACGTACCTCGCGATGAACGCGGTCGGTCGCGTGCCGGTCGCGTCGGGTCCGAGTGGCGTGGCGATCGACGTCGACGACAAGCGCCTCGTGTCGTTCTCGCAGCTCGACGGAACCGTGTCGCTCGTGGATCTCGATTCGTTCGCCGCGAAGAAGGAGCCGACGACCATCAAGCTTCTGCGTTCGAACGGATTGACCGACGCGATCGCGAGCGGACGCCGTTTGTTCTTCTCGGGCGGCGACCCACGCATCTCGAAAGACGGTCGCGCGTGCTCGAGCTGCCACCCCGACGGCCGCGACGACAGCCTCGTGTGGTCGACGCCGGACGGCCCGCGCCAAACGATCATGCTCGCGGGTCGCGTGAATCGTCAGGGCCCGTTCGGTTGGCTCGGCAAACACCCAACCTTGCAAACGCACATGACGATGACGATGAAAAATCTGAAAGGCACCGGCCTCGAAGCGAGCGAGCAGGAATCGCTCGCAGCCTTCCTGGTGTCCCTGAAAGGCCCGGCTCAGAAGTGGCGCGCGCTCACGGACGAAGAATCCCACGGCCGCGATTTGTTCAACTCGGGCGACGCGCAATGCGCGAGCTGCCACGCCGAAAAGACGGGCTTCACCGACCACGACACGCACGACGTCCGAAGCGCGACGACGTCGGACCAATCGAAGACGTTCCTCGTCCCCTCCCTCGCCAACGTCGCCACGAGCGCACCCTACTTTCACGACGGGCGATTTTTGACGCTCGAGGATTTGCTCGACAAGAGTGACGGGACCATGGGGGCCACGAAGCAGATGACGCCCGCGGACAAGAAAGCACTCGCCGCGTATTTGCGAACGCTCTGAACGTTCGCGCCTCGTTGCGCGCACGTCGCTCCCGTGCTTGGCTTCGCGCCCCCGAATGACAACGAAGCCGACGTTCACGATGACTGCGTCCGAGCTGGACGTGGCGGGCAAAGAGCTCAAGCGCGCGATTCCGCATGCGTGGCTCGTCACGGCTTTCGAGGAGAGTGACGCCCTTCCGCTCGGGGACGGCGCCATCGATCTGCGCCTCTCGAGCAGTGGAGCAGACGTGGTCGTTCACGGGCGGGCGCGGGCCGAGGTCGAGCTTCCGTGCTCGCGGTGTCTCGAGCCGGTAAAAATCGCGCTTCGGCCCGAAATTAGCGTGCTTTTGGTGCCGACTGCCAAACTTCGCAAGGGCGAGAAGAAGGATCAGGAGATCACCTCCTCGGAAGCCGACGTACTGCCGTTCGACGGGGAAAATGTCATCCTTGATGACCTCGTGCGCGACGACCTCCTGCTCGAAGTCCCCATGATCCCCTTGTGCTCGGAGACTTGCCCGGGTATTGCCTCGGCCGAAGAAGTCCGTGAGCAGGATCGGCAAATCGATCCACGACTCGCGCCGCTTCTTGCTCTGAAGAACAGGAAGAAGGAATAGCCGTGGCGGTCCCGAAGCGACGAACGACCCGATCGAAGCGCAACATGCGCCGCGCCAATCACGACAAAGTGATCGCGCCGCAGCTCATCGCTTGCAAGAACTGCGGCGAGCCGAGCGTGCCGCACCGCGCGTGCCCAGCCTGTGGTTTCTACAAAGGCAAGAAGGCACGTGATGTGGGGAAGAAGGCCGAATGACCGCGGGCGCGGCTGAGAAGACGCTCACGCCGCGCAGCCGCATCCTGGGCACGGGCAGTTTTGTGCCGCCCGTGATTCGGAGCAACGCCGACCTCGAAAAGTTGGTCGACACCTCCGACACGTGGATTCGCGAGCGCACCGGTATCCGCGAGCGCCGCATCGCGCCCGACGCCATGGTCACGAGCGACATGGCCGCCGAAGCATGCAAACGCGCATGCGAGGCCGCCGATGTGTCGCCGAAGAAAATCGACATGATCGTGCTCGCCACGGTCACCGGCGACGTGCCCATGCCGGCCACGGCCGTGTTCGTTCAGCGAAAGCTCGGCGCAGCACCGACGTGTCCTTCGTTCGACATCTCCGCCGCGTGCGCGGGTTTCATCTACGGCCTCACCATCGCCGACAACTTCATCGCGACTGGCGCGGCCAAGCACGTGCTGGTCGTGGGCGTCGAGCTGCTCTCGCGCGTCGTCGACTGGTCGGATCGCACGACGTGCGTTCTCTTCGGTGACGGCGCAGGCGCCGCGGTGCTCGGGCCATCCGACGGCACACGCGGCATCCTCGGTACGCGCATCTATTCGGACGGCACGCTCGCGGAGTCGCTCACGATCCCGCGTGGCGGCAAAGTGAGGATGAACGGCAAGGACATCTTCCGAGCTGCGGTGAAGAACTTGTATTCTGCAAGTCAGGAGCTCGTCGATTCCGTTGGGCTCACCAACGACCAAGTCGACTGGGTCGTGCCGCACCAGGCGAACATGCGCATCATCGACCAGGTGTCGCAGCGCGCGAATTATCCGAAAGAGAAAGTGCTCTCGAACATCGAGCGCGTCGGCAACACGTCGAGCGCGTCGATTCCGATCCTCCTCGACGAGCGCGTCCGCGACGGCACGATCAAGCCCGGCAACCTCGTCTTGTCGTGTGCGCTCGGCGCCGGCGTTTCGTGGGGCGCGGCTCTCTACCGAATGTAGTAGAAGAGCGCGCCATGAAGGTGGCGTGGGTCTTCCCGGGTCAGGGCTCGCAGTCGGTCGGAATGGGGAAAGACGTGCTCGCGGCATCTGCAGCGGCGCGCGACGTGATGGCCAGGGCCGACGCAGCGCTCGGCGGCTCGCCCCTTTCGAGATTGATCGCCGAAGGGCCCGAGGACGAGCTCACGCTCACCGCAAACACGCAGCCCGCGATTGTGAGTGTGAGCATCGCGATCCTCGCAGCGCTTCGTGAGGCGACGCCGAGCTTGCCCGCGCCTACGTTTGGCGCGGGGCACTCGCTTGGCGAGTATTCCGCGCTCGTTGCAACGGGCGCGCTCGCGCTCGAAGACGCCGTGCGCCTCGTTCGGGCGCGCGGCCGCGCGATGCAAGAGGCAGTTCCGCCCGGCGAAGGCGCGATGAGCGCAGTGATGGGGCTCGATCCCGAAAAAGTCGAAGACGTGTGCAGGCGCGCCGCTGAGGGCGATGTCGTGTCGCCCGCAAACTTCAACGCGCCCGGGCAAGTCGTCATCGCGGGGCACGCCGCGGCGGTCGCGCGCGCGGGTGAGCTGGCGTCCGCCGAAAAGGGGCGCGTCATTCCACTCAAGGTGAGCGCGCCGTTCCATTGCGCGCTCATGGCTCCTGCCGCGCGTGTCGTCGCCACCGAGCTCGACCGCGTGACGATCGGTGCCCTCGCCTTTCCGATCGTCGCCAACGTCGACGGGAAGGCCAACGCCAATCGCGACCGCGTGAAGGACTTGCTCGTCCGCCAGGTCGACAGCCCCGTGCGTTGGGAGGCCTCCGTGAAGCTCATGGCCGCCGAAGGCGTGACGCATATCCTGGAGATTGGCCCGGGCAAAGTGCTCGCGGGCCTCATCAAACGCATCACCAAGGACGTCAAAGTCCTCAGCATCCACGACCCCGAGTCCCTCTCCCAAGCCGCGACCTTCCTGGCAGGCTGATCGTTCGGATCCGAACGATCGGGCCCTCTCGCGTTCGGATCCGAACGGGAGGTGGCCTGCGCCAGGCCACTGGTCTGGCGGGGCCACCCGGCGTGGGCGGTTTGAAGGGGAATTTGGGCGGCATGCGGGTTGCGATGAAGGTCTGCATGCGGCTGCACGGGCACGCAGCGAGAGATCGTCATAAACTCGGAGCGGTGAACAAGCCTTCATCCGCTCCGGCAGGCATCCGGCATGTTCGTCCCGTGCAGCCGCTCTTATTCGACGCCGCCGCGAATCCGGAGTGGGACTTGGGACAGACAACCATCCATGTAAACCTGTGTTTCCTGCTCTACGAGCTGCTCAAGGCCGCGGTCACGCGAGCCGACAGCGTCCATTGCGATCAGTTCGTGTATTACGACGCGGCGAACCCGCGGAAGTGTCTCGCACCCGACGGCTTCGTGAAACGCAGCGTCGCGCAACAAAACTTCCCTTCGTGGAAAGTTTGGGAGCACGGCGCACCAGAGCTTTGCGTCGAAATCGTGAGTGGCAGCGATCGCGAGCCGATCACGATGAAGGAGAAACTCGCGCGCTACGGCGCGCTCGGCACGCGTGAGCTTGTGCTGTTCGATCACGAGGCCGAACCGAGCGCGCGGCTTCGCGTGTTCGACCGAATCGATGGGGATTTCGTCGAGCGCGTGGTGGAAGCTGACCGGACGCCTTGTTTGACGCTCGATCTTCACTGGGTGGTCGCCAAAGCGCCCGAGCTCGACGTCGCCCTCAGGCTGGCGCGCGACCCGGAAGGTCGCGATCTCGTTCTGGTTGCAAAAGAGGAGCTCGCAGCCCTTCGTGCCGCGCCCTGACGCACTGCATAGCGGGATTCGCGTTGCGGGGGTCTCGGTTCCCCGCTAGAAGATGCCGCCTTGTTTCGGATCGACGGAAAAATAGCCCTCGTCACCGGCGGATCGCGTGGCATCGGGCGCGCGTGCGCCGAAGCGCTTGCCGAGCAGGGAGCCGCTGTCGTCGTCAACTACGTCAAAGGCGAAGCGGCCGCCCGCGAGACCGCCGACGCGATCACGAAAAAGGGCGGCAAAGCCGAGATTTGCGGCTTCGACGTCGCCGACACCGCCGCCACCGAAGCCGCGATCGACGGGATCATCAAGAAGCACGGCAAGCTCGACATCCTCGTCGCGAACGCCGGCATCGCCATCGACGGCCTCCTTTTGCGCCTCAAAGACGAAGATTTGCAGAGGCTCTTCGACACCAACGTGAAGGGTGCCCTCACCTGCGCGCGCGTGTCGATGAAGTCGATGATGCGCAGCAAAGCCGGGCGAATCATCTTCATGTCGTCCGTCATCGGCGAGATGGGCAACATCGGCCAGACGGCCTACTCGATCACGAAAGCCGCCCTTCTCGGCGCCACCAAATCGATCGCGCGCGAGTACGCGTCACGCAACGTGACCGTCAACGCGATCGCCCCCGGCTTCATCGATACCGAGATGACTTCCGCGATGAACGAACAAATGAAAGAAGCCGTGCTCAAGATGATCCCGCTCGCAAGAACCGGAACATCACGAGAGGTTGCGGCCGCTTGCACTTACTTGGCTAGTGATGAAGCAGCTTACGTGACTGGACAGATCCTCCGCGTCAACGGCGGGATGTACGTATAAATCGTTTTCTGATACGAGGCACGCATGGCTCAGGACATCGCCAGCGAAGTCAAGCGCATCATCAAAGAGCAGCTCGACGTCGATGAGAAAGACATCAAACCCGAATCGACGTTCATCGACGATCTCGGAGCCGACTCCCTCGGACTAGTCGAGCTCGTGCTCGCCTTCGAAGAGGCATTCGAGATCGACATCCCGGACGAGGACACGGAGAAGATCCGCACCGTCCAAGATGCGGTCGACTACATCGAGAAGAACGCGAAGAAGAAGTAGTTCTCCGTCATGGAACGGGTCGTCATCACCGGCATCGGGCTCGTCACACCGCTCGCCACCGGAACGCGCGAGACGTGGGCCGCATTGCTTTCGGGCAAGAGCGGCATCGCGTCCATCACGCTGTTCGACACCACACAGTTCCGCGTGAAGATCGCGGGCGAGGTGAAGAACTGGAACCCGCTCGCGTTCATCGAGAAGAAGAAGCTCAAAGAGATCGATCGCTTCATCGAGTTCGCGCTCGGTGCTGCGAAGCTCGCCGTCACCGACGCGGGACTCGAGCTCGTGGGTGAGGAGCGAGACGAAGCTGGTTGCTTCATCGGCTCCGGCATCGGCGGTCTTGCGACGCTCGAAAAAGCGAAGCAGACGTTGATCGACAAAGGCCCCGGTCGCCTCTCGCCGTATTCGATTCCCGGTCTCATCGGCAACATGGCCGCCGGTCAGGTCTCGATGGCGTACGGCCTCCGCGGCCCGTCGTATTGCAACACGAGCGCATGCTCGAGCGGCGCACACGCGCTCGGTGAAGCAGCCGAGTGGATTCGTCGCGGCAAGTGCCAGGTCATGGTTGCCGGCGGCGCTGAAGCGACGGTCACACCCGTCGGCATTGGCAGCTTCGAAGCGATGATGGCGCTCTCGAAACGAAACGACGCCCCCGAAAAAGCATCTCGCCCGTGGGACAAAGCCCGAGACGGCTTCGTCTGCGGCGAAGGCTCTGGCGTGATGGTCCTCGAATCGCTCACGCGCGCGAAAAAACGCGGCGCGAAGATTTACGCAGAGATCACCGGCTACGGCGCCTCGAGCGACGCGCACCACCTCACGCAGCCCGCGCCGAGCGGCGAAGGCGCACAGCGCTCGATGCGCATGGCACTCAAAGACGCAGGCATCTCGCCCGATCAGGTCGACTACGTCAACGCGCACGGCACCTCCACCGGCGTCGGCGATATCGAAGAGTCACGCGCGATCGAGGCCGTCTTCGGCGATCACGCGCGCTCGAAGAAGCTCTGGGTGAGCTCCACCAAATCGATGACCGGTCACCTCCTCGGCGCGGCTGGCGCTCTCGAGAGCGCCGTGTGTGCGCTCGCCATCGCAGAGGGCCGCGTCCCGCCGACGATCAACCTCGAGAACCCAGACGACGCGTGCAAGCTCGACTATGTCCCTCTCGAAGCGCGCGAGCGTCGGTTGAAGCACGTCGTGAACAACTCGTTCGGCTTTGGCGGCACCAACTGCAGTCTGGTGCTCTCCCGCGTCGAATGAAGTGCCCATTTTGTGCGCACGTCGAGAGCAGCGTGATCGACTCTCGCCTCGCCGCATCGGGTGACGTGACGCGCCGGCGGCGTGAATGCGAGAAGTGCACGCGGCGATTCACCACGTATGAACGCGTCGAAGACGTGCTCCCGCTCATCGTGAAGAAAGACATGCGCCGCGAGCCTTACGATCGCGCCAAGCTCCTCAGCGGCATCCGCAAAGCCTGCGACAAGCGCGCAATCGCACACGAACGCCTCGAACAGCTCGTCGATTCGATCGAGCACGAGCTTGTCGAAAGTGGCGAACGCGAGACGTCAGCCGATGCGCTCGGCGAAAAAGTGATGCTGCGTTTGCGCGAGGTCGACGAGGTTGCGTACGTCCGCTTCGCGAGCGTCTATCGTTCGTTTCGCGACATCGCCGAGTTCCAAAAGGAGCTCGACCGCATCGCCGAATCCAAGTCATGACAACCGCGACGCCCGACGACGAAAAGTGGATGGCACGCGCCATCGAGCTCGGGCGCGGTGGTCGTCCGTCGCCGAACCCGCACGTCGGCGCCGTTGTCGTCGCGAACGGCGAAATCGTCGGTGAAGGATTTCATGCGAGCGCCGGGAAAGATCACGGCGAGGTCGTCGCGATCAAAAAAGCGAAGACGCGAGCCAAAGGCGCAACGCTCTACGTCTCGCTCGAGCCCTGCAATCACGTCGGGCGCACGCAACCTTGCACCGATGCGATCATCAAGGCGGGCATCACGCGCGTCGTCGTCGGCACCGACGATCCGAATCCCAACGTCGAAGGCGGCGGAAACGGAAAGCTTCGCGCCGCGGGCATCGAGGTCCTCTCGAGCGTCCTCAAAGACGACGCTGAAGCGCTCATTGCACCGTGGAAGAAATTCGTCGTTTCGAATTTGCCCTACGTGGCGCTGAAGCTCGCGCTCTCGCTCGACGGACGCATCGCAACACGCACCGGCGCTTCACGCTGGGTCACAGGCCCCGACGCACGCGCGCGCGTCCACGCGCTTCGCGCTGCGCACGATGCGGTCGCGGTCGGCATCGGCACGGTTTTGTCGGACGATCCGCGCCTCACCGTGCGCGACGCCAAAGGCCCGAGCCCGATGCGCGTCGTCTTCGACACCAAGCTCCGCACGCCGCTCAACGCGCGCCTCGTGGAGACCGCGGCCGAAACGCCGACGCTCGTCCTCACCGGCCCCGACGCACCTGGCGACGCCGAAGAAGCGCTCGTCGCACGCGGCGTCGAAGTGATGCGCACCTCGCTGAGCGCAGAAGGCCGCATCGACGTCCTCGCGGCGATGCTCGCGCTCGCGCAGCGGAGCGTCGTGACGCTCATGGTCGAAGGCGGCGCCGAGCTCGCAGGCAGCTTTCTCGCAACGCGCGTCGCCGACGAGCTCCACGCATTCATCGCGCCCATCTTGCTCGGCCCCCGCGGTCGCCCTGGCGCGGTCGATTGGGCCGGTCCCGACGTCCCCGCGAAAGCCCCACGCTTGAGCAAGCCTGCATGGGAAGTCTGCGGCGATGATGCCCACGTCTTCGGACGCGTGGTTTATCCCGAAGAATGAGTTAAACTGCTGTGGAGAGGTCACTTGATTCGGTCCATTTTGCACTACCCCAATGAGCGATTGCGCGAAAAGGGCAAGCGTATCGCCATGATCAACGACGAGGTGAAGCAGCTCGTCGATGACATGGCCGAGACGATGTACGCCGCGCCTGGTGTTGGGCTCGCGGCGACGCAAATCGGTGAAGCAGTTCAGCTGTTTGTCGTCGACACCGCCGACGATGGCGCTCCCAGCGATTTCCGCGTGTTCATCAACCCGGAAATTCTCGAGCGCGAAGGCGAAATCACGTGGAGCGAAGGCTGCTTGAGCTTCCCGGGCGTGAACGAAGAAATCGATCGCGCCGCCAAAGTGCGGGTGCGCGCACAAGACCGCGAAGGCAAAACGTTCGAGCTCACCGCCGAGGGTTTGCTCGCCGTCGCCATTCAACACGAGTACGACCACCTTCAGGGCGTGCTCATGATCGACCACATGGGTCCGCTGAAGAAGCGCATGACTCACCGCAAGATGATCAAGCGCGCTGAAGAATCCGCAACCGCCGACTAAGCCCGCCGCGCCGACGCTGCCGAGCCCGATGGAGACGTTTTTCTATTCGCATCCTTCCGACGGCAACTTCGTAGCGACCGGAGCAACGGTCGGACCATGGGATCCGAAGCTGCAACACGGCGGCCCTCTCGCCGCGCTTCACGGAACGCGCATCGAGCGCGTGGCCAAGCCCGGGATGCGGCTCGCGCATTTTGCGATGGAGTTTCTCGCTCCCGTCGCGGTGGGTCCGCTCGACGTTGCAACCGCGGCATTGCGACCGGGGAAAAAAATAGAGCTCTGGTCGGCGACGAGCGCATCGATTCGCGCGACCGCGTGGCTTCTTCGTGTTGGTGTAGATCGCGCCGAATCCGTCGGGCAGTCCGAGCGGGTGCCGCCGATGCCCGATGTCGCTGCGAGCACGTATTTCAAGACGGTCCCGCGTTTCGGTTACGGCGACGCGCTCGAGTGGCGCTTCGCCGAGGGCGGCTTCGAATCGCTCGGCCCCGCGGCAGTGTGGTCGAAGCTCCGCGTCGCGATCGTCGAAGGCGAAGACGTCACGCCTCTCGCGCGAGTCCTCGCGATGATCGATTCGGCGAACGGCATCAGCGCCGAGCTCGACGTCGCGAAGTACCTCTTCGTCCCCGTGAACCTCACGGTGTCCCTCGCGCGTTACCCCGAAGGCGACTGGGTCGGCATGCGCGCCGAAACCTCGGTCGCCCGCGACGGCATCGGCACCACGCGCGCACGCATCTTCGACGCGGGTGGCACGATTGGGCGGGCCCTGCAGACGCTCTATGTGGATAGGCGCTGACCTACTTGGGTGTGACCTTCACCACTTCGCCGCGACGACTCAGGTAGTAGAAGCTGGTTGCGTCGACAGCAAACAGCAACCGGAGCGCCACGCGTCGGATAGCGAACAATCGCGCCACCCGGCACGGGAACGGAGTTGGCGAACGAAAGTTGGAGCCTGCGTCAATGTCGTCGTGCCGCCACCGCTCGTTGAAACTTTCACGAGGCCGCCAAACGTCGCGATGTATACGGCGTTCGCACGGACGACAAGCTCTGCGCTCATCACGAATGTCGCCGCTGACGGGCCGAGTGACGGAAGCGAGCCGAGCACGACTTCACATCGATTCGTCGCAGTACATGTGCCGGTCTGCGCTCGCGCCTGGTGTCCTTGCAGGGCAGCCGTAACCAGCATGAGCAGCGTCCAACGCGCACGCATCGTTACGCTCAGAGTGACTTGGGCCGCGACGACTCGCTAGTCCGGCGTGCGTGGCCGGCCGTCCACACGAACCAGACCATGGTGGCGCCAGCCGGTTGAAGCGAGCCACGTGCGTGCGCGGACGATGGGTGATTCGTCCGGTGTTGGTGCGCGGAACGCGAAGCCGCGGAACCATGGCGCCGACGAGAACGCGTCGACACCGGAAGAAACGCGCGCGCCGTGTTTGCGGGCGTTCATGAGCACGTAGACGAGCGCGTTTCGAACGGCGCGCGGCGTTTTCAGATCGCGTGCGTGGTAGCGGTCGGCCCACACGCGGCCGGGTGTTGCGAGAGCGCGGTTGACGGCGCGCGCGAGGCGGATGGTGAGACCGCGGATGCCGCGGGAGAGCGTGTCCTTGTCGTGAGCTTCGACGATGAGGTGCACGTGATCGTTCTGCACCGAAAACTCGACCACACGAAACGACTCACCCACAGCCGGCGAGCGACTGGCCCCACGAATCGCCCCGCACATCTCCCATTTGTCAACCCGCAGCACGAAGGGGTCCAACAGACCTTCTTTCCGCCTTTCAAGTCCGCGCGCCCGGGACGCGTAAGCGTCGGCGTGAGCGTGAGCGTGAGCGTGAGCGTGAGCGTGAGCGTGAGCGTGAGCGTGAGCGTGA
>JBBSFE010000137.1:0-17337 GCA_038239005.1 Polyangiales bacterium
CACAACACCGGCGAGCACATCGTGCATCTGCGCGCGCTCGCACTCAGCGATAGGTGGAATCATGCGATGGACATCACACTACGCGCGCCACCCCTGCGGATTCGAAGCGCGGCGTGATCAGGATGAGAGTCACACCCGTCCACCGTTCCAGAGCGGAACAGGGCGACAACGAGTCGTTCGCATACCTCGCGTGGCACTATGTTTTCTAAATCGTCCACGGCAATCCTTGAACATGCCCGCAATGCACATCTACCTGACTCTGACGGCGCCCGCGGAGACTCGTTCGGGCCAAGGCACTTCACGGTTCATGCCTGCCGTGCCGCGTTGATGCAAGGCACGGATATGTGGGCGAGCGTTTCAGCGGCGATATCTTGTGAATCATTTCGTTTGAGCGGGCGCAACATAGTGAATGAACACCGATAGACCGGGACGAATCGTAACATTGATCTTAGATACGCGCAGCCGCAGCGGAATGGTCAGCCCACGGCGCCGCAGCTCTTCCGTAGTTCCGTCAAGACGATTCGAGCCGTCGTCATCACACATATGAACGCGCATTCCTGGAAGGAGATGCAGGAGTGTGCCGGCAGACACCAAGAATAGTGGAGGTCCATCCCAATCTGAGATTGGAAATACTCCGGGCAAGCCGATGACGATATCCGACCCGGCGGGGAAAATACGTTCGCCTGCTAGCGTATCGCGATCGCCAATGCGCACACCGACGCGAACATTCTTATTTTGCAATGGGTTCACAGCATGTGGGCTTTGCATAAGAATTAGTGCGTGCTGCGAGGCTTCGGGTGAAAGCTGATCGCCATCCCCACGTTGGTCACGAAAACGACCAACGCGCCGTCACGTGCGGGGACTTCGAGGCCCTGCTCGATGACCACCGCGGTCAGGGCAGCCTTCGTGGTCGGTACGACGACGGGCGAATGATTGTCGGTCAGGCGTTCGGGTGGCACGTTCTCGAGGAGGTCCTCCGCCATCGTCGTGTTGCGCGCGACCACCCAGACCCCAACGTCGTCCCACGTCGCTACTTTGCCCTTTGCGATGATGCCGCCGATGACCTCGTCGAGCTCGTCGTCCGTGAAACCTTTCTCCGTGCTCGACGCGGGCACTGCGCGGCGAACGATGATCGTGTCGGCGCCGTCGCCGCACATGATGAGCGCCTCGTCGGCATCGACCGCCGGGAGCTCCGTGATGCCGGGAGCTCCCGTCATTTCTGCGAGAAATTTCTTCTTCAGCATTGGAGAACAGGTGACGCTTCCCGATCGGTTCACGGCGAGGATGGCGACGTCCTTCCACGCGCAGCCGAGCTCACGCATCGCCATCTCGATGTACGCATCGACGCGCGGCTCGAGCAACCCGTAGAGAAGTCGCGCCGCCACGTGCGCCTTCGGAAGGTGAAACGCGACGATGTCCTCCACACCATAGATGACGACGAGTAGCGCATAGGGGCCGCCCGTCGCTGGCTCGACGCACACGACGTCGTCGTGGATGTGCTCGTCGACGAACTCCTGAACGATGCCACGCGCGGTCGCAAACACCGCGACGTCGCCGCGGGCAGTCCACTCGACGTCGCCGAACAAGTCGGCCGTGAGCTCGCCATAGGGCGTCGTCGCGTCGACGATGACAGCGCCGATCTCTCCCCAATGCGCGCCTCGCCCCGCGGCGACCGCGCCATCGATGACGGCCTCGATGTGCTCATGACTCCGATGGAGGAGCTGCTTGAGCTTATCGAGCCTCTCTATCCGCGACCCCTCCATCGCGAGCGCTAGGTCGCGTAGTAGGTGGTCGCGCGCTTCTCGCCCTTTTTCCGAATCTGCTTCGAAGCGAGTGCCATCGAGATCGGCCGGGGCAGCTCTTTGCGTGCGACCTTCAAGCCCGCGCGGATGCCTTCCGCGTTAACGCCGTCCTTGTTGGCCTTCACGAGCGCGATGACCTGATCGACCATCGTGGCGAGATCGGCCGACGACCGCCGAACGCGTCCGCCGCTCCCTTTGATAGCGGGAGTCCGAGCAGGCCGTCCACGCGCAGCGTGTGGCGCGTGCGTCGATGAGCTCTCGCTCGAAATCTCCTCGAGAGATGCAGTGCGGAGAGCGCGCAAAAGGTCGTGCGCGAACCTTTCAGCCAGCGCGTTGATGGTCGCATGAAGAGTCATGCGCAAACGCTATCGCGATATCCCCGCACACAACAAGCGCGGTTCGAACCCTCTCCCCTCTTCTGGCGCCTTGGCGCCTTGGCGGCTTTCTTAGTCCGCAAATGCGGCTACTGGCAGATGTTGTAGCCAGCGAGGTACTTGGCCGGTTTGCACGTTTTGCCGCTGTCGCAGGTGGGAGCCTTGGGGTCGCAGAAGTGGTCCTTGAGCGCGTACGGCATGGACGTGCACGTGGGTTGGCACGTGACGCTTTGGTACGATTGGTAACCGAGGTTGCCGCAGCAGAGCATGCCGCCGGTGCAGTCGTGGTCGCTGTCGCAGAAGATGCCGAGGCCACCCGCGCACTTCACGACGTCGGTCGTCGGCTCGCAGACGTACGAGTATGCGGGTGTCGGGTAGTAAGCGGTTTGCGTGATGCAGCAGAGCTGCGTGCCGGGTGTGCAGTCGGTCGTGTCGCAGCCGATGCCGGGATCGCTGTACGGATTGCCGGCGTCTTTCTTCATGACGTCTGCACCGACGTCGGCGACTTCGCCGTCGGGTTGCGTCGTGGCGTCGGTTTTGGTGGTGGCGTCGGAGCCGGCATCCTCGTCAACGCCGGTGTCCGGAATCAGCGCGACGTCCGTCCCGCTGCACGCGGCGAGCGCGAGGAGCGTGAGGCTGAGCGCTACTGCACGCAGATGTTGTAGCCGGGAAGCGTGCACGTGCTCACCTTGCAGTTGGGCGTGTCTGTGGGACAAGGATCGGTTCCGCTGCAACCCACTTGGAGTTGATCGCTTTGCGGATCACACGTGGCTTGGCACGACACATCGCCGAGGGTGCTGCATGCGCCGCTGTTGCTCGTGATGTCGCCGCAGCAGACGTAGGTTGGGTTGCCTTGCGATGCGCAGTTGTCGTGCATCGAGCAGCTGATGGGGATGTCGTCGGGGTTGGCGCAGTCACCCACCGTGGCGACGCACTCGTACGGCTTGATCGAGCTCGTGTGATGGCAGCAAACTTCGGTTTGCGCGCTGCACGTGAGCGACGTTCCGCACATGATGCGTGAATCTTTGGGACCGACGGGGACGTCCACCGTGTTGACGTCGGCGGGGCCCGGTGAATCGATCACCGTCGCATCGCTCGGTGGCGCGGTGTCTGGAACGCTCGCGTCGGCGGGAGCCGAGCTGTCGAGAACGCCACCTTCACCGAGAAGCGGATTTTGGTCCGCTCCTCCGCATGCGACGAGTGCAGAAGCGAGCGCTGCAACTGTGGCGAGAAGCAAAGTTCGTTGTGTCATTCCGGGGAACGTCAGTATGGGCGTGTTTGGGCCGTCGTGCAACGGACGTAGAATCATGGTAAGGGCGCACGCGTTGAAGGTAGACCACAATTTTTCGCTCGATCGCGCAATGGACGCGCTCGATCACGCAGCGAACGTCGCCGAAGGCAAAGCCGCGGGTGCGGTCGCACGCGCATCTGTCGACGACTTCGTGGAGCTCGCCCGCGTCGACGGGAAAGCTTTGCGCCTCCGCTTGGATCGCGTCGTGATGGGCGAAGATCCCGAGGCGGGTCTCGACGCGTTGCTCGATGTGGGCGCGCTCGAAGCGCTCTTTCCCGAAGTGCAGGCGATGGTCGGCTTCGGCGACGGCGAGTGGCGCCACAAGGACGTGTGGAAGCACACGAAGCAAGTCGTGCGTCAGGCGACGCCGCAGCTCGAGGTGCGTTGGGCCTCGCTCTTCCACGACATCGGCAAAGTGAAGACGCGCAGCATCACCACCGACGGCAAAGTCCACTTCTTCGGTCACGCCGAGGTCGGCACGCGCATGTTCGACAAGCTCGATTGCCGCCTGCCGATCTTCACGCCCGAGCCCGCGCTCAAAGACACCGTCCGATTTTTGATTTTGCATCACCTTCGCGCGAACCAATACGACCCCGCGTGGACGGACAGCGCCGTGCGCCGTTTCGCGCGCGAGCTCGGCGTGCACCTCGGCGAGCTTTTGTGTCTGGCCCGCGCCGACATCACGACGAAGCGCCCCGAGAAGAAGCGCCGCGGCTTGATGCAAATCGAAGAGCTCGAAGAGCGCATCAAAAAGCTCGCTCTCGAAGACAGCAAGCAGCCGCCACTTCCATCCGGCGTCGGCGATGCGATCATGAAGACGTTCGCCATCCCGCCGTCACGCCTCATCGGCGAAATCAAAAAGAAGCTGGAAGAAGCCATCGCCACCGGCGAAATCGGCCCGCACCTCGAGTGCGAGGTTTACGTCGAGCTCGTTCGCAAAGACAAGACGCGCTTCGGAATCTAGTGGCCCGCGCGCTCGCGCAGCTTCGTGAGCGCGCGGGTGAGCGTGTCGTCTTTGTGCATGCAGCTGTTGCAGTCCTTCATGCCGAGGAAACCGCAGCCGCCTTTGTTGCTGTACGTCTCGAGGATCGAAAGCGTGCGCGCGTCGCCGAGTGTTCCGGCTTTGTCGAGGAGCTCGCGTTTCGATTCGCAGTCTTTCGCGTTGCGAAGCTCCACGGTGACTTGAAGCGCGGGGCTTGCGTGCATCGTCACATCGGGATGAACGAGTGAGCGTCGCGCGTGCGACTGCGTGGCTTGCGACTGACCAGAGCCGTAGGCCATGTCGTAAAGAAGATCGGCGCCAGGCGGACCGAGCTTTCCCGATTCGAGCAACGCGAACGCAGCGCCTTCGTCTTCCTTCGATGCGAGCGCCGCTTTGAGCGCGCCTTGCAGCTCCGGGTCTCTCTCGGCACTTGGCTCCACGGTGAGCCACGGGATGGCGTCGGCGAGCGCGGCTTTGGGATCGCCCTTCGCGAGGTGAGCTTGAAAAAGAATGTGATGGCTCTCGGGCCGCATCGGCTCTTCGTTCGCGAGCGAGCGCGCGATCATGATGGCGGCGTCGTTGTCGCCCAAGGCGAGCGAAACCTGTGCGCGTTTGAGCTCGACCTCGAAGTGCGATGACGCACTCGCGGTCGCTGATGCGGATGCGGACGACGTCGAAGGCGACACGCCGCTCGCGTGACCGAGGAGCACGACGCCAGTGATGAGCGTGACGAGGCCGAAGAGCCCGAGCACGGGCAGGAGAATTTTCGTCGGGACGATGCGCGTGACCTCGCCCGCGAACGACTCGGCGTGTGCGCTCAGCGCGAGCACCGTCGCGTTGGTTTGCGCCGCGTGAGGGAGCGAAGGCGCGCTCGCGACCGGCATTATTTCGGGAGTCACGATCACGGGAGGCGGCGTCGTCACGGCTTCGAGCGCGTCGATCACCTCGCGTGCGTCTTGAATGCGATCGCTCGCTTCCTTTTGGAGAAGCTTCATCACGAGCGCCGCGAGCTCCGGCGGCACGCCGAGCTCCGGACCGAACGGCGGCACGGCCGCCGTGATTTGCATCGTGAGGAGCTTCACCTTGCTGTCGTCGTCGAACGGGCGCGCGCCCGCGAGCATTTCGTACGTGATGATGCCGAGCGCATAGAGGTCGGCGCGGAGATCGACTTCTTGCCCGAGTGCTTGCTCGGGCGGCATGTATTCGGGCGTGCCGTAGACCATGCCGACTTGCGTGAGCGCTTTTTCACCCGCGGTCGATTTCGGCGCGAGCTCGCCGACCGGAACTTTTGCGATGCCGAAATCGAGGACTTTGACGAAATCGGGATCGCCATCGCGCTCGACGAGCATGACGTTCTCCGGTTTCAGATCGCGATGCACGATGCCAAGGCCGTGCGCGCGTGAAAGTGCCGACGCGATTTGTCGCGCGACGTGGATTGCGCGGCGCGCGGGAAACGGGCCTTTGGCGATGTTCTCGCGGAGGCTTTTTCCTTCGATGAATTCGAGGACGAGAAAGAAGGAGCCGTCGTCGAGCTTGCCGAAGTCGGTGGCGCTGGCGACGTTCGGGTGCTCGATGCGCCCGGCGGCCATGGCCTCGCGCTCGAAGCGCGTGACGACCTCCGTCAGCTTGCTCATCTCGGCGTGGAGCACTTTCACGGCAACGCGCTTGTGCATCAGCGTGTGCTCGGCTTCGTAGACGGCGCCCATGCCGCCTTCGCCGAGAAGGCGATCGATGCGGTAGCGGCCGCTCACGATTGTGCCGACGATGCTCATGAAAACCGTCTCAGCATACGTCAGCCGTCGATGCCGAAGCCGATCGAAAGCGTGAGCGACACGACGTCGTTATTTTTTTCGTAGTAGCTGCCCCAGAAACCAAAACCGAAGCGCGCGCCGAGCTCCATCAGAAAGACGAGAGGTTTGCGAATTCGATATGAAGCGCCGACGATCGCCGGGATCTCGAAGAAGCCGCCGCCGCCTGCGCCGTCGGTGATGACGCCGTCGTAGCCGAAGCCGGTTGCGACCCAAGCTCGCCACACGCCGCGCGGCCATGGCGGGACGATCTTCACGCGGAGCCCGCCGCCGACGATCTCGCGAAGCACGCCTGCATCGATCGGTTTGCTCACCTCGCCCGTGACCCACGCGCCGACGCGCAAAAGCGGAAACACGGCCACATGCCCATCGAGCGTGAGCGCGCCGCCCTCCGCGACATTGCCAACGCGCTGCTGAAATGAAGCGAGCGCACCGAGATCGTAATGAACCTGCGCATGCCCTTCACCCGCCAAAAGCAAACCGACAAGAAGCGCCTTCTTGTTCATTTGTCAGTTGGAAGCTTTTGGTTTCTTGTCGAGTGAGGCGAGCGCCGTGCGTAGCTCCACGTTCGAGGGGTCGAGGGCAAGCACGCGTTCGAGGTCTTCGCGCGCGCCCGATGTCGCGCCGAGGCGAGCGGAGAGGAGCCCGCGATCGCGCAGCAATGCTTTGTCGCCGGGGCTCAGCGCGACGAGGCGATCGACGGCGAGGAGCGCGCGCGGAAGCTCACCGCGTGCGAGATAAACGCTGCGAAGGTTCATGAGCCATCGCGAGAGGAACGCGCGCGGCGTTGTCTTGGCGATCATTAGCGGCGTCACTTTTGCAGCTACGCCCGCTTGGCCGGCGACGCGTTCGAGAAGTGCGCCGAGCGCCGCGTCGTCGAGCACCCGACCTCGGTAAAACGGATCGACCAAAACGTTTTCGTCGCCCGACCGCACGCAAACCAAAAAATGCCCGGGGAAGCTCACACCCTCGGCGACGACTCCCACGCGCCGCGCGACCTCGCAGTAAACGAGCGCGAGCGAAATCGGAATGCCGAGCTTTCGATCGAGCACGTCGCTGAGGAGGCTGTTCTTCGGATCGTAATAATCGGCCTCGTTGCCGGCGAACCCGAGCGTGACATAGAGATGCTGCGAAATCGTGACGGCTGCGTCACGCGCGCTCGCGCGATCGAGCCCGCGATTTTGCAGCGGCTCCGCAAGATCGTCGAAGCGCGCGAGAAGCTTCGTAACGTCGAGCGACGCATATGCATCGCGCGCGATCAGCGCGGCGCCGAGCGCGATGTCGAGATCTTCGCCGGCCGATGCGAGCTTGTCGAAAGTCATGGCCATCCGTTCAATTTGGCATGGTAAAGAGGCTCGTTGCCATGCCGAAGAGAGAAAGCGGCCGCGCGCTGCGCAAAGGTTTCGATAAGCAGCGAGATGTCCACCCCGTCGGAATCACCGGTCGCGAGCGCCCCACCGACGTCGTAGCCCGCGCGTTTCCCGCGTATGTCGGGCGCCAGGAGCGCACCGCGTTCGAGCTCATGCAGAGGAGCTCGCGCGAGGACACCTGCGTCTTTTTGACGTTCTCCGGCGCCATGACGCCGGCTGGCCTCCACCAGTCGTGCATCATTCCGCTGATCGAGCGCGGCCTCATCGACTGCATCACGACGACGGGCGCGAACCTCTATCACGACGCCCACCGCACGATTGGCCACCGCATCCGCGAGATCGATCCCAACGCCGGCGACTTGCAATACCGCGTCGCGCGCATCATCCGCATTTACGATCTCGGGTTCCACGAAGAGACGCTCCTCGAAACCGACCAGCTCTTCTCCGCGATCCTCCGGCGCCCCGAATTCCAAAAACGCATGACGACGACCGAGCTCCACTACCGGCTCGGCAAACACATCGCCGCCATCGAGCACGCTCTCGGCGCGAAGAGCCCGTCGCTGCTCGCCACCGCGTATCGCTACGGCATTCCGATTTTCGTCGGCGCCGTCCAAGACGGGTCCATCTTCCTCAACATCGTGAAGCTGAAGCGCCTTCTCGGAAGCGAATTCAAGCTCGAGATCGACGTCAACGACGACGTCTTCGAAATGGGCGCGATGCAGCATCACTGCTTCGGCACGCTCAAGAAGAAGATGGCCATCTGGATTCTCGGCGGCGGCGTTCCGAAGAACTACACGCTCCAAGGCGAGCCGCTCCTCGATCAAATTCTCGGCGTGCCCACACATGGCTTCGACTTCGACGTGCAGTTCTGCGTCGACCCAGTCGACAACGGCGCGCTCTCGTCGTGCCCCGCAGGCGAAGGCCACACGTGGGGCAAGGTCTCGGCCGAGAGCGTGCAGTATGGCTCGGTCTACGTGCACACCGACGTCACGGCGGTCTTCCCGTGGCTCACGTATTCGCTCTTGAGCGAAGCCACCGTGCACAAGAAACATCGCCGCCTTTATGACGCGCGCACGAGCGCCGTTCGCACGCTCGACAAGCTCGTGATGAAGCGCAAAAAAGAGCTTCTCAAGACGACCGTTCTGCCGCGCGGCATCAAGTGAGCGCGCGAAAGTGATCGCTTCGGTGGCGTGGTGCCGCGCGCCCATCGCGCCACGAAACGACGATATTCGTGCGGTTTTGCACGTCTTGCCGAAACCGTTGCAGAATACAACCCATGGCTCGGCGCCTCTCCGAGGCATTCCGTACGTGCTCAAAGACGTCTGGGACACCGCAGGCATCCCGACCACGGGCGGTTCGTTTCGTCATCGCGCGCGCGTCCCCGAAAAATCGAGTCGCATCTACGTCGCGCTTCAAGAGACCGGCGCAACGCTGCTCGGCAAATCCAACCTGTGCGACATGGCGTTCTCGATGGAGAGCGACAACCACATCTTCGGTCCCGTTCGCAATCCGATCGACCCCTCGCGCACGGCCGGCGGAAGCACGGGCGGCGGCGCGGCAGCCGTCGCATCCGGAATGGCGACATTCGACTGGGGCACCGACTTCGGCGGATCGATTCGGTTGCCCGCCGCCTTTTGCGGCATTGTCGGTTTGCGTTTGTCGGCGAAGGGTTGGCCCGTCGATCACGAGCACTTCCCGCGCCTCTCGCCGCGCTTCTATTCGTTTTGCGGAATGGGGCCGCTCACGCGTGATGTCGCATTCGCGCGTCGCGTCACGACGGCGCTCGCGCCCGCGCTTCGCCTTCACGATGTTCACGCGGAGATGGATCCGTCGCGCGCGTATCTCTACTTGCCCGACGAAGCCCACCTCGGAAAGTGGCCGACGTTCGAAGCGGACGCAGCCGCGCTCCTTGCGAAAATCGGCGTCGAGGTCTCGCGCGATCACGGTTTGCCCGCACCCACCGAGGTCAACGAAACGTTCGTCGCGTATCTGTCGTCGCATTTCTTGGATTTCATCGGCAATCGCGACGAAGCCGAGATGTCGATTCCCGAAGGCCTCGCAGCGACGGCGCTCGGCGTGCTCTCGGGCGGCCGGCTCGACAAGCGTCTTCATCCGGTGAGCGCATCGCTCTTTGCGCTCGTCGGCATTGGCAAGCTCGTTCGTTATTGGAACCCGGCGCCGCACGTCACGCGTCTCGAAAATCTTCGCGCCGCGGCTGCGCGTGCATTCGCAACCAAACGACTCATCGTGTCGCCCACGACCACTTCGCTTCCGCCGAAACACGGTCGCGCGGTGATCGCGTTTCGCGCGCCTTCGTTCGCGATGCTCGGCAACGCCATCGATGCAACCGCGATCGCGATCCCCTTCGGCCGCTTCGCCGGCACGAGCTTGCCTCGCTCGCTCCAAATTCTCGGGCCGCCTGGCTCGGAGAATGCCGTCCTCGACCTCGCCGAGCGACTCGAAGCCGCCATCAAGCTCTAGCGACTCGTTGCCCGGCCGTCCCTCTCGGGTTCATTGGAATTCCGAAAAACGATCGGGCTGTTTTTCCCTGCGATCGTTTTCCGGCTTTTTTCCCTGCGATCGTTTCTCGGTTTTTTTCCCTGCGATCGTTTTCCGGAAATCAACCATGCCCTTCAGCCCGCCCGCCCACTCGCGATCAAGAGCTCGAAAATTCCCCAAGCGGCCTCGGGGGACGAATATTCGAAGGCGACGCCGGCGCGCTCATTGGACGTCCAGGCGACGCGCGCGGGAATTTGGAGCGGGTCCCAGCGATCGGCGGTGACGAACGACACCTGGACGCGGTCACCGACCCCGAGGACGTCGGCCGCCTCGATGCAGGCGCCGCCAATGCCGAGGTCGAAAATGATGACGTCTCGCTGCCAGCCGCGCTCCCCGTGCGAAAGCACGGCCGCGAGCCGAACGGGCTTGCGCGCATGGGCGCGAAACCTGGGGCGATCCTCGTCCGGCACACCGCCATGGTACTCAATTGAGCGTGCCAAAAGGCACGCTCAATGACTCCTGCTGGGAAGTGCGGCGGAGCCGCACGTTACCAATTGGCGTTTTCGTGCGACTAAGCGCTACGATGGGGAGCCATGACGCAGGACACGCGCAAGGATCCCCGCGCCAAGATCGTGAGCTTGAACGTTCGCTACAAGAGCGCAACGGTCGACGAGTTCATCGAGAACCACTCGCATGACGTGAGCAAGGGCGGCGTCTTCATCAAGACCGACAAGCCTTTCGCGATCGGCACGCTTCTCAAGTTCGAGATTCGGCTCGCAGCCGATCAGCCCGTGATTGCGGGCGTCGGGCGCGTCGTCTGGAAACGCGAAGCCACGACCTCGGCGACCGAGCGGCCCGCGGGCATGGGCGTCAAGTTCATCAAGATCGACGACAACTCGCGCGCCACGATCGAAAAGCTCACGGGCGCGAAGAGCGATGCCGGCAGCGCGTACTTGTCCGAGCCGGGTGCGTCGGTGACGCCGCCTCCGCCGAACGCTACTCCCGCGGCCGCGCGCCCGGATTTGTCGAACGTCGTGAAGACCGCTGTGATGCCGACCGGGCCCACGACGAGCCCCGGCATGGGCGCGGCGAAGCCTGCGTTCACCGTGAAAAAGACGATGATGGGCATCGGCGCGCAAGGCGGCCTCACGAAAACCTCGCCGGCCGCTCCCGTGTCGAAGCAAGCCGAGCGCAACGACGACGGCGGCTTTTTCCCGAAGACCGACAGCATGGGCGACATGCCGCCCGCAGCCGAACGCACGGTGATGAAGCAAGCCGCCGAGCTCCTCGAAGAGGCGCTCAAAGAGGCGGGCGGGTCGATGGACGAGCTCGGCGTCGCCGACAAAAAGGTCGAGCCCGCAGCCATCGTGGAGCCTGAGAAACAAGATTTCGCCGCGACCACCAACGACGCCCTGACGAAGCCTGCATTCTCGGTCGCCGACACCATCGCGGAAGCGAAGGCTGCGCAGGCCGAGTCAGTGCCCGTGGTGGCGGCGCCTGTCGTCTTGAAGATCGCGTCGATTCCGCCGAAAGCGACCCCGATTTCGATTCCGCCACCCGCCGAGAAGAAGAGCAACATGGGGCTCATCGTCGGTGGGCTCTTGGTCGTGGCGGCCGTCGGCGCTGGACTCGCTTACAAAGCGGGCATGTTTGGCGGCGCGACCACGGCAACACCGACGGCAACTGTCTCGGCGCCACCGACCGTCAGCGTTGCCGCATCCGCGACCGACACAGCTTCCGCGCAACCGAGCGCAACCGCGACGGCAACGGCCACGATGTCCGCAACGGGCGCGACCGCGACCGCGACGACCACCGCCACAGCGACCGCACCCACGGCCACGGCCACGATCACCGCGACGGCTCGCCCGACGGCCACCGCGACGGCCACCGCAACCGCAACGGCTACGGCGACTGCCACGGCCACGGCCACCGCGACCGCAACGGCAACGGCCACGACGAAACCGACGGCAACCACGAAGCCGACCGGCGACAGCGACAACCCTTACTGACGCGTCAGCCCGGGCTTGGCGCCCCCGTCTTCATAGCGTTTGCGCGCGTGCTGGCATTGTTCTACGAAGTACGCACTTTCGGGCGTCGTCTAACGGCAGGACAGCAGATTTTGGCTCTGCTTATTGGGGTTCGAATCCCTACGCCCGAACCCCATGACTGTACGCCTCGTCGATTTGGCCCGACTCCATGCGCCGCTGCGCGCTGACATCGACGCCGCGATAGGTCGCGTCATCGATTCGGGGCGTTTCGTGCTCGGCGCCGAGGTCGACGCGTTCGAGCGCGAGATCGCTTCTGCGATAGGCGCGGCGCACGCGATCGCAGTGTCGTCGGGGAGCGATGCGCTTCTCGCGCTCTTGTGGGCGCACGGCGTGGGTCCGGGCGATGAAGTGATCGTGCCCGCGTTCACGTTCGTTGCGCCAGCCGCGGCGATCGCACGTGCGGGTGCAACGCCCGTGTTCGCCGACATCGATGACGACTTCGCCATCGACGCGTCTGATGTACGCGCGCAAATCAACGCACGAACGCGCGCGATTATCGTCGTCGATTTGTTCGGTAGGCGCGCGGATGCGGCGTCACTTTCGAACGCAGGCCCCACGGTGATTGCCGACTCGGCGCAAGCGATGGGTCCGCGCGTTGGAAGCGGCGCGAGCTCCGCTGCGATCTCGTTTTTTCCGACGAAGAATCTCGGCGCGCTCGGAGATGGCGGGCTCGTCGTCACGAACGACGCATCGCTCGCCGATCGGGTGCGACTCTTGCGCTCGCACGGCGGCACCGCGAAATATCGACACGAGCGTCTCGGATGGAACATGCGCCTCGACGCCATTCAAGCGGCCGTGCTCCGCGTGAAGCTCACGCATCTCGATTCGTGGAACGCCGCACGCCGGCGAATCGCTACGACGTATCGCGAAAGCTTCGCCGGTATCGACGAGCTCATCGCCCCAACCGACGCGCCCGATCACGTGTGGCATCAGTTCGTCGTGCGCACGCGGCGTCGTGATGCGCTCGCGGCGCACCTCGCGGAGCGCGGCATCGAGACGGCGATTCACTATCCGGTCGCGCTGCATCTCCAGCCATGTTTCGCGGCGCTTGGCGGCAAGGTCGGGCAATACCCACGCGCCGAAGATGCAGCGCGCACCGCGCTGGCCCTCCCGATTCATCCGATGCTCGATGCGCCCGAAATCGAGCAGGTCACGTCGAGCGTGCGAGGATTTTTCGGCGCGTCTTGATTTTCGCGCGCGAGCGTGGCTCCTTTGAGGGTTCGATGCGAACGTGCGCGAAGTGCCAGCGAGCGTTGCCGGACGAGTACCGCGTGTGCCCGTTCGATGCGACCCCACTCGACGCGCAAGAGCCCGAGGCTCCTCCGCAATCGACGGAGACGCCGCTCTTCGGAGGTCGCTACGAAATCTTGCGCATGCTCGGCGAAGGCGGCACGGCTCGCGTCTTCAAGGCGCTCGACATGGAGACGCACAATCACGTCGCCATCAAGGTCATCGAAGGGCCCGCAGCGAGAACCGCGAAGTGGTCCGAACGCCTTCTTCGCGAGGTCGACGTCCTCAAATCGATTCGACATCCCAACGTGATCGAGGTGCTCGGCGGCGGACGCCAAAAAGACGGCTCACCGTTTCTGGTGATGGAGCATCTCGAAGGCGAAACGCTTGGCCAGCTGATGCGACGCGCGCCGAAGCTCGGCGTCGAAGGCGCGCTCGTCATCGCCGCGGAGATCGCGTCGGGCCTTGCGGCGTCGCATGCGCGCGGCGTCATCCATCGCGACGTCAAACCCGACAACATTTTCTTGGTCGAAGAGGGCGCGCACATTCGCCGCGCGAAAGTCTTCGATTTTGGGTTTGCTCGGCTTCAGGGTAGCGAAGGTCTCACGGCGAAAGGTTTCATCGTCGGTACGCCGGAGTACATGGCGCCCGAGCAAACCATTCACGATCCCACGGGGCAGCGCACCGACATCTACGGCCTCGGCGTCGTGATGTACCGGATGCTGACCGGCGTGCTTCCGTTCGTGGGCGATCCGCCAACGCTCCTCGCGCAGCATCTCTTCGCCACACCGAAACCACCAAGCGCGCTCGACCCGAGCATTTCGGCCGACCTCGACGCGATTGTGATGGCCTCGCTACGCAAGCTGCCGCGCAATCGGTACCCGCAGATGCAAGACTTTTATGAAGACCTCGAGCGCGCGATGCACATGCGCCCAGGCGCCGTGACGACGTTCATGGAGTGGGACGACGTCTACGAGCCGCAGACCGCGTTCGGTCGCGCCATCGCCGACAAGCTCCGCAAGCGTCTTCCGGTTTAGGATGTGCGCGTCATGAGCGTCATCGAGTTTCATTTCGATTTCATTTCGCCGTACGCGTACCTCGCGTGGACGCAGATTCACGCCATCGCGACGAAGTACGGGCGCACCGTGAAACCGATCCCGACGCTGCTTGCGCCGCTTCTCGCGCACGGCCAAACGAAAGGGCCCGCGGAGATACCTGCAAAGCGCATGTATCTCGTGTTCGATACCGTGCGCACCGCGCACTTGCTCGGCGTGCCGATCCAGCCGCCTGCGTCGCATCCGTTCAACCCGCTGCTTGCGCTGCGGGCCGTTTCACTCGCTGGCGCCGATGCCGAAGTACGCGCGCGCATCGACACGCTCTTCGCGGCGGCGTGGGCGAAGGGCGAGCCCATCGATTCACCCGAGGCCATCACGCGTTTGCTCGGCCAAGACATCGCAACCCGCGCCGCATCTCCCGAAGCCAAAGCGGCGCTCCGCACCCAAACCGATGCAGCGATTGCCCGCGGCGTCTTCGGTGTCCCGACGATGTTCGCGGATGGCGAAATGTTTTGGGGCGTCGACTCCCTAAACCACCTCGAACGCCACTTACGCGGCGAAGGCCCCGACGTCCACGCCGAGCTCCTCAAGTGGCGCACGGTCAAACCCACCGCCTCTCGCACCTGAAGATCAGGCGGTGAGGCGCGCGCGGAGGATGCGATCGGCGAGGTCGATGCGCGCGACGAGCTCGGAGGCGGCGCGCGCAGCGTTGCAGTCGAGGTTGCGGAGCATGGAGACCGTTTCGCTGCCTTCACGTTCGATGCCCATCAAGAGACGCATCGATGATTCTTCCGCGGCGAGCTCGAAGCCGATGTAGCGCTCGCGGTCGTCGTCGTAAGAAAACGCAGACACGAGCGTCGCTGAAACGCCGGCGACCCACTGTGCGCACTTGTCGAGCCACGGGTCGGCGACATGCTGCGCGCCGAGCGTGATGACGCGCGACTCCACCTCGGCGACGCCGCGTTCGATCAGGTTGAGCGCCATCACGATGCCGGCGTCGTCTTGCGAGCCCCGCTCGCGAACCGCCCAATCAACCTCCTGGACGGCAAAAGCGATATCCCCGTGTCGACCCGAAACGCGGATGCGCGTCTCCGATCGCGGCCCCGATCGCGGAGCGTCTTTAAGCGCGAAGTCACCCATAGTGAAATCCCCTATACGCAACACCGGTGCCACGCGGGAAATCCGCCGAAATGGTGATCGCCGTGCCTTTACGCACGCAAACCTAGTTGCGGAGCTTGCACTATTTTGCGAGGGAATTTGGCCCCAAGGTCAGGGCGACAGACCCCACTTTTTCGTCGATGATGGGCTGTGATCGGGCGCGTTCTGGCCGGTACCTACGAGATCATCGAGCAGCTCGGTGAGGGCGGCATGGGTCGCGTTTACGCGGCTCGGCACCTCAGGCTTTCGGACCGCAAGGTTGCCGTGAAGGTGCTCGGCGAGGAGTACGCACGCGAGCCCGAGATCGTCGCGCGCTTCGATCAAGAAGTGGAGAGCGCGAGCCGCGTCGTGCATCCGCACGTCATCGAGGTCTACGACGCCGGGCACACCGAAGACGGAACGCACTTTCTCGTGACCGAGCTTCTCATCGGCGAGGACATCGGCGCGCGCATCGAGCGGACCGGCAAATCGCTTCCGACCGAGCTCGCCGTGCGCCTCGTTCGTCAGACGTGCCTCGCGCTCGCCGCCGCGCACTCTCACGGCATCGTGCATCGCGACGTGAAACCAGAGAACGTGTTCATCATCGAGGTCGACGGGCAACCGTTCGTGAAAGTGATCGACTTCGGTATCAGCAAAGTCACGCAACGCAGCGGCACCAAGCTCACACGCACGGGCGCGGTGCTCGGAACACCCGCGTACATGGCGCCCGAGCAAGCGCGCGGGACCGACGTCGATGCGCGCACGGATGTCTATGGCGTCGGCGCTACGCTCTACACCGCACTTGCCGGGCGTGCGCCGTTCGATGGTGATGACCCAGCGATGGCGATCTCGAAGCTCTTGACCGAAGAGCCGCCGCGATTGCGAGCGATCGCTTCGAGCGTGCCACCGGAGCTCGAGCTGATCGTTCAGCGCGCGATGGCCAAAGACCCACGCGATCGCTACGGCAACGTGCTCGATGTCGAAGCCGCCCTCGCCGGTTGGGCCGACAAAGCGCCCGAGACCTCGAAGGCCGACACTCCGCGCGGAGCTCGCGCTGCGGTGGTTTTCTACGCGCTCGTGCTCGGCGTGTTCTGGTTCGAGGGGGCCTCCACAGCGGCGGCGTCGCTCGTGCGCCACGCGCGCCACGCGACGACGGTTACGTCGACCGAGAGCTTTCTCGTGCTCGCGGGTCTCGGGCTCACGACGTTTTTGCTGAGCGCATCGGTGCTCGGACGAACGCGTGACGTCTGGTCGAACAGCGTGCGCGTGCTCGAGCTTTTGGCCGATCGTCGGCGCGCGATGTTCTTCGCGCTCGCCGTCTACGCGCTTGGTTGTCTCGGCGTGCGTTTTTGGACGGCATTCGTGCTCCGCGATCAAGCGGAGAACCTCGACATCATCCTCGACGTCGGCGTGTTCGTCGCAAGCGTGCTCGCCGCGATCGCAATCGCAGCCCTCGCGTGGCTCGGCCGCATCGTCGGGCGCTTCCGCCGCCGTGCTCCCAGCTAACCCAGCTCACGCAGCCTAAGACAGCCGCCAAGGCGCCAAGGCGCCAGAAGACGAGAGGAGAATGGGTTCAAACCGCACGTAACGCGCGGTTTGCGTGGAGTTCCCTCGGTTTCGTTGACAGTCGCGGTTACGCAACGGCGATGTAAGCGGACTCGACTTCGGCAGGAGTGCGGTAGTCGAGGGCCGAGTGCAGGCGGCGGCGATTGTAGAAGGTTTCAAGATAGTCGAAGAGAGA
>JBBSFE010000138.1:0-17062 GCA_038239005.1 Polyangiales bacterium
CAGACGAAGCATTCGACTTCGTCGTGATCGGCACGGGGGCCGCGGGCGCAGTCGCCGCATTTCGGCTCGTGGAGAGCGGGTTTTCCGTCGCGATGGTCGAAGAGGGTCCATACGTGAAAACGCGTGATTTCGGCCCAAGCGTGCTCGGCGCGTTTCGCACGCTCATGCGTGATGGCGCCACGCAAGCCATCGAAGGGCGCAGCTTCATTCCGCTGCTTCAAGGTGCGTGCGTTGGCGGCAGCACGGTCGTCAACTCGGCGATCGCGTGGCGCATCCCGGAAGACGTCACCGACGAGTGGTCGGCGCGTTTCGGAATGTCGAACGTCGTCGACACCGCAATGCTCGCCCCACATTACGACGCGCTCGAGCGCGAGCTCGAAGTGCATGACGTCGCAGACTCGGCCCTCGGCAGCAACAACCACGAGTTCATCGACGCGCTTGCGAAGAAGGGCTTCGAGCCGCACGTGATGAAGCGGTACGCGCCATCGTGCAAAGGCAGCGGCCGATGCCTCCAGGGTTGCCCGACGGGCGCGAAAAAAGGAATGAACGTGAGCTACGTGCCGTGGGCGCTTCGTCGCGGCGCGCGGCTCTTCTGCTCGTGTCGTGTCGACCACGTCGCCATCGTTGGTGATCGAGCGACGGCCGTGATTGCGAAAACGAAATCGAACATGAAGGTCACGCTTCGCGCTCGGCACGGCGTCGTCGTTGCCGCGAGCACGATCCAAACACCGAACTTGCTTCGCCGCAGCGGTCTTCGGTCTCGTGCGATTGGGCGTCATTTTCAGGCGCATCCGGGCATCGGCGTGGCTGGTGTGTTCGACCGCCCAATCGGAATGGACTTCGGCATCACGCAAGGCGCCGAGACCGCACACTTTCGAAAGAGCGACGGCTTCAAAGTCGAAACGATCTCGATGCCGCCCGAGCTTCTCGCCGCGCGCATGCCCGGCGCCGGCACCGAGCTGATGCGCCGGCTCGGCGAGTACCCGAACATTGGCGTGTGGGGTTTGCAAATCCGCTCCGAGGCCGAGGGCGTCGTGAAGACCGGATTCGGCGGTCGCGACAAAGTCGTCTACTCGATCACGAAGCACGACATGGAGCGCGCGAAGAAAGCGCTCGCATTCGTCTCGACGATGATGCTCGAACAAGGCGCACGCGAAATCTGGCCGGGCGTGTTCGGGATGTCACCCGTGATGCGCACGGTCGACGAGGCGCGCCTCATCGCCGACGGCCCCGACGACTCACGCGCCTACGGCTTCATCGCCACGCACCTCTTCGGCGCCGCGCGCATGGGTCCCGACCCGAAGACGAGCGCCGTCGGGCTCGATTTTCAGACGCACGAGGCTCGCGGCTTGTACGTCGTCGACTCGAGCGTGTTTCCGACGAACATCGGGGTCAATCCGCAGCACTCCATCATGGCCGTCGCGAGCCTTGCCGCCGCTCGCATCGCCGAGGCTGCGTCCAGCTCCCACGCCGCCTGATCCCGCAGCCTAAGACAGCCGCCAAGGCGCCAAGGCGCCAGAAGAAGGACATTGGGGGCTGTTTCAGGTTTGCGTGGGGGAAGACGTCCTTGAGAGCTTGACGTGTGATGCACCCGAAGTATGGTGCGCGCCCGCGCCGCCTTAGCTCAGTGGTAGAGCAACGGTTTCGTAAACCGTAGGTCTCGAGTTCAAGTCTCGAAGGCGGCTCCACTTCGATCCTAGGGAAATTGGCTGCGATCGTTTCGCGGAGCTACCAACATCGTGTGCGAGGGTGCTTGTCGGCGGCGGTCGGGCCGTGGGAGGTGACGGCGATCTTCAGCGCGAGCTCCTGTTCGATCGAGGCCGTGAATGCGTCGAGCGTCGTGAACGAGTCGTAGATTGGGCGCGCGGCGGCGATGCGGGCGGAGAGCGTTTCTTGGTACCCGAGATCGTGGAGCGGGCCCAGCGTTGGCGTGAAGGCTTCGTACTCGCGGGCGACGCGGAAGCCCGCGCGGAAGCGGTCGGCGTGTGTGATCGCGAGGGCGTCGGCGCCGCCGCATGCAGCTAGGGCGTAGCGCGCGAGGACGGCGTCGAATGAGCCCGTGCGAAACGCGCCTTGCCACGCGCCGGTAGGGTTGTGAGGTTCCCGCATGTCGAGGTTGGCTTCGGTCGGGAACGGACCGGGGCCGTGGCGCGTCGCGTACGTGCGGAGCACGCCAAGACGGACGATGTCGCCCGAATAGTCGCGCAGCAATTCGAGCGCGTGCTTGAAGGTGCACGTACTCCACGTGGTGTGTGGGTGAAAGCCGCGCCACTCGTCGAGGAGGACGCCGTGGGCGCCTTCGAAGATCACCGGCTCGTTCGGGATCGCATCGTCGGCGATGCGAACGTCGCGCAGTGGAGCGATCGCGTCGAGCCAGCGCTGGGTCACGGCGTCGTCTTCGAAAATGGCGCGCTCGATCGCGGCGCGCGGATCGCCCGTGGCGGGGAGCGTCGCGCGTTGGCGTTCGCGGATGCGGGCGAGCTTGCGTTTGGGGGCGGAGAGGTCGGCCATCGTGAGCGCGTCGTCGGGGAAGGCGAGGGCGTCGCCGATCGTTTCGCCCACACCGATGCCGCAGCTTCCGTGGCGCGCGTCGCCGCGTGCGATTTCGCGGAGGCGGCCGAACGCCTGATGGAACGGCGTTACGACTCGCGCGTCGGGGTGAATCGACAAGCGACGGAGCGCATCGGTGACGCCCAAGCGCGCGAGGTGCTCGGCTTCGACGAGCAAACCCGAGGGATGCACGACCATGAATCGCGAGAGATGCGTGCGCACGCCGGGAACGAACGTGCCGCTGCCGAATTGCGCGAACGTGTGCGTGCGGCCGTCGTCGCACACGACGGTGTGGCCGGCTTGCGCGCCGCCGTTGTAACGAACGACGAGCTTCGAGCCTGTCTCGCGCACGAGAAAATCCGTGAGCGTTCCTTTGCCTGCATCTCCGAAGCCGAGATCGCAGATGACGATGGCATGCACTAGTGCTTCAGGAAATTCGGCTTGGGTGCGCCGTCGCGTCCGAGCGTCGTCGAGTATGGCGTGAGCGCGCGAATCACCGCGCCGACGCGATCGCGCTCGCGACCCGCGGCCGTGAGGCGCGCACCGAGGGCGTCGAGATCTTTGATGGCACCTTCCGAGAGACCCACGATGCCGCCGGCGACGTCGCATGTGTCGTCGGACGACTCCATGGCCACGACGTGATCGCCGAGGAGCTTTCGCCACGCTGCTTCGCACGCAGGAAGGCGCTGCGGGTTCGGCACGAGAAAGAACGGATGAAACGATCGCGCGAGCTCCTCGACGACTTGACCCGACGGCACATCTGCCGGGATGTCGTCGCCGATGACTTTTCGCACGATGGTTTTGCTTGCAGCAGGGTACGGATTTTCGTCGCCAGTCATGAAGAAGTAGCCGCGCTTCTGGCGCTTCTTCATGCAGTCCATGTCGGTGTGGCGCGCCGCGAAATACATCGCGAGCTCGTACGACTCCGCGCCGTTGCCGCCGCCGTGACCTTCGAGCCAGCTCCACGTGAGCCACTGGTCGATCTCTTTTTCGGACGACTCGAATTGCCCGACCTGAAGCGGCCCGTGATCGGTCACCGCGTCGCCCACGGCCATGAAAAGGATTTGTGGATCAGCGACGCCGACGTCACCGAGGGTTTTCATGAACGTCGGGAGCTGCTTGCGTGCGAGCTGGGGGATTTCGCCCATCGACCCGGTGACGTCGAGCGCGAACACGACGCCGACCGAATGCGGATGCGCTGGGCTATCGCGGCTTTCGCGCGCTTTGACGCCGAACGGATTCATGAGTGGATGCACGCCTTGCTGCGTGAACACCTCTTGTTGTGATTTGTTGGCGCGCGCTTGCGTGAGCGCGGCGTGAGCGTCGTAGCTGTAATTTCCATAGCCCATGGTGTTAGCCCCATCCGGATAGTGTGAAAGGGTGATAGCGCGGAGGTCCGAACGCCTCGTGCGCTGCTCGATCGAGCTCGTCTCTGAGCGCCCATGCGCCCGGGTTCGTGTCTGCCGCGCGCGCGATGAGCGTCGCGATCGGCGCTGGTGCATCGGCGGCGAGGATGGTCGCCATCGCGCGCGCGCTCGCGGCGACGTCGTCACCGGCGCGGCGTGATGCTTCCGACCAACCGCCGAGGATGACGCCATGTGCGCGCGGATGGATGATGACGTGCGCGGGCTCGATGGCGCCGTGGCACCAGCCGTCGTCGTGGAGCCAGCCGAGGACGTCGAGCATGCGCTTCCACATCCAGACGATCGCGCGCGCATCGGCGCCGGCGGGATATTCACGCTTCACGTCTTCGAGCGTGAACTGGAAGCCCGCGCGAAAACGGAACGCCGAGGCAAGCACGTCGCGCCCGTGGACTTTGCCGTGAAGGACGCGCAGCGGAAGCACGCGTGCGAAATGAGCCGAGCCTTCGCGTGCCGGGTCTTCGAGCTCGCCGAGCACCTTCCATTCGCGCGCGAGCCGCTCGCCACCCGGAATGCCGCGCGCGATCTTCAAGACGACCGTCTCGGTGAGAGGCGTGTCGCGCCGCGCGAGAAACACATCCGTGGTGGCGCGCTCGGCGAGCTTGCCGAGCAGCACGTAGCGCGTCCCGATGATCGAGACACGTGGCAGCGTGGGCTCGTACGGCGGATCGTCGATCTTCGGCGGGATGCGATATTGCGCGCCGGGCGCCGCGTGCATTTCCGCGTGGCAGTACGTGCACACGAGCACGTCGAACGAAGCAGTCGGCGCCATCGCTGCCGCATGCGCCGGAGCACGTTGAGGTGCGCCGCAAGTCGGGCAATGATCGACGACCCACGCCATGCTCACATGATCATAGGGCAGATCCGCTGCGGAGAAAGGGCGTGTGGTAGCGTCGTTTTCGAATGCGTCGCCTCCTCCTGTGGCTCATTGCGGTCGTGGTCGTCCTGACGACGCGACGCGCTCTCGCCGTCGAGGAAAAGTGCAGCGGCCCCGAGGAATGTTGCCGCTCACGACGTCGATCTGGCGCGCCTTCACGATGGGATGACGGTTCGATCCGTGTGAACGAGCTGCGAGCGAAGGCATTCGTCGGGCTCTTTGTCGTCGCGCGTGCGCACGAAGACGGGTTGGTAGAGCTGATCGTCGGCGGTGGCGTAGAGGTATTGCACCTCGGCGACGGGCGTCTCGCCGCGTGCGAGGCGCGCATCGAGATCTTTGCGTGATGCATTCGTGGTGCCGGCGAAGACCTTGCCGACGTCGAACTGTTTTTTTTCGTCTTGTACGACCATGCGATACGCGTTGCCGGCGTTCGCGATGATGGCGACATCGGCGCTCTTCACGAATTTGTGTTTGAGCTGCGTCGAGTGGCGACCTGCGGTGTAGGGTGCGTCGCGACGTTTGAAGACGATGCCCTCGGCCTTCTGCGCGCGCAGCGACTCGAGCAATTTCTTTTTGTCTTTGCCGACCGACATCGCCAACACCGAAACGGGACCCGAAAGGCCCGGTTCGACCTCGCCGTCGAGTCGCTCCCATCGCTCGACGTACCCGAGCTTCGAAACTTCTTCTTTGCCGATCGCGAGCACGTCGAAGAGCCAATATTTTCCGCCGAGCACTTCTCCATCGACGACGGTGCCGTGCGGCAGCTCGCCGAGGCCCGCGAGAATGTCTGCGGCGATATCGGTCGCTTGCCCGGCGCGATTGGTGGCGAGCATCGGATCGCCGACGTGCACGAGCACGCGAACGCCGTCGAGCTTCTGCTGCGCAACGAGTGAGTCGTCGGCGAGGAGCTTCTCGAGCGCATCGGCCTCGACCGGAGTGAGAAGCTGCGCGACGCGTCCGACCTTCGGCCGCTTGCCTTGAACTTTGCTGCCCGAGCCTTCACCTTCCGGCGGCGCGACGGCCGCGGGCTTCACGTCGCCTGCGATCGCTTGGTAGCCCTTGCTCGTTTTCTCGCGAACGAGCCGCGCATACGTCTTTTCGGCCTCCGCGAGCGCAACACCGACGGCCTTTTTGCCCTGATTGAGCTTGGCGCCGCGCCGACCCCACTCGACCTCGACGTCGAAACGCGCGCTGCCGACGTCGACGATGCGTGCAACATACAACTTGTCGGATGTGCCTTCTTGGAAGAAGAGCTCGATCGCCTTGTATGGTTTGCTCACTTGCCGCTCAGCGCGTAGTCGTCGTTGATGGTGCAGGTCACGCTGTAGCTCCACGCGAAGAGAAGATCGCTCGGGCCTTGCACGGTGGCGGTGCCCGAGCTCGGCAAGCCGGCAGCGATGGTCGATGCACAGGGAATGGCGTCGCTCGCGAAGACGATGCCGTCCGTGTCGGTGTCGACATTGACGTCGCATGTCTTGCTGCCAGCGACGACGTGGATCTTCGCGCTGGGCGTGCCGTGCCCGGGAAACGTGACCGTGATGGGAACGGTTGCGCTCGAATTGGCAAGGCCGATGCAATCGTTCGATGGACCTCCGTCGGGCGCAACGGCATCGTCGTCGGGAGAAGGATCGCCGTACGACGTGGTGCGGTTGTCTTTGCCAGTCAACGTGTCGGTCCACTGGGCCGAGCTGCACGCCGCCAAAACGAGCGTGATCGTCATGACCCCACGGGGCAACATTGTCGTGAGCGTAGCATGCAGAACCGCCTATGATTCGGACTGCGACAAGCCATGGAAGCAGGCACGCTCATCGCGGGGCGCTTCGAAATCGTCGGTGAAGGCGGCCGCGGCGGGATGGCGTCCGTCGACCGCGCAACGGACCGCCTCACCGGACGCACTGTCGCGATCAAAGCGCTCCACATGACGATGGCCGACGCCGGCGAGCGCTTCAGGCGCGAAGCCGACGCGCTCGCGAAGATGCAACACCCCGGCATCGTTGCGTACGTCGCGCACGGCGAGACACCCGACGGTCGCGCGTTCCTCGCGATGGACTGGATCGAAGGCGAGACGCTCGCCACGCGCGTGCGACGCGTGGGCAAGCTCTCTGCGGTCGACGCACTCGACCTCGGTGCTGCGGTTGCTGATGCGCTCGGCGCGGCCCATGGCGCGGGCATCGTCCATCGCGACATCAAACCCGCGAACCTCGTGCTCGCATCCGACGGGTTCGACAAGCCCGTCATTTTGGATTTCGGCATTGCACGCATGGGTGAAGCAGCGTCGTCGATGACGCACGAGGGGATGCTCATCGGCACGCCCGGCTACATCGCGCCCGAGCAAGCGCGCGGCTCGCTCGACGTGGATGCGCGCGCCGATCAGTTTTCGCTCGGGTGCGTGCTCCACGCGTGTTTGACCGGGCGCGCGCCGTTTCGTGGCGAAGACCTCGTCGGCGTGCTCGCGAAGATTTTGTTCCAAGAAACGCCGCGTGTTCGCGCCGAGCGGCCCGACGTTCCGGCAGAGGTCGACGGCATTCTCGCGAAGGCGATGGCCAAAGATCCCGACGAACGCTTCGAGGACATCGGTGCGATGGCACGCGCGATGCGAAAGGCACGTGCGCGTCTCTTGGGCGGGAGCGACTCCGCGCCGTCGATGCTCTTGTCGAGCACACCGTCATCTGCGCCAGGAATTTCGGCGCGAGAGGCGCGTCTCGCTGCGATGCTCATCGTCGGAAAGGCCTCCTCCGGCGACGACGCCACGCTCATCGCCGAGCGATTCGGTGGCGATGTCGAGCGTCTCGCGAACGGCGCGCTCGCGTTGCGCTTCATCGAAGCGGCCGGCGCGACAGAGCGCGCGCTCGCGGCAGCGCGATGCGCGCTCGCACTGAGGGCACGTTTGCCGTCGACCCCCATCTCGCTCGCCACCGTGCGCGGCGTCGGCAGCGACGACGACGTCGTGAAGGCCATCGATCGCGCGGCCGAGCTCGCGCGCGACGCACCCCCTCGTTCCACGCGCAGCGGCGGTCATCCTGTGCGCATCGACGAGACGACGGCCGGTTTGCTCGATGCGCGCTTCGATGTGCGTCAATCCGACGCAGGCCTCGAGCTCACCGGCGAGAGCGGGCCAGGCGACGAATCGCGAAAGCTCCTCGGCGTTGCAGTGCCATGCCTCGGCCGCGATCGCGAGCTGCTCACACTCGATGCAACGCTCGCCGAGGTCGAAAGCGAACGCATCGCGCGTGTCTTGCTCGTCACCGCGGAGGCCGGCGTCGGCAAGAGCCGCCTGCGTCGCGAGTGGATGCACCGCATTCGCGAGCGCCAGAGTGACGTCACCGTGTGGATGGCGCGCGCAGACCCACTCGACTCGCGCACGCCGCACGGGTTGCTCGGTCAGGCCGTTCGCCGCGCTCTCGCCATCTCGGATGACGAGCCCGCGGCATTGAAGCAATCGAAACTGCACGAGCACCTTGGCCAAGTACTCTCGAGCGACGACGCCGTCCTTCGCGTGTTTCCATTCGCCGCCGAGATCATCGGCGCTCCGCTCGCGCAGCCCGCATCGAGCCAGCATGCGGCGGCACGCGGCGATCGAGTGCTCATGGCGGAGCAAATTCGCGGGGCTTTCGAGGAGTGGATAGTTGCAGAATGCACGCGTCCGCTCGTGATCGTTCTCGACGACGCTCACTGGAGCGACGCCGCAACGCTCCGCCTCCTCGACGTCGGTCTCCGCGCCGCGTCGGACCATCCGCTGCTCGTTGCCGTGTTTGCGCGGCCGGCGATCCGCACGTCGCACCCGTCGCTCTTCACGGGGCGGCGGCTCCAACACCTTCGTCTCGAAGAGCTCTCGAAGCGAAGCTCCGAGCGCCTCGCTCGCGCCATTCTCGGAGCAGATGCCGAGCAGGCTGTCGTCGATCGCGTCGTTGGGTTGTCGAACGGAAACGCGTTCTTCCTCGAAGAGCTCGTGCGTGCGGTCGCCGAGGGAAAAGGAGAGCTGCCGGAGTCTGTGCTGAGCGTCGTCGAGGCGCGCCTCGAAGCGCTCGAGCCGGATGCGCGCCGCGTGCTTCGAGCAGCGAGCGTGTTCGGGCAATTTTTTTGGCCAGGTGGCGTGTCGGCGGTGCTCGGCGACACCGATGACGAAGGCGCAAGCTCGTGGATCTCGCTGCTCACGCGTCGCGAGATCGTTTCGGCGCGAAGCCAATCGCGTTTCGGTGAAGAGCCCGAGCTGACGTTTCGCCACGCGCTCGTGCGCGACACAGCGTACTCGATGCTCACACCGGAAGACCGCGTTGTCGCGCATCGCGCGGCAGCCGCGTGGCTCGAAGCGCGCGGCGAAGCAGAGGCGGCCGTGCTCGCGGCGCACCTCGAAGCGGGCGGCGATGCGCCACGCGCGTCGCGTTACTACTTGCGCGCGGCATCGCAAATGCTCGCGGGTGGCGAGCTTCATGCGTCGAACGATCTCGTTGCGCGCGGGCTCGGCTGCGCCCCCGAGGACGAGACGCGCGCAGAGCTCTTACTCCTCGAGGCCGAAAGCTCTCGCTGGCTCGGAGATGTGGCGCGCGCGGCACGCGCCGCAGACGAGGTCATGACGATCGCGCCGATGGCATCCGAAACGCATTTGCGCGCGCTTGCGATTGCGCTTCTCGCGCATCTGAAGCTCGGCCACGCCGAACGTCATCGAGAGCTACTCGCCAAGACGATGACACTGCTCGATACGGCCGCACCGAGCGGCGCGCTATGTCGCCTTGCATCGGGCGCAGGCTCGGGCGCGATCTTCGCCGGCGACATCGACACCGCGCATGCGATCGATGCGGTCGTCACGCGTCTCGTCGCGACGCCCGATCTCGACGCGTGCGCGCGCGCGACGCTCCATGTATTTCGCGCGTTCTTGTCGGACGCCACCGCCGATCTCGAAGCACAAATCAGGCACTTCGATGCTGCCTCATCGTATTTCGCGCAAGCCGGTGACGATCGAAACATGCTCCTTCAACGCACGAATGCGGCGTTCGCGCGCTCGCTCGTCGGGGACTACGAAGAGGCCGCGCGTGGTCTCTTCGAGACCCTCGCAATCGCAGAACGTCAGGGGTTGAAGTTCGTCATCGATACGTCCCATACCGATCTCGGCAACGTTCTCGAGCGCCTCGGCCGGCTCGACGAAGCGCGCACCCATTCCGAGCTTGCTCTCGCTGGCTTTCACGAAGAAGGCGATCAACGCATGGAGGCTGCAAGCCGCGGATACCTCGCAGTTGTGCTAGACCGACTCGGGGAGCACGCGCGCGCGTTCGAGCAATTCCACGCGGCGATCGCGCTCGCCCAAAAAGGCGCGCGCCAGATACTGCCGTTCCTTCTCGCATCGCTCTCCAACATGGAACGCACCGTTGGGCGCGTCGACGATGCACTCACGCACGCGCGTGAAGCGCTTGTCGCTCTCGAAGAGACCCGCAGCGACGGTGCACGCGAAATCCCAGTTCGCGTCGCGCTCGGTCGCGCGCTCGAAGCCGCCGGTCGCCCCGACGAAGCGCACACGGCGTTTGCCGAGGCGCACCCGCACCTTCGCGCGCGCCTCAAATTGATCCGCGACGACCGCTGGCGAGCGTGCTTCGAGCGCATCGAAGAAAACGCCGCGCTGCTGGCGTGGTCATCCGAGCGCTAGCCAGCGGCGCCGCCCTTGAGGCGCGTGATCGTCGCGTAGATCGTGCCTTCGTACATGTCGACCGTTTTGAACCCGCGCAGGCGGAGCTCGTCGCGGATCATGCGCGCGTGCTCGCTGTCGTCGAGCGTGGGGTAGGCGAGGAGCACTTTGCGTGTGACGTCCTCGATGGTCTCTGCCATCGACGATTGGTGCAGCGTGCTCCCCAAATATCCTGGGCCCGCCATCTCGTTTTTCTTCTGCCCGATCTTCTGCATGTAGAGAACGACCAGCAAGATCACCAGAACGAGGATGATCGGATAGAGCTTCTGCGGGTGGTCGAGGATGTACTCGAGCGACACGCCCTCAACGTATCACGGGGAGCGCCGCTCCCGCGCCGCGCGCGCAGCAATCCTTGTACGCGCGTTCGGAGCCGCACGTGCACGGATCCGTCGAGAGCGTTCGCTTCGGCGTCATGCGACCGAAGTCGCGCGCGGGCGGTCTCTTCGGAGCACGCGCGCGCCCTTCTTCCGCTGCAGCACGCACGCGCCCGACGAGCGCCGCAATCACTTCGGGCCGCGCGAGCTCCGCGCGTGCATCTTCCTCGAGCTTGCGCGCGCGCGCATAGTAGCGCTGCTCGTGGTGGCGGCGGTCGAGGTGCGCGACGGGTCGGAACCCCTTCGGCACCGGCACGAGCGCGTTGCCCGAAGCGAGCACGTACGTTCCCACATCACGCGCCGTGCGAAGATCCCAATCGATCGCGAAGAGCTCCTCGCCGAGGATCCACACGCCCACGAACGCGCGCGCCTCGCTCGCGTTGAACGGCGCGAGAAACGCTTCTTCATCGCGCGGCAGAACTTCTTCCGGAACTCCGTAAGGAAGCCCGAACGGAATGCCGTAGTTCGCGCGCGTCACGTCACCGTGGAGCGCGTGAATCATCTCGTGCAGCATGCTGCCGAGAAGTCGCTTGTACATGCATTCGCCGAAACGCACGGCCACGCCGCGGTAGCTCGCGTCGCCCCGCGCTTGGGCGCGCTTCCAGAGCGCGTCGCCGTGAAGCTCGTAGATGGGCTCGTACTTCCACCCGCGGAGCACGTCGTCACAAAAGTAGAGCGCTTCGACGCCGCGCGTGCGCTCCTCAGGCGAGAGCCTGCGATGACAATCGCAGGCACAGACGCGCTGCTTCGATAGCGCGCCTTCGAGCTTCAGCATCGAGCTCAGCTTGGCGATTTCTTCGCACAGTGTCCATTGATGCAGGTGAGCGAGCCCGAGCCGCAGCAATCGCCGTCGCTCGTGCAGGCTTCGAACTCGCCCGCGCAGCCGCCGGTGTTGTTGCTGCACACGAGGGCGCCGCCTTCGGTGTCTTGGCGACAGAAGCCGTCGCAGCATTCGTCGCCGGTGACGCAGCCGGTACCGTTGACCTTGCACGGATCGACGACCCAATACCCGCGGAGGTTACCGGCGTTGAGCTCCTGGCCAGGCAAGTAGAACGCCGGGTGCGACGGATCGGTGCCCGGCGGCGGGTTGATGTCGATCGCGGCGACCCAAAGCTTTTTCGTGATCGCGTTCGAGCCCGTTCCGTTGTCGTATGGATCGCCCGCAGCGACGTTGCCGTACATGCGCCGTGACGTGAACACGACCCAGAAGTAGCCGCCAGAAGGGATCGGATTGAGCGTGGGCTCGTAGTTGAGCTTGTAGTCGTTGGGGTGATTCGTGTTTGTCGGTAGGTAGCTCGTGTTCGTCGAATCGAGCCCGTTCAGCCAGTTCATGCGGAGCGGCGACGGCGTCGTGCCGACGTCCGTGTACCAGAGCTCGGCTTGTGCGCCGTACCACGTTGCGATTTCGCAATCGCCACACGCGCCTGCCGTCACCGTGTTGTGAAACACGATGCCCTTCGAGTCGGGCGTGAACCCCGGCCAGCCGACGTAGCGACCCGAGTTGTAATAGAGCTCGCGCAAATTCGAGAACGCGTAGGTCGTGCCGCCGCACGCGCTGGGCGCGCCGCCATCGACCGTGCCTTGCGAGCAGTCGAAGTCCATCATGTCGAGCGAGTGACCCGCGCGTGCGACGACGCCGCCCGAGCCCGAGCCAGCCCAGAAGTTGAACGCGAGGTGTTTGCCGTCGGCCGAGAACGATGGCGTCACGGCTTGCGTGATGGCGCTCGTCCAACCCGTCTCGGTGATGCTCCCGCCGTACGTGGCCTTGTTGCCCGTATCGCGAACGTAGAGATCGGAGGCGAGGTTATTGTGCTCTCGCGCATGCGACGAGCTCGACATCGCGAATGTCCCGTCGGGATAAACGCCCGACCATAAGAACTTGCGGTCGTTCGATGTGCCGTCCGGAGCGCTCCCTGTATACGACTTGATGACGGTGCCCTTGTTCGTGAGATCGTATGAAGCGCCGTTATAATACGTGCTGTCTTCCATGAAGATCGATCCGCCGTTCGCGGAGACTTCGTGGCAAACGTGGCATTGCGTGTCGGTGCCGGGCACCGCGAGCGTCGGCGCGATGCCGCCGGGCTGAATCGCGAGCACGACGCCGTTCGACGCAGACGTCAAAAGCGAGTTGTACGAGTTGTAATAGACGGTGCCTTTGAGCACGCCGTGCGCGACGTTCCACTGCTCTTTGATCGGGCCCCAGCTCGTGGTGCCGTCGGTGATGTAGACGTCGACCTCGAGCACGTCGCCTTGATTGCCGTAGAGGGCTTTGCTCCACGCGCTTTCGTCGATGGGCTCGTTCACCCAGGCGGGTGCGTTGTAGTAGCCGTCGAACGTGAATCCTTTTTCGGCGAGGTGAATCTTCACGGCTTTGGTCGCGCTCGCATGCGTCGATTGCCACTGAAGGAGCGGCGCGAGGATGCCCTGCGGCCACACGGTCTTGTCGTACGGATAGAGGAACCCGAGCTCCGCGGCGCTGCTCGGCGTCGTCGATGGGCCATCGAGGATGCCTTGCGTCGTCGTGTTGACGGCAGTGCCGTAGTCGTTGCCGCCGACGCCGTTGTTGCCACCGAGCGTCGAGGAAGCGTCCGCGCCTGCGTCGGTGATGGACGTCGGCTTGCCGTTTTGCGACATCGAGATCGTGACGGTGACGCTCGTGGTTGCGATGAGCGCACCGCCGTCGGGCTGCTTGCCGTCGTTGTAGGAGGCCGTGACGGTGCCCGTCCCGCTGGCGACGCCGGAAGCCGTGAAAACGCCTGTGCCGGCGACGAGGTTGCCGAGCTCGCCACGGTCGAGGGTGAAGGAGGCGGGCACCTGAAGCGTGCCATTGCCGTAGGCGATGAAGGTGATGGGCGTGGTGGTGACGACGCCATCGACGATCGTCACGGCGACGACGGGATCGGCCGGGGAAATCGTGAGTGATGTTAGTATGTTGGTACCTGTGTCGCCGAACGGATTTCCGGCATCGCTGAGCGTCGAATCGAACCCGCCGTCGATCGCCGCTTGATCAGGCCCGGAATCGAACACGCTGTTCGTGTCGTCGCTGCCGCACCCCAAGAGAGCCACGGCGACCGATACCCACCAGAACGACCTCACGGACATGTTCTTCCTCACTGAAATAAATAAACACCAGCATAAAACCTTAACCCGAATGGCCAGCCCGCGTCCACATCAGCGAAACCAAAAGACGCAATTTTGCGTAGAGTGAGCATCCCGAATGAAACGAGCGCATCCCTACGTGTTTGTCGCAGTTACCCTCGCCATTCCGGCCATTTCGCTCGCGTGTAAGAAGGATACGCCCGTCGCGTTGGCTGAGAGTGCCAGCGCCCTCAGCGCAGCCGCACCCCCAGCCACCGCGCATGTCATGCCTTACAACGTGGACCCCGCCAGCAAGACCGCCATCGACATGCCCGGATTGAAGGAACACATCACCGCCGACACAACCGCGGCGGCGGGCAAGCTCGATATCGACATCGCGAACCTCGCCAACACCCGCGGCGAAGTGAAGGTCGACCTCTGGACGCTCGCGACCCACACCTTCAAGGACGACCGCGACACCTCGCAGACGACGCACGCCAAAAACTGGCTCGAAGTCGGTGACGGCGCGAGCGCGGACGCGAAGAAGGCCAATCAGTATGCGGTCTTTGCGATTCAATCGCTCGACAAGATCAGCGCGGCGGATGTTTCGAAGGTCGCGCCGACGCAAGACGGAAGCGACGACATTCGCACCGTGACCGCGACAGCTCACGGAGAGTTCTTGGTGCACGGGCACAAGGCAATGAAGGAAGTGCCCATCGAAGCGCGCTTTCACTACCCGAAGGGTGCGGCGGCGACTTCGAATCCGACGCGGGTCGACATCAAGTCGACGACGCCGCTGCACGTGACGCTCAAAGAGCACGACGTGCACCCGCGCGACAATCTCGGCAAGCTCGCCGACTGGACAAGCAACCTCGTTTCCAAAGTGGCCGAAACGGCCGACATCACCCTCGACATTCACGCTGATCTGGCAAAATAAGGAGAACATCGCATGCGTCCGAACCTCTCACTCTCGAATCTCGCCGCCACACTCGCCGCGCTGGGCACAACCGCGGTCATCGTCGCCTGTGGCGGGGACGCGAAGACAACGGATACGCCTGCGAACGCAACACCGAGCGCCACCGCCGCTCCGAACGGAAGCGCAGCTGCTGCTGCATCGTGCGGCGCCAAGCCGAGCGACACCACGGCATCGACCGGCGCGGCCAACACGACCACGCCCACCGCAACGCCGACCGCAACGACCGCCAACGCAACGACCACGACAACGACAACGACGACGACGTCCACAGCGCACGCAACGCCGACGAACACGGCGAAGAAGCCGGCCACCACGGGCCAGGCGAGCTGCGGCGCGGGCACCTGCTCGTCCGATCCGAAGAAGAAGTGACCGAGCGCGCGCGCGCGGCCTTGCCGAGAGGCGTCGGCCTTGGGCTTCGTTGGGAATTTCTCGACGACCTCCTGAACGCCGACGCCAGCGCGCCAAAGCCTGATTTTCTCGAGGTTTCACCCGAGAATTACATGGGGCGCGGCGGGTATCACACCGCCGCGCTCGCTCGTTTGTCGGATCGATTTCCGATCCTCACGCACGGTCTCACGATGTCGCTGGGCGGGACCGAGCCGCTCGGTGATGCGTACTTGGGCGAGCTACGTGCGTTCATTCAGGACATGCGTGCGCCGTGGCACTCCGATCATTTGTGCTTCTCGGGGGCCGGCGGCGCGATGCTCCACGATTTGTTGCCGCTACGTTTCACCGACCAGACCGCCTGGCATGTTGCCGACCGTGTGAAGCGCGCGCGCGATGCGCTTGGCGTTCCGATGGCCGTCGAGAACATCACGTTCTACGCGGAGCTCGAGCCCGGCATGCGCGAGCCTGAGTGGATCTCGCTCGTGTGCGAGCGCGCCGATTGCGGGCTCATGCTCGACGTCAACAACGCGTACGTGAACTCGCAAAATTTCGGATTCGACATCGACGAATGGATGCGCGACGCGCCACTCGAGCGCACGGTGCAAATTCACGTCGCCGGTCACGAGCGCTTCCCCGAATCGGATTTCATCCCGGGTGCAACGGGCTCCGTGATTCTCGACACCCACGGCGCCGATGTTCCTGACCCGGTGCTCGCACTTTTGAAACGCGTTTTGCCGCGCACGGGTCCGGTTCCGATCGTCCTCGAACGCGATACGTCGATCCCGCCCTACGCGACGCTCCTCGAAGAGCTCGCGCGCATCCGCGCCCTCGTCGCCTGATCGCATTGTCGCCGAAGCGTGCGAGCTCCTCGCGCGGAAACCGCTCCGCAGGAATGAGTGTGCGTTATGTCGACAATCTTATGGCGGCATAGTCCGTCGAACGACCACAAGCGTCTTCAGAAACCGTTGTGGAGAGCGTTTGGGACATATGTCCAGGCGCGGACGCGGTGATGATAATCGAACCAGAAAGGCTTACAGAACCGGAGTCTTCGTAAACGCAACCCGCGGCGCTGCCAAGCATCGCAAGTTCCACTGGCGACTGACCCTCCAGCGTCGCAGTGACCGACGCGTCGCAAATCCGTTCGCCGGTCTGCGAGTCAAGAACCGTAATTTGAATTGGTGGGTTCTGAAAGCCGCTGCAATCGTCGCGAGACGCGCATCCCGGAAGCGCGACGAGCACGAATAGAGCTACTTTGAACACTTTGAACCACATCCGGAGTCGATCGCGTAGGAACAGAAATTCAAACTCACCTGAGTGCCGAGCACAGTTGACGTAACACCAAATGATGCGTCGTTGACGGGTGGCGTGCAATCAGGCTGGAATTTGCGGCGCTTGCTAGGTATTTGGCTGCAATGCGGCTAAGTTGAGAGAAGAAGATTGATCTGTCATCCGGTCCCGAGAGTGCGTGGCGTCCGGGTCCTTACGGCACTCTTTCTTGCCGCATGCGGCGCGCGAACTGAGCTGCCTTCGCCGAGGAGCTCGCAGTTTGATGCTGGAGAGAATCTCGATGCCGACGGGTCCATCGGGTCTGACTCCATCCCTGAGCACGCCGGCCAGGATACGGCGATCGTTGGCACTGGAAGATTCTGTGGCGACTGGATCGTGATGAACGAGAGCATGAACGAGGCGTGAAATGCGGGGCAGAGCCTCTATCGTCGAGTC
>JBBSFE010000139.1:0-16060 GCA_038239005.1 Polyangiales bacterium
GAGCCGCGACGCAATCGACACGTTGGCCTCGACGCCTGGCGCCGAGAGATCCGTTGCGGTTTGCACGTCGAGCTGATCAAACGGAACTTTGGGCGCGCGCTTCGACGAGCGCGGCGCGGTCGACGACGGAACCGCAGACGAGGGCGGCGCGGACGCGGGCGCGTCGACGGTCACGAGCGTGACATCGAGCTCGCGACGCGCGAGCGAAAAGAGATCGTGCGCCGTCTCCGGATCGAGAAGATATGCCGCAAGATCAGTGTCGAGAATCGGACCGCCGAGCGCGATGTCATGACGCGAGAGCACGACCTCTTGCGTCTTCATGTCGTGTGCGATCTTGGTGACCTCGGTGCTCGTGAGAAGCGGCCCGAGGATTTCTTTCACGTCGGCGAGCGAGATCTGCGCGGGCGCTCCGAGGTACCGATGTGAAATCGGCACATAAATCCCTTCTCCGGGCCGACTCGAGAGCGCGAGCCCGACGATGGCCGCGCGATTCGGATCGGGCTCCGACATCCGGAAATCGATCGCGAGCGTTTTCTTTTCTTTCGCGCGCGCCGCGAACGCGGTCAGATCTTCTTTTTTCGTGAACGTCGAAATCTCGCGCTTCGGCTGCGGCGGCGCTGGAAGCAAGCCGAGGAGCCGCGTGAACTCGAGCTCGGTGAAGAGCCGCCGCAGCTCGGGCTCGTTCTTGCCGCCGTACGTGAGGTGCGCGACATCCCAAGCGATGTCGATGTTGGCGTCGAGCGTGACGAGCCTCTGCGACATGTACGCGTCATCGCGCGCGTTCGTCAGGTTCTCTTTCAGCTTGGCGCGTTTGATCTTGTCGAGGTTTTGGTAAACGCCGTCGAGCGTCCCGAACTCGGTGAGCAAATCGGTCGCCGTCTTTGGCCCGACGCTCGGCACGCCCGGAACGTTGTCGGACGTGTCGCCCGTGAGCGCGAGCCAGTCACGCACTTGGCTTGGCCGCACGCCCATCTTCTCGCGCACCTCGCCGGGCCCGTAGACCTTGTCGCGCATCGAGTCCCACATGACGACCATGTCGTCGTCGTCGTGGACGAGCTGCATCATGTCTTTGTCGGCGCTCACGATCACGACGCGCATCTTGTCTTGGGTCGCGCGCGTGGTGATGGTCGCAATCAAGTCATCGGCCTCGAGCCCCGCCTTCTCGTAAACCGGAATGTTGTACGCGCGAACGATCTGCTCACACCGCGCCATCTGTTGATGGAGATCCGGCGGCGCCGGCGGTCGCGTCGCTTTGTAACGCGGGTCGATCGTCTTCCGAAAGCTGGGCGCCTTCGAATCCATCGCCACACAAAGCATCTTCGGCTTCCGCTCGTTCACCACCTTCTGCAGCATGTTCACGGTGCCCATCACCGCATGCGTGGGCTCCCCCTTCGAATTCGAAAGCGGCGGAAGCGCGTGATACGCGCGAAAGACGTACCCCGAGACGTCCAAGATAAAGAGGACGTTGTCCGTATTGGGAGCAGGCAGCGAGGGCATGACGCCCGCACTCTACACCGTCGATGTCAGCGCCCGGCGCGTGAGAAAATGGCGCTCCACAAGCCGGTAGAAAACGTAACCGGCGACAAGCGAGAGCGGCACGAGCGTGACGTAGCGAGCCGCGATCGCGAGCGGTGAGTCGCCCGGAAGGCCGAGAGCGGTCACGAGCGGCGAGTGCACGAGATAGAGCGAGTACGAGAAGGTGCCTACGCTCGCAGCCCACTTGATCGCGCGCGGCATGATTGCGCCCGCGCTTTCCCACGTCACCGCTTTGAACATGACGATGGCGAACGCCATCGAGAACATCAGCTCCGACATCTGACTGGTGTTGCGCCATATCGGCTGGTGCTCCGCGAAGAACGCAGCGAGGGGTGGATACTCGACCACGTTCGGGTAAATCGGCGCGGCGACCACGACGAGCGCGACCGCGAGCGGCCACGAGGTGAGCCACGCGGGAAGCGCCGTTTGGCCTTCCCATGCCTCCGCAACGACAGCGCCGACAATCCACGAAAACCACCACGAGAAAGGCCATGTCCACCACGACCCGAGCGGGCCAAACGCTCCACCGAGCAACGGAACGACGATGCACGTGCGCCACGCGACGGCGATGACGAGCGTGATGCATGCGATGGCCAGCGGGGAGATCCGCGCGCGCACGACTGCGTAAAGCGAATAGAGCGCATAGAGCTGCTCCTCGAGGCCGATCGACCAAAGCGCGCCGTTGGCGAGCGAGATCGAATACCCCGCGGTCAAGTTGTGAATCATGAGGAGGTGAGCCGCGAGGTCGACCGGCAGATTCGTGATGCGATTGGGCTCCCAAAAATATCGCTCGCCGTGCGTCCCGTAATAAATCGCAAGCGAAAGTGCGATGGCCGCGACGTACGGCGGATAGAGACGCCACACACGCCGTTTCCAAAACGCGGCCCAATCGGTGCGTCCCGTCTGAGCGTGGATGGTTCGCCGCGCAGCGAGGTGAATGCAAAAACCGGAGATCGCCAGAAACAAAGTGACGCCGAGCGGCCCGAACTGCGGCACGAGCAGGACGATCGTCGCGATGGGCCCGTTCCCGGTCAACGGATGATGAATGTGGTGCACCAGCACCGCGAGCGCCGCGACGCCGCGAAGTGCGTCAATCGTGACCAGTCGCCGCGACGCCCGTGCCGCCATGGGCTAGCGCTAGCACGGAGCGGTGAGCTTGACGCGACGTGCGCTACCGGGCAAAAGCGTCCCGTCGTGACGAAGCGCTACCGGCGGATGTGCACGTTCACGCTCTGCGTTGCGTGCGCGTTTCTCATCGTGCTTCCACTGTGGACGCACCGGTGGCTGCCGATTCAGGATTTGCCCGAGCACCTCGCCACGATTCGCGTCGTTCACGACGTGCACACGGGCGCCGCGGCGTCGAACGTGTTCAGCGTCGATCTCCGTCACACGCAATACGTCATCCTTTATGTGCTCGGCGACCTGCTCTCGTACGTCATGAGCACGAAGAGCGCGGGTCTCGTGCTCGTCACGGCGTGGCTTCTCGGCATGGTAGCGGCGATGTACGCGCTGCTGTCGGCGCTCGGGCGCGATCCGCGTCTGAGCATCTTGGTGGTGCCGCTCTTACCGAACACGCAGCTGCTCGTGGGGCTGCTGCAGTTTCTCATGGGCATTCCGTTCATGCTCTTTGGGTGGGCGCTCGCGCTCCGGTTTCGGCGCACGAACCGGAACCGCGAGCTTGTTGCGCTCGGCATCGTGTCGCTGCTCATTTTCTACTCGCACATCGTGGCGCTTGGGCTCTTCGTGATTGGTCTCGCGATCATCGCGCCGCGGCGGGGTGTCTTTCGTTATGCGCTCGCGCTCGTTCCCGCAGGACTGCTCTGCATTCACTGGGCGATGTTCACGGTGTCCGGCAACTTTGTCATCAACGCAATGACGAGCGGCGCCGAGAACAAAGACCTCTGGCCGTTCTTTCGGTCGTTTCACAGCTTCTACGACATCGCGCTCAACACGTATCGCGACTCCGCTGACGAAAAGCTATTCGTGCAGACTGCAGTCATCGGGATCGTGCTCTCGCTGCTCGCGACACGGCAGCGCCACGTGCCTGCGGTGTCGACGCTGCGTTGGCTGATCATTCCCGCGATTTGCTTCTTCCTCTTTTTCCGCTCCGAAGGCACGAACGGCTTTCTCGGGCACATTCGGGATCGCTTTGCGATCGTCGGCATCTTCGCGCTGGTTCCCGTGCTGCGCATGCCGAAGGGGTGGCTCGGGCATGCGGGTACGGCGGCGATGGTCGTCACGGCGGCGATGTCGGCCGAAACGCTCGACTGGCACTTCGGGCATTTCGAACAGTACGAAGTCGGCGCCTTTGGGGAAGCGCTCGACCACATCCCCGCGAACAAACGCATCGCGGGTCTGATCTTCAAAACGGAGTCGAAGGACTTCTACCAAAATCCGTTTCTTCACTACCCCGCTTACTATTTGGTCGAGCGCGGCGGCACGGTGAACTTCTCGTTCGCTGGGTATCCGCACTGGGTCTACAAATATTTGCCGCACCAAGATCCGCTCGGCGCGAGCCCTCCCGTCTTCTTGTGGGAGTGGGAGCCTGATCGCGTCGCCGTTCGCGAAGAGCTCGCTGCGTCGTACGAGTACGTGCTCACACGCGGGCCGGGTTTCGATCCGCCCGACGACGTCTTCTACAAAATTTGGGAAGGCACCGGCGAATGGCGCGTGTGGAAGCGAGCGAGCCATGAGTGATCGCGCGAGCGTGCTCGTGGTCGCCGCGCTTCTCGTCGCGTGCAGGCCGGACGCACCGACGAAATCCGATCCTTACGAGCGCGCAGGCGACGCCGCCTACAAGTACGTCGCAGCTTTGGCGAGCGGTGAAGGCGCTTCACCCTTCGATGCATCGGCGCGCCCGACGATCGCGCACATCGCGGGATACGCCGGCAGCCGCGGCGATCTCGACGGCACCGGGTCCTCCGCGCGCATAGGCCTCGCCGTCGGCATGGCACGCGTCGCGGACGCCATCGTGTTCGCCGACGAAGGCAACGGCTCGGTGCGTCGATTCGTCCCTGCCACGAGCGAGGTCGAAACGCTCGCGCGTCTTCCGCTGCCGGGAGGCGACGTGCCCGCGTTGCCCGCGTATGTCGCCTACGACGGCACCCATACGCTCTACGTCACCGATCGCGCATCACACGTCCTCTACGCGCTCGATTTGGGCACACGCGCGCTTAGCGTCATCGTCGGTCATCGCGGGGTTCGTGGCGAACGCGACGGTGCGCTCGAAGCGGCCGAGCTCGACACGCCCACTGGCATCGCGTTCGATGGGTCGCACACACTCTTCGTCGGCGACGTCGCCAATCATCATATTCGCCGCGTCGATCTGTCGGCACGCACCGTCGCGACGCTCGGTGGCTCATTTTCGCAAGTGTGGGGTCTCTGCTCGAGCGCCAACCACCTCTACGCCACCGATGTGCTTCGCGAAGCGCTCTACGAAGTCGACGCCGCGAACGGAGCCACCACGCTTCTCGCCGGTTCCGATCGATTCGGGTACGCGGGTGCCGTCGATGGGCTCGTGGGCAATGCGCGGCTACACAGCCCGCGCGGCATGGCGTGTGGTCCGAATGGCGTGTTCGTCGCGGAGCGCTGGAATGGCGCGATTCGTCACTGGGACGCATCGACGAAGAAACTGGTGACCATTGCGGGAACGCCGGCGACGCTCGGATGGCGAGACGGCGCAGCACGTCACGCGCTCTTCGCCGACATCCAATCGGTGCTCGCGTGGGACGACGCGACGCTGTACGCAGGTGACGAAGGCGCGATCCGCAAAGTGGCGCTCGACACGGAGCAAGTCACGACGGTCGCCGGTACGCCGAGTCGAACGATCAACCTCTCGCACCTCGAGGACAACGCCATCGGCGGTCCGACGGGCGTCGCGTACGTCGCGAGCGAGCGTGCGGCCTTCGTCGTCAGCTGCCAGACGACGATGATCCAACGCGTCGACATCACGACCGGCACGACGCGAACGTTCGCAGGCGATCCCATCGTTCACGGCTTCGTCGACGACTACGGCAGCGCCGCGCGCTTCGGGTGCCTCGCCGCCGTGACGAGCGATCTGCGAGGCAACTTGTTCGTCGGCGACCGCGACAACCACGCCGTTCGCGGAGTGGTCGTCGCTGGCGCAAAGGTCATGACGCTCGGCGGAACGCCTTCGAAATGCGGAAGCGATGACGGGCCGTTCGAATCCGCGAGCTTTTGCGATCCGTCCGGCCTCGCCTACGGCCACGACGCAGTCTACGTCGCCGACGCGGCGACATCGACGATTCGTCGGATCAATTTGGCGGCTCGCACGGTCCAAACAATCGCGGGAGCCCCTTTCGAGCGCGGCAAAGTCGATGGCACTGGCACCGTCGCGCGATTCGCAGCGCCGGTCTCTCTCGCATTTCGCGGCGGCCTATTGTACGTCGCGGATCGTGACAACGACGCGTTGCGCGTGGTGGACACCAACTCCGGAGCGGTATCGACACTCGGCGTGCACGTCGAGCGCCCGCGTGCCGTCTCCTTCGTCGATGACGAGCTTCTCGTCGCCGATCGCCGCGCCGTTCAACGGGTCTCGATCGCCACAAACGCCTCCGTGCGCATCGTCGGCGTTGGGGGCGGGCTGCGACTCGGAGCAATCACGCCGCTCTTTCACGAGCCCATCGCGATCACACCACTCGGCGTTGGCGATGCGCTCGTCGTCGACGGAACCGAGAATGCGCTCGAGCGTCTCGTCTACTGAGGACCCGCCGCGTTGAAGAAGACGCTCATCGTCACTCCGACCTACAACGAACGCGAAAACCTCCCGCGGTTCATCGACACCGTGCGCGCGGCTGCACCCGAGTCGGACATCATGGTCGTGGACGACGCCTCCCCCGACGGCACAGGCGACATCGCCGACGAAATCGCGGCGCGCGATTCGCACGTTCACGTGATGCACCGCGCGGGCAAGCTCGGGCTCGGCACGGCATACGTCGAAGCGTTCAGCTGGGGCCTCGAGCGTGGCTACGACTGGTTTCACGAGATGGATGCCGACCTCTCACACGACGCGCGCTACCTGCCGGATTTTTTCCGCGCGCTCGAGAGCGGCGCGGACGTCGTCATCGGCTCACGCAACATGCCTGGTGGTGGCGTCGAGGGCTGGGGCATCGGCCGACACCTCATCAGCAAAGGCGGCTCGCTCTATTCGCGCGCGATCCTCGGCCTCGGCGTGCGCGATCTGACGAGCGGGTACAAAGCGTTCTCGCGCCGCGCGGTCGAGTCGATCGACCTCTCGCGAGTTCGCTCGAATGGATATTCGTTCCAAATCGAAACGACCTATCGCGCGCACCTCAAGGGCTTGAAAATCGTCGAAGTGCCGATCATCTTCGTCGACCGACGCGCGGGCCACTCGAAGATGAGCCGCCGCATTTTCGCCGAGGCCATCGGCGTCGTTTGGCGCCTTCGCTTCGACGCGATACGTGGCCGTCTCTAAAGGCGATACGCGCGTTTGATTTGCCAGACCTCGGCGAGGCCGCGCGCGAAATCGAACGGCTTGACCTTCGACCCACTTACATCGACCCAGCGCGCGAGTGGCCATTCGTAGATCGTTCGTGCGACGGCGTCGCGCCCGCGTGGGTCGGTCGTCAAGAAGCGCGCGAGGATCTCGACGTCGAAGAGCCAGTTCGTCTGGAAAGGGTCCGCGAAGACTCGCGCGAGCATGTCGGTGGCGCGAAAGAGCTTGTGACCGCACTGCGTGTCGTAAATCGGAAGTGCGAGCGTTCGAGAGATCAGCGTCGCCGAGACACGGCCGAGATAGTGCCGCCACGCGAGCCGTTCGATCGAGCGGCCCATGAGCTTCACGCGCGAGCCGAACACGATGTCGATGTCGTGGCGGAGCTGCATGAGCTCGAGAAACCCGCTGAGCTCCGAAAGGGGCGCGGCCAAATCGGCGTCCCAGTAGCCGACGTAATCGGGCGCGAGCGCGAGCGCGTGCAGCATGCCTTGCCGCACGGCCTCCGCTTTGCCGCCATTGTTGGCGCGGTCCACGATTTCGCATTTCGACTTCGCCGAGCTGGCGATCGTCGACAAGACGCTCATCGTGGTGTCGGCGCTGCCGTCGTTGACGAAAACGAACGTGACCTCGTGCCGCTCGAGCGTGAACGCGCCGAACGCGCTCGCGTCGAGACGCTTGGCTTCGTTGAAGCACGGCACCACGATCATCACGCGAGCCATCGCCGGCGAAGCTACATCAGGGCACGGGCGCCGTCACGAGGACGTGGACGGCGTTACGGTCGAACGCGACGCCGAACTCCTGCGGAATGTTGCTCGTGACGTCCGGCGTGGGGTCAACCATGAGCACGTGGTCGAACCGTTTGGCGGCGGCGCGCCAGAAGTCGTGCCACGCGGCGCGGTATGCGGCTGCGCAGTCGAACGGAACGACAATGGCGGAGTCGCAAAAGTGCCATTCCGTGACCATCGTTCCGGTGAATGTCTCGATGGAGAGCTGCTCGAACTGGCGGGGAGGGAGCGTCACGTATGTGATTGGAAACGTGCGCGAGTGCGCGAAGAACGACGGCGACATGGCGTCGCGGTCCATCGAGTAGAGACCCCAGACGTGCGTGAGCGGACGTGTGTTGTCGCCGTGGCGCCCTTTCGGCACGAACGCGAGCGTGAGCAGGCGTGAGCGATCGGGAACGAACGGCTCACCCGCGGCGACACGTTTCCAATCGTTCGCGAGCCATGTGTATTCGATGCCTAGCCCCGCCGAGAACGTGACGGCACACATCACGAGCGTCGTCTTGAGCCAGCGCGGAATTTCCTCGGGCACGCGAAGGAGCAGCGCGAACCAAAAAAACGGAATGAAGCGTGACGACAAATACGCCCAGCGAAACGCGACGTGCGGCGCAGACAGCGCGGCAGCCGCGAGCACGAGCGTCGCGAGAGGTGAGAAGAACGCGGGCCCTACGCGAAAGAGACGACGGAGGCCGATATACGCGAGCGCGAGGCAAGGAACGATCGTCATGATCGTCCATTTGGTCATCGCCCAGAACCATTCAGCCCACGCTCCATAGAGTGTCGAGAAGACGCCGCGGAGCTCGATCGGCGATTCGGTGCGTGTCGTTTCGGTGCTGAGCTGCGCGAGCACCGAGAGCACCGTGAGCGCGACGCCGGGAAGGAGCGGCGTGACGAGGCGCCACGCAGCGCGGAGCTTCGGCTGCACCTCGAGCGGCTCGCCCTCGATCAGCACTTCGATCGCGACGAGCAAGCACATGATCATGAAAACGAACGCGTGCGTGTACCAAACGAGACCACCGAGAAGCGCTGCCGCAGCGCTCCGAGCGAGCGTGGGCGTCCTGCGATGTGCGTCGAGCACGACGAGCGTCGCAAGCGCGAGAGGCACGGCGAGCGCGAAGTCGAGCATGCCCATCGAGACGAACCAGTTGTGCACGAACGGCCACGCGAAAAAGCTTGCAGAATACACATTGCCCGACCCGAGTCGCGCAACCGCTCGCGGGTAGACGAAAGCGCCCACCCCGAGCACCACCATCACGAACAGCTTCGCCGCGAGCCGCAGGCCGAACGCTCCGCCGACGACGTGCATGAACAAGAAGAACATCGAGTTCGTCTTGAAAAACCCGTTCGACACGAGCTCGGGATAGCGATCCGGGTGCAATTGCACGGCGGCGCTCGCGACGTGATTCGGCAAATCTTGAAACGGCGGCAAATCGACGATCCACGTCGGCCACGCCCCGAGCGCGAAGAGAGCCAAGCTGATGCCAAGCAAGCTTCGCTCGCTCGGTTTTTGAGCCGATGCCGTCATCGGTGCCTAGACGAATTTGAGCTTGCGGCTCGCGACGACGCTCATCTTCGCGAGGATCAAACCATGACGGAATCGCGAGATGTTCGTCTCGCCGTAGGTTCGATTCATGTAGCGGATGGGAATCTCCATCAGTTTGAGCTGGAGCTTGCGGGCGCCGAAGATCAAATCAAAATCGCCGAATGGATCGAAGTCACCGAAGAACTCTCGGTTCGAGGCGAGCCGTTCGTAGTCGCGCTTCCACATCACCTTCGTGCCGCAGAGGGTGTCTTTGATGGGCTGGTCGAGCAGAAATGTGAAGAGGTGCGCGAAGCCGGCGTTGCCGAGCTTGTTGAGGAAGCGCATCGCTTGGTCTTCCATCGGGTAGACCATGCGGTTGCCGTGGACGTAGTCGGTTCGGCCGCTGACCATGGCGTCGAAGAACTTGGGTAGCTCTTCGGGTGGCACGGTGAGATCCGCGTCGAGGATCATCAGGAGATCACCGGTCGCGCGCGCGAAGCCTTCACGGACTGCGTCGGCTTTGCCCTTGCCGCGCTGCTGGTACGCGGACAGCTCGAGAGGCCCGCGGTAGTTGCGAACGATGCTTTGAATGGTGTCCCACGTGTCGTCGGTCGAGTGGCCTTCTACGAAGATGACCTCCGTTCCGCTTCCCATCACGGGCGTTCGATCAACGGCGGCTTGGATGTTCCCCGATTCGTTTCGCGCGGGGATGACGATCGTTACCTTCGGGCGCGTGGGCCGCGTGACGATTGTCTTTCGCAGCGTGTACATGCGATAGAGCGACGCGTAACGAAACGGCGGCAGCTTCGCCACGACCTTGTTGAGCAGGCCTGATGCGATGGGGACGTTGATCGGAAAGAGGATGCGGTCGTCGGCGCAGATCGACTCGAGCGAGCTCAGCGAGAAGAGATTCGCGAACGTGCTGTCGTCGAGCCAGTTCTCCTGTGCGGGGCGCTTCTCGAGGAATCCAGCCTTCGTCGCGGCGGCGACGGGTATCGCCCACATGTAATTGAAGCACGTAAGATAAATTCGTCCGTCGTCGGTGAGGTGGCGCGTGAGGTTGCGGAGAAGGCCTTGGACGTCCGGCGTCGAATGGACGATGCGATCGGCGATGATCGCGTCGTACTTCTCGCCGAGGTCCATCGTCAGTGCGTCGCCGAGGTCGATGCGCATGCGCGGATCACGTTCGCGCGCGATGCGTACCGCTTCCGGAAGAACGTCGATGCCGCGGCGGACCGCGTTCGGCAGACGCGCGAGGATCTCGCCTCGACCAACGCCCACTTCGAGCACACGTGCGTCCTTGTGGATCGCGCCCGCGAGCGTCGACGCGATGTCGTCGTCGAGAAAAGCGCGGCGGTGACCACGCGGCGCCGGCCCGACGGCGAGGCGACGGAAGTAATCGAGCCACGGCGACTCGATCGTGGTCGCACCGTCATCATGGACCTCGTTGGCAGCCGACGATTGCGCCACGCTAGGTTGCTCGCTTGCGCAAGAGCCACGTGTAGTAGACGGCGAGGCGATTGACTTGCAGGCCGAGGTACCGCTTCTTTTCGACCACGAAGCCCGCGCCGCCGAACTCGCGTGCGACGGATTGCGGCGTCGTCACGTGGTGGTCCTCGATTCCCTTGAAGCCGATCGCGCGAAAGCCGAGCTCCATCATGCGATTCACGGCGGGCATGCCGAGCAGAAAGTGGCCGCCGGGGGCGAGCACGCGTGCGACCTCGCGGAGCGCGCGATCGTATTCGTGTAGGTGCTCGAAGACGGAGAAGCTGACCACGAGATCGAAAGCGCCGTCGTCGTAGGGGAGAGAGTAGACGCTCCCTTTCTTGAGCGTTGCGCGGTGGCCGTGGGTTTCGAGCGTACGCATCACGGCGGCCGGCTCCGCGTCGAGGTCGATGCCGTGCATCGTGCACGCGATGGGAGCGAGCGCGAGCAGGACAGCTCCCGCGCCGTATCCGACCTCGAGCGCGCTCTCGACACGCGAGTTGCCGAGCAGGCGAAGCCCGATGTTGATGCGCTTGCGGTAGAGGTACCCGACGAGCGGCTTCCTGTAGTATTCGATCGGATCCGTTGGGCCGTTTTGAGGCAACCCGTTGAGCATTTGGAGCGTAAGTTCGGCCATGGTTTTGTTCACATGAAGAGGGCGCTGATCGTCGGCATGACTGGACAGGACGGGTCCTACCTCGCCGAGCTTCTTTTGTCGAAGGGCTACGAAGTTCACGGTCTCATTCGTCGCGCGAGCACCTTCAACACGGGGCGAATCGATCACCTCTATTCGGACCCGCATCTCGCGAACACGCGCATGTTCTTGCACCACGGCGATCTCGCGGACGGCACGGGACTTCGGCGCATCGTCGAGAAGGTGAAAGCCCAAGAGATTTATAATCTCGGTGCTCAATCGCACGTGCGTGTGTCGTTCGATCAGCCGGAATACACCGCAGACGTCGTGGCGACGGGCGCCCTGCGACTGCTCGAAGCGGTACGCGACTACGCGGCCATTTCAAAGGAGCCCGTGCGCTTCTATCAAGCCGGGTCGAGCGAGATGTTCGGCAGCGCGCCGCCGCCGCAGAACGAGTCCACACCGTTTCATCCGCGCAGCCCATACGCCGTGAGCAAAGTCGCGGCGCACTGGTTCGCGGTGAACTACCGCGAGGCTTACGGGATGTTCATCGCGAACGGCATCCTCTTCAATCACGAGTCTCCGCGCCGCGGAGAGACGTTCCTCCCGCGCAAGATCTCGCGCGCCGCCGCGCGCATCCAAGTCGGCCTCGAAGACAAACTCTTTCTCGGCAACCTAGAGGCCAAGCGCGATTGGGGATTCGCCGGCGACTACGTCGTCGCCATGTGGCAAATGCTGCAAGCCGACACGGCCGACGATTACGTCGTGGCAACGGGCGAGTCGCATTCCGTGCGTGACGTGCTCGACGTCGCATTCGCTCACCTCGGGCTCGACTGGAACAAACACGTCGAGATCGACAAGCGCTACTTCCGTCCGTCAGAAGTCGATCACCTTCGCGGCGACGCCACCAAAGCGCGAACGAAGCTCGGCTGGAAGCCACAGGTTGGCTTCGAGGCGCTCATCAAAATGATGGTCGACAACGATCTCGACCACGCTCGCGGCGAGCGCATGCTGCGCGAGTCAGGTCACTTGAACGCGACCGGCCGCGATGCGCGTTGACGCCAAGGTTTTCGTCGCGGGTCACACGGGCCTCGTGGGCTCGGCCATCGTGCGGCGCCTGCGCGCTCTGGATTACTCGAACCTCGTCACGGCGACGCACAGCGAGCTCGACCTCACCGATGCCGTCTCGGCCGCAAGCTTCTTCGAGCGCGAGCGCCCAGAATACGTCTTCCTCGCCGCCGCGCAGGTTGGCGGCATCCTCGCGAACGACACGTTGCAAGGGGATTTCATCCGCGACAACCTGCTCATTCAGACGAACGTCATCGACGCTGCGCATCGACACGGCGTGAAGAAGCTCGAGTTCCTCGGGTCGTCCTGCATCTATCCGAAGCACGCGCCTCAACCGATCAAAGAGGAGTATCTCCTCACCGGCGTGCTCGAACCAACGAACGAAGCGTACGCCGTAGCGAAGATTGCGGGGCTCACAATGTTGAAGGCCTATCGCAAACAGCACGGGCTTCAGGGCATCTCGCTGATGCCGACGAACCTCTATGGGCCCGGCGACAATTTCGATCTCCAGAGCTCGCACGTCTTGCCCGCATTAATGCGCAAGATGCACGAGGCGAAGGTCGCACACTCGGTCGACGTATCGATTTGGGGATCGGGTACGCCGCGCCGCGAGTTCCTTCACGTCGACGACATGGCGGACGCCGCAGTCTTCTTGATGAACGAGTACGACGGGGCGGACATCGTCAACGTCGGCATCGGCGCGGACGTCACGATCCACGAGCTCGCCGAGACAATCGCACGCGTAGTTGGCTTCACGGGCAAGCTCGTCTTCGACGCGTCCAAGCCTGACGGCACCCCGCGAAAGCTATTGGACGTATCGCGTCTCAGCGCGCTCGGCTGGAAGGCTTCGATCGCGCTCGAGGATGGGATTCGGTCTACCTATGCGTGGTACTGCGACCGAAACGGCAAGTGACGCGATGGCGGTTGCCTCTTCGAAACGGGTCGCCCGGCTCCTGCTCGTCCCGCTCGTCGTCGTCGTTCTCGCGACGGCGATTCTGACGCCATTTCACAGCGCACCGGGTGTCGACACGCGCTCGTACATCGAGATGATCACCGGGGTGGCGAAGCACGGTCTCCCGCATCTCGAAAACGGCCACCCATCGCGCTTTCCCGAAATGCAGGCGCGCTGGAACATGGCCCGCGGCGACACGCTGTGGGGAACCCTCCCGCCCGTTTTTCCATACGTCGCCGCGCCTCTGCTCGCGCTTGGCGGTCTTCGCGCGGTGTCGATGTTCGAGATCTCGCTGTGTGCCGCGCTCGCGCTCGCCGTCTTCGCTCTCGGCTCGCGCGCTGCACGCGATCCATGGGTTGGCGTATCGGCAGCTTACGCAATATTGCTCGCGACCCCGCTCACCGGCATCTCGTTCGATCTCGGTCCGTACATGCTGTCGATCGTCCTCTTCACGTGGGCGACGTATTTCGCGCTACGGGCGATCGACGGTGCGAACGACGCGAGATTCGCCGCGCTCGCGGGGCTCTTCGGCGGTCTCGGTGTCGGCGCACACCTGACGACGTTCGTGATGTTCGGCGCGATGATGAGCGTGCTCGTGGCTTTGCCCGCCGAAGGTGCGCCCTGGCGACCGACGCGCGGCACGGTCGCGCGCGGCGCAGCGGCCATTGCAGGTGCAGCGGTGCCGCTCGTGCTCGTCGGTGCGCTCGATCGCATGCGCTTCGGCTCGTGGAATCCCATCAGCTATGGCCCGTGCGTCTGGCGCAGCTGCGACGAGACTGGCCTTTCGAAGCAATCGATCGGGTTCATGCTCGACTTCGCCGGGCCTTCGCTCTTGTGGGCGTCGCTGACGCTCGTCGGCATCGTCGTGGCCATGGTTCGCCGTTCGCGCACGTTGGGCATCGTCGTCGTGACGCTCGCGGTGATTGCATTCGTGCGCGACGAGTCGCTTCGCATGAACGCGTTGCGCTTGGCCCGGACGGGCTTGGCGTTCCTCGTCGACGTCAACCACATCGATCTCCAGCCGTTCCAACACGCACCCGACGGACTCGGGATCATGACCGGCGCGACCACGCTCAAAGCCCCGTTGCAGAGCGTGCCCTTTCTCGCCCTCGCATTCATGGCGCCCTTCGCGACCGTGCGTGAGCGCCGCGTCGTGCTTCTGCTGTCGGCTCCATGTGCAGCGCTCCTCCTTGGTCTCACGCTGCGCGCGAATTTGCCGGCGGCCTTCGCGCTCGGCTACCCATTCACGAACCTGCGTTACGTGTTTCCGGCGCTACCGCTGGCAATCGTGCTCGCCGTGTGTGCTGTTCGCAGACTTGCTTTCGGCGGACGCGAGATTGCCATTGCACTCGTGATCGCGCTTGGGGTTGGTCTCGTATTGGTGAGCGACACGTCCGACGCGCCCCATTGGCGGCGCTTTCTCTTGCTTCGGATTACGCTTCTCGTCGCGTTTGGCGCTCTCGCGCTCGCGTGGCTAGCGCGTCGCGCGCCCGATTCGCGGCGTCGCGCGGCGTTTGCGGGAATGGTGACCGCCGCTGCGGTCGGGTTGAGCATCGCCATCAACCTCGGCCTCGACTTGCACGTGATGTTGCTGGGGCGTCGGTCCAACGACAAAACGGTCGACGATGTAGCTGCTGTATTCCCGCAGCGCTTCGCGCTCGTTGGTTGGGCCGCGGAAATCGACCCGCCGTTGTCACTTCGGGCGTCGCGCGACATCGAATACGCGGACATGTACGAGGCACAAGACTGGCGCAACTTCCGCACGCTGATCGACGTGTGGACCGATGACCACCGCCCCATCTACGCGATCTGGCCGCGCCCGGATCCACCTCGGCAGCCCGAGATCAAGAGCCCGTGGAAGGAGATTGCTTTCGACCCGGTCGGCGACCCGAGCTTACGCGTCGTCCGCGTTCGCAAACGCGACGCGGGCGAGTTGGAGCCGTGACGCTATTTCGCTGGTGTGATGACGAGGTCGATGCGGCGGCCGCTCGAGAGGGAGAAGTATGCGCTCGCGTGGTCGGCTTCGTGCTCGCTGTGGATCGCGTAGACGGCATCGGTGCCGTCGCGGACGGCGTCTGCGGTGACGCGCGCGGTGATTTGGAGCTTCGTGAGCGCGCCGCGCGCGAGAAAGGAGCGGGCGCCGATGAAGGCCATCGTGCGGACCATCGCTTGGCGAAGGGCAGGGGACGCGCCCGAGCCGAGGTTCCATCGCGCGAGTGAGCCGTCGGGGGCGAGCTCGATTTCGAGCGTCGCGGACCCAGCGTCGCCGAACGGGGCGTCGCGCCAAATCGGGTCGGTGCTCGCGGCCTGCGGGAAGCCGCGCACGAGCGACACCGTCACATCGGATGCGCTGCGATCCCCGAGCGCGCCATACGTGAGGGGCTCCACTTCATGGGCCGTCGAGGCGTTCTCTGCACCCCGCACGGGAGCGCGCGGACGCGGCCGCGCGATTTCGGGTTCGTCCGACCGGAGATCGTTCGGATCCGAACCATCGACCACCCGCTCAACCACCGCCGGCCGCGGGTCGGCCTGGGTGGCGTTGTCGAACGTCTCGCCGGTGAACGTCGCGGTCGGATCCGAAAGGGTGGTCCCGTGTCCACCGGCA
>JBBSFE010000140.1:0-15858 GCA_038239005.1 Polyangiales bacterium
GGCAACGATCGACCTGTCTTTGCGAGGCTGGCGACAGCGTCAGCTTTGAATTCAGCGGTGTAACGAGGCAGGGTACGCATCCGATTTCTTTCGGCGGCGTGTCAGCGAATCCGAGGGAGGTCTAGAACCCAATTCTTTTTCCTCTTTTCTTCTGGCGCATTGGCGCCTTGGCGGCTTTCTTAGGGCGTTAGTTGCGGGGGATGATCGTGGGCATGACTTCGCGGAGGGCGCGGAGGAGCGATTTTCGGACGGCCGCGAGGACGCGCGTTTCGTTGCACACGACGCAGAGCGACTCGGACACGTTCCAACCGACGACGGGGATCTCGACGAGCGTGTCGCTCTCGAGGAATCGGCGCGCCGCCAGGAGCGGGCCAAAAACGAGGTGATCCGTTTGCGCGGCGTATTCGAGCGCTGCGCCGATCGTTTGAGTTTCGTGGCCGACGAGCCGCTCTTCACGACGAATCGGGCATGCGTCATCGAGTGGAACGAATCGATCACTCGGCGCGACCGTGGGCACCACGAACGGCAGCGGGCGGATGCGATCGGTCGTGACCGGGCCGGTCCCGAGTGAGCGCGCAACCGCGGGCGCCGCGAGCAAGCCGACACGCACGACGCCGACTTCGTCGCTCGTCCACGTCGGCGGGAGTCCTTCGAGGCCGCCGACCACGAGCGCGACGTCGAACACGTTTTCGGTCACGTAGGCGCGCAAATAAGCGGGCGCGAGCTCGAGCCCGCGCAAACGCAAACGCGGATGGCTCGCCGAGATCGTCGGCATGAGGTGCGTGACGAGATACGACGGACCCGCCACGGTGAGGTCGAGCCCCTCCGGTGTTGGCTCGGCGCGGCGAATCGCACGGAGCGCGCCAACGGCGGTGAGAACGCGACCGACCATCGCGCGGCCGGCCTCGGTGAGCGAGGTGCCGCGTGTGCTTCGCGCGAGCAATCGCACGCGCGCGTGCTTCTCGAGTCGCGCGATGGCCTTGCTTACCTGCGACGGCGTCACGCGGAGCTCGCGCGCGGCCGCGGTGATCGACCCGGTGCGTTGCACGGCGAGGAACGTGAGCAGGTCCGCAACACGGACGTCGAGCAGAGGTTCCACTCTAGTCCTCCCGTATCACGAGTGGGGTCTCGGTGCTAAGGCCGCGCACGCGTCTTGGTGCTAAGGCCGCGCACGCGGCTGCGCACGAGAGCTGGCAGCGAGAACGAGCGCTGCTTGCAGCCCATCGGCGACGGCGAACGCGCCCGCAACAGCAGCGAGCGACAACGACTCGTGACTCGAGTCACCTTCGATGAGCTTCATGTGCACGACGGAGAACACGAGCAGCGGAACATCGAGGAGAAGCGACGCGTGACCGATGATGCGCGCCACCGCGAGATCGCCAAGCCGGAACGTCGCGACCGACGCATAGAGCCGCGCGGCGACGAGCAAGAGCGCAGGAAAAAACGTGACGCCAATCCCCTCCCATCGGAGCGACGCAAGCGCGACGACGAGCGCAGGGCCCGTCGTGCACGCAAGGAGCGCACTTCCAACGGCAACGAGCCGCGCGCCCGACACAGCCGGCGGAACCGACGCGTCGAGCGTCTTCGTCCGATACGGCCCGCCGAACGCACGGCTCAGCGCGGGCGCGTTCTCGCGCGCGGCGAATGCGCCCGCTGCCGTGAGGCCTACTGCGATCGTCGAGAGCGCGAGCGCGCTCGTCATCATGTTCATGGTCATCGGGCCTCCGGTCGGAGCCAGCGATGCATCACGAGGAGCACCGGTGGCTGCAAGAGTCGTGTGAGCACGGCGAGCATCAGCGCTCCGCCGATGACGACGATCGCCAGCGGCTTTTGCGTTTGCGCGCCGATGCCGTTCGAAAGCGCCGCTGGCAGGAGCCCAAGCGCAGCGACGAGCGTCGTCATGAGCACGGGCCGCAGCCGTTTCTCGGCCGCTTCACGCGCCGCGTCGGGAATCGACAAGCCGTCGACGTCGCGAAGACGCTGGAAATACGTCACGACGAGGATCGCATCTTGGATCGCAATGCCGAAGATCGAGATGAACCCCATCGCCGCAGAAACCGAGAACGCTTGCCGCGTGATCACGAGCGCGAGGATGCCTCCGGCGCACGCCACCGGAATGTTCACCAGCACGATCAGCGTGTCGAGCCAACTCTTCACGGCGCTGTACGCGAGGAGCCCAATCACCAGCAGCGTCAGCGGCACGATGACGAGCAAGCGCTGTTGCGCCTCTTTGAGCTCGTTGATTTCGCCGCTCCACTCGATGTGCGTGTCGTACGGAACATGCACTTCGTCGTCGATGCGCTTGCGTGCTTCGTCGATCGTGCTCGCGAGATCACGGCCGCGCACGGAGAATTTCACGGGTGAGTAGCGCGAGCCATCTTCGCGATAGACGACGCTCGCGCCATCTTCGATCGAGATCTTCGCGAGCTGTCCGAGCGGAATTTGCGAGCCTTCGGGTGTCGATACGTTGATCTCGCGAATGGCCTCGACCGACGACCGATACGGCTCTTTCCAGCGGACGACGACGTCGAACCGTTTTTCTCCCTCGAACACTTGCGTCACCGCGCGTCCGCCGATCGCGGCTTGAATCACGTTACCGACGTCTCCCGTGTTGAGCCCGTAGCGTGCGCACGCGAGCCGGTCGGTGACGATGTGGATGCTCGGCTGTCCGAGCGAATGGAACGCGCCGAGATCGCTCACGCCGCGGACCTTGCCGAGCAGGTCGGTGATTTGCGCGCCGATGCGTTCGTTGTCGGCGATGCGGGGACCGAACACCTTCACCGAGTTTTCACCCTTCACGCCGGAGACGGCCTCTTCGACGTTGTCGCTGATCATTTGCGAAAAGTTGAAGACGACGTCGGGGAACGCTTCGGTGAGCTCGTGATTGAGTTGCTCGGTGAGCTTGGCCTTCGTGAGGCCGTGCTCCCATTTGTCGAACGGTGCGAGCGGCGCGAAGAACTCGATGTTGCCGAAACCGCTCACGTCGGTGCCGTCGTCGGGCCGGCCTACTTGCGAGACGACGGTGACGATCTCTTTGTGGTTCTTGACGATCGCTCGCATGCGCTCGACGTACTTCGCCGACTGATCGAGGTTGACGCTCATGGGGAGTGTTGCGCGGATCCAGAAGTTTCCTTCTTCGAGCTTGGGCATGAACTCGCCGCCGAGGAACGGAAAGCACGCAACGCACAGCGCGATAGGGATGATGCCGAGCGTTATCGCAAGGCGAGGTCGCGCAAGGACACGTGTGAGCGCAGGCCTATAAACAGCCTGGATCGCACGCATGACGCGATTTTCCTTTTCTTCGGTGCTCGCGGGAATGAGCTTGCTGGCGAGCACGGGGGTGAGTGTGAGCGCGAGAAGAATCGCGCCGCCGATGGCGAGAGCGTACGTGCGTGCCATCGGCGCGAAGATGACTCCGGAGACGCCCGTCATCGTGAAGAGCGGCAAGAACGCGACGCCGATGATGAGCGTCGAGAACGTCATGGGTGTGGCCACTTCGCGCGCGGCCGCGAGCACGCGATCTTGGATCGACCCGCGACCATGCGCGCCAACGTGACGGAAGACGTTCTCCATCATGATGACGGTGGAGTCGACGACGATTCCGAAGTCGACGGCGCCGAGCGAAATCAAGTTGGCCGACGTTCCGGTTCCAACGAGCCCGCAGAACGCAATCATCAGCGCCATCGGAATGTTGATCGCCGTGATGATTGCCGCGCGCGCGTGCCCGAGGAACAAAAGCAACACGACCGTGACGAGGCCCATGCCGAGGAGCAAGTTCTCGAGCACCGTGTGCGTCGTCACGTGCACGAGATCGCCGCGATCGTAGTACGGCACGATGCGCATCCCGGGAGGAAGGAGATGCCGGTCTTCGATGAGCTTCACGCGTGCGTGCACGGCTTTGAGCGTCGGCTCCGTTTCGCCGCCGTAACGCATCAACACGATGCCTTGCACGACGTCGGCGCGGTCGTCTTTGCCGATTTTTCCGAGGCGCGGCGCGTGATCGACCTCGACGTCGGCAACGTCATGAAGACGCACGGCGGTGCCTTTTTGCTCGGTAATCACGACGTTTTCGATGTCGTGCCGATTGTTGAAGAGCCCGATGCCGCGCACGTCGTAGCTCTGCTCGCCGATGAAGAGACGCTGCCCGCCGACATTTTGATTCGCCGACTGAATGGCCGTCATGAGCTGCGTTAGGTTCACGGCGTGGCCCTTGAGGCGATAGGGGTCGACGTCGACGTGGTACTCCTTCGTCTCGCCACCGAAGCTCGTCACGTCGATGACGCCCTTGGCCTGCTTGAACTGTCGCTCGAGCGTCCAATCTTGTTGGGCCTTGAGCTCGCGCTGGTCGTAGCCCTCACCTTCGACGGTGTAGCGATACACTTCGCCGATCGCATTCCACGGCGAGAGGCCCGGCTGCACGCCCGTTGGCATCGTCACGAAGCCGATGCGATTGATGACTTCTTGCCGCGCCTTCTCGTAGTCGGTGCCCCACGCGAAGTAACACTTCACGTCCGACAAACCGAAGAGCGATTGGCTGCGCGTGTGATCGAGGCCGGCCATTCCCGCGAGCCCCACTTCGAGTGGCACCGTCACGTAGCGTTCGACTTCGTCCGCGCTCCATCCTTGTGGCTGCGTGATCACCTCCACCATCGGCGGAACGGGATTTGGATACGCCTCGATGTCGAGCTCGTGAAATGCAAAACCGCCCGCGCCGATCAGCGCGAGCGCGAGGACGAGGACGACGAACGGCGAACGCACTGCGATCGCGACGAGCCGCTGGATCATTTTCACGCCCATTTTTCAGCGAGATCGCGCTTCGCGCCAGATCCTGCGCGCCCCTATTTTTTTCGGCGCGCGCGGCTCATTGCCCTAGTCACAACCGGCTGGTGGCGGGACACAGTGGAGCGTCGACAGATCGCAAAAGTATCCGCCGAAGCAACCATTGTGCTGACACGACGCGCCACTGCACGCGTGACAAGGTGCGGACGTCGTCGGATCGGCAAAACCGTCGCAGGTCGATGGGGCATCATCGATCACGATGACGACGCCCGCGTCATCCAGCCCCGCGTCGTCGAGGTCGGGAGCGGTTGGTGTGCAGTCGCCGGGTGAGACGTCGTGGTCGATGGGTGGGAGCGATCGCAGATAGGCGATGAGCGCTGTGGACTGATCGTCGGCGAGCGTGAAGTGCGGCATCACGTTGCATAGAGGTGCGCCTTCGTTGTCGACGCCGGTGCGGATCGCGTGCGCGATGTCGTCGTCGCTCCATGCGCCGAGGCCCGTCAATGGATCGGGCGTGAGGTTCGGCGCGAAGCCAAAGCCCGACAAGTCAGCGCCGTGACACGACGTGCACGAGAGTGAGCTTGCGAGCGCTTGGCCAACAGCGACGCTCGATGTGCTCGGCGAAGAGCCAACGAAGCACGCGAGGACGACCGACAAGAAAAGCACGAACGCAACAATGATGGGACGCATGCCCGCGTCATCGCGAACATCGTGCCGAGCAAATCTGCCGAGAAAGGCGCGAATCGGGGGTGGCCCAATGGCCCTGGGCCAGGCCGTCGTGCCAGATGCTACGGTTCGGAGGTGGGCTTCTGGCGTGGGGTGCTCGTCGTCGTGACGGTTGCGTGCGCGTGCCGCACGTACGACACCATCTACACGTTGGATGGCGGCACATGCGGGCTGCCGCGTTTGTTCTGTGGCTTCACGTGCGTCGATCCGACCTCCGACCGACTCAACTGCGGCACGTGCGGCTTTACGTGCGGGGACAACGCACGGTGCGTGTCGTCTAGCTGTGAACCGTGCCCGAGTGGGCAGCTCGCATGCGGCACGAGCGGCGCGTCGTTTTGCACCGACCTCACGAACGACGACAAGAACTGCGGCCAGTGCAGCTTCGCATGCCCGCACGGTCTGCAATGCTCGGCCAGCGTGTGCACGTGCGCGCTCGACACGTGTGGCACCGATTGCGTCGACACAAAAACCGACGTTGCCCATTGCGGCGGATGCGACACGCCCTGCCCATCTCCGGGAACCAACGAAGCCGAGACGTGCATCTCCGGACACTGCGCGCAGCAATGCGTCGCGCCCTACGCCGACTGCGACGGCCTCGGAACGAACGGCTGCGAGGCCAACCTCCAAACCGACGGCGCCAACTGCGCCGCATGCACCCGAAGCTGCAACTCGGGCCCGTGCACTTCCGGGCTGTGCCCGCTCGTGTCATACGCCACGGGCACGTCGCTGAGCGGCATCGCAGTCGATGCGAGCTTCGTCTACTGGTCGGCGAGCGGCACGGGTGGCGTCGTCGCGAAGGCGCCGATCGGCACGACCACGACGCAGGTCGTTCAGAACGACACGGGCGCGCGACTCGTCGCCGTCGACGGGGCGCGCATCGTTTGGTTCCACGGGTCGGACACAATCGAATCGCTTCCGCTCGGCGGCGGGTCGGTGACGCCGATCACGATCGCGTCGTCCGGGCAAATGCTCACGCTCTCGGGCGGCTACGTTTACTACGCGCAAGACGACGGGCGTATTTTCCGCGTGCCGAGCGATGGCTCCCTACCTCCGACGAAGCTCTCGTCGCAGGGGTCCGTTGCGATGCCGATCCTCGCCGTCGACGCAACCAACGTTTACTTCGTGCCCGCTTCGGGCGGCATCGGGTACGTACCCATCGGCGCGACGAACGCATCGCCGTCGCCGTTTGCGAACATCACCGACGCCCCCAACGCTACATCGCTCGCGCTCGACGCCACCAACGTCTACTGGACGGACATCGCTGGAACGGTCACCTCGCAGCCGAAGTCGGGCGGCTCGGCGAAAGTACTCGCGAGCGGGCTCTACAGTCCGACGGCGCTCGCGACCGACAGCATCAACCTCTACGTCTACGACGGCTACGGCAACATCCGACGCCTCTCGACGAAAGGCGGACCGACAATCGTCATCGCCACGAGCCAAGGCCAACCCCCGGCCGCGCTCGCCGTCGACACGACCAACGTCTACTGGACGAGCACGACCCACGTGGGCTCCACGCCGAAATAAATCCGCGGCGCCCTTCTCTCAATTCTCGTTTTTTGGCCCTTCGTTGTACCCACGCGGCCGGTACTTCGGGTCGACGCCGTTGTGCTCTTCGCCGTGGTCGGCCATGTCGCGTTGCAGGAAATCGAGCCACGAGCCGGAGGTCTCCGAGCCCATTTCGGAGAGCTCGCCCTCGACGTTGGAGAAATATTTTTCGTCCCACAAACACTGGAGCCCGAGTGAAATCAAATTCGGATCGCCGGGCGCGAGCATGAAACCGACTTTGTAGTGCGGCCATGCCTCTTGTACGCGATGCATGCGGCAAAGCGTGTCGCCGAGATAGATGCTCGCCATCGGCCACTTTGGTGCGAGCTCGAGCGCGACCTCGTTCGCTTTGCGGCGCTCTTCGAGGTTGCCGCGCGCGCCCTGCATGACCGAATAATTGAGATGCGCTTTGGCGCTGCGCGGAACGGCGTGGCGCGTGGCGTTCCAGAAGACGAGGTCGTCGGTGTAGTCGTTCGCGTGTGCGCGCGCCGCCACCGCTTGCCAAACGAAGAAGATGCATACGAACGCAATGCCCGCCCACGCGTAACCGCGCGCGCGCGAGTAGCGAATGATGCGCGTGAAGGCCATCGCGAGCAAAAAGCTCGTGCCGATCACGGGGAAGTACCAGAAGCGCTCTGCGCGAACCGTGGGGAGCACGATCGGAATGTTCGACACGGGAAAGTAGCTGACGACGATCCACATCAGCGAGATCGCCGCGAGCGCGTAGAGATCAGCCGGCGCTTCCGTGCTGCCGCGTTTTCGATTTTTCCAAATGCCTTTGATGGCGAGGAGTGGCGCGAGCACGATCGGCAAGACCATCTCGAGACCGCCGAGAATGCTTTCGGGAAACACGAGCCGCGACGGAATCGGTTCTTGTGGCGACGAGTAATCGCCCGAGAGCCGGAACGGCAGAAGCACTTCGCCGATGCCGCGCGAGTACACGCGCAGCCCACCCGCAACGCGCTGCGGGCCTGTCGCGTCGACGAGCGGATTGTTGAGCGGATCTTTGGGCAAAATCGGCTGCGCGTACCAGCGCAGAAGCGAGTGGTAGAAACGCGTCGCCCATGGTTTGTCGATGTTTGCGGCGATCGACAAATCAGGTGGGAGCGCCGCGGGAAACATTCTGCGGCGCTGCTCGACGTAAAAGACGAACGCCGCCGCGGTCGCGATGGCGCACAAAAGGGCGCGTAGCCATCGCATGGGCCGCTTCGGGTGCGTGAGGTGCGACGCAACGAGAGCCGCAAACGGCACCATGGGCACGATGCAGAGCGCGCTCTCCTTCGAATACAAACCGAAGAGCGTCGCCAAGCACACCGCGAATGGCATTGCCCACATCGGAAGCATGAGCGCCATCAGAGCGAGCAGCGCACCGAGCGCGCCGAGCACGTCCGCGAGACCGACGACGCCGCTCACTGCTTCCGTCACCACGGCCGCCGCAGTGAACGAGAGGCCCGCGAGCCACGCCATCAAACGATCTTTCGTGAGCCGGTAGCCGATGATCGTGACGAGCCCGCCGTTGACGCCGTGGAGGAGCACGTTGATCCAGTGATCCAAAAACGGCGTTCCCTCGCGCGCGCCGATGGCCCACAAGAAACGCCACACGAGATCTGGCAACGGACGATACGAGCCGATGGTGCGATCGTGCGGAAGGCCCCAAAAGTCGCGGCGGAATGCGTCGAGCCAATGAAGGTGCGAGGCCGGGTCGGCGACGGAGCGCACGTACGGATTCGCGAGAAGCGCTTCTTGCTCGTCGAAGATGAAGTTCGTGCGCGGATGACGCGTGTAGAGTGCAATCGAAACGAAACACAGCGGCACGAGCGCGGCGACGAACGTCATCGCCTCTTCGAAGAAGTAACTCCGAAAATATTCGCGCACGCGCATGACGATGGGCTTCTTCGGCACTGCCGGCGGAGGCGGGCCTGCTACCCCGGTGATCGCCGGCGCGGGCTCGATCGCGGGCTGCTGCGAGACCGCGGGTGTCTCGTTGTTCAGCGGTCCGGGATCATCCACGTGTCGCCCCATAGGTGCGCGCCGCCGTCGATGTACCAAGTCTCGCCGGTGACGAACGCGGCTGCGTCGCTGGCGAGGTATGCCGTGAGCTCTGCAACTTCGTCGACCGTGCCGAGACGTTTCTGCGGCGTGCGCTGCCGGCTCATCTCGACGATCTCGGGCGGGTACTGATCGACGCCGCTCGAACGGATGATGCCGGGCGCGATCGCGTTCACTTGGATGTCGTATTGCGCCCACTCGACGGCGAGCGTCTTCGTCATGTTTTCGACGCCAGCGCGCGCGGCGCCCGTGTGGATCATGCCGGGAAAGCCGCGTGCGATGTTGGCGATGATGTTCACGATCCGCCCTTTTTTATGCGGGATCATCGATTTGGTCGCGACCGCTTGCGTCATGTAGAAGGTGCCGCTCAAGTTGTTGCGGATGACGGCGTCCCAACCTTTGGGCGCGAGATTTTCGGCGGCCGTGGGAAATTGCCCTCCGGCGTTGTTGATGAGCACGTCGACCGGGCCGAGCTCTTTCATGACCGTATCGACGAGCTTGCCCACCTGTTCGATCTCGCGGATGTCGCACGGCATCGCGAGCACATCGACGCCGTGCTTTTTGAGCTCGACCTTCGCCGCGTCGAGGCGCTCTTGTTTGCGGCTCGCGATGGCGACCTTCGCGCCGAGCTCGCCGAGCACGCGCGCAATGGCGAAGCCGATGCCGCTGCCGCCACCCGTGACGATGGCAACGCGGTTTTCGAAGAGGCCCGGCCGGAAGATCGACGGCATGCCGCTTTCTACCGTGCCGCTCACCTGAGCGAAAGCGGGGGTTTCGAGCCGACCAGGCGCGAGGCCCACGGCGGGCACGTTCCGGCGTCTGGCGCTAAGGCGTGGCAGGCCTTCGCGAGCGCGGGCCCGAGGTCTTTCGAGTCGTGGCCCCAGAGGATGGAGCACGCGATGTCGTCGGCGAGGCCGCTGTCGAAGTCGGCGGGGGTTTTGGCGGCAAGGTCGAGCTTGGGATCGCTCGGGCATTGCCCTTCGTCCCACGTCACGGCAGCGGCGTCGCGAATCGTGAACGCGCCGCCCGCGAGAGAATGTGCGGCAAAGCGTTTCGTGACGGGGCTCGTGCCGAAGAACGAGAGGAGCAAATCCGGGCGACCGTCGCCGTCGATGTCGCGGAGGCCGACGATCGACAGATTCGAGGCGGGCGAATACGCGACCACGTGCGGGGAGGAGAACGTCCACACACCTGCGCGTTCTTCGTCGGGGTGATCCATCGCGCCGCGTGTGCTGCGGACGAAGACTTCGTCGTCACCGTCGCCATCGAAGTCGAAGAACATCACGCTTGCGAGCACGAGGTCGGAAGACACATCGACCGTGTGCGCGCGCTGGAGCACGGAGATGCCGGGAACGACCGCAGACTCGGCGCCGTTCACGTCGAGGTGCACGAGTCGAACGAGCCACCCCGTTGCGCAATCGGCCCCCGCGAGCTCCACGACGTCGTCGACGCGGAGCGCCCACGTTGCGCCGTTCGAAGACGTTTTGCACGCGAGTGAGGCCGCGTCGAACGCGGGCGTGCACGCGCGCGCGGCTTTCGCATCGGCGAGTTTTTTGTTGGAAGCCTCGAGCACGGAGCGGCAGGCGCCGGAGAGCGGAGGCGGCGCAGCGGAGCCGGAGCCGGAGACGGAGACGGAGACGGAGCCGGAGACGGAGACGGAGCCGGAGGCGGACGCGTGCGCGTCGGCGTCGGCGTTGGCGTCGGCGTTCGCGTTGGCGTGCGAGCGGAACGACGAGCCGGCCCACCAAATGCCCGCGATGAGGGCACCCACGATGCCCAGCGAAATGATTCGGTCGCGGGTTTTCATGCCACTCGCGGTTTCATTCGGCGCGGGAACTGCGCGTTTTGATGGCTTCGCGCGCGAGCTCGTCGGCGCGCTCGTTCAAGGGGACACCGGCATGGCCCGGGACGTAGACGAAACGAACTTTGCGGCCCTTGAGGGCGCCACGCATTTTCGTGATGAGCTCGGTGTTGGCTTTCGCCTTCCAGTTTTTTTCGAGAACACCGATCGCGTATTTGCTGTCCGTGTGGACGACGAGCGGTTCCTCCTTCGGCGTTCCTTCGAGCGCCTTCAAGATCGCGGTGAGCTCCGCAACGTTGTTGGTGCCTTCACCGAGGTACGCATACGACTCGCGAATCTTTCCGCCCGGCGCGATCACGATCGTGCCCGAGCCCGCCGGACCCGGGTTTCCCGTGCACGCGCCATCGGTGTAGGCGATCCACGAACCCAGGTAGTCTGCATGGGTCGGCGCGGCGGCCGTTTTGGTTTTTTTTGCACCGGGTGCTTCGGCGGGCACGACGGCGTCGTCGGCGTGAAGCGCTTCGAGGAGCGTGAGGTTCGAGCTGCGCGCGTGATAGGCGCGTGCATCGGTCGCGCGGTAACGGATTTCGACGCGGCCTTCTTTCTCGTCGAGATTCCCGTCGGCCTTGACGCGTGCGAGCACGCGCTGTCCGCGCAGGGTGGCGTCTCTCCACGGCATCGGTGGAGGAATAGCACTATGCTGCCGCCATGCGTTACAGCGTCCTCGGCAACACGGGTCTGTTCGTTTCCGAGCTCTGTCTCGGCGCTATGACGTTCGGCGGAAAAGGGTTCTGGGAAGTCGTCGGCAAGCTCGGAAACAAAGAGGCCGAGGCGATCGTCGGGACCGCGCTCGATGCGGGCGTGAACTTCGTCGACACCGCCGATGTCTATTCCGAAGGCGAATCCGAGAAGCTCCTCGGCGCTGCGCTGAAATCGATCGGGCGCCCGCGCGAGCAATACGTCGTCGCCACGAAAGTCCGCGGTCGCGCGGGGCCCGGGCCGAATCAAGTGGGCCTCACGCGCGCCCACATTCTCGCGAGCATCGACGGCAGCCTCGAGCGCCTCGGGCTCGACCACGTCGACCTCTATCAAATTCACGGCTACGATCCGTACACGCCGATCGAAGAGACGATGAGCGCGCTCGATGCCGTCGTCCGTTCGGGCAAAGCGCGTTACATCGGCTTCAGCAATTTGCCCGCGTGGATGGCCATGAAGGCCAACGCATTCGCGCACGAGAACAAGCTCGCGCGATTCGAAAGCGCGCAGGTTTATTACTCGATTGTCGGGCGCGATATCGAGCGCGAGATCGTTCCGCTCGCACAAGATCAGAAGCTCGCGATTTTGCCGTGGAGCCCGCTCGCGGGTGGTCTCTTGTCGGGCAAGTTCGATCCCGACAAGCCCAACCCGGAAGGCGCGCGTCGCACGTCGTTCGATTTTCCGCCGGTCGATCGCACGCGCCTTCGTCCGGTGCTCGCCGCGCTTCGCAGCGTCGCCGAAGCGACGGGCACGTCCGTTGCGCGCGTCGCGCTCGGGTGGCAGCGCACCAAGCCGTTCATCACGAGCATCATCATCGGCGCGAAGACGCGCGAGCAGCTCGTCGACAATCTCGCGTGCGTGAAGCTCGAGCTCGGCGCAGAGCACACGAAAGAGCTCGACGAAGCGAGCGCGCTCCCCGCGGAATATCCGGGCTGGATGCTCGACTGGCAAAATCGCGAAGCACGTGTGCCTGTCGACCAATGACTGTCCTCTCTGCGACGCTGGGCTCGGCGAGGCCGCGACCGCTCGTCCTCGTCATTCTGGACGGCTTCGGCGAGCGCGCCGAGAGCGTGGACAACGCCGTGCGTCTCGCGAATGCGCCACGGCTCGCTGCGCTCTTCGCGAAGTATCCGCATGGCGTCATCGGCACGAGTGGGCCGGATGTCGGGCTCCCGCCCGGGCAGATGGGCAACAGCGAAGTCGGTCACTTGAATTTCGGCGCGGGTCGCATCGCCATGATGGACATCTCGCGCATCGACAACGCCGTGTTCGACGGCTCGCTCGCGAAGAACGCCGTCATCGTCGACCGCATCGCCCAAGCCAAGGCGAGCGGCGGGCGATTGCATCTCCTCGGGTTGTGCTCCGACGGCGGCGTTCACGCACTCATCACGCACCAAAAGGCCGTGAGCGACGCAGCGCACGCCTCGGGCGTCACGTGCATTATGCATGTATTTTTGGATGGCCGCGACGTGCAGCCGCGCACCGCTCCTCGTTACGTCGCCGATCTCGAGAAGCATTTGGCCGGCAAAGGTTTCATCGGAACCGTGAGCGGGCGCTACTGGGGCATGGACCGCGACAGCCGGTGGGAGCGCGTTCAAAAATCGTTCGATGCGATCGCCATGGCGAAAGCGCCGCGCCACGCGAATGCGATTGCGGGAATCGAGGCGTCGATCGCAGCCGGCAAGACGGACGAGTTCGTCGAGCCGTTCGTCGTCGGCGATTACGCGGGCGCCGTTGTCGGCAAAGACGCTGCGCTGCACTGTAACTTCCGCCCCGATCGCGCGCGCGAGCTGACCCGCGCTCTCGCGGTCGAAAAATTCGACGGCTTCGCACGTGGCCCCGCGCCATTCGCCGGACGCTACGGATGCATGACCACATACGACGCTTCACTTGGGCTCCCGGTCGCGTTTCCGAAGGAGTCGTTCGTCGACATTTTTCCCGAAGTGATCGCGAAGGCCGGCCTCACGCAATTTCGGTGCGCCGAAACGGAGAAGTACGCGCACGTGACTTATTTTTTCAACGGCGGGCGCGAAGATGCGTTCACCGGTGAAGAGCGCGCGATGATTCCATCGCCAAGGGACGTCGCCACGTACGACCAAAAACCCGAGATGAGCGCGAAGGGTGTGGGCGAGGCCGTGGTCGGGGCGATCGCATCGGGGCGGTTCGATTTCGTTCTCGTGAACTTCGCGAACCCGGACATGGTCGGTCACACGGGCAAGCTCGACGCAGCCATCGTCGCGGTGGAAGCGGTCGATTCGCAAGTTGGCGCGATCGTCGATGCAGCACTCGCGAAAGGCGGCGCGGTGATCGTCACGGCCGACCACGGCAACTGCGAGCTCATGAAAGATCCGGCCACGGGGGAGCCGCACACGTCGCACACGCTGAACCCCGTGCCGCTCGTTTATGTGAACGACGCCGATGCGCACGCACGCATTCGCACGGGCGGTCGCATTTGCGACGTCGCACCGACGATGCTCGCGCTTCTCGGCATCGCTCGACCCGCAGCGATGACCGGTCACGTGCTGTTCGAGAGATGAGCGAGCTTCCGCGTTTTGGAAATTATCGAACGGTGTCCGAGCTCGGCTCGGGCGCCATCGCGACGGTCTATCTCGCGAGTCAGGAGCCGCTGGGTCGCAAAGTTGCGCTGAAGGCGCTCAAAGGGACCATCCCGCCATCGTCGACGTTCGCGACGCAGCTCGAACGCGAAGCGCGCGTGCTCTCATCGCTGTCGCATCCGAACATCGTCATCCTGCTCGACTACGTGAAGACGGAATCGCAGATGTATCTCGTGCTCGAGTACATCTCGGGCTTCTCGCTGTCGGAGCTGTGCGCGAAGAAGCCGAAGCTACGCGCGGAAATGATCGCCGCGATCGGTGCGGAGGTTGCGGAAGGTTTGTCGCACGCGCACGAGCGAGGCGTGGTGCATCGCGACATCAAACCCGCCAACGTGATTTTGTCGCGCCAAGGCGAGGTGAAGATCGTCGACTTCAGCATCGCGCATCGCGAGCGGTTGCCATCGGTCGACGAGCCTCTCGCCGCGGTCGAAGGTGGTCGCGCAACGCAGCCAGCGTTTGGAACGCCCGCATACATGGCGCCGGAGCAGCTCCTCGGTGAGGCCGTCGATGCGCGCAGTGATTTGTTTTCGCTCGGCGTGGTTTTGTATCAGCTGCTTTGTGGCGTGCGTCCGTTCGAGCGCCCGGGTGAAAAGCGCGCCCCCGCACACGCTTCGCGCACGAGCCCCGCCGTGCAGCTTCGTGAGCGCGCGCCTGATGTTCCGCGTGCGCTCGAGCGCGTCGTCATGCGGTGCATCGAGAAGCACCCCGCCGATCGCCCGCACTCCGCGGACTGGGTCGCAGAAGAGCTCTCCACGTTCGTTCGTTCGCGCACGGACGTGCCCCTCCGTCAGCTCGTGCGCGGCGCGCTCGCCACCGCGCGACTCGTCTCCGGTGACGCGCCACAGATGGTGACAACGAGCGAGCCGCGCGGGCCGATTCTTCAAACGCCATGGAGCTTGTCGCTCTTTGGCGCTGCGCTCGTGCTCGTGCTCGGCGCGGTGCACGCAACGGATCGCGACGCCGAACGCGCGGCGGCAGCAACCGAGGGCCCGCTCTTTCCCACGCGGCCTGGATACTTGCGCGTTCTCGCCGCGCCTTGGGCCGAGATTGCCGTCGATGGGCAACACGTCGATACGACTCCCATGTCGCGCGCCATTCCTCTCGCGCCCGGGCCGCACTTCGTCACGTTTACGCATCCCCGTGCGCCTCCGGTGACCAAGCGCGTCGTGGTTGCTGCGGCAGCAACGGCTACGCTCGACGTGACCATGGATGTCGCGGGGGAGCGGGACGCTTCGGGGGATTAGAGGGGTGGCTCCCCCCACGAACGTGCTCGCGCCGCCCGCGTGAACGCAGTTGATCGGTTGCGGCGCTGCGCGCGTTCGTGCCCCCTCTTAAGTTGGCCTTCGGCCAACTTGAGGGGGTTTGAAGAGGGGAGATGAGAAGAGATTCAGATTTATTGCGCCGGTGTTTTGCGGCGCGGCGGGATGTCGGTCGCGAAGGGCTGTCGTTTGTGTGCAAACCCCCACACCCCAAAAAATAAATTAAACCCCCCCCGCCCCCCCCACCACACCATGGCCCCGGCCGGGCCTTGTACCCCCGGGCGGGCCCACCAACCACCCCCCAAAGCCGCCCAACTCCCCCCCCCCC
>JBBSFE010000141.1:0-15298 GCA_038239005.1 Polyangiales bacterium
CGCAATGGTGTCGGTTCGTCGTTCCCCGTGGTGAGATTTGCTTGCCTCCGACTCTGACCCGTTACGCAAGCCACTTACAGTTTTTCTAAGTTCGATCCTTTCGTAAGACGTTTCACAAAGAACGCGCGCGCACCGGAACGGAGAGCACGCCGCGTGCCGTGAGGATTCGCCGGCGAAAACCGATTTCGGGGTGGCCCGGCCAAATCGGGCCAGGCCAGCGGGCCGCAGCCAAAACGCGTGACGACGCGCGGCTAGGCGCGAGATCGCGAGCCGTCGCGACATGGATCGGGCACGATTCATGCGACAAACCCCTCCGATCGTGAAGCTCGGCGTTGGTACGGATCCGGCATTGCGGGCGCCATGGTCTCTCGCTTTGCCCTGGTTTTCGCGTGCGGCGCGGCTCTCGTCGGTTGCTCGGCTAACGACACCACGCCCGCCGCGACCGAGAACGTCGCGTCGTCTCAATCCGACATCACGACGACCGATGTCCTCGCGCGTGCCGAGCAGTGGGTGAGCGCGAAGCTCCTCTACTGTCAGTCCGCGAACCACGCTCACGACTACGACACCGCATGCAGCTCCACATGCAACCGCCAAGACAACGCGAGCTGGGATCCGTATCGCAGCGATTGCTCCGGCTTCATCTCGTGGGCGTGGGCGCTGCCCGCGCCGGGGCGCGTCACCGGTCAATTCGCGCCGGCCGACACCGCCGTGTCGCACACGATTCAAGCAACCGATTTGCAACCTGGCGACGCGTGCAACTACCCCGCAGATCACATCATCCTCTTCGTGAAATGGATCACGAAAGACAAGGAAGCCGAGTTCTACGAAGAGCCAGGCCGCAGCTCGTCGATCCCGTATGCGCACTCGTTCACGTCGGCCGTCACGGTCAATGGCTCGTCGATTTACGTTTCGTACGAAGGGATGACGTTCACGGCGATTCGTTACAACGGCATCCAGCCGCCGAACGCCGCGCCCACCGGCTACCTCGACACGGCCTCGTGTGATGCGATTACAGGCTGGACGCAAGATCCGGATTCGCCCGTCGCGCCGCTCCCGGTAGAGCTCACGTTCGACGCACCGAGCGGCAAGGCCGGCTCGGGCACGGTGAAGGCAACGGCCAACGTTTACCGCGCCGATCTTTGCACGCCGCTCGGCACGTGCACGCACGGGTACTCCGTGCCGATGCCCCTCGGTCTGCGCGACGGCATGCAGCACACGGTCTACGCGTACGGCGAAGACCAACAAGACAGCTCCCTCCAGCTTCTGACCGGCGGGCCGAAGACATTCACATGCAAGCCGCCCGCGATCCCCGTGGGCATCAAGCGACACGTAATCAATCCGGCGTCGATGACGGCGTGGAAGTTCGATGGCCTCCTCGACGTCGCACCCGAGCCGCTCGCGTCCGTGCAAGCCATCCCGGCAGGCCCGGATTTCCCGGCGTCGCCGACGACCGTCATCGCCGACGATGGCTCACCCTCGGTGTGGGTGATCGACGCCGCACAAGACGGTACGCAAGTGCGTCGTCATGTGATCAACCCGACGTCGCTCCAAGCGTGGTCGCTCGCCGCAACGTCGTGGCCGGCAGCGAAGGTCAATGCCGTCAAACAAGGCCAAGACTGGCCAGCCGCACCGTTCGTGACGCAAGGCACTGGCGAGCCGTCCGTGTATGTCATCGACGCAGCTCCGGGATCGAGCGATCCCGGAAATAGTGGCGGTGGCAACGGCAACGGCGGCGGAGGAAACGCCGATCAGGGTGGCGGCGGCGGTTGCAACACGTCCGGCGGATCGCCCGCGGATGCATCTGCGCTCGTGCTCCTCGGGCTCCTTTTGGCGCTAAGGCCGCGCGCGCGGCTCTCCGGCGCCGCAAAAAGTAGATAGAGTTCGCCGCTTCGTGCGGCGTTTCTTCTCCCTCGATCTTCTCGACAACCGTTACCCGCAGCTCCACGGGCTGCGCGTCCTTGCGATCATCAGCGTCGTGCAGTTTCACGTGACGTCGATCTTCGCGTACGAGCAGTCGATTCGCCTCGACCGCGATTGGGTGGTGTCGTCGCTCGCGATCTTTTTCGGGATGGATTTGTTCTTCATCCTCAGCGGGTTTTTGATCGGCTCGATTCTGCTCTATTCGCTCAAAAATAGGGACACGCAGAAGCACCCGATTCGGCGGTTTTACCTGCGGCGCATCTTCCGCACGTTTCCTTCGTATTACGTCGTGCTGACGGTGCTCGCGCTCGCCTACACGTTGACGCCCGATCAGAAGCACCACCTCTGGATGGAGTACGCGTACCTCACGAACTTCACGCGGCTCGGGCGCTTCGATGTGATCATGTTCTGGGGCTGGTCGCTCGCGCTCGAGGAACAATTTTACCTCGTCGTGCCGCTTCTTTTTTTCGTGCTGTCGCGCTTGCGGAGCGATCGTGCACGCATCGCGCTCCTCGCGATGATTTGGGCGAGCGCGCTCGTCGTCCGGCTCGTGCTTTATTATCGGCACACGGCGCCGTGGATCGACGTCGAGCTCTACGGCGCGCTCTACTTCCGAACGTACACTCGCTACGACACACTCGTGAGCGGCATTCTTCTCGCGCTCGTACATGATCGCTACAAGGAGCCCATCGGCCATTGGCTGAATGCGCCGTTCCATCGCGCGCTCGTCGCGATGCCTTCGCTCTTGTGTTTGTGGATGCTGCTTCGCCCGTGGACATTCGCGAAGAATCTGAATTTCTATCACGTGATCGCGTGGGGCACGCTCACGACGACGATGTACTTCGGGTTCCTTCTCTTGCTGCTCCACGGCGACGGCGTGATTCACCGCTTCCTCTCTGCCCCCGTGTTTCGTCGCATCGCGACGCTCGGGTACGGCGTCTATCTCGTGCACATTCCGCTGTGCGATCACGTGGTCGTACCGGCGGCGCGAAAGCTCATCGCGCAAAAGATGTCCCTCGCGCTCGTGTGGCCCATCTCCCTCGTGATGCTGCTCGCGATGTCGGCGACGCTCGCGTACGCGATGCACGTGATGATCGAGAAGCCCGCTCTCTGGGTTCGCGACCGCATCGCCGGCTAATCCAACGCTACGGATCGATCGGCATTCCGAATCCGAGTTGAGGCGGCGGCACTTCGCGCCAATTGTCTTTGCCGTCGGCGACCCAGACGAGCGATTCGAGCTTTTGGTCGAACTCGAAGCGAACGCGGCCGGGGCCGGATTCGCCGCCTTCGAGCACGGTCGCGCGGAGACCTGGCACGGTGATCTCGTCGCCCGCGTGAAGGGGGAGGTCTTCGCTTCGAAAGAGATCGTCGGGGCCCGTGGGAAAGTAGCCGCGACCTTTGGGGACGACGAGATCGATCGTGTTTTCGCCGCGCCGAAGCATGAGAGCGTGCGGCACGAGCGAGAGCACCCACCACCGATCCGGCAAGCGACCATCGGGCTCGAGTGCGAATGGCGAGAAAAGCACGACTTGCCAACCTGCACGCGCGACGACCACTTTGGCGTCGGACGAACCCACGCGTTGACGAAGCCACTTCGCGCGCTCGACGAAGTCGGTCGATGTTTCGTAGAAGAAGCGCGCACTGAGGAGCGACGTCACCGGGCCGTGCACGAGATGGAAGAACCCGAGCAAGATGACGAGCACGCCCGCGTAATCCGCTTTCGGCGCGGGCTGCGATGGATCCGGAAACCACGTGTGCTCGAGCGTGAGCGCGACGGCAGGCGCGATCCCAATCATCGCGATGCCGAGCAGGCGAGGTGAGGGGAGCACGGCGACCATCGGCAGAAGCGAAAGGAGAGACCCCGCGAGCAGCGCTTTGCCGACAGCGCGTGTCTCTGCGTCGTGCGCGGAGAGAGCGCGTCGCACGGGAATCGCGATGCCGATGCCGACCGCGAGCATCAAGGCTCCTAGGCCCCACACGTTCATGTCCGCGACCCAGTCGGAGTCCGACGCGAGCCACGCATCGACGAGAAGGCGCGCGAGTCGCCGTGGCGCGCCCGAGAAGAAGGCTTCGCTCTGCGTGAATGGGTCACGATAAAATCCCGAGCCCGCGTTGCCGAACCCGAGCGCGCGTTTCGCGATCATCATCGCCGCTGCCGGAGCGCCGAACGTCGCCACAGCAAGCGCTCGTCGCCCGAACGCGGGTCTCTTTCCGAAGACGTCGAAAGCGATCATGTACCCGCCGAGTGCGAGCGAGTATTCCCCGGCGAGCATCGCAAACGAAAAGAGCACGAACGCGATCGCGCCATCGCGCGCGCGACCCCCATCGCGAAAGTTCAACGCAGCGCCGAGCGCGAACGTGCCGAACGCCATCGACACGAGCACCTCGCGGTTCGCCAGCCACGAGAGCGGAATCGCGTGACAAGGAGCGAGCGCGAAAATGGCCGTCGCGATCCATGTCGCGCGCGGCGAAAGCCATCGTCGATAGAGAGAGCGCGCGCCAATGACAGCCACGACCCACCACACGAACGAGTGCGCGTGATGAAGCGCGGGCAGGTCACTGACCTTGTAATCGACCCACCGCAGCAGGCTCGATAGCGGCCTGAAAAACCGGATCGTCAGGTGCGGATGTGTCCACCAAGGCAGCACCCCGCGGTCGATGAGGAGCGCCCGATCTCCATCTGTAACGAAGTTGTACAAGTCGAGCGGACTTCGCGGCGACGGGAAGGTGCCACGCACCATCGCTTTGTGGACGTAGTCGTCGAGCCAATAAGGTGAGAGAAGCCCGGGCAAAAACAGCAAAAGCCCGATCACGAAGATGACTTTCGTCGCGAGCTTCTGACGGAGCGTCGTCCGGGCGGCCATGAATGCCGATTATGGCAGCCTTTTTTTCGAATCCGCGCCTTGTCTGTCGCAAGGCCGTTACGTATGCTGCGCTATCCCCAGTGAAACAGCTCCTCCTTGCTTGCGCGGGTCTTTCCTTCATCGCACTCACCGGATGCGCCACGTCGGCCGGCACCGATGACGACGGCGGTCTCGAAGTCGACGCCGCGCTGAAAGACGCGCCGGTCAAAGACACAGGCAAGAAGGACCAAGCCGCGCCAGTGTGTATTCCAACATGCACCAGTGACGACGATTGCTCCGGCAGCTGCCCCGACGTTCCCGGCGGCGTGAACTGCTGCGATACGTCGACGGGCATTTGCTACGCCTACGCATCGAGCACGTGCCCGGCTCCACCCGAAGACGCCGGCACGGATTGAGCCGTAACGCTCTCTGTGCGATCGCGCTGAGTTTTCTCGCGAGTTTCGTGGCGTGCTCTTCGGCGCCCGATCCCGTCGTCGTGGCCGATGGATGTGATCCGATCGCGCCCGAGCATTGTGGGTTTCCGTTTCCGAACGACTTCTGGCGGGGCTCGAGCGGTCATCTCGCGCTGAGCTCCGCGATGTTCGCAGCTCCTTCGTATGGCATCGCCGTCGATCCGGCGAAGCTCGCGTGGCGTGATGGGTTCTCGCCCGGCGAGGCAGCGATGACGTTCATGCCGAACGCGAGCGGGGCGGGCCTCGCGGATGAGAATCATCTCGGCGATTCGATCCTGAAGACGTCGCCGACGATCTTGATGAACGCCGACACGGGTGAGCTCGTGCCGCACCTCGCGGAAATCGACATGGGTCCGTACGATCCTGATCAGCGTGCGATCATGCTTCACCCCGTCGTGCGTCTCGCAGACGGCACGCGCTACATCGCGGCGATTCGCAACGTCACGGACGACGCAGGCGTGGCGCTTCCGCCGAGCGCATCGTTTCGAGCACTCCGCGACGGCACGACCACGACGTACGCTGCGCTCGAATCGCGCCGCGCACACTTCGAGGACATCTTCGGCAAGCTCGCGGCGGCAGGCATCGATCGCAAAACCCTGCAAATCGCCTGGGACTACACGACGGCAACCGCCGCAAACACGCAAACCGATTTACTGACGATGCGCGATCTCGCGCTTGCTGCCGTGGGTGACCAAGGGCCGTCGTTCGTCATCACGCAAGTCGAAGACGCACCAAATCAGTATTTGTCGAAGCGCCTCCACGGCACCATGACCGTCCCGCTCTACTTGAACACGGCCGCTCCCGGCGACGACGTCCACATCACACGCGACGCGAGCGGCAAGCCGACGCAAAACGGCACCGGTGATTTCGAGTTCGTCGTGCTCATTCCCGCGAGCGCGACCGACACCACGCCCGCGGCGATTCTCCAAAATGGCCACGGGCTCCTCGGCTCGCTCAACGAAGGCACCGGCGGCTACTTCGCGCAGATATGTGGACAATACAACTATATCGGCGTCGCCGTGGATTGGGCCGGGATGGCCCACGACGACAACCAAACGCTCGTCGATGCGATCACCCAAGACGTGACCATCTTCCACGCCGCCGTCGATCGCCAACACCAAGGCATCGTCAACGCGCTCCTCGCGATGCGCATGATGATGGGCGGCATGAAGGGCGATCCGAACCTGCAGATGAACGGCACGACGATCATCGACAGCGCCCGTCACTTCTATCGCGGCGACAGTCAAGGCGGCATCTTCGGCACGACGTACATGTCGATCACGACCGACGTCACGCGCGGCATGCTCGGCGAGCCCGGTATGCCGTACGAGCTCTTGCTCGATCGCAGCCAGGACTTCTCCGGGTTCAAGCTCTTGCTCCGTGGTTCGTATTCGAACGGGCTCGACCAACGCATCATGCAGGCCTATTTGCAGCTCGAATGGGACCGCACCGAGCCGGATGGCTACGCTCCGCTTCTCGCGGCGACGCATCGCGTGCTCATCGCGGACGGCATCGGCGATCACCAAGTGACGCCGCTCGGCGCGCATGTCATCGCGCGCACGATCGGCGCGAAAAATCTCTCACCCGTGAACCGCGAGGTCTACGGCATCGCCGACACGCCCGGGCCCGTGACCGATGGCTCGGTGCTCGTCGAATACGATTTTGGTCTCCCGCTCGCGCCGACCTCCAACATCCCGATGACCGTCGGCGAAGACCCGCACGATTTGATTCGTTACTTGAAGCCCGCGATGGATCAGGCCGACGAGTTCTTCAAGAACGGCGACATCAAGCCATTCTGCGACGGCTCATGCAACCCGATGTGAAGGAGTGAGCGCTGCGAGCCACGCCTCACACGGCTCGCAACGCACCTTTCCAAACTGGAGCCGCTCCTTGCCGCGATACAGCAACGTGGCTTTCGCCTCGGGGTAGTCAACGCAGAAGCTCTCGAGGCCGCGTAGATCGCTCGGGCGAACCTTGGCTTGATTCATCACCTCGAACGCGAAGAGCCCGCTCGCGCCGTAGAGAACGAAGTCGACCTCGACGCCCGAACGCGTTCGCCAGTAGAAGAGCTGGTCGCGTGTGTTTCGATAATCGATGAACGCGCGCAGATGCGCCGCGACGAGACCCTCGAGCGCCGCGCCATCGATCTCGGCGGGCCGATCGAGCGGGCCAGCGGGCCGCAGCGAGCGGAAAACGCCGGCGTCGAAGAGATAGAACTTCTGATGCACGACGAGCTCGCGCTTGGCGCGGCGCGTGAAAACAGGGATACGAAACGAGAGCAAGAGGTCTTCGAGGACCTCGACGTATCCCTCGACGGTCTTTCGTTCGACCTGACATTCACGAGCAACGTTGCTCAAGTTGATGACGGCGCCGTGAGAAAAGCTGATGGCCTCGAGGAAGCGGGCAAAGCTACCCACGTTGCGAACGAGGCCTTCGAGCTGCACCTCTTCGCGTAGGTAGAGCGCAACGTATGAACGGAGAACGTCGGTGGGTGAGCGCGCGCTTCGCACGAGCGGCACCATGCCGAGCTCGAGCATATCGCCGAGCGAGCTCGCACGCTCGCTGGCCATGAAGGGGTGCATCGACCGCATCACCGCACGACCGGCCATGAGATTGACGCCGCCTCGCCGAAGCTTTCGCGCGCTCGATCCCGTCAGCACGAGCTTCGGCGGGCGCGGCGATTCGAGAATCGCGTGGGCGACGTCGAGTAGCTCGGGTACGCGGCGCGTGTCCACGAGGTCTTGCCCGTGCCACGCGGGCCCAGGAGAAAAAAGCTCGAAGGAGGTGGACGGAAAAAACGGTGCCGCACCTCCATTTTGCGACTCATTATGGAGTTAGCCTACCCGATTTGCGCCTCAAGGCTGCCAGTCTTCGAACGCGACGGGCGCGCCGACCGTTTTGCCGGGCGCGGGGTATTGCTCGATGCGTTCGGCGAGCCACTGGAACCACTCGCCAAACATCACGCCGAGTGTCTCGCGCCTCGCGATCACGATCGGGCGCGTTCGCTTCCAGCTCGCGCGCACGTAGCCGCCGCAGAGGTGATCGACGAGATGAAGCGGCAAGAGCCGGTGAAAGACGAGCACACCGAGCGACTCGAACACGTGGCTCACCGCATAGAACGCCGCGAGCACTTCGCGATCGGCGATGAGCTCTTCTGCAGTCGCGCCTTCGGGCACTTCGACGATGCGCGCGATGGCGCGCCCGAACTCCGCGGTTTGCATCGCGCGCACGAGCTCCGCGGCAGCGGTGAGATAGCGCGTGCGTTGCCACTGACGAATCGTGAGCGTCCCGAAGACGAGCGCCACGATCACCGTGAGCGCGCTTGCGATCGGTGCGATGTCGGTTGCGTTCATGAGTGGCTCATTTCGAAAGTCGTTGAGGCTTCGTGAGCATCGGCGCCCATGCGTCGCCTTGCGATGCGAGTCGCGTGAGCGTGGCATCGAGCGAGGAGCCGTTGGGTTTCAAATCGGGGCCGAGCTCGTCCCACGTGATGGGAAGCGCTACGGGCGCATTCGCGTGGGCGCGCGTCGAGTACGGCGCCACGAAGGTTGCGCCTTTGCCGTTGCGGAAAAAATCCAAGAAGATTTTCCCTTTGCGCTTCGCCTTCGACATCGTCGCAATGTACTTGTCCGGAAAGTCCTCGACGATTTTCGTCGATAAATCGTGGCAAAACTCGCGCGCGCGGTCCCACGTCACGGTGCGCTCGATCGCGGCGCAGATGTGGAGGCCCTTGCCGCCTGTCGTCTTCACGTACGACTCGATGCCGGCGTCGCCGAGTCGATCACGAATCAATCGCGCCGCATCGCACACCGCAAGCCACTTCACGGTGGGATCCGGATCGAGATCGAAGACGAGCAAGTCTGGTTTGTCGACGTCGTCTGCGTGTGCGCCCCACGTGTGGATCTCGAGCACGTTCATCTGCACGAGCGAGAGGAGCCCGTCGGCGTCGTCGATCAAAACGCGATTGCTGTCGCCGCTTGCGTCTTGCACGTCGATCTGCCGGAGCCCTTTCGGCACCTTGCCTTGCACGTGCTGCTGGAAGAACCCGCGCTTCCAGCCGCCCGGGCATCGCCGCATGTTGATGGGGCGCTTGCCGACGTGAGGCATCATCCATTTCGCGACGGCCGCGTAGTAGTCGAAGAGCTTCTGTTTCGTGACCCCGCACTCGGGGTAAAGCATCTTCTCTGGATGTGTGAGCTTCACAGTCATGGCCACTCGCGCGTGAGTGTGTAGCCGACGTCGCCGACTTTGCGCACCCAGCCTCGAGCGATGAGCTTATCCAAGATCGCGACCATCTCCGTGTCTGTCAGCGCGGAGTGGTCGATCCAGTCGTAATAATAAATCAGCGACGACACCGAAACCGTTTTCCCATCGCCGCTGAGGCCCGCCAGCACGAGCTCTTCGCTCGACCACGTAGGCTTGCCGAGCTCTTTGCGCGCTTTGCGATATGCGGCCTGTGTAATTTTGAAACGCGCGCACGCCTCCGCGATGGTGTGGCCATGCCCGGGCAAGTTTGCCCAGCGCACTGCACGCTCCAGACGTTCGTCCATGACCGCATGTAACATCGCCGCCATGGGACAAGCCACGATTCCGGATTTGCTGCATCCGGAGCCGCGAAATCGCATCGACGTCGAGCCTACGAAGCTCTCGATCGCGCTCGCGTTTGCGAGCGGAGTTGCGGGTGGCCTAATGTCGGACGTGCTCGATCGCGCGGCTGTTGCGCCTTCGTCGTGGCAAGCGGCTGCGTTCACCAACGATCTATTCGTGCAGCAGTTCGCCACGCTGTGCTTCGAGGTTGGCAAAGAAGCACCCATCTCGACGACACATCTCGTGAAGCTCTTGACGAATCCGCCCGCCGACGTCGCGACGGTCGAGCACCGCCGCGCGATCGTTCGGGAGCTCGCTGACTCGCCCGAGCTCCGCGCGGCGCTCGAGGAGCTCAACAAACATTTGCGCCGATTTCGAGTGCTGCTCGAAGGCGCCACGGGCATCGGCAAATGGGACTCCAATCGCCGGCAGCTCGACGTGCTCGGCATCGTCAAAGACATCATCGATTGCATGGCCGATCGATTTTCGGCGGCCACCTCCGGTCTCGGTGCGCTCACGGCGTTCGGAAAGCGCGTGAAAGAAGGCGAGCCGTATCGCTCGCTCGCCGATTTGCTTCGCTACGAAGAGCGCCTCGCAACGCTCAATCTGAAAGTGAGCGTGGGTGCCGACGGGCGCATTCGCGGCTTCGAGATTTTGTCGATTCAGGAGAACGTCAAAAACCAATTCGTGAGCTCGCCGCCGCGGCGCTGGCTCTCGAAGCTCGAGCTTTTCGTACGCGGCTTTCACTTCAGCGACGGCGAGATCATCGCGCGTTTGATCGACGCCGTGTTCGACGGCGTGGTCGACGAGCTCGTTCGCTTCGTGCAGCTCCTCGGTGACGTGGAATTCTATCTCGGCGCGCTTGCCTTTCGCGATCGCGCGACCGCCGCAGGGCTCGATGTGTGCTTGCCCGAAATCGTAGGGCCTGATGAGCCGCGCGCGATCTCGAAGCTCTTCAATCCGCTCTTGCTCGTGCACGGAATGAAGCCCGTTCCGTGCGACGTGAACATCGATCGGCACGACGCCATCGTGCTCGTCACAGGTCCGAACTCCGGCGGCAAGACGCGCCTCTTGCAGAGCATCGCGCTCACGCAGCTCCTCGCGCAGTGCGGGCTCTTCGTTCCCGCGAAATCAGCGTCGATCGTGCTCGCGCCCGCGCTCGTGGTGTCGCTCATTCAAGAGACGAAAGCCGATCAAGCCGAAGGTCGCCTCGGGATGGAGCTCGTGCGCATTCGCGAGCTCTTCGAGCAGCTACCGCCCGGCGCGATGGTGATTCTCGACGAGCTTTGCTCGGGAACGAATCCATCCGAGGGAGAAGAAATTTTCGAGCTCGTGATCCGCATGCTCGGGCGACTTCGCCCGCAGACGTTCATCACCACGCACTTTCTCGCGTTCGCACAGCGGCTCGAGAAAGAGCGCAAAATCGAGGGCGTTCGCTTTCTCCAGGTGGTGCTTGGTCCGAACCACGAGCCCACGTATCAATTCGCGCCGGGCGTCGCCGAGACCTCGCTTGCGGGTCACGCGGCTGCGCGTCTTGGCGTCACGGGCGATCAGCTCCTCGCGCTCATCGAGCGCAACATCGCGGCCGCTCGAGGCTCGCACTGATGTCGACGTTCCTCACCAACCGGCGCATGTCGCCGGCTCTACGCGCGCGCATCGAGGCGAGCGTCACCGGTCGCAAATCGCCCGAGGGCGCGTCGGCGCGTATTCGCGCGATTTTGCGATTCATCGCGGCCGTGTCGATCGTGATCGTGATCGTCTTGTTGCTCATGCGAAAACGCGAGTCGGGGCGCACGTTCGAGATGCAGCGCTCCGCCGTGCTCGATTCGTTCCACGCGCAGACCTCGGGTCTCACCGATCGCGATCGCGCGTCCGTCACCCACGACGAATCGATGCTTCTAGAGCTCGCCGCGATATACGACGGCGATCTCGTGACGGACGACATGCGCGCCCCGAATGCATTCGCGCACCCGATGGCGTACGTGCACGGGCCCGTCGAATCGTTCGCGAACGGAAGCTCGATCGAGAAGGTCGCGCGGGCGTCGCTCGTGGATTCGTTCGCGCACTGCGTCGTCGACGCGCCCAAATCGCGCACCGAACGCGATGTCGCGAGCCGGGTGCGTGCAGTGTACACGGGTGTGGCGAAGGCGCCGGATGTGCATCGCCTCGGCGACGCATACGTCGCGCTGCACGTGCTCCAGCCTTCGTGGGAGGCACGCGCGCGCGCGGCGCGCGAAGAGTCAGAGCTCGCGCTCCTGAAGACGGAGCTCGACCGCGCGCACATCGATCAAGCGCTCGGCGCGCTCCGCGCAGACCGTCTACTCGTCGCCATGGACGAGCCGGGCGATCCGAAAGCCACCGCCGAGCTCGACGGCGAACGCCCGCACGAAGTTCGCATTGCCCTCTTCGATCTCCCGGCGTCGAAGGTGCTCCTCCGCATGCGCAAACGCGTCGACCCGACATCGTGGTCCGAAATGGGCCGCGCCGAATACGCCGCGGGGCTCGACGCATGCGCGCTCGCGTTCGACGTGCGCTTGGCTCTCCGATGACCGCCGCGTCGTCGGTCACGACTCGATTTCGCGCAGAGCCTCTTCGATGAGCTCGTCATCGGCTTCCACGTCGGCCGCGCGCTCGAGCGCGACGCGGAGCTTCGGTGCGGCGGTGGCCTTCGCGAGATCCGCGAGGCGCACGCGGCCGGAGTCGTCGAGCGTCGGCCCGAGCGCAACGGCCGCGGCCGCGCGTGTGGCCGCGGGTTGCGATGTGTCGGTGGCGACGCGCCAGAGTTGCTCGGGCAGGACCGCAGCTTTGCGAAATTGAGCCGTCGCGCCAGAACCGATCGCTTTGAGCTCGGCGATCCATTCGCGCATCGCGCGCTCGCCACGCTCGAGAACGAGAGCGCCATCTTCGACGTGGGCCGCCAAGCGATCGAGCTCGATGACGTCCTCGATGCGTTGCTTGATGACGCCGAGATCGGCGCCCCAACTTCTCGCGACCGGAAGGCGCACGGCCCGCCCCGCTTTCGTCGCGACTTCGATGCCGTGACTGCGATTGCGTCCGAGGCCCGTTTCGAATCGCGTCACCGACAAGATGTCTTTCGTCGCGATGAGCTCGCGCACCCAAAGCCAACGCAGGTAAAGTCCGTCTGCGCCGACGATGAGCGAAGCGCGCTTCAAGAACGTCGCCGCCAGAGTGGCGAGCAAAATCGTAAAGACGAGCGGGTTGAACGCGGAGTGAACGCGCGAAGAGACTCCCATCGCGACAACCGCAAGCGGTGCAATGAGAAAGGGCGCCCACGCGTAACGCACGACGGCGAGCGAGGGCAAGCTGTACGCCGCGACGCGCTGAGACGCGTCGAACCCGAGCGCGGTCAAGAGATCGTGCGCTTCGCGACCGCTCTGCACGACGAGATTCTCCGCCGCGATGTGTCCGCGCCGCTTGACGCGCACGATGGGCGTGTCGTCCGTGGGCATGAGCTCGGCATTCGTGATGTCGGCGCGCGGAACGCTCTCGCGCCCGATGCGAAGGAGCTCGTCGTCGACGCGCACCTTGCAAAACGTGCGACGCGCAAAAGGCATCCGCCTCCACGACGCGAGAAAACCGAGAAGCCCGATGATCGCCAAGTGCGGCGCGAAGAAAGCAAACGGCCCACCGGTGACGAGCGTCGCGATGATCGCGATCGGAATCAGCGCGAGCGGCAAAGACGTGAGCGCCGTCATCCACGGATTGCGCCTTACCCGAACGACGTCGAATGCTACAGGCTCCATCTTCTGAATCAGCTTCGCATTTGGTCGACCGAGCTAGAAGGTGACAATCACTCCGGCGACGCCACCGAAATAGAAATCGCGCAGCGTGCCGTCCCGACCGTATGGCGATATCGGCCCCGCGAGCGCGGAGAGCGCCACACCAAGCCGATATCCGCCGAGTCTGTGCGTACGCACGGCGACGCCGCTCTCACCGACGATACCTCCGCCAGTCACGAACGTTGAACCGCATCCTGGCGTCGTCGGCGGGCGCTCGATGCACATGAGTGGTTGCACGAGCATCAGCCGACTTCCAACGACGACTGCGAACATCAGCGGCTCGCTTCGAAGCGGCAGCCACTCGAGATGGCCAACCACACCAAAGGTGACGACGTCTGGAGCCGGCAGCAGCGAGAGGCCGGCAGCGAAGCGAGATGATTCGCAGCGCGGAATCGTCCGAGGCCGGTGATCTGACCCACCGGTGCCAAGTGAGCCGTGGATGACGTGGTCGCGCCAACCAACGCGCCGCCTTCGAGGACGATGTCGAAGTTGCCGCCACGCTCATCGCCTGCTCGCGCGCCGCCGGGCGCAAGCAGCCACAGGCCCGCGAGGATCCGACCGACGATCTTCCCCACGTCAACCCGCGGCATCGGACGAGCGTTACGTGGTTTCACGCGGCCATGCATGGGGGTTCGTGAGCGCCCCCGGCAAGAATCGAACTTGCGACCAACGGTTTAGGAAACCGCTGCTCTATCCACTGAGCTACGGGGGCAGGCGGGAGAGGTTCTAGCAGACGTGCATGCACTGGCGTAACCGACGCTCGCCGACGGAAAGGTGTGGCGCCGTACGTGCCGCGCGCACTCATTTCCGACTGCTGTCGCGATTCCGCTTGTGCCACCTACAGAGAGCAGGCAACGGTTAGTTACGACATTCGGCGGAAGGGGAACCCGCATGACTCTCGCGACTCGACAAATTGCACTTTCGGCCGTTTTGGGCGCGCTCGGCATCGTTGTCTGGATGGTCGCCTGCAGCGACGGTACCGGAACGCAGTCCTCCGCGTTGACGAGAGGGACGGCCGTTCTTCTGGCGGAGCGCTCCATCACCATCGACAAAGGTGCCAACGTCGTCGGTGGGGACGTCGTCGTCCGCCAAATCGAGCCGTGGCAATTGGCCGACGGTGGTGTCTCTACCGCGGCGAAGAACCCAGACGCAGGTGTCGCATCTCCTCCACAGCTTGTCGTGGGGAAGAACGCGAACGTCGGCGTTGCGTCGGACTGCAGCAGCCACGGTTCGACCGTATCCGCGGCATCCGCTTTGTTGGACAAGGACTCGTGCGTCGGCAATCTGCAGACGAACGCGCTCAGCACCAAGGGTAAGCCGGGTTTACTGTCGCAGACTGACTTCCCAGCCGCGATGCTTCAGCCCTTGCCTCTGGCCATCCCTCCACTTGCGGTGGGTGTCAACGTCAGCGTGCCACCGAAAACAACGCAGTCTCTTTCCGCCGGCAATTACGGCAACGTCGTCGTCGGAAAGAAGAGCACTCTCGAGCTCGCTCCCGGCTCGTACACCTTCCAAAATTTCGAGTTAGACGAGGACTGAGGGATCCCCTCGGTTTGTTTCTTGCATGATGCACGTATCGCTTTCCATTCGCTGCGAGCTGGTGCAGGTAGGCTCGCATGCTGGAAATGATCAAGACGAAGAGCGCGCGGCACGCCGTCGACCCGACGAAGGTTCA
>JBBSFE010000142.1:0-14711 GCA_038239005.1 Polyangiales bacterium
GCTCGACGCGACGGGATGGACATCGATCGCGGGCGGACCCGGCGGGCTCGGTGACGTCGGCGAAGGCGGCGGTGGCGGCGCGAGCCTCGATAGCGCGGGCGGAGGCGGAGGCGGAGGCGCCGGTGGATGCGGCGGAGTCGGTGGCACGGCGGGCGGTGGCGGCGGCTCGAGCATCGCGCTTCTCTCCTTCAACAGCACCATCACGCTCACGCAAACCACGCTCGTCGCAAAGGACGCGGGCGACGGAGCCAAAGGCGGCGGCGGTCAGAAAGCACAAGGCGGCGGAAACGCGGGATCGTTCTTCGCGACGTCATGTAACGGAGGAGGAGGAGGACACGGCGGCTCCGGAGGCGGAGGCGGCGGCGGCGCAGGCGGCATCTCCGCGGGCATCGTCTACTCGGGCACCGCACCCACGATCGACGGCACATCGACCCCAAGCGCAGATACACTCCCCTCCGTGACGCTCGGCAAACCCGGCGCGCTCGGCGCAGGCGGCGACGGCGGCGCGGCGTTCAAAACCACGAGCCCCGCAAGCAACGCAGGCGCAACGGGAAACCCGGGCCCAGCCGGCGTGGCGAAAGCCGTGATGGTTGCGCCATGAGTGAGTTCCGTCCCAACCATCTGATCCCGGGCACCAACTTTCGGTACCTCAAGGTCCTTGGTGAAGGCGGACAAGGCATCGTCGTGCTTGCTGCCGATGATTTTTTGCAGACAGAGGTCGTCATCAAGCTCGTGCATGCGGCGCACGCGCAATACCTCTCGACGCGCATTCGCGACGAGGCGCGGACGCTCGCGAAGATCAAACATCCAAGCATCGTTCGCGTCATTGGCGGCGGCATGACGGCGGAGGCGGTGCCGCGTCCGTACTTCGTGATGGAACGGCTCGAAGGCGACACGCTCTATGCCGTGATGCGACGCCGCGCCAAAGCATTCTCGATGCGCACCGCGATCGACATCGCCATCGAGCTGCTCGAAGGCCTCGACGTCGCGCACAACCCGCCGTACTCGCTGCTCCACCGCGACATCAAACCTGCGAACATTTTCATGTCGCGCATCACGCCGCACGAGACGCGGGCCGTGCTTCTCGACTTCGGTCTCGCGCACATGTTCGAGCAAGCGAGCCGGCAGACAGGCAAGCGATTCCTCGGCACGCTCGAGTACGCGAGCCCCGAGCAGCTTCAGGGCAAGCCGCTGACGCCGCGCTCCGATATCTACAACATCGGCCTCGTCCTCTTCGAGCTCTGCGCGGGTCGCCACGTCTTCGCGCACTGCGAGCGAGATCGAAACGCGTACGTGAAGGCTCACATCAACGACACTCCGATCCGCCTCTCGTCGCTCGGGATCGAGATGGATCCGGCGCTCGACCAAATCGTGTTCTCCGCGCTGCAGAAAGATCCTGCGGCGCGACCGAAGAGCGCCCACGAGCTCGCGCACGTGCTCAAGGCGATTCGCACGTCGCTCGACATGCTGCATCCACCTGTCGAGCATCACGACAAAACAGAAGAGGAGCCCTTCGAAACCTTGTGGGCTCGCATGGGCGTCACGCCGACGAGCGCTGGTGGCGGCCCGTCGTCGCCGCTATGGGGCACCTCGAAGACGAGCTCGACCCCGCGCTTCGACACGAAGGAAGAGGCTCCGCGCAACGTCCCGGCCGTGTCATCGCGTGAGCACTTTGCGCGCGCGCCAACCGCGCCGGTCCGCACCGAAGAGCTTCCCAACGTGCGCGAGGGCAACGCCGCACGCAAACGCTTTCGCGCGGCCCCAACCGAGTCGGCCCCGATCGCGCCGCCCGGCGACGTCTCGAGCCCGCCTTTGGTGCTCTCCGCGCGAAGACTCCGCGAGCGACTTTCGCGTAGCTTCCTTCCGCAGGGCATCGCCGGCGGAGCGATCTTGGCGAGCATCTTCCTGTTCGGTTACTACCGATTCGTCCACGCGCATGATTCGATCGCGACGCCGCCTTCGCCCGATATCGCGATCGCGGCGCCCACAGCATCGGCTCCCTCGAGCATGACTGCTGCTTCGATCGCGCCTACCTCGCCTGCTGCTGCGTCGATTGCGCCCATCTCGATCGCAACACCGACGGTGACTGCGAAAACCGCGCCGATGCGCGCAGCGCCGCAAGCGACGAGGCCTCAGGCAAGCGATGTCGCTGTTTCGAACGTAACGCGCGCGCCGCCGCCGCCATCAGTGTCCGCAGCGAAACCCAAGCGCCCGGGCTCCGGTCTCGATGATCAGGCGCAGCAACACATCGACCTTATTACCATACCGTAGCCGCCGACTCCCCTACTCGATTGGCATCGGGGCTTTTTCGGACGCTCGCCAAGCCAGTCCGCAACGATGGCGGCGGAGTCTTCCGCACTGAAAAACTCGCCGCGCCCGGCGCTCTCGGCGGATCGTCGCGCTTCGCTCGCGTCATCGCGGTGCGGAGCGAATCGCGACGCTTTCTCGCCTCGCGTGACACGGGTTGCCGACTTCTTCTTCACACGTCAAACGTACCACCACACCCAACCGATGCACATGACCGCGGGCAGGTTAGAACCCCTGAAGCGGGGCCGAGATGCCGTCGATGGCTTTGTTTGCGACGGCCGTTCCGTCGTGGCCTCCTTGGCCGGCGGTGCCGCCGAGGAGCGTGCTCGAGGTGTCGATGTCGACGGGGATGGTGACGAACGTTGCGATGGCGACCGAGACGACGCCTGCGCCGCCGCCGGTGCGTGGCGCTTTGAATGCGGAGCGTGCTGTTGACGATCGAGCCAATGCCAAAAGGACCTGTGAATCAACCGTTACGTGGTTGAAATTCGGCCACCAAACGGTCGAAAATCCACGATTGCCGTGAGTGTTCACTCGAAAGCGAGCACGAGCGGCAAGGTCATCGCGTGCGGCGCAGCTTTTCGAGTATGTGGGCCGCTGGGACGAGCTCGCCACGATCGGCAGAGGCCACGCGTGATTCGAGCTCCGTCACGTCGCCGTCCTGTAGCTCGAAGGGGTCGGCTCGGTCTTGCGTGAGGACAACGCGGACGCGATCTCGAACGGCGTTCATGCGTTCAAGGTAGCACGCGGACGCGTTAGAACCCCTGGCTGGGCCTCCGCGACACGCCACGCATCGGCGCAGGCCGCGTCGCGCTCCATCCGTTAGACTGCGCGCTGGTCCACGAAGTCCGTGTGGCGCGGGAACGAGTCGACCGTCTGCAGTACCCACTTCGGGAGGTCGACGTACACCTTGCGTAGGGTGCCCGACGAGGTGCGTGCGACGAGACGCGCCTGCACGTCTTCAATCGAGTTGTCGTAAATGTACACACGGTCAGCGAGGCGAATCGCGGCCGTGAGATTCGCGATGGAGCGTGTGTAGCGACTCAGAATCTTGTCGATCGGCACTGTGTGACCGCCTTGCATCACGCGGCCGGCAACACGCGACGCGTTGATGCGTGATCACTCGTGCCCACGAAGAAAACGCGTGCGAAATATCCGGCGGCTGATGCGCGTCGGAGGAAATCGACTTTCTCGTCGGTCGAGAAGACCGTCTCAAATGCGATACCGGCGCGTTTCGCGAGTAGCTCCTCACGGCGCGCTGTGACCCATGCGGCCGCCTGCCGAACCGCTTCGGGAGCGTTCCAGTCCCCAAAGCGATCTCGAGCGACATCGTCAGGATTCAAATACTCCGTCGCTTCACTCCATCGCTCTTGGCGGAGCCGCACGGTCACCGTCGTCTTTCCGGCTCCGTTCGGCCCGGCGACGATCAAGAGGACCGGCTTCATCTTACGTATGAGCGTCGAGACGCTTCAACACCGCCGCGCGTTCGCGTTCGATTTCGCCTTCGACCTTCCGCAACGCATCGGCGTTCGACGCTCGAACGTTTGCAAAAGCGCGCTTCGCGAGGCCGACGAGGTCATCGTCGCTCGGTTCGACTGCGGGATCGGAGAGGTTGGGATGCACATCCCGAGTGTAGCGCTCGAATCGCCGGGCGTGAAGGTCACCATGATTGCCGCAGCGACGACTGCGCGCGGCGGAGTCAGAACCCCTGGAGCGGGGCCGAGATGCCGTCGATGGCTTTGTTTGCGACGGCCGTTCCGTCGTGGCCGCCTTGGCCGGCCGTGCCGCCGAGGAGCGTGCTCGACGTGTCGATGTCGACGGGGATGGTGACGAACGTTGCGATGGCGACCGAGACGCCGCCTGCGCCGCCGCCGCCGCTGCCACCGTGACCCCCAGTGCCGCCCGCGCCGCCGTTGCATGAAGAGTTCGTGTTCACGCCGCCGATGCCGCCGGGTTGACCTTCTTGGCCGCCCGCGCCGTCGCCGCCGCTACCGGCTTTGCCTGCGCGCACCGTCGCGCTTTGAATGCGGAGCGTGCTGTTGACGACCGCGATGCCGATGCTCGCGCCGCCGCCCGTTCCGCCGGGACCGCCGATGCCGCCGCATCCGCCGCATCCGCCGCCGCCGCCGCCGATGCCGGGGTTGCCGGGATTCCAATCTGCGCCGCCGCCGCCTTGCCCGGTGCCGCCTGCGACTGCGCTTCCGCCGGGGCTCGGGTGCCATCCTGTTTCGTTGAGATCGCCGTACGTTCCCGTGCTCGATTCGCCTTTGCCGTTCGCGCCGTTTCCGCCGGCGTTGCCGTTGCAGTTGCCGCTCGAGACTCCGGCTTTGCCTGCGTCGAGATCCGTTCCGACGACGGGCAAACCACTTTGCGCGGGGCTCACGTTGTACGTCGCGCCTGCGCCGCCAACCGAGTCGACGCTGCCGGGGCATTTGCAATCTTGCGCGGCGCCGCCATCGGGAATCGAACCATTGTTGCCTGCGGTGTTCGTGGGAAGCGCGGGGAGAGAAATCTGAGTGACGCCGTCCGTCCCTTGTCCGCCGATGACGGTGGCGCGACGAAACGTCATGCCGGGTGACCCATCGACGAACACCGCGACGCTCGACGTCGCCGGATCGAGCGCATCGGGCGCGACGAGCGTCATCGACTCGACGAGCGCCGCCGGCCCAAGCACCGACAGCACGTACTGCGGAGTCGTGAGCTTCGCGACATAGTTCGGCGACACGATGGTGGACGCCGAGCCCTGAGCCCAGCTCGCGCAATCAAACCCGCCATGCAGCGCAACCCCCGCAGGCGCGTTGGAGATGACGAGATTCTCGAGATACGTTCCTGCGCACACGTACACGTTGGGCTTCGCCGCGGTCGCCCCTGCTGCGGAGATCCCCTTCCCGATGGTCTTGAACGGCGTGAGCTTCGACCCGTCTGCCGTGTCTGCCCCCGTGGGGGAGACGAAGTAGCCGTCCGAGTCCGCGACCGCGCATCCGCCGGACGCGGCCGACTTGGACGAGTCGCAACCGCCCCCGGATACGGGCGGCACGGCGGACGCATCTACGCACACGGCTCCGCCATCGCAAGTGGCAGGGCTGTCCCCGCATTCGACGAGCACGACAGACGTCGCAAGTGAGATCGCAATTGCCCCGAGAGTGAGTCCCCGCTTGATCACGAGAGGACGATACCACCACCTGCGAGCGTGATCACGCGATCGGCCGCAGCGAGAATTTCGGGATCGTGCGCGACCACGAGAACCATGCGCGAGCGCGCAAGCTCCGCGATGATCTCGCGAACGATTCGAACGCCGTCACGATCGAGATCGGCGTCGGGCTCGTCGAGAATGACGAGCGCGGCGTCTCGACAAAGCACTCGCGCGAGTGCGACGCGTTGTTTTTCGCCTGCCGATAGGCTTCCGACTCTGACGCTCAGCGGATCGTTGGCCAGTCGGCGAAGGGTCGCAAGAAGGCCCACGCGTTCGATGGCGGCCTCGAGCACTTTACGGTCGGTGCCGCTGTCGAAAGCGCACAAGCATTCAGCGACGGTCGCTCGCGCCGGCAAAAACGGCCTTTGCGAGAGAAATCCGATGCGCTGCCGCCACGCGTCGACGTCGCAACTTTCGAGCGAGATATCGTTGACGAGTATTTTCCCCGATGTTGGTTTGCCGATACCGAGGACCAACCGAAGGCATGTGCTCTTGCCGGACCCATTTGCGCCCGCAAGCGCGAGCAGCTCGCCGCGCTTCCAAGAAAACGTCACGTCACGCAACGTTGCATCAGAGCTCGGGTACGAGAAGGCAACGTCGCGCCATTCGACGTGATCGATGACATCCGGAAGCGTCGCCGATACCACGGGTCGCTCGGCGACTGCGCAAACGCGCGCGATGAGCTCGACGCGGCGTTTGTTCGAGACGAGGGATTGGATGCCGGCGCCAACGCCAATCAACGCGGGCGCGCTGCTCGCGAGCAGCCCCGCGCGAAGAATCGCTTCGTCCCACGATGCGCCGGATGCGCGCGCCTCGAGCACCACCGCGGCCGCAATGAGGATGGCAACGCCCGCGAGAGGCACACGTCCCGACAGCCCCGCAACGCGAGCGGCTCGCAACGCGTGCGCTTCCCATGCGCGTGAACTCGTGATGAAGCCTTTGACGAACGCGTCGCGCTTGCCGCTCGCAACGATGTCGAGCCGGCCGTCGCATGCGTCAGCAACGGCCTCGACCATCGATCCCCACGCCCGCCACACCTCGGCCTGTGCGCGATCGACCCAACCGCGAGACGCGTAAAGCACCACCGCCGCAACGCCGACTGCAGCCACCACCACGAGCGTCAGTCGACTCGATGCGCTGGCCGCAAACGCGATCGCCAGCGCCGCGGCTGCGACCGCATTGGCGGCAAGATTCGGCAACCCTTCGGCGAGGAGCGTCCCGACGCGATGAAACCCCTCGAAGAGCGCCGTTCGCGCGTCTTCGTCGGGTGTGGACGCGAGAACATCGCCACCCACGAGCGAACCCACGAACCGCCTGTAAAGCTCCGCCTCCGCCCGCGCGGCTGCGGCACGCTGGAACACTCCACGCGCCGCAACGATCGCAGCGAGCGAGCCTGCCACGACGATCGTGACCAGGCCGCTCGCCTTGAAGTACGTGAGAAAAAGTCCGGGCGCGAGCAGCCGCTCAACGAGTGTCAGACTCGCGACGACGAGGCCGCGCCGGCGCACGCTGGAGCTCGCCAGCGTGCGTGCCGTGCGAAGCACCCCCAACTGTCAGCCGCCGCCGCCTGCGTCTTTGATTTTGTAGAAGTTGCAGCTGTCAGCGATGACCGGGTAGGTCGTCGTGCTGCCGCACTGGCAGTTGTCACCGCAGAGCAGCGAAGTGCATGCGAGGTCGGTGTAATCGGAGGTGGTTGCGTTGCAGCAGCTCGTGGTGTTGCTGAGCGTCGGTTTGCATGTGGCCGCGCCGCCGTAGCCGCCATCGTTGTTGACGACGTCGCAGAAGAGACCTGACTGCGTTGAGCCGAGGTAGCTGCACTCTTGGTTGGCCACCGTGTAGCCCTTCAGTTTGTCATTGCACGCCTGACCGCTCGTCTTGAGTAGCTCGCACTGACCTCCGTCTACCGTGGGGTCGCAGAAGTTGTTCGGCGCGCATTCATAGGAGCTCACGCAGCCGGTTTGACCCGTCGTCAGTTTGCCGCTGAACACGTGTTGGCAAGCTGTGGTCACGCTCGCCCAGTAGTTTGCGGTCTGGGTACACGTAAACGAATTGATAGCCGCGATACAGGCCGCGCCAGCGTCGGTGTCATAGTTAACGTGACCGTTGCCGTAGACCGTGGTCGTTTGAGGGAGGTTGCTCTCCCAACCGAATCCGAGCAGACCATTGACGCAGGCGGTCGTGTCGTATCCCGCATCTGACGGGCAGCACTTGAACCACTGTGTGCAAATCGCGTTGGCTTCGTTTTCCGCGAAGAGCAGCCCAGGCGGAGGTCCGTCGGTAGGCGCGTCGGACGCGTCGGCGTCTTTGCCGGCATCCGGAATGACCACGTCCGGCTGGGAGTTGTCTTTTCCTACGACGTCTTGCGTGACGTCCGGCCCGCTGTCGCCGCCGTCAGCGTTGTCATCGCCACCGCACGCCTCGAGAGCGAATCCGCCAGCGCCAAGCGCCTGGACCGCAAAGACCCCAAAGATGATCCGAAACCGCAAGCTCGCCATGGCAAAGTCTCCCTTTCAAATCCGGCTCAGAACAATACGGCAGTCGTAGCATGGACTTAAGAGGCAGGCTATCGACCGACGAGACGGAGAAACTCCTCCACGGACAAGAGTTGCCACACCGCGCGCCATGATTCATCGGCGGGAACTCGCTGTTCGCGTTCGCCGCGGCGCATTGCCACAAACCAGGCGTCGAGTGTGGCACGCAGATGTCGCGGCTCGACGAAACCAAGATCAGCGAGCGCTCGAAACGTCGCGAGCGCAGCGAGATGTTCGAGTGCGCCCGCGGCGAGCGCCGCTTCGGCCACGCCAGGCTCCATCGACGCTTTGTCTTGTCGGTTTCTCACGACCTCGGGCACGAGCGAACCGAGCGCGCGACGGTAAAGTCCGCGGTGCGTGTTGCCGTCCGAGCGCATGACCGGATCAATGCGCGAAATGAAGCGCACGAGCTCGACGTCGCGAAAGACATCGACGGGCGCGACGTGCGTGACCGAGGTCATCGCACCCCACGACATCGACAGCTCCGCGAGCACGCGGTCTTCACAAAAATGGCGCATCCAGTCGTCCGGAGCTCGTGGTGCGTCGACGACCACGACCTCGTGCAGCGCGGCTTCGATCAACTCGACGAGTGGTCTTCGCATCCAGCGTGCGCGTAGCCGATTCAACCGATAGGCGACCAAAGCGCGACGCGGTAGGTGCGGTTGCAAGGCTGGTGCTGCGATCCACGACCAAAGGCGTGCGCGGCGGGACATCGACCAAGGACCCCGAAACGCGAACGCCGCTCGAAGGCTCGTGAAAGATGGGCGACCACCCCCAAGCACGATGTCGCCCCCGTGTCCGCTGAGGACGACGTCAGCGCCGCGCTCATCAGCCGTCGCCCACAACATCATGTCGTGCGCTGCACCGCTCCAAAGTTGTGGTTGTGCGTCGGCGCATAGCGATGCGCTGAACCAAGGCGCGGCTTGGCGCGCGCTCAACCTCACCGTCCGAGCTCTCAGGTGCCGCTCGAGCGCTTCGAGATATGGACGATCATCGCCGGGCGCTCGCCAGATCTCCGCAAGCGCCTCGACGCGCGACGGGCCGAGATCGCGCAACGCGATGGCGTAGATGCCGCTTGAGTCGAGGCCGCCGCCAGCGAGCACGGTGACACGATCCGCATCGACCGTAGCTCGTGCGATGGCGCCTGAGACTTCGTCACGAAGCTTGCTCGCGAGCTCGGTTGGCGTTCCGCGTTCATACGTCGCACCGGATCGCGGCGTCTGCGTGGTCGCGATCGGTGCACCAGAGCCGAACGTGATCGTCTCGCACGCGCGTAGACGCCGCACTCCGGTGAAGATCGTCTCGCCCGGCCATGGGTCGGCGATCCCCACAACGAGCGACGCAACCCGACGGATGAGGAGCTCTGGAGAAAAGACGCGTTCGAGGAGCGCTAGCTCGGACGAAACAACGACGAGCCCGCTGCGTTCGTCCCGCCGATAGTAAAGCGGCAGCAGCGGTAGCGCGCCCGCCGTGATGCGCAGTGCTTTCGCCGAGGCCCGCACCTCGGGATGACCCACGCGAAGGCGCGCGACGACTTCATCGCCCGTAACGGCAGCGACGAATGGTTTGCTGGTCGCGACGAAAACATCATCGCGTTCGAATGCGATGGAGGTCGCGATATCGTGCAGGCGCTTCCAGACAGCGGCATCGCGAATGCGATCCGGTCGCCACGCCGCAAGAAGCAGCTATTTTCCGCCCGTGCTCGGGTGACCGTGTGTCAGCTCACGAACGGAGCCAAGGCGGCGCAGAACTGGTTTGACGTAGGGCTTCTTGAGCGCCTTCTTCGTGGCGCTCTTTCGCTGGCTTTTCGTCCCTTGTCGCATCGCAGCTCCTCGAGGGTGTAGTACCACGCCCAACTTGGGGGGTGCAACCGCCTGGGAATGCGTTGCGCCAAGCATTTCGCGCATTCATCTGCGTCGTAATGCGGTGCGCAGAGTGCCCCAGAAACCCGCCCCAATGGCTCGTGCCCGCATACGCGGGTCGTCCGACGCCGCCCGCGCAACCAACGCCAAAACGCGGCTCTCGGGCCATCGGTTAGCGAGTGCGAGGTATGTGCGTCCGTATGCTCGGCGCCGCGGACCTCGCTCAAGTATTTCCGCGACGCGTTCCCATTGTGCGGCGCCCAGCCACCGGCTCACGATCAACACCATCTCGCACAAGCGCGCGTCTGCGGCACGGGAAGCCATGATCATCGGCGAGAAGTCCGCGTGCTTGGCAATACGAGCTAGGTCCTCGCGCGCCCAGGGCCTCGCGAGAACGAGTTTGTCTTTGAACACGTTGACGCAAAGCAAGAGCGCGTGGTCGTGAATGTCCGGCTCGAAGTAGCGGACGCCTTGCCACGTTCGTTCGACGCTCCGCGCGAACATCGCTTCGACATCGATCTCACAAACGCCAGGTGGTCCAATCGTAGTCTCGAGCTCGACGAGCGGTCCTTTGAGACCGAGGTCGATCTCGAGCGTTCCCAACTGTCTCGACGTCCGCAAGACTCGCCATCCGCTGAGCCGCGCGATCTCGTCGACGCGCGCAAGGTCCGCTTGGCGTACGCGCAAGTCGACGTCGACCATCGGCCGCTCTTCCACGTGTGCGTAAAGCAGCCGCGCGAGAACGATGCCTTTGACCGCAAGCACATCGACACCGTGTCGCGCGAGCTCGCCGACGACGCGAACGAACGCGTCCTCGGCAAACTGTTGGAGCGCCCAAACTCCACGGGGATCGTTATCGACGTTCACGAGGCTGCGGGGGAGAGATCGCGCCAAGAAGGCTAGACTGTCGCAACCGAACCGGCGCGCCCGACACCGGCGTGACAGCGGTCGACCAACTCCACGGGGCTCCCTCAGGTTGAACCCGGAGATCCACCTCGACGCTATCGCCGATTTCGAGCTTGATCGGCCGACTCCAGGGCAAGAAGGTTTGCGAGTAAACGGTTTGGATGCCGGGAGCCGTCGAGTAACGCGCCGTTGCGGTCAAAGTCGCATCGAACCACACGAGGAGACCGTAACCGACGTCGGCACGCTTCATCGTCCAGCTTGCTCGGCCTTTGATTGGCTCCGCACCTGCCTTCGCGTAGTCGATCGATGCGAAGCAAACCCCCTCTGTGAGTAGGTCTGCGGCGCTCGTTGTACGTTTCGTGTCTCTGTAAACGGTGTTCGCGAGTCGATCATGCATCGCGGACAAGTCGACATCGAATGCACGTGCGGGCCCGAGGGCTCGGGTATGCACGTCGCCGCAAACGATCGCGACGAAGAGGTCGTCTCGCTGCGGAATGAACGCACCGCCTTTTGCGAGGAACCGCTCGCGAGCTCTGGCGAGGATTGCGAGTGCACCCTTGGCCACTGGTAAGGCACCGCGTACGTCCGCGACCACAACGTCGGCACGTTCGGGAAGCTCGATCGTCAAGGCGTCTTCTCGGAGAAAGACGATCCGATCGGCACACCCGTTTGCCTGTGCGAGCTCGGGCCCCGATTCGATGACCTCGTTCATCTCGATGGCGTACACGCGGCGCGCGCCAAATCGACACGCGAGCACGGCAAAGAATCCGGTGCCACTTCCGATGTCACACACGACGTGGCCAGGACGAACGCACTCTTCGAGCGCCTTCGCATACGCACCCGTGCGCCCTGCGTCGGCGATCATGCGTGCGTAGTCGTTCAAGTGGTACATCGCCGCGCGCTCGTCGGTTTAGCACTGAACGGCGGCCTCGGCGCGCGCAACAGGCTGCATGCTACGATGGTGGCGTTGACCGTTTGGACCCGCACGCACACTGTTGATGGCCAAATTCTTGCGCAGTTTGGCGAGAACGGTAACACCCTCGTGATGGAGTGGCCGCACATCGCACGACTTCAGTGTTCACGCGATGGTCGCCGACCGCGCGTGACCCGATTCCGCGACGCAACACCCGGGAGCTTCGCCAAGCTCCGCGGCTCGATCCGCGCGCTCGTCGGTGACCTTCGAGGTGGGCTCGGTCTTCACGCATCCGCCGTCGCGATTGGCACGAAAGCGGTCGTGATCGTCGGTGACAGCGGGGCCGGCAAGTCGATGTGTGCGTGCGAGTTGTCGCATCACCACGGGGGCAAGCTGCTCGCCGACGATGCCGCACTTGTCGTCGTCCGGCGCAACGTTGCGCGCGTCGAGCCGACCGAAACCGATCACTGTCTCTGGCCCGACGGATCACGCAAGCTCGGTCTGCAACACAAGTCGACCTACAACGAAAAGGTCTTCGTGCGACCGGGCAAACGAGCGCGAAGTGGTGCTCGCCTCGAGCTCGTGGTCGCTCTCCGCTTCGATGACTCACTTACGACTTCTGCCCAGCGACCGCTGTCCGGGATGGCAGCCGCGTCAGCGATTCTGGGTTCGATGTTTCGCGTGAAGGAGGGGTCGTTCGAAGCGCGGCGGCTCGACCTCGTCCAGCGACTTCACGAGAGCGTGCCTTTCGTCGAGATCGCGCGCCCGCACACGCGGCCAAGCGTTGCGCAGGCAATTATTGATCTATTGAACACCCCAAAAGAGCGAGCGTGAGTCGTCTTCGTCCGGCCGACTCGGTCCACGCGCGCACGTTCAATGGAGAGCTCGTCATCCTCGACATGGAGCACGGCGAGTACTTCGCGCTCGACGAAATTGGCGCGAAGGTTTGGTTGGGCCTCGAGGCCGGCAAGCCACTCGAAGAGCTCATCGCCGATATCGCTTCGGAGTACGACGTGACGCCCAAACAGGCCCACGCGGATGCTTCAGCGTTGAGAGACGATCTCGTTGCGCGAGGCTTGCTCGTAGAGGACGGCGCATGAGCGTCGCTGATCACATCCTGCATGCGGTTGCCTACGCGTCGTTGCGCATGCTTCCGCCGCGCGACGCGCATGCGTTCGTCGTCCGCGCGGGCTCGCTTCTTCCACAACGTCGCTCGCCCGAATCGGTGCGCAGCGCAGCATCGCGTCTCCGCCGCGGCACGTGCCTCAGTCGAGCGCTGACAATCACGGCGCGCGCGCCAGGCAGCGAAGTCGTCATCGGCGTTTCGCCTCCCAGCGCCTTCGACGCTCACGCCTGGGTCGAGCTCGCGGGGGTCCCACTCGACGCAGCCGATCCGCGCGGCGCCGAAATCGTACGCCTGCGACGGTGAACCCATGATCTATCTCGTTGCCGGCACCCGACCGAACTTCATGAAGATCGCCCCCATCCGGCGGGAGCTCGATCGGCGAGGTCTCAAGTCACGCCTGATGCACACGGGGCAGCACTTCGATGCTGCGATGAGTGATGTGTTCTTTCGGGACCTCGGGATCGCGGAGCCCGAGACTCGCCTCACGGCGGGCGGCGGAACCCACGCCGAACAAACCGCTGCGATTCTCGTTGGCGTCGAACGCGATCTCCTCGCGGTGCGCCCGGCGCTCGTCGTCGTCGTGGGCGATGTAACGAGCACGATGGCCGCTGCCCTTGCGGCCGCCAAACTCGGCATTCCGGTGGTGCACGTCGAAGCGGGCCTTCGTTCACGTGATTGGACGATGCCAGAGGAGATCAACCGCGTCATCACCGATCAGATTTCGGATCTACTCCTCACACCTTCGCGAGATGCCGAACCCAACCTCGTCGCCGAGGGTGTCCCGCATGAGCGAATCGTCTTCGTGGGAAACGTGATGATCGACTCACTTCATTGGGCACGCGAGCGCCCGACGGACGCCATCGAGCGTTTCGGTCTAGGCGGCGTGAAGTACGCGCTCGCCACGCTCCATCGACCGGTCAACGTCGACACGGAAGAATCGCTGGTCGCCACGTTCGCCGCGCTCGGCGTCGTTGCCGCTCGACTCCCCGTGCTCTTCCCAGTGCACCCGCGCACCGTCGCTCGTGCGACGGCTCTCGGCCTATGGGAGCGCCTGTCGTCCACGCCCGGTGTGCGTAGCGTGGACCCGATTGGATACAACGACTTCGTCACGGTCATGAGCCGCGCGACGCTCGTCGCTACCGACTCGGGCGGCATCCAGGAAGAAACCACCGCTCTCGGGATCCCCTGTTTGACGATGCGCGAGGGAACAGAGCGGCCAGTCACCGTGGACGAAGGCACGAACGAGATTGTCGCCCTCGACCAAGCGAAGATTGACGATGCAACAGAACGCGCTCTCGCATCGAGGTGGAAGAAAGGCGTCATCCCAGAGGGTTGGGATGGACGCGCGGCTGCTCGAATTGTGGACGCCCTTGAAGCGTTTGTCGGTGGTCATCCTCAACCGCGTACGCAGCGTTCTGTCTGAGCAGCGTTTATTCACGCACGATGCACCAGCGACTCCAGCCAAGCGTTACTCGGACACGCGATGCGCACAAGTCGGCGATCAACGCGACGCGACGCGACGCTCATGAGAAAGAGCAACGGAACGACGGCGCAGCTGGCTAAGCGATCAGCCTCCACATTCGAAAGCCCATCGAAGAGACTTCGGCGGGATCAAGACGGTCGGAAGACTCGCTACGTAGGAATCGGCAACAACGAACTCGCGGCAACTATGGTCGCAACGGCCCACAACCTGATTCGAATCGCAAATCTTCTCGCCCAACCGGGTGTTACGATGACGATCGACGCTGCTGTCGGCGACCTGAGGCATCCCCTCGGATATGCGTGTAGTCCTCACAGGATTCCGAAGAGCTCCGAGAAGACCGCGTGCTGAGTGACGAGCTCGCCAAAGCGGCGCATCAACGGTCGAAGCCAC
>JBBSFE010000143.1:0-14709 GCA_038239005.1 Polyangiales bacterium
ATCGCGGGCGACCTCGGGCAACGATCGACCTGTCTTTGCGAGGCTGGCGACAGCGTCAGCTTTGAATTCAGCGGTGTAACGAGGCAGGGTACGCATCCGATTTCTTTCGGCGGCGTGTCAGCGAATCCGAGGGAGGTCTAGACAGAAACCTACTGAAGCACGGGCTCCTCCTCTTTTCTTCTGGCGCCTTGGCGCCTTGGCGGCTCTCTTAGGCCGCGGAATGTCGGGCTTGGTGGCAGTGACGGGTGCGGCGGGGTTTATCGGGAGTGCGGTCGTGCGGGTGCTGCTCGCGCGGGGGCGGAAGGTGCGGGCGCTCGTCGAGCCGCGGGGGGACGTCGCGAATCTCGAGGGGCTCGATGTCGACGTTGTGGAGTGCGACGTCACCGATGAGGCGAGCGTTGCGCGCGGCCTGCGCGGCGTGAGCTCGCTTTATCATTTAGCTGCAATCTACAAGCTTTGGGCGCCCGATCCGGAGCCGCTCTATCGCGTCAACGTCGAGGGCACGACTGCGGTGCTGCTCGCTGCGAAGGCCGCGCGCGTCGAGCGCGTCGTGTTCACGAGCTCGATCATGGCGGTCGGGCTTGGTGGCGACGAAACGAAGGCGTTCGATTTGTTCGACATGGCCGGCACTTACACGCTCACGAAATATTTGAGCGAGCGCATCGCGATGAGATTCGCGCGCGCCGGGCTGCCGCTCGTCGTCGTGAACCCGGGGATGCCGTTCGGTCCGCGCGATCGCGCGCCGACGCCCACCGGGCAAATCATCGTGCGCTTTCTCAAACGTGAAGTGCCCGCCCTTGGCGCAGGCTCCCTCAGCGTGATCGATGTCGACGATTGCGCCGAAGGTCACGTGCTCGCCGAAGAAAAAGGCCGCGTCGGCGAGCGCTACATTCTCACCGGCCACGATGTCACGCTGCGCGATCTCGCGGAACGAATCTCGCGCATCGCGGGCGTGAAAGTGTCGAAGCTCTCGGTCCCCCGCATGATGGGGTTGCCCATCGCCGCCGCCATGGAATCGATCGCACGCGTGCGCAAACAAGAGCCGCTCGTTACCGCCAACGAGGCGCGCTTCACATCAGCATCCCCACATTTCTCGAACGACAAAGCCGTGCGCGAGCTCGGGCTACGCATCCGGCCGCTCGATGAGACGCTCGCGCGCGCGATCGACTACTTCCGTGCGGCGCGCATGGTCTGACGTCTAGCGCTTGCCCTTTTTGGCAGGCTTTTTCTTGGCTGCCGGTTTCTTCTTTGCCGCGGGCTTTTTCTTCGTCGGCGATGTCTTCGGCGCAGGCTTCTTTTTCGCGGCGGGTTTCTTTTTTGCGGCAGGTTTCTTTTTCGCGGCAGGTTTCTTTTTCGCCGGCGCGGGCTTCTTTTTAACGACCTTCTTCGTCTTCGCTTTGACGACTGGGGTTGCCTTGTTCTTCTTTGGCGCGGCCTTGGCGGGCCCGGGCCCTGCGTGACCGGTCCCGTTCGTGTGCGGGATGCCGGCGCGCTGCTCGCTGCGGGCTGCGAGCGTCTCTCGAATTTTTTCGTCGAGCTGATCGAACTCGAACGGTTTGTCGATGTGGGCGTCGGCGCCGTAGAGCGGGCTCGTGAGCTCGTTCACTTTCTCGCCGATGCCCGTGAGCATCAGCACGGCCGTGTGCGCGAGCGAGATGTCCTCGCGGATTCGCTTGCACACTTCCCAGCCGCTCATCTCCGGCATCATCACGTCGAGCACGACGAGGTCCGGTAGCCGATCGCGCGCGATGGAAAGCGCTTCTTCGCCGTTCTCGGCGACGATGACGTCGAGCTTCGGTTTTTCGAGCTGCCGGAGATGATCTGCGACCATGTCGCGCATTGCCGGCTCGTCGTCCGCGACGAGGACCAAGAGATTGTCGTCTGCCATGAGCGCATCATCATAGCCCCCGCCGCCTCGCGTTTGCTAGGGTGCCACGCGATGCGCCTCGGAATGTTTTGTTTTGTGGGGGTTGTCGCGTGCCAGCCCACGCAAACAGCGACGCCGCGCCCGCTCGGCATCCCTCTCGCGCAGCTCCCCGACACCGATCGCGGCGATCCCATTTGCGGCCCAAACGCCAAATGGGACGGCACGCGATGCCTGCGCCACGAGCACGGCATCGCCGGCGGCGCGACCACGGGCCAACCGATCGGCATCCAAGTCGTCGACCTCAGCGCTGGCGCCGGCACCGAAGCCAAAATGGGCGATCTCGTCAGCGTCGACTACACGGGCACACTCCAAGACGGAACGGTCTTCGACAGCTCGCGTCCGACGGGCAAGCCGCTTCGCTTTCGTCTTGGTGCAAACCAAGTCATCAAAGGTTTCGAGCGCGGCGTTGTCGGGATGAAAACGGGCGGCGTGCGTCGCGTCGTCATCCCCGCTGATCTCGGTTACGGAAAAAAAGGCGCGCCTCCCCAGGTGCCGCCCAACGCCACGCTCACGTTCGAGATCGAGCTTCTCTCCGTCGGCGCTGAATAGCGTCTCTCCTTTCGCGCTCAGTGTCGCGGCTTGCAGCCGGCAATCATGGACGCCGTGGCTTGCGTATCGCCTTGCCCGAGCCCTTCGCCGTCGCATCCGTCGGCGGCCGTGAAGCAGTGGTAGCCCGTGAGCGGAGTCGCGCCCTCGGATTGTACGACGAGCTGCTCGTAGATTTGCGCCATCGCCGTGACGGCCGTCGAGTTGCTCGTGCAGTCCCAAAACTCGACGTCGGTCTTCGGGTAATCGTAAACGCCGCCGATCGCGATGCTGTCGTTCTTCCAGCGATCGAGCTCGCTTTGCGGCACGCCCGTCGAGCCGCACGTCAGCGGTGCTTTGATGTTCTCCCATGACGACAGCATGCTCGGCAGCTTCATCGTGTCGGTGGCTCCGCACACTTGTGCCGTTGCGGGCGCGTCGCCATCGCAACCGAGATCGATGCGCGCAAACGGCGGCCCAGACAGCTCGTTCACGTAATCGAAAATGTCGCCCTCACCGTACGTCGCCAGGGCGTACCCCAGCTGACCTGAGCCGCCCGAAAAGCCTTCGCCACAAAATGCGTTCGTGCGCGACGACGCATGAAGCGACGGCTCGGAGAAAATCCATTGGAACACGGTCGCGGGTCGGCACGCGGCAGCTTTGATGCCTGCGCTTGCCGTTTGCTCCCAGTCGGTCTTCCAAGTCACGAACACTTGGCGATACCCAGCCGCCGCGTACTGCGAGACGCCATTCATTTGGTAACCCTCGCCACCGCCGCCCGACAAATGCGTGATGGTTCCGACGGGCGTTGTCGAAGGTTCGAGCACCACGAGTGTCGCCTCGATGGCGTCGGATGTGGCGAGCCCCGGACAACCCGTGACCGTGACCTGCTTGCACGTGGCGCCCGCGTCGCCTGGTGCGTTGCCGGGACACGCGATGTCTTGCGCGCTCACCGTGCCGAGCGCAGGTGCCCCCGCATCGAGCGCTCCTTCGGCCACGACGTCTTGGCCCGTGTCGGTGCCTGCGTCGCTCGCGGGCAGCGAGGAAGCTCCACAACCCACGAGCGCCACGAGTGCCATCAAGAAGAGCCAACGATCCATCGTGCACCTCCCAAGTAGTACGACTTCGTATTAGTTGGTACTAGCTCGTACCAAATGCGGTGGCAAGCCTCATGAGCGAATCCGTGAGCCCGTCGACCTCGCTTGCACGGAGCGCGCCGCGGATGGTGTCGTCTAGCTTCTTTTCGATCCCACGAAGCTTCGGGAGCACGGCCTTCCCTTTCGCCGTGAGCGCAACGACGGTGCCGCGGCCGTCGGCTGGGTTTGGCGCCATGCGCACGATACCGCGCTTTTGAAGGCGTGCGGCGATGCCCGTCATCGTGGAGCGCGGCATGAACGCAGCCGCAGCAAGCTCGGACATCGAGAGCGTTCCCCGCTCTTCGAGCGAAAACAAGATCGGCGCCATGCCAGCATCGACGACGCCGCGCAGCCGCGCCTTCGCGAGGTGAATGCGCACGGCTCCGTAAAATGCAGCGTCAGCGCGCGAGAAAGCGAGCGCCGCTCCGACTTTGTTCATGACCAAGTGATACGAGCTCGTACCATCCTGGTCAATCTTGAGTTCACTCGTCGCGAAACTTGGTGTCCACGTGTGCGGTCGTTTCGACGAGCTCGCGGGAGCTCTGAACGTATTTCACGATCGTCGGCATGTGACCCTTCGTGAGCTTGAGCTTGTTTTGCATCATGCCCTTGATCGGATCGAGCTCCTTCTTGATGACCGACTTCCAACGCGCGTAGTCGGCGACGATCACGAAGGGTGCGTCTTGCACTTCGGTGGCCGGCATCAGCTTGCAGCTTCTGCAAACGCCGCGATCGATGTCGAGCCAGAGACCCATGTCGTTCGGAATGCCGAGTGCGGCGTCGGCTTTGACGACCATCGCGACGGCGCCGTGTGTCCAGTCTTTGCCGGCTTCTTTGTATTTGGGATTGTCGTTGATGGCCTTCTGGTACGCGGCGGCCCAATCATCGGACGGAAACACATGCGACATGACGCGCAATCTACATGATTTGTGTGATGGTCGTTCCCATGGACATCCACGGCATCGAGAAGGCGAAGGCTCCCAAAGGCACGCTCGTGCTCGTCTTCGGGAAAATCGTTTGGACGCCCGATGCCGGGCTCATCGCTACGCTTCAGACCGAAAACGTCGTCGGCAAGCTCAAGTATGTCGCGCGCGCGTTCAACACGAAGGTCCTCGCATTTCCGTGGGTCGTTCCACAAACGAACGACGAAGCCGCGGCACAACGCACGGCGCTTGCCGCGCACTCGGAATTGAAAGAAGCGCGGGCGTTTCCCATTCCCGAGCTCGCGAAATATTTCATCGACGACGACGACGAACCCACGCCGTTCATGGATGGTGGCGAATTTGCCGTGGCCATGGCGCGTGCCGCTCCCGAGCACCTCGCCGAAGCGATTCCGTATTTGCGCGCGCCGCAACGCGCCGATTGGTTCATGGACGCGCTCTTTGACGTCGCCACCGCGACGAAAGACGCGAGAGACCGCGCACTCATTTTCGACGCGATTGCACAGATGCCCGTACCGCCAACGAGCAACAAGCACAACAAGACCTATGTCGCGGCGCTCACGGAAGGCGCCGTGGCGTATCGCGCCGCCAAGGATACGAAAAACGCACAACGCCTCGACGAGAAAGCGGCGATGTTCGGTAAGAAGCGCTGATAGGCTCCCCATGTGGACGTCGACATGGCCATCGAACGAAGCTTCTCGGTGGCGCAGCGCGAGATCGTGCGCGGCCTCCTCGCCGAGTACACCGGCACCGAAGAGCTCCGCGTGAAGATCGCCGTGCTCGTCCTCGCCGACGGCAACCAGGACGACCTCGTCGATTTTTTGCGCTGCGCAAAGGTCGACTACCGAGACGTCCTCTACTGGGCCGAATATCCGGAAGTGTCGGCCACGGGCAAAACGAAGAAGCAGATCGCTGCGGTCTACGAGAAGCTCGGTGTGGTCGTCCCCGGGCCACTTCGATGACGACGCCGCGCCGCGCGCTTGGGCGCGTGGTGGCGCACGACAACCGGCTCGACGCCACTCTCGACTTCGTTGCGTTCGCGTCGCGCCCGATGCCGCTCGTGTCGCTCCTCGATGAAGCGCCTCGGCGCATCGCAACGATCCTCGGCGCCAACGTGTGCTCGCTCTATTTGCTCGAGGGCGAAGGCGAGCTCGTCATGCGCGGCAACGTCGGCTTCGGGCGCGGCGCCATCGGGCAGATTCGTCTCGCGATCGGCGAAGGCATCACCGGCGAAGCCGTCGAATACATGCGCCCCGTCGTCGCGAACCTCGCCGCGAAACATGCATCTTACAAGCATTTTGACGAGCTCGATGAGGCGCGTTTCCCGGCGTTTTTGGCCGTTCCGCTGCGCGGCAAGTCGGGCCCCGTGGGGGCGGCCGTCGTGCAGAGAGCGGGCGGCGAGTTCGATGCGCATGATGTCGAGTCGCTCGTACTTCTCGGCGCGCTGATTGCGGCAGGCATTCGTCACGCCGAGCTCATCGACGCCCAACGCGACAAGGCCGCCTCGAGCCCGCGTCGCGCAGGTGGCGGCACGCGTAAGGTCACGCTCGCCGGGCGGCCCGTCGTTCCGGGTCTCGCGCTCGGCGCCGTCGCCGCGCTTCGCCGCCCGCCTTCACACTCGTCGACCGATCTCCGCACGAAGGCGGATGCCGAGCATGACGTGAAGCTTCTTCGCGCCGCATTCGACGTCGCCGACAAAGCCATCCGTGGTCTCGCCACGCGCGCCAAGGACGCCGCATTCCTTTCGACCTACATCGAGATCCTCGGCGACGCACGCTTCCGCGAGCGCGCACTCTCACTCGCAAGCGACGCGGTTGGCATTCCGCGCGCGCTCGGCGGAGTCGCACGCGAAGTCACGCGCGCAGCGCACCAAGTCACGCGCGATCCATTCATGGAAGAGCGCGCACGCGACATCGAAGACCTATGCGACGCCATCAGCATGCTCGCCGCATCCGACAAGCGCGCCGAGCTGCCGTCGAAGGCCGTTCTCGTCGGCGATGCGCTCAGTGTGTTCGATGTCCTCGTCTCCACGCGCGCACACCCGGTCGCCATTGTTCTCTCCGAGCGCTCGAGCGGCCCGCGCACGCGCGCACTTCTCGATATCATGGGCGTCCCCTCCATCGCCGACGTCCACGGCCTCTTCCGCTGGGCATCCGACGGTGACGTCGCGCTCGTCGATGCCGATCACGGTCTCTTCGTCATCAACCCATCGAAGAGCGAAATCGCCGCCGTCCGCAAACGCTCGCGCCCGTGACACGGCGATCTGATCTGATTGGCGTCAACTCAAAGCGGGTGCGTGCTCGAGCAGTCAGCCGGGTCCGTCCAGCGATCGACCCATGAGCCGCCAGCGCACTGGTACCAGCGATGGTCGTACTCGCTCTGCACGCATGCGTTGTCGATGACCTCACGACCGAGCGTGTTCGAGTAGCAACCGCCGCTCGAGCCGAGCGGGTACACGGCCACGCAAGCTGCGGGGTCGGTCCAGCGGTTGACCCATTCCCCTGCGTCGCACTGGTACCAGTCGCCGTTCGATGCACTCTGCACGCATGTGTTGAACGGAACTTCCTTGCTGAGCGTGTCGGAGTGGCAGCCCTTCTTCGCCGACGGCGGAGGATTCGACCCACCACCACCACCGCCCGACGACGTGCCCGAGATGCCATCGTAACGAATCGAGACGAATGATTTTCCTTCGTACGAAATGTAGACCGAGTCGCCGCTGATGGAGACGGCCGACGTGAACGAGTGCGCATACGGCATCGACGAGCTACAGCCGGGCTCCTCGAGGAAGACGGCTTCCTTGCCCGGGTTCGTCCACTGCTTGAAGAGGATGATGTGGTCGGAGCTATTGAGCGCGTCGCCCGGTTGCAGCGATTCGCCGGGGATCGTGTGCGAAACGGCCGTGTTGTACGGCGCGAACTGCGACGTCACGCGGCCCGGCGCGGGAAGACCCCAGGCCCACGACACGAAGCCGGAGCAATCGGAGCGATACGGGTCCCAGCTTTTGTTGTCTTCGCGATTGCAGACCGATGAGCACGCCGAGTCGTAGTCGTGCGCGTGGTTCGCGCTCTGGCAGTACTTGAGCTTTGCGTTCACCCACTGCATCGCGCGATCGATCGTCGTGGTGCGCGAGAGCGCTTCAGCAGCGGCTTGTGCGGTGAGGTCATCGCCGTCGGATGCCGAGCACCCGAGGACGAGACCAACGGCCCCAGCGACTGCGCCGCATCGCACTGCCCACTTCTTCATCGTCTCGTTCATGACGACGTGTAGAGCATCGGGTGTGCCACACACGTATCGGGCAGCTTTCCCCTGATTCCACGATACTCGCGATGTAGGGAAAACACTCCTCGCGCTCGCTCGCGATCCATTTCCGAAAACTCGATCCATGTAGGATAAATCTCGCTGCTACGCTTTGGTCAAAGCCCGACGACGGCCGCGTGTCTTTCGGATTGATGATGACCACCACCCCGACTCCCGAACCGGACACCGCCCTTCCGAGCCTCGCGGACGAAGGTGATCGCCCCTCGATCACGGAAGTGAACGGCACGGTCGCGCGGTTCGAGATGGCGTATCAGCCGGAGGTCGGCGAGCGCTGGGCATTCGGGCCCACGCTGCTCTCGCGCATTCCGTCGATCATGTGGTTCGGGTTTTCGCTCGTGGTGTCGGGCATCGTCGTGCTTGCGCATCACTCGTCGAGCAACTCTGCGCTCTACGCGTGGGTCGTCGAGCGCGATCGCAATGGCATCTCGGCATCGGTGCTCGCGTTCATCGTGCTCGCAAGCGGCATCGCGACGCTCGCACGCACGTGGATGCGCGGCGTCATCGTGCAACGCAGCGGCATCGAAGCGCGATTCATTCTCCCGCTCGGCGTGCCGCGCGTTCGCCGCTGGGCGTGGGCGCAGATTCACCGCATGGTGCTCGACCAAAAATCGGGCGTCATCCTCGAGCTCTGGAACGGCCAATACGAAAAGCTCCCGACTATCGCGAAGACCGCCGAGCTCGCGGCCGTCCTCGAACGCCAAGGCGCCGAGCACGGCATCATCGTCACGCGCCTCGGCTAATTGAAAGCTCAGTAACGAGCTTCGATCCCGAGGCTGGGGACGCTCACCGGGCCGATCAGCTGCGGTTTGCAAACGTCGGGCGTTCCGAAGCCACGATCCGTGGTCGTGCAGTTGATACCGATCGCCTCTTTGTTGAACGTGATGTTCAGCCCTTCGAGCACGATGGCAAACTGGCCGCGCTTGCCGAGTCGCCAGCGTTTCTCCAAACGCAAATCGAATCGCCAGAAATCGGGGAGGCGAAGGCCGTTGTAGGGAGGCACGGGTACGCCGCTTTGCGTCTGCGTGTAGGGCAGGCCCGTGTAGTAGGTGAAACGCGTTCCGGCGTGCCAGCCTTTCCCGAAGTCGAACGCAAGCGCGAGGTTCAGCACGTGCGGTCGATCGAAGTTGCTCGGCACTTCACTCGGCTCTCCGAACTTCGGGTGCGACACCGTCACGGTCGATCGCGAAAATGTGTACGACGCCCAACCCGCGATCCGCTTCGAGAACGAGCGGCGCAAAAGCACTTCGAGGCCCATGCTGCGACCTTCGGTGCGCGCGTCGATGCATTTCGTGTCGAGGTCGAAGCCGCTCAGAATCGACGAGCAGGTCGTGAGCGCGTCCGACATGTTGAAATAGTGTTGGATGAAGAAGGTTCCTCTCAAGTCGAGATCCAGCGGTAGCTTCGCCTCGAATCCCTGGCTCGCTTGCACGGCGCTCTGAAGTCCGTTCTGCAAGTTGCCGAGCTCGCCTCCCGGAATCGGGCCGAGGCTGGGAGGCTGGTGCGTGATGCCGAACGTGCTCACCCAAGTCAGGCGCTTTCCGATCGTGACGCGTGACGCGATGCGAGGGTCGACGCCAATCGCAGCCGACGCTTTGAAACCCGTGACGACGCCAACGCCCGACTGTGGATCGACGTTGCCCGACGCGCGGGAAGTGAACGCATCGAGCCTGAGGCCGGGAACGATCTCGACGCGCGGGTGAACGTTCCACACGACGTCCGCGTACATCCCGAAGACGACGTCGTTGCGCACGGGAAGCGTGGTCGAGAAGGGGATGCCATCGATCGTGTCGTTCTGCGTGTACGTGTAGTGATAGAGGAGCACGTCGGCGCCGGCGCGCGCGCGAAGCGTCTTCGAGACGCGCTTGTCGAGCTCGGTTCGCAGCTGCAAGCTTTCGGCAAGCACGCTTACCCCGCTGCCCGCGTTGCCCTCGAGCGAGCTGTCGATGCCGAGCGTCAATGCCGTGCGCACGTTGCCACCGGAAATCGCGCGGTCCCAACGGAGATCGGCGCGGTGGAACTCGGTTCGAAAGAGCGGATAGAACGGCCCGTACGTGAGCGGGTTTCCGCTTTGGTCATAGGAAGTCGGATCGCGTGAATCGAGCTCGTCGAATGATCCAAAGACGAATGCAGTCAGCGTGTCGCGTGGCGTCACGCGATACGACGCGCGCGCTTGGTAGTCCCAGTAGGCGATGTTCGTGTTGGGCGCGAAGAGCGGCACGAGAAGCGCGGGGTAACCGTAGCGACCGGCCACGAGCGCGTCGCCTTTGCCGCCAGCAAAGGGCGCTTCACCGAGAACACCGACGTCGAACAATCGCAGCTCTCCTTCGGCGCGAATCGACGACGTTGGTGGTGTCGTTTGCCCGGCGACGATGCCGCCCGTGAAGCGACCGAAGGGCGCCGGATATCCGCCTGGATAGAAGTCGGCGCGATCGATCAGCGCTGGGTGAATGACGCTTGGCCCGAGTGCGAGGTGATAGAGCAGTGGCACACGCACGCTGTCGATGAAGTAGCCGGTGTTTCCAGGCGGAGCGCCGCGCACGAAGAAAAATGGGAGGCCGCTCACGATCGGCACGACGCCCGGCATCATGTCGATCGCGCGGAATGCGTCGCCGAATGCGCCGGGCATGTCGCGCACGTCTTCTTTCGACATCGAGGTGCCGCCGACCTCTTTGCGCGTGCCACGAACGTGAACGTCTTCGACGAGAGTGATCGGTTTCTTCGGTGGCGGTGGCTTCGGAAGAGGTGGCGTGACTTCGATCGTTTCGACCCTAGGCGGAGGCACGACGACCGCGTCGTGAAACGGGATCTCGATGCGGATGCGTGCGGCGCTTGCTTTGCCGTCGCGCTTTGCTGGGTCGAACGTGAACGCTTTGGCCGCACCGAGCGCGGCACTCAGGAACGGCTCTGCGCCCGCGACCACGCGTGCATCGATGACGTGACCGTCATCGCCGACGACGAGCTCGAGCACGACGAACGCATCACCGTGCGCGCCGCTCGGATATTCGACCGACACATCGCGTGCATGTGGCGGCTCGACGTCCGCGTGCGCGACCGACGCGACTGCGAGCAGCAGCGCCGCGAGCGCGCCGCGATGAAGCTTCACGGACCCGACGCGACGAACTCGGCGTGAACGCTCTCGCGCAGCTTGCCATCCCCGAGGATCTCGATTGCGGTGCGCGCCATCGCTTTGGCGGCGATGATGGCGGTGTCGATCCCACGATCGCTCGCGGCGGCTTTCGCGAACTCGCGCTGATGAATCGTCGTGGTGCCTTGATCGACGATGCCGAGCATGGGGTGAATGCTCGGCACCACGTGGGAGACGTCGCCCATGTCGGTGCTGCCCGTGCCGGCCGTAGGATCGGTTTCCATCGTCACGCGACCGAGAGACGCGCAGTGTGCACCGAAGAGGCGCGCCATCGCGCGGTTGTTCGTCATCGAGCGGTAGCCTTCGTGCACGTCGATTTTCAAGCCGACGTCGCTCGCAGTCGCTGCCGCGTGTGCACATCGCTCGACGATGGCGCGAACGCGCGCGTGCTCGATGTCGTCGAGGGCGCGGACGACGATTTCGCAAGACGCGCGCTCGGGGATGACATTCGATGCTTCACCGCCGCCGTCTCGAATGATGCCGTGTACGCGCACGCCATCACGGAATGTCGGCCGTTGCGAGTCGATCAGGCGAAACGTGTCCATGCACGCAACGAGCGCGTTGCGCCCATCGTGCGGCGCGGCCGCCGCGTGCGAGGCCTTGCCGTCGAACGCGAACATATACGTGCATAATGCAAGGAACGGGTGCACGAGGATGTCGCGGTCGAATGGGTGAAACATCATCGCCGCGGCGAGCCCTTCGAACGCGCCGGCTTCGATGAGCTTGATCTTCCCGCCCCCGCCCTCTTCGGCAGGCGTGCCGAGGAGCACGATTTCGCCGCCCGTGTGAGCGACGGCTGCGGCGGCGCCCACGAACGCGCCGACGCCGCCTGCGGCGATCAAGTTGTGCCCACATGCGTGTCCGATCTCGGGGAGCGCGTCGTACTCCGCGAGCACGGCCACACGCGGCCCAGACCCATTGCCCGCGCGAGCGCGTAGGGCCGTGGGCATGCCGGCAACGCCGTGTTCGACTTTGAATCCTGCGCGTTCTAGAAACGCGACGATGGCGCGCGCGGCTTCGTGCTCTTCGAACCTCAGCTCGGGCTTGGCATGGATGGCGCGCGCGAGCTTGCCGAGCTCACCCCGCTCTCGCTCGATTGCGGCGTCGATTGCAGAAGTCGCGCTGGTGTCGATCACGGCCGGATTATACTGACTTCTCGATGCGTCGCTCGCTCCTCTTGCTCGCGCTATCGGCTTGTCCCAGCCATCCGTCCACGGAGGTGCGGCAGGATTTGCCTTCGGCGTCGACCACCGCGACGTCCGCAGTACCGGTCGGGCAAAAAATCACAGCCGAAGACACCGCGATGGGGACGCACTTGTCGTTCGCCGCGTTCACGAGCGCAGAAGCCAACGAAGGAGCGATTCGTGCCGCGTTTGCGAAATCCATCGCGGAAATTCGCCGCGTCGAAGCGCTCATGACGACGTGGCACCCGAGCGAGATCACGCGCATCAACGACGCCGCCGGTAAAGATCCCGTCCCCATCAGCCAAGAGACACAAGATCTCCTCGCCGAAGCAATTCACGCATCGGTCATGTCGAAGGGCGCATTCGACATCACGTTCGAAAGCCTCCACGGCCTCTGGAAGTTCGACGAGGACCTCGACGCGCACCCGCCAAGCGTCGCCGACGTTCAATCGCGTTTGTCGCTCGTCGATTATCGGCACCTCAAGCTCGACGCGCAAAAGCACACCGCGTCGCTCGACAAAGCGGGCGTTCGCATCGGCCTTGGCGGAATCGCAAAAGGCTACGCGGTCGATCGCGCCGCAGCCGTTCTCGATGCGGCGAAGATCACGTCGTTCTACGTGCAAGCCGGCGGCGATTTGTTCACGCGCGGAAAAAAACCAAACGGCGATGGCTGGCAAGCTGGCATCCGCGATCCGCGCAGCGAGAACAAGGACCACTACTTCGCGCTCTTGCCTGTAAGCGATCACGCGTTCTCGACCGCAGGCGACTACGAGCGTTCGTACATCGTCGGCAACGTTCGCTATCACCACATCATCGATCCGCACACGGGCTTCCCCGCGACCGCATCACGCAGCGTCACGATCTACGCGCCCACCGCGCTCCTCGCCGACGAGATCGACGATGCCGTGTTCATCATGGGCCCGAAGGACGGACTCGAGCTCGTCGAATCGATCGACGGCGTTGGCGCGGTCATCGTCGATGCCAAGAACAATCTTTGGGTCAGCAAACGCCTCCAAGGCAAAGTCGCCATCACGGGCGTTCCGACTGACGGGATTTAGCGCGCGCTCGCCGCAATCACGCGGCGAAACCAAGTGTGCGCCGGATCGTCTTGCACGCGCGGGTGCCACGCTTGATAAACGCCAAACGGCGGAACCGGCAGCGGCGGTTCGAACATGCGCAAACCAAATGCCTTCGCAACCGGCGCGACGATGCGGCGAGGCGCCGTGAGCACGAGATCGCTCCGCGACACGATGAGCGGCGCTGACTGAAACGTGTGCGTGAGCACCGCAACCCGCCGCGCAAGCCCGCGCTTCGCCAGCGCATCGTCGACGGGCCCACCCGGCTCGCCGCGCGGCGCGATCAAGAGATGCGAGAGCTCGACGAACATGGCGAGCGTGAGCTTGTTCTTCACGACGGGATGTCCGCGGCGGACAGCGCACACGAAACCTTCGTCGAAGAGATGCTGAATCATGGCGTCGGGCGGAATGACCTGACGCACGCCAACGATCAGGTCGAGTTGGCCCGTCTTGAGGTTGTCGCCCGAGTCCGCGCCGAGCGGCCGCGTCGACACGGAGACGCCGGGCGCGGTCTTCAACGTTCGCGCGACTTCAGGAAGGAGGTCGGTATCGAAGAAGTCGACCGCACCGACCGTGAACGTTCGCACGAGCGTCGCCGGATCGAACGGGCCAGGCACACGCAGCGCCTCGACACCTTCGAGGACGCGGCGAATCGCGGGCGCCAGCACCTCGGCTCGCGGCGTCGGTAGCATGCCACGCGTGCTGCGCACGAAGAGCTGATCGCCTAGCGCGTCACGCATGCGCACGAGGGCGCGACTCATGGCCGGCTGGCTCAAACCGACGACGCGCGCCGCCCGCGTGACCTGGCGCTCGCGATGGAGAGCCTCGAATACACGCAGCAAATCGAGGCCGATGAGCATATGCGTTTGATGCATGCACATCATATATAACATGCATTGGAAGAATATCTTGCGCGACCTATGTTGCGGGCATCCACGAAGGAGGTCGCCATGTTCGTCGTCTTTGGAGCATCGGGAAATACGGGGTCGGTCGTCGCCAATGCATTGCTCGACAAGGGCCAGAAGGTTCGCGTCGTCGCGCGTGATGCATCCAAGGTCGCGGCGCTTCGGGCGCGTGGCGCTGAAGTCGTGCACGCCGACGTCACCGACGCGGCGAGCGTCTCGAAAGCGCTCGAAGGCGCAGCAGGCGCGTACTTCCTCGTCCCGCCGGAGGCTGCATCGCCCGACCTCGTGGCGCGCGGCCACAAGATCGTTGACGCATACGCCGCGGGGCTCGAGAAGAGCAACGTCACGCATGCTGTTGTTCTTTCGTCGGTTGGCGCGCAGTTGGCGTCGGGCACGGGTCCGATCGTCATCACGCATTACGCCGAAGAGACGCTCACGCAATCGAAGCGCACGTACTTCACGTTCTTGCGCGCCGCTTACTTCATGGAAAATCTGCTCGGGTACGCCACCCCGATGAAGTCCGATGGCGTTCTTCCCGCATTCGGCGGCGGC
>JBBSFE010000144.1:0-14681 GCA_038239005.1 Polyangiales bacterium
CGTCCGCTTGGCGAACGCATACCTGTGATTCCCTTCCGCCCAAATCGATCGCAACATGTTCCATGGCTGGCCTCCTTTTTTTGACCTGAGGCCCCATTTTGGGTGACCTCGTGGAGGCCAGCCACTTCATCCAATCTCCAACGGACGAGAAGAGATCTGGGTTCTGAGCACGCGTGACGCGTGGCAAAAACCCCCTCTCCTCTTGTCTGCTGGCGCCTTGGCGCCTTGCCGGCTTTCTTAGTTTCTTGATCAGCTTTGAGCGGCGAGCACTTCGGCGAGGTCGAGCACGGCTTCGCTGAAGGCGACCGGCGGGACATCGGAGAGCTGCATGGGGGTCGTGGATTTTCCGCGGCCTTTTTTCGCGCGAAACTCGATGGTCGCGATGATTTGATCGGCAACGTCGTAGCTCGCGTCGCCGGCTTGGACGCCCGGCTCCATCGTTGCGATCGCAACGACGCCATCGCTCCTGAAGATGCGCGTGTATTCGCGGCGCACGAATGCGCTGTCGCGTTGCCAACCACCGCGCACGAGCATGTCGCGTAAAAGCCCGGATTTGAATTTCGTTTTTTCGTAGCGCTTCGTGGCGGTGTCGTCACGCTCCGCCTCTTCGACGTGAAAGAGGCGGCGGCCGAGCTGGGGAAACGGTTGGATGATTTCGTAGTCGGCAAGGTGCTCGGCCCACTCCGTTCGAGGTCCTTCATCGAGGTGCATCGGGTGGACGATGCCGATGCGCGCGCGGTCATCGAGCTTCACGTCGCCGACGAGCGCGACGAGCGTTCGGTCTTCGGCGGTGCGAAATGCCGTGACGAGCTCGTCGTCGTCGTAGACGCCCCACACGATTCGCCGCGTGAAGCTCACGAGGAGTGGGTGGTCTTTCAAACAGCGCGTCCATTCGTCGACGCTCCACCGCCGGCACGCGATCATGTCTTGTTCGAGCCGGAACGTTTGCACTTTCACGGCTTCGCGGAGCTGCGCCGAAAGCGTTTTCCATGCGGGCTCGTCGTCGAGATCGTGCAGGTGCTCGCCGTCGTGACCGCGGAGGCGCGGCTCGAAGTGATCGTCGAGCACCACGGTGAGCGTGCGGCCTTCGTGCACGAAGGTGCGCGTGCCGTCTCGGTCGAGGCCCAGCGTCGGCGTGACGTGATCCAAGAGCTCGCTCAGCGTCGTCTTGCGATCTTCGACGGCATGCTCGAGCGCCTCGATGACCGCCTCGAGCACCGACGGCACCACAGCCGTCTGGCGCAAGCCGATGAGCGCGAGAATGGCCGTGTCGGTGCCGGCATTCACGAACGCGGGCGCGGCGGCGATGGCGTGCTTTCGTCCGCTGTCACCGTGCTCGGGCCAACCCGCCACGAACAGCGCGAGGTTCACCATCGTGCGATCGCCACCGAGCGCGGAGACTGCGTCGAGCACCCAGCTCATTCGTCCGTGGAATTCTTTTTTCTCCCATGCGTCGAGCAGCGCGAGGCCGAGCGCGTCGCGACTCTCCATCGTCGTTTCACGTCGCAGCATCGCCACGAGCGGCTGACCCGGGCCCATCTTCGGCCCGAGAAACGCGCGCATCACGCGCTCGGTCGTGTTTGGGCCCAACGTGGTGGTGGTTCCGACGAGAACCGGGAGCGACGCAAGGTTGATCGCCGACGGTAGCTTCTTCGGCTCGGTGATCGCTTCGAGAAGCTGTTCGAATGATTTCGATTCCGACTTCGATTCGGTTTTCGATTTCGCCACGCGGCCGATGCTACACGCGTGCGCGCAACGTGAGAGCCCGCGCTTCTTTGCGCGCCGAGGCGCGGACTTTTTCCGCGTCGAGCCGTGTGTGCTCGCCGTGCGTCACGACCATCGCGCCGTCGACGAGCACGTGCTCCACATCGGTGGATTTCGCGGCGTACACGAGGCGCGAAAATACGTCGCCACCCGGCTCTTCGTGCTCGCGATCGATACGAACCACGGCGATGTCCGCGCGCTTGCCGATTTCGATCGAGCCGACATCGTCGAGACCGAGGGCGCGTGCGCCGTCGATCGTCGCGAGTCGCATCACGCGGCGTGCAGGAAGCGCCGTGGGGCCCGTTCGAAATTTCGCGAGCAGCGCGGCGTGGCGAAGCTCCTGCCATGGGTCGAGGTTGTTGTTGCATGGCGCGCCGTCACACCCGAGTGCGAGCTGCACACCAGCGGCGTCGAGCTCCGCGATGCGCGCAATGCCGGAGCCGAGCTTCAAGTTGGCGCTCGGGCAATGCACGATGCGCGTTCCGTCACGCGCGATGTCGCGCGCTTGATCGTCGGTAAGCTGGACGCCGTGCGCGAGGACCGTGCGCACGCCACTCACGCCCCAATCGCGAAGGACATCGATGTCGTCTTTGCCAAGCGCCGCGCGCACGGCGGCGCGTTCGCTCGGGTGCTCGGCGACATGCGAATGCACGAGCACGTCGTGCGACTTCGAGCGTTCGGCGGCGCCACGCACGAGCGCCTCCGTGCACGACAAGATGAACCGCGGCGCGTACGCGTAACGAATGCGGCCGCCGGAGTGACCGTTCCAGTCGCGTAGCAACCGATCGCTTTCGTCGAGGCTACTGCGCGTCGTCTCGCGCAAACCGGCGGGCACGCCAACGCCCGTGTCCATCATCGTTTTCCCGCTGACGGCGCGAATGCCCGATCGCGCGCAGGCGTCCATGATGGCGTCGTGGGCGCGGACGGTGCCCATGTCGAGAATCGTCGTCGTGCCGGCGCGCATCATCTCGAGCAAACCGAGCTCGGCGCTCGCGCGAGCGCTTTTTTCGTCGTGGGCGGCCTCGAGCGGCCAGATGCGCGTCCGAAGCCACTCGAGAAGCGGCATGTCGTCGGCCATCCCGCGGAAAAGCACCTGACACAGGTGGACGTGGGCTTGAACGAGGCCGGGGATCACCGCGCATCCGCGTGCATCGATGACGCGCGCTGGTTTCAACGCGGCGCGGCGTGCGCTCGGCCCAATCGCGGCGATACGCCCGGCGCGCACGAGCACGTCGCCCTCGAGCGTCGTGTCATTGGCGTCGCATGTGACGATTGTCCCGCCGGAAACGAGCAGGTCCACGACTTTGGGCGATAACAGAATGCCGCGCGCGCGGCACCATTTCAGCCTAGTCTCCCCTCACCGCGCATGGGCGCCCGCATCCTCGTCGTCGACGACAGCAATACGATCCGGCGGGTCGTCTGCGGCATCCTCGAGCGGCATGGCTTCGAGCCTGCTGCAGCACCCGATGGCCAACTTGCGGTCGAAGCCCTGACCGCAGCCGAGCAGCCGTTCGATCTCGTGCTGCTCGATTTCGTCATGCCGAAGATGAACGGCTTCCAATTCTGCCGCGCGATCCGCGCACGCGAAGAATGGAAGCGTTTGCCCGTGCTCTTGATGAGCGCAAAGACCGATCGCATCCGCGAGCAATTCGTCCAACAGACGGGCGCCATCGACGCCATCACCAAACCCTTCGACGCCCACGCGCTCATCGCCGCCATCGAGAACGCTCTCAAACGCGCTGCGGCCGGGCAAATCACCGCCATACCGACGCTCGTGCTCGACGAAGCCGACATCCCGCTCTCGGTGCGGTCGCCGGCCATCCGTGAAGAGAACGCCATCCGCGCGCGCGCGTCTGCCGATTTTGCGGCGCAGCTCGGCAACGTTCTCGCGCCGATGATCGCGAAGCTTCCGCAATCCGTCTTCGGTGACGAAGGCCGCATCATGGAAGCGCTCAGCGCGCGGCTCGCAACGGAAGACATCGCCGGGCTCGCGCGCGCCGTGCGCTCTGTCGATCTCGCAGACCGAAATGTGGTCGTGCTCGGCGGCAACCTCGGCGCGATCCCCATCGGCGCGGTGCTTCAGCTTCTTCAGCTCGAAGCGCAAACGGGAACGCTCTCCATCTGGAATGCCGAGAGCGAGATCACCGTGCACATGCGCGGCGGTCTCGTCGACCTCGTGCAATCGCGCGGCGCCGGCGATGAATTTCGCCTCGGCCGATTTTTCCTCGAGGAGGGTCTCGTCACCGAAGAGCAGCTCGACGATCTCGTACGGAGCTCGCAAAACCCAGTTTCGTCGCAAAGCGGCGCGGAGCCGCCGCGGAGCGGGCCTTCGTCGAAGCCGCAGAAGCTGCTCGGCGACATTCTCGTCGAGGCCGGCCACGTCAACGACGCGCAGCTCAAAGACGCACTCACGAAACAATCGAGCGAGCTCATCTACGAAGTCTTGCGATGGCAAGCTGGGCGCTTCGAGTTTCGCCAACGCACGACGTCGCCGCTCGCCGAACGCGCGCGTCTCGCGATGCCCGTCGCGTCTGTCGTCATGGAAGGTTTCCGCCGCGTCGATGAGTGGCGCGTGATCGAGAAGCGCCTCGGCAGCTTCGACCAGGTTCTCTTGCCCGACCCCGCATCGGTCGATTCGATGGGCGGCCAGAAAGAGCTCGCGCGCGCAGAGCAGCTCGTGCTCGACGCGATCGACGGCGAACGCACCGTGCGCGAAGTGATCATCGCGAGCCATCTCTCGAGCTTCGATGCGTGCCGCATCTTGTTCCAGCTCATCGAAGCGCGCCTCGTCCGGCGGACCGCAGCATGACCGAGACGCAGAAACGCGGCGGCGTCGTCGTCAAGCACGGCGACGCGCTCGAATTCTTGCCGGCATCGCTCGTCGTGCGCATCGCAACGTGCCCGCCTATCTCGCGCGTGCCAGGCGCCCGTAAACCGCTTCTCGGTATCACGGTCGCGGGTGGCGAAATCGTTCCGGTCGTCTCGATGGACGGCGCTCGTGATACGGCGACGCTCGTCGTGTGTCGTTACATGGGTGAGCCGCTCGGTTTGCTCGGATGCGAGGTGCTTGCCACCGGGCACTTCGACGCAGATCCCTCGGCAGAAGGTGTCGTGCTCTTCGAAGGCAAGACGGCGCGCGCTCTCGATCTCGCAGCAACGTTCGCGACACTCCAACGCGCGCGGTGGGCGCTCGAGTGGGAAGGTTAGAGTTTGATGGCAGAGAAGAACCGATTCTTTCGTCTGTGGCGGCGCGGCACGAGCGGAAGCAAAGGCGCGGCGCGCTCGATCACCGAAGAAGGCGCGCTCTGGGCGTCACACGCGCGCGCGAGCGAAGAGGCCACGAAAGCAGCCGAAGCCGCCGAGCGCGCGGCCTCGAGCACCGCCAAGCAACGCGCAACGCTCGACGCAGGCACCGACGAAGCACGCGCCGTCTCCACGCGCAGCGAAGAGCTTCAGCGCCAAGTCGCTCGGCTCGCCGATGCGTTCGAACGACTCAACGTGATTGCGCTCAACGCAGGCCTCGAGGGCGCGCGCCTCGGCGAGGTCGGCGGAAAAGCGCTTTCGCTCGTGAGCAGCGAAGTTCGCTCGCACGCCGATCGCGGCGTCGAGACCGCACGCGAAGTCGGCCGCACGATTGCCGAGTCGACGCGCGAGCTCGCGACGCTCACATCACGCTTCGACGAAGCACGCGGTCACGGCGCAGACATCACGCAACATGCTTCGCTTGCCGCTGCGTCTGCGGCCGAGTCGTCGCGCGCGCTCGCCGATCTCGGTGAACGTCTGCGCACGGCCACGGGAAGCGATCCAGAAACGGCGCAAGCGATCGCGCAAGCCACAGAGCACGCGCGCGCGCTCGTCGTTGCGCTCGGTGCGCTGAGTGGTCGCGTACCGCGTGCGCTTCTTGCGAGCGCGCTCCGTCCGATGCTCGAGCCGCTCGTGCGCTCTCTCATCGAGGACGAAGGCGAAGACGAGCCCACCAAAGAGAGCTAGATGAGCGACCCCGAGCTCGCGCGGCTTCTGCTCGTCGAAATCACGCGGCATCTTCCTGCGCTCGAGCGAAGCGCAGTCGACGTCGTCGAGGCACGGCGTGCGATTCACGCGCTCAAGGGCTCGCTCGGGCTCGCAGGCGAAAGTGCGCTCGCGCAGGAGCTCGCGCGACTCGAACGAAAGCTCGGCGCTGGCGAAGAGGCCGCAGCGCACACCGCAGCCGACTTGATGCGCCGCGCGGCCGAGCAGCTGCTCGCGGGTGAGTCGCCTTCCGCGGGGCTCGTCGTGTGGCCGACGCCGCCGATGTCGCTCGCGCCGCGCTCGATCGAGCCAGGCGTGCGCACGCAATATCTTTCCGAGGTCGGAGATCGTCTCGCGCGAATCGACGAAGCCCTCGGCGGATCGCTGACGCCACTCGATGCGATCGAGCTCGCGTATCGGCAGGTCCACACGATCAAAGGAGCGTCGAGCGCCGTCGGTGACGAGCCCATGGCGTGGTTCTGTCATGGCCTCGAAGAGCGTTTGCGCGGAGGGTCGGCGTCGCGCGAAACAGCGGAGGCAGCGTTGATCGAGCTCGCGCGATGGCGCGGTCTTCTCGGAGGTCTGCTCGATGATCCGCAGAGCGCGATTCACTCGTTGCGGTCGTCGCGCGGGCGCAGCGCGGCGCCGAAATCGCAATCACGGCCGCCGGAGGAGGAACCGCGATCGTCTGCAGGTGAGGACGCCACCATTCGCGTCGCGGCGCAGGCCGTGGATCGTCTGCTCGATCAAACGACCACCGTTGCGGTCGCGCGTGAAGCGATGGCGCAGTCGGCTTCGTCTCTCATGCAGCGCAGCGAAGAGATGCGCGCGCTCCGTAGCGATCTCGCTGAAGCTCTCCGCTTGATCGGACCGCCGCGCCCGTGGGGCGCACCTGCGGCCGCACTCTCGCGCATTCGGACGGTCGCGAGCTCGCTCGGCGTCGCAAGTGAGCGCCTCGAAGAGGCCGCGTTCGGTGTGCGGCGGCCCGTGATTGCCCTGCGCGCCGCGGAGGCTGCATCGAAGCGCGAGCTCTCCGAAATGCGCCAAACGCCACTCCGCAATTTGTTTGCGCGGCTGACGACGTCGATCGAGGCCGAAGCACGGCGCAGTGGCAGCGAGATTACCGTGTCGCTCTCGGGCGCCGACGAAACCATCGATCGACGCATCGCCGAGGCGCTCTTCGATCCGTGCTTGCAGATTGCACGCAATTCGGTGGCGCACGGCATCGAGGCGCCCGATGTGCGCGAGCGCGCGGGAAAATCGCGCACGGGAACGATTCGTTTTTCGGCGCGCAAAGCCGCGGGTCGCCTGAGCATCACCATCGCCGATGACGGCGCAGGCGTGGACGCCGCAGATCTTCGCCGTCGCGCAGTCGAAGCCGGAACGTTGACGAAGCCGTTCGCAGCCCACGCCGACGACGACACGCTTCTCTCTCTTCTTTTTCTGCCGGGCTTCACGACGCGCGACGCTTCCGATTTGCTCGCGGGTCGCGGCATCGGTCTCGACATCGTCCAAGCGTCGGTGCAGCGGCTCGGCGGGCGCGTTCATTTGTCGAGTCGCAAGGGTGAGGGCGTCAGCGTTCTCGTCGAGGTGCCTGTGGAGAGTGGGTTCGCGACTGTGCTCTGGGTGGAGGCATCAGGCGACATGTACGCCCTGCTCGCCGCTGATGTCGTCTCCGTGAAACGAACCGATGGCGCGCTCGTTCCGCATCTCACGTCGTGCATCGGTGACGGGGTCGCGCCACCGGGCCCTGTGTGTCTCGAGCTCGCCGTGCGCGACGAACGCGCGCGAATCACGGTCGATGCAGCCGGTGAGCTCGAAGAGCTCCTCGTGCGACCCCTCACGCCTCTCGTTGCGGCGATGGGTCCATTCGCGGGCGCCATCGTGCGCGGCGATGGCACGGTGCGTCTAGCGCTCGACGCACATGCGCTCGCGCCGCGTGCACGCGCGCTCGCACCTGGTTGAACTCTCGCGTATCGTGACGCGTCCCTGTGATTGTCGAGCGCATGACCGAAGCCGACGTCGCCGACGTCCTCGCTATCGAGGCGGCGGCGTTCCGTGACTCGCGCCCGCAGCTCCCGCACGCGGGCGACACGAGCGATCCAAAAAAACTTCGTCCGCCGAAAGGTCGCCTCGACGCCGCGCAGCTCCGCGAAGAGCTCGCGCGCCCATGGGCACGCGTGTGGGTCGCGCGGGGAGAGAGAGGCGCACCGCACGCGGCTGCGTTTCTCGTCGCGTGGCATGTCGCCGATGAGCTTCACGTGCTCGATGTCGCCACGCATCCCGAGCTTCGTCGGCGCGGCTACGGCCGATCGCTCATGCAACAATCGCTCGCGTACGCCAAGGAGCACGCGGTGCGGCACGTTCTGCTCGAAGTGCGTCGCTCCAACACGCCGGCCATTCGCCTCTACCGTGACTGCGGCTTCTTCGCGATGGGCATTCGAAAACGCTATTACCCGGACGAGGAAGACGCCGTCGAAATGGTGCTCGTTCTCGACGCGCGCGGCGAGGTAGAGAAGCGCCGTGACGAAGTGAGCGTCTGAAGTCTAGACTCCGTTTCGTGCGTCACAAAAAGCTCGCCCTCGCGGCGCTCGTTCTCTCGCTTCCGCTCGCCACCGCTCTCGCGCAGCCGCGCAAGCCTGGAAGTGGTGGTCACCTTCTGACGGGCGGCGCCTCGGCATCCGCTTCTGGATCTGCGGCGCATACGCGTGGCACGTATGTTCCGGCAACGGGGCCGCTCGGCGCTGAGAAGGATGCGCTCGCCAAGGGCGACTACGCCGACGCCGAAAAATTGTTGAAGGCGATCACCGGCGCCGCACGTGGCGACGCACTCGCCGAGCTTGCACGCATTCTCACGCTCCAAGGAAAATATTCGGACGCCGACGCCGTGTGCACGCAGCTCTCGGGTGCAGGCCGCGGCGCAGAAGCAGCGGCGCTTCGCGCGAACATTTTGTTTCACACCGGCAAACGCGAAGACGCCATCAAGCTCCTCGAAGCCAACAAGGCAGCGACGGGCGCCGGCGGCCGCGAAGTGCGCGTCGAGCTCGGTGAGCTCTTGATCGCGATGGGCAAACGCGCGGACGCCGAAGCGCCACTCATGACGCTCCCGAATGACTACCGGGCCGACACCATCAAAGACGACGACGCCGTCGGCATGACGCTCGTCGGTCGCGCGACCGAGCTTCTTCGCGCGTGGCACAACGCCGACGACTCGTACGGCACCGCAGAGAAAGACGACCGAAACATTCGCGCACGCATGTGGCACGCGGGCGAGCTCCTCGGGAAATTCAGCATGGCGGGCGCCGAGCGACGGATGAAACAAGTGCTCAAGCTCGAGCCAAAGAACCCGGATGCGCTCGTCTTCATGGCACGCGTGAAGCTGAAGCAAGCGTACGACTTCGACGCCGCCGACGCGCTCACCAAGGACGCTCTCCTCATCAACCCGAAGCACGTCGGTGCACACGCGGTGCGCGCGGGCGTCGCGCTTCACGACATGGCCATCGCAACGGCGGAGACCGAGCTCGCCGCGGGGTTCGCGACGGATCCGAACGATCTCGAGCTGTGGAGCCTGAAGGCCGCGACGCGATTTCTCGCCGACGATCGTCAAGGCTACGAAGACGCGCGCAAAGAGACGCTCACGCGCAACAAGGAGTACTCCGAGTTCTATTCGACCGTCGCCGACTACGCCGAGTGGGAGCACCGCTACGACGACATCATCGCCATGATGAAGGAGGCCGTGAAGGTCGACCCCGAAGACGGCATGGCCTGGGCCCAGCTCGGCCTGCTCGAAACACGCCGCGGCGACGAGACCGACGGGCTGCTCGCGCTGAACAAGGCGTACTCGAAGGACAAGTACAACATTTACGTGTACAATACACTCGATCTCTTCGAGTCGAACTTCGCGAAGGACTACGACCTCGTCGACGAAGGGCCCTTCAAGATTCGGTATCTCAAGAAGACCGAAGCGGTGCAGCGCCGGTACGTGCCGCGCATGCTCGGCGAGGCGTGGGCGTCGATGAAGGCGCGTTACAACTTCGTTCCGGCGCAGCCGATTCAGATCGAGATCTTCGAGCCCGGGCAAGCGGGGAAAATCAAAGACGCGCGCGCGCAGTTCAACGTGCGCATCAGCGGTCTTCCAGGCGGCATGCTCCAAGGCGTTTGCTTCGGGCACGTGATCGCGGCGATGGGGCCAGGTGCCGAGCCGTTCAATTGGGGCAACGTGCTCTGGCACGAGCTCGGGCACGTGTTTGCGATTCAACAATCGAAGAACCACGTGCCGCGTTGGTTCACCGAGGGCCTCTCCGAATACGAGACGATCGCGCGCCGGCCCGAGTGGCAGCGCGAGATGGATCCCGAGCTCTACGTCGCGCTGACGCACAATCGCTTGCCGGGCGCGGTCGACATGAACCGCGTGTTCACGCACGCCGAGAGCGCCGAAGACATCACGGTCGCCTACTACGCGGCGTCGCAGATGATGGTCTACACCGTGGAGAAGTTCGGTATGCCGAAGGTCGTCAAGGCGCTCGAGCTTTGGGGGCAAAACCAAACGACGGCTGACGTCATCTTGCACGCGTTCGGTGTGCCACCCGCCGACTACGACAAGGGCTTCCGCGATTGGGCGATGAAGCGACTCGATCGCTACAAGGGCCAGTTCATTCCCGAGATGCGGATGACCAAGACGCTCGAGCAAGCGAAAGATGCCGTCGCCAAAAATCCGAACGACGCCGACGCGCTCGTCGATCTCACGATTGCGTACGTTCGCGAGGAAGACGCCGACGCCGCAAAGGCCACGGTCGAAAAAGCGATTCAAGCCGACAACAAAAACGCCCGCGCGCACTACCTGAAATATCGGTTCGCCGGAAAAGACCTGAAAGCCGCTGAAATCGAGCTCGCCGCGCTTCAGACCGTCGCCGGCGACGGGTACTTCATTCGCACCCAGCTCGCGCTGATGGCGAAAAAGAAGAAGGACAAGGACGAGTACAAGAAGCAGCTCGAAGCCGCATATCGCTTCGACCCCACGCAAGCCGAGCCGCTCGGAAATTTGTTCGAGCTCGCGCAAGAAGACAACCGCGAAGGCGATCAGCTCGACATCTTGCGCAAGGTCTCGCTTCTCGATCAGCACGATCCAAAAGTGTGGAGCGCGCTTCTCAAGCACCTCGTCGACGGCCAGCAGTGGGCCGAAGCCAAGAACGTCGGCGAGGGCGCGGTGTTCGTCGCGATTTACGACGAGCACGTCCACACGATGTACGGCCGCGCGCTCGCCGCGCTCGGTGAGCACGAACGCGCAGTGTTCGAATACGAGAGCGCTCTCTTGTGTCAGCCCAACGCGGAAGACGCCGCAACCGCGCACGCCCTCGCCGCGGTCTCGCTCGTCGCCCTCAAACGCAACCCGGACGCGAAGACGCACCTCGACGAGGCCAAGCGGCTGGATCCGAACAACGAAGAAATCAAAAACGTGAAGCTACCCTGACCAAGCTCACGGCGACCAACACGCAGGCATGCTCGTTTGGTTCGTCCACGGCGTCACGGGGACGCACGCTACGGGGATGGGCGGGATGAGCGGCGGAGGGAGCTTCGTCGCGACGGGCGTGAGCATCGCGCGCGCTGCGGTGTCCCACGTGTTGCCGGTGAGCGTCACGGGATCGCAGCCGCCGCCGTTCCAGTAGCCGGACTCGGTGGTGAGATCGGGCTTGAGCTCGGTCGAGACGTTGTTCGATACGGTCACGGGGCCGCATGCGTCGGCGTATTGCTTCCACACCACGAGGCCCGTGTTGCCGCCGCCGTTCACGGGCGTGCTGTTGATGATGCGATTGCCGTCGACCACCTGCGTCGTGCCGCTCGCGATGCTGATGCCGCACTGGCCGGTGTCGACGAGTGTGTTGTTCGAGAAGGTAACGTTCGTCGCGGCTTCGTCCGCGATGATGCCGCAACCCGATGCGCTGTGCCCGCCTGTGACGTAGTTGTCTTTGGCGACGATCTGGCTCGTGAAGCCGAAGTTGATCGAGTCTTCCTGCTTCTCTGGATACTTGTACTTTGCATCCGTGCTCGAGAGCGCATAGTTGCCTTGCACGAGTATGTCGGTGCCGCCGACGCCCCACGATTGGAAATTCTGCCCACGCGAGCCCGCGTTTTGTGGGTTGAGCATGAAGTTGCCAATCGCCTTCACGTGCGATGAAGCCGTGAGCTCGATGTTGGCTTCGCCGAATGCGATCACGTTGCCGGCGAGCGTGAGGTTCGACGTGGTCTTGGCGAAGACACCATCGCCGGTGTCGCAGCAGCCCGTCGCGGGGTGCTCGGGGTGGATGTAGCTGTCGGTGATGGTGATGTCGTTGCCGTTCGAGATCTCGACGCCGTTGCCCGCGCATGGGCCGATCTCGGAGGCGCGAATCGAGATGTGGCTGCCGCCTTGGATGCGCACGCATGCGCCTGCGTCGGACGTGATGTGGAGGCCCGTGATGCTTGCGTCTCCCGCGAGATCGAGCGGCCCCGATGGCGTGAGCGGCGGGGCGACGTAGACGTCGACCTTGCCGGCGTCCGTGATGGTGACGACATCGGTGCTCGCGTCGGGCGCGCTCGCATCGACGACGACGGCAGCGCCATCGCATCCGACCAAAAGGAGGAAGAACGCGACCTTCGTCATACGATCGATCGGAACTGCCCTTGCGTCGGATCATACTCGAAGATGCGGGCCTTCTCGATGTCGAACACCCAACCAGCCACACGCAGCGTGCGTTTCTCGAGGCGCTCGGCGATGAACTCGAACTCGCGCAGGTGCTCGATTTGAACGAGGACGTTCTCTTCGACCGCTGCGGTGAGTTGCTCCTCGGGCGAGAGGTGGCCGTAGCGCTCGCGCACGATGGCGTTGACGCGCTCGGTCTGATCGATCCAGCGTTTGACGAACGGCAGATTCGCAACGCTCGCGGGATCGAGCAGCGCCTTCATCGCGCCGCATTGCGTGTGACCGCACACGACGACGTTCTCGACGCCGAGCACCACGACCGCATATTCGATCGCCGCGGCCGTGCCGCCGGGCAAGCTCGGCTGAGGCACGACGTTGCCGATGTTGCGCACCGTGAAGAGCTCGCCGGGCCCCGCGTTGGTGATCAAATTCGGAACGACGCGCGAGTCCGAGCACGTGATGAAGAGCGTGTGCGGCGCCTGCCCATGCGCGAGCTCGCGGAAGAGCCCCTCGTGTTGACGGAAGGCCTCGGCTTGGAATTGGTGGACCCCTTCGACCAGTTTCTGCATTCGCGCTCAGCGCATGTTATTCTTTCTCATGGGTAAAGCGATTCCGTTGGAGCTCGTCGAGAAGCTCCCCAAAACCGACCTGCACGTGCACCTCGACGGTTCACTGCGGCTCGAGACGATTCTCGAGCTCGCCGAGCGCCAGCACGTCGAGCTCCCCGCGATGGACCAAGACGGCCTACGCAAGGCGATGAACCTCGGTAAAAACTGCGGTTCGCTCGTCGAATACCTGAAGGCGTTCGACGTCACGCTGCGCGTTTTGCAGACCGAAGAAGCGCTCACACGCGCCGCCTACGAGCTCGCCGAAGACGCCGCACGCGAGAACGTTCGCTACATGGAAGTGCGTTACTCGCCGATGCTCCACACGCGCAAGGGCCTCTCGCTCACGCGCGTCGTCGAGGCGGTGCTCGCGGGCCTTCGCGCCGCGCAAACGGATCTGCGCATCGAGTCGAACGTGATTCTTTGCGGCATTCGAAACGTCTCGCCCGAGAGCTCACTCGAGATGGCCGAGCTCGCCGTCGCTTACAAGAACCGCGGCGTCGTCGGGTTCGATCTCGCGGGTGCCGAATACGACAACCCCGCCAAGCACCACCTCGCCGCCTTCCAGCTCGTTCGCGACAACAACATCAACGTCACCATTCACGCCGGCGAAGCGTACGGCCCCGAGTCGATCGCGCAGGCGGTCCACGTCTGCGGCGCCCACCGCATCGGCCACGGCTGCCGCCTCCGCGAAAACGGCGATCTCCTCCACTACGTCAACGACCACCGCATCCCGCTCGAATGCTGCCCCTCATCGAACGTGCAAACCGGCGCTGTCCGCGATCTCGCGAGCCACCCGCTCAAGCTCTATTTCAACTTGGGCCTCCGCGTCACGGTCAACACCGACAACCGACTCGTCACCGACACCACAGTCTCGAAAGAGCTCTGGCTCGCCCACCGCGACATGGGGCTCACGCTCGGCGATTTGAAACAGATCATCACGAGCGGCTTCAAGAGCGCGTTCCTGCCGTTCCACGTGAAGCAGCAATACCTCCGCACGGTCACCGAGGAGCTCAAAGCGTTTACTGACGAGGGGCTGGCTGACCGGCCGTCGTCTGCTGCGTCGCCCACCACCAATTAGCCGCGGTACGAGAGACCGCCAAGGCGCCAAGACGCAAGACCTGAGGGATTTTTTTTAGAAAAAAAAATCAATGCAGGTCGGAGACGGATCCCCTTCACGGTTTCAGCGATTTGATCCGCTCGAGCGCCGCAACCCGACAAATCTTGAGGTCGTGCAGCCGCGCGCTTGTTCGCGATGAGCGCATCGATGCCAATCACGGACAGCGCGCGTCCGCGAACGATGGGCCGGAGATTTTGGTCAGCACGTCGATGCGCAAAGGCCCGCGGCCGATCTGCAATCCAGCGTCGACGCGAGCGCGATCGCAGACCGGAATCGAAACCCAGAAGCGAGCGTCGAGCTCCTCGGCTTCTTACACGACCGAAACACGTGCCCGCGCCATGAGCGCGAGCCTCACGACGGGCGGCGGGGGTGTGACTCTCATCCTGATCACGCCGCGCTTCGAATCCGCAGGGGTGGCGCGCGTAGTGTGATGTCCATCGCATGATTCCACCTATCGCTGAGTGCGAGCGCGCGCAGATGCACGATGTGCTCGCCGGTGTTGTGC
>JBBSFE010000145.1:0-14427 GCA_038239005.1 Polyangiales bacterium
CGCTCGCTCTTCGTCGCGCGCGATCATCGGCGAAGGTCGCAAGCTCAAGAGGCCCGGCGTGAGCGATTGCGCAGCAGCGACCGCGTGACCGAGCGCAGGCCGCGACGACGCAGGCGCGACACGCACGGCCGGCGCGCTCGCAATGACGTCTTCCATCGCTTGCGTATGCGGAGGCCTGAACGCGGCCCACGCGCGCCGTGCGTCGGTGGCGTACTCGAAACGATGCCACGGCTTTTTCGCCAAAAGCTTTTGCACGAACGCGCTCACCCCTGCGGGCGCGTCTGGTGGAAGCTCGAGCGGCGGCACCGGCGTTCGCTTGTGCGCGCGAAGCACGTCTTGCGCGTTGCCCTCGAACACTTCTTTGCCGACGAGCACGCGATAGATGATGCAACCGAGCGCATAGATGTCCGTGGGTGGCCCGACGAGCGTAGCCGCACGACGAATCTGCTCGGGTGCGACCCACCCGACTGTGCCTGCGCCGGAATGCATCGACGCCTCCGGAGCGGGCCCGCCATCGAGACGCGGATCGTGGCGCGGCCGGCGAAGCCAGGCGAGACCGAGATCGAGAATGTATGCGCGCGGACCTTTGTGCGGTCCTGCGGTTGCGACGTCGAGCATGACGTTCGATGGTTTCAAGTCGCCGTGAATGACGCCGCGCGCGTGCGCGTGTGCGAGGCCCGCGAGGACTTGATCGACGAGCGCCCATACGAGCGAGAACGGCATCTTCGTCGTGTACATCCACTCGTGCACGCTTCGACCCGGGAGCACATCCATCACGAGGTACGGCGTGCCGTCGGCGAGCTGACCGAAATCGCGCGCACGCACGATGGCCGGGTGCTCGAGCGACGCGACCGCGCGCGCCTCCTGATGAAACCAAAATGTTTCTTCTTGGCGTTGCGCCGTCTTCTCGTCTGGAATGCGTAGACGCTTCAGCGCGACGCGCTCTTGCGTCGCGAGATCGCGACACAAGTAGACGACGCCCATCCCGCCCTTGCCGAGCTCGCGCACGACCTCATAGCGGCCGACGAGCAGCGAGCCAATCTCACTCTTCGCTTCGGCCGGCGGAGGAACCGAGCGAATCTCGCGCTTGTCCTGCGACGACATGGCCTAAACCACGCGCACGTTAGCACGTCCCCCTTTGCTCAAGCGTCGCTGCGTGCGTCTTGCGCCTTCTTGAGGCGCTCGCCGAGGGTGCTCCGTAGCTTTTGGAGATCGTAGCGCGCGGGTCGGTCGCCTTCGGGGAGCTCGGCGATCTCGCGCGCGATCGATTCAGCATAACGGCGCGGACGCTCCGGAACGCCGAGCCGCTCACCGAGAGCCGCGAGCGCTTGGCCCTCTTCTTCAGTGACGGTGCCGTCGAGCCGAGCGATCCAACAAGCGAGCGCGTAAACGAACAAGCGATCTTCTTTCGAGAGCGCGGAGCGATCGACTGTGCCGAGATCGATGCGCTCACGTGTCGCTGCTTCGATCTCTTCGATCTCTTCGAGGTCGAGCCCCGCCTCGACAGCAGCGCGCACGATGGCGTCGGCTTCGTCAGGGTCGAGCTGGCCATCGGCCCAGCCAATGGCGGCGAGCGCCAGAAAGATGTCTCTATTCAACTTGATCCCCGTCAAGTCCGTCATGCGTGAAAGGTACTACCTATTTTTCCGACAAGGGAGTCTTTGTCGGCGACTCGCCGTATCATCGGGACACGGAGGCGGTCATGGAAACTTCGAACTCACGTTCGGCAGTCATCGCTTTCTTTGCTTTGGTGGTTTTGGCGGGAGCTGCGTTTGCGTTCGTTGTCGGCAAACATGTCGGCGGCTCGCTCGACCACCACGGTCGGAACGTCACGGTCGGCCACGATCGCGCGCCTACCGCGACGTCCGTCGCGCAGAAATAAGAGCTTCGAGCGAGACTAACTGGCGCTGGCTGCTTTGGCGCGCTCGGACTTCTTCACGATGCGCGGCATCGTTTGGAAGACCACATCCCAGAGCGGCGTCGACACGCCGAACCCACCGAAGTTGTCGCCGTGGTGGTGCTTCATGTGGTGCTTCTTCAAAAACTTCCCGACGCGCGTGCCCTGGCGGAAGTGGTGCACCGCGTAGTGCGTGCCGTCGTACATGAGGTAGCCAAACGCGAAGCCGATGTAGAGCGGCTCTGCGAAGCGAACGCCGCCGAGTGCGAAGTAGAAGACGCTGTAGAAGATGACCGCCATCGGCAAGCTCGCGCCGAGCGGCATCACCAAACGATCTTTGTCGCTCGGAAAATCGTGGTGCACGCCGTGAATGAAGAAGTGAACCTTCTTTGCCCACGACGCTTCACGAATGAAGTGGAAGACGTAGCGGTGAAGCACGTACTCCGCGAGCGTCCACATGAGGAGGCCCGTGAAGACGACACCAAACACCGACGGCCACGACAAATCGTGGCGCGTGCCGATGCGGTAGAAAAAGTACGCGATGACCGGGAGGTAGGTGACGAATGGCGTCGCGGGATGAATGCGCGAGAACCACTCGAAAAAATCGCTACGAAACATACGGCATGTTTCGCCGGCTTTGATTCGCGCTTCGATGACGGGGTTCAGCATCGCTCCGGGCTCTTGCAAGTTCTACGCACGAGGGTCGCCGTTGGCTCCCCAACCATGTTCCCAATGTGGGAGAGGCGTCGAACGGCGCGGAATATACCCGAGAATGCCCTTACGGGACAGCCTTCGTGCGGAACTTCGTCTTGTAGTCGTTCTTGTACTTGTCGTGGCAGGCTTTGCACGCCGCCTTCGCAGCCTGCGTACCGTCGTCGCCACCTTTGCGCGCTGCGGCCGCGCCATCCTTTGCGAATTTCGCCCAGTCGGTCCAGGTGGGATCGGGGCTCATGGTCGCGACCTTGTCGAGGCTCGTGGCGACTGCGCCGAGGTTGCCGTCGGAGAGTTTGCTGCCGACGTTATCCTGCATCCACTTTTGCAGCGGGCACGGGTTCGTTCGGCTTCCGCATCCGTCATCTGCGGATGCATTCGGTACGACGCCAGCTGCCGCCGCAAAAAGAAGCGCGCCCATCAACATCGCGACACCCGACCTCTTCATCGCATTCCTCCACATGGATCGACGTTCTCCTAGACCGCGTTATTCATCAAGAAATTTCTCGGAAAGCACGTCTCCTCTTGACGGAAATCGACGCATGTAGGATGCAAGGGGCCCCATGGCCGAACACGATCGCTTCGCTCGCGCAGTTCAGACGGTTGCACGAGGACTCGGCCGCATTAGCCGTGAGCGCGCGCGGGCAGACGACGTGACGCCGCAGCAGGCGGAGACACTTCAGCTCATTGCGGATCGTGGCGCGGTGTCGACGTCGACGCTCGCGACGTTGCTCGGCATCGACCCGTCGACGGCGAGCCGCAACCTCGCGGGTCTTCAGAAGGCGGGCCTCGTCACGCGTAAGAAAGCAAGCGACGACGGCCGACAGACGGACGTGCGCCTCACGCCGAAGGGCAAGCGCGCCGCCGACTCGGCGACCGCGAGCTCCGCGCAAGCGCTTTCGAACGTGCTCGAGAAGATCAACCGCGGCGAGCGCCAGAAGGTCCTCGACGGCCTCGAGGCTCTCGCCAAAGTGATCGACGGCGGCGAAGCGCCGAAGCCGGCGAACTAAACTCGAGTTTGCGTCTCACGGCGCGATCACGAAGTTTCGCGTGACGGTTTGCGCGCTGCCCGAGAAGGGCGCGACGCGAGCAGAGTGGAGCATGCGGGAGATGCACGCCGACGCGCGGCCCGCGGAGAATGGCGATTGCACCATCACGTTCGAGACGCCGCCCGTCGCGGGATCGAAGCTGATTGTCGCGGTTCCAGCGCCGAATGGGCCTTCTTGAACCGAGCATGACGCGAGCGAAATCGCAGAGACGCGAGCGCGAGCGACCTGTGAGTCGAACGTGCCGCGCGAAACATTGACGACCGGCTCTCCGTCGAGCGAAACGAGCTCACTGACCCATCGCGCGTCGACGCGCGCAACGCGAGTGCTCGATCCCGTGAGGACGAACGGAACGCGTTTGGTCATCCCGAACGCCGTGACGTTGACGAATCCCGAGATGGGCCCATCTCGGTCTCCGGTGGCGGCGCCGCCGGAGTCGCTGCGCGCGATCTCGACGAGGAACGTTCCGACCGCGCCGCTCGAGACTCCGAGCTTCTCGTGCGAGCGCGAGGTGGGATCGGAAACGCGACCGCGACCCGCGAGCCACGCGAGGCGTTGGCCGTTCGGATCGATGACGGCGACGTCGAGGTCTGCGCTCGAGCTCCATGTTGCGTCTGCGACGATGTCGCCGGTGATCGCGGAGTTGTCGTCCAGCTTTGCGAGCGTCGTCTCGACCAACGCGCGGCGTGAGCCTGCTTCCGCAAGCCAGCGATCGGCGCTCGTCGCGCGACCACGTTGACGCTCGCAACGAACCGCGCGCGCGACGCGTGTGACGTCGTCGGATTTGGATTCGGCCGATGCGATGCGGAGCGCGCATGCCCGTGCGTCGTCGCCGGCGCGTTCTGCGCCGAGTGCAATCTCGTCGAGACGTGCAGGGTCGGCGGAAGCTGCGACGCCTGACAGAACGCGCGAAGCGCTCGCGCGGTCGCCGCGTGAAGAGAGGAGCTCCGAGCGAACCGCGATGGCATCGGCATCGAGAGGATCGCGCTTCTGCCAATCGGCGACGACTTGCTCGAGCTCGTCGAGCGCGCCGCGCCGAAGGAGCGCTCGCGCAAGATCCCGGTGTTTGGCGCGATCATCCGGGGCGCCGGCGAGCGCGATGCGTGCTGCGGTCACGCGGTCGGAGGCGTCGTTCGTGGTCGTGCCGTCGAAGTTTGCGACCGTGGCTTCGCGATGGAACACGCGCCGCATCAATCGGCCGGGTTGGCGCTGCCGCCACCCGCCCCAGCGGCGTGCACGCTCGGGCTCGTTTGCATTGCCGACGTCGAGCGCGGAAATCGACGACGAAGGTCCGCCCGCGCCACCACCGGCGATGTGCGCGTCACGCAACACGTCTGCTTTTTTCTCGGCAGCCTCACGCTCTCCGCTAGCCTCGGCATGGCCCCGCCCGTTCGCCAGGAGCGTGCCCGTCACGAGATCGTCCGGTGCTTCCGTGCCGCCGAGCGCGATCTCCGAGCTCGATGACGCGACTTCGCCCGTCCACCGCGGCGCGACCCCGTCGCGTTCGATGCCGAATGCTTTGAACATCGCTTCGCTTTCGAGCACGAGCAGCGACGTGAATTTCGAGGGCACCGAAAGCTTCTGCGACAGCGCAATTGCTTCGATGCGCGACGCATCACTCGCGTCGCGTTCCAGATCGCGAATGCGGAGAGACGCGAAAAGGCGTGGCACGAATGCGTTGCCTGCATCGGTGCTCGCCGCGAGATCGATCGGGTAATGCTGCTCGAACGGCTCGCCTCCCGCGGTCCCGCGAAGGACTACGTCGCCGGCTGCGTGCACGCTCGTCATCTTTGCGACAACGTACGTTTCGCCCCCAACGCGCATGGTCGGCAACACGCTCGGCGCACTGCTTTCGAAGCCCGCCGGGAGCGTCACGGTCGCATCACGAAGGAGCGAGCCTGCACCTGCGCCCGCAAGAGCGAGCGCGACATCGTCGGCGCGCTCGCCAGGAGCGTACGGAACGACCACACCGCCGCCACCGCGCGCGATTTCCGCGAGAACGTTTTCGTCTGCGTCGCTTCCGATCGGCACGGCGAGCACGGCCGCATCTTTCGGCGTGACGTCGCGCACTTCATCGGCGAGGCGCGAGGCGCGCTTGTAACCGGCGCTTGCGACACCATCGCTCACGAGCACGACGCGAAGCTCACGCGGGCTTTCGGAGGAGCGCGTCGCGAGCGCGGCGGCATTGCGAATCGAGCCCGCGAGGTCCGATGCGCCATCGGGCACGATGGGTGAGAGAAAATCCGCGGTCGCTTTTGCGGCGCTCGCACCTGCGGGCACGAAGCCCGTGGAGTTTCGTCGACACGTGACGTCGCATGCGAGCACCGTCACGCGATCGCGACGATCGAGCGTCTGTGCGAGCGACACGGCCACGCGTGATGCGCGCGCGAAACGCTCGCCGAACATGGTGCGACCCGCATCGACGACCACGACCCAATCGCGCGGCCGCGCTTCGGCGCTGCCCGTGAGCTTCGGACGAAGCGCCATCGCGACGAATCGCCCATCACCCGAATCGAACGTCCACGCCGAAACGTCACTCTGACGATTCGGAAGCGCGTACTCGATCGCGAGATCTCCCGTCGGCGAGAACCCGGCTTCGTGAAACGAAAGGTGGTCGCCGCTCGTGATGAGATCGTAGCCACGCGCGTGGATCGGCACGGCTGCATCTGCACCAAGCACTTGAGCATCGACCGAGAAATCATCCATCTTCACCGCGCCAACGCTCGGCAGCGGATAGACGTAACGCCGAAGCCCAAGCGACGACTCGACGGTCTGCGTGTAGCCGAGCACGATGCGACGCGAGCCGTGCTTCGGGATCGGGAAAATCCGCAGCTCGAAGCGCCCACCTTGCTGCCACTCGAGCAGCGCCGGATCGCGCCACGGGCCCGGCACCCACACGATGTCTTGCCGCGCGTGCTGAATCGGTGTTGCCGTTGCGATGGCGCCATTGAGAATTTTCGCGGCCCGTGTTCGCTCGACGAATGCGCCGTCTTGGAGCTTGCCATCGACCTCTAGGGCAAGCCTGTCGACGAGCGCGCCTGCCGGCACGGGAAAGCGGTAGATGCCTTCGAGGTCTTCGTCGCCGTCGTTCGAAAACGTCTCTTCGATTTCGGTGCGCGCCATCGCGCCCGCGATGCGAACTTTGAGCGCGTGATTCTGGATGCGGAGCGCGCGATCTTTTTCGTCCGTGTGGCCCGGGCGGCGTGCGCGAAGCTCACCGACGGCGCCTGCGTTGTCATCGTCTTTTTTGGGCGTGCGCTCGCCGAGCAAATCTCCACCAGCTGCTGAGCGTGCGCCGCTCGCGGAAGGACCAATCTCGACGCCGCGTGCGGAGAGAAGCGCCTCCTGCCCCGCTTGAACATCGACTTGCTTGCCGCCCTCGGCCTTGGCGATCACCGAGCCGCGCGAAACTTGAACGTCGGTGGTGTCGTCGGTCGCAGTGACCGTGAGCTCGGTCCCGATGACGTCGATCTCACCGCGCTCGGTGAGCACGCGCGCGGGCGCGGCGTTGTCTTTGTGGGCGACATCCATCGCAACGACGCCGTGGAGCACGTGCACGACGCGCGTGTTCGGTGCCCCATCGAGCTCGATGGCCGTGTCGCGATCGAGAACGAGCACCGTGCCATCGCTCATCTCGAGACGCGCACGTTGTTTTCGATCCGTGGCAACGGTGGACCCACTCGGAACGAGCGCGCCCTCGGCGAATGCCGTCTTGCCTTGGAGCGCTGCAGCTCCGCCACCCCGCACGATGCGTGCGACTTTGCCGTTCCAACCTTGACGCGGCGCTTGCCAGCCCGCGTGCCATCCGATCGACCCACCTGCCGCTACAGAAGCGAGCACGGCGACCGAAAACACCGATCGCGAAATGGTGCCCGTTCGGGCGAGCTCGAAAACCCTCTTGAAACGTGTGATCACCCGTTTGGATACGGGCGAGCCACCCCGAAGATCTGGCGGCGGAACGCCGTTGTCCCGACGCTAGAACGGGAGCTTTGCCTGTTTCGGGTCGACCGGTGTCTCGTCCCCGAGGGCTTCACGCTCTTTGGCGAGATCGGCTTCGATCGCCGCTTCGTTGTCGTAAGCGTACGCAAGCGCGTCGAGGACTTTGGCGGGTCCGAGCTGCGGGTAGCGCTTGAAAAGCGTTTCGATCGTCGTGCCGCGCCGATGCCAAGACCACAAACGCCGAACGGGAACCCGCGTGCCTCGGACGCACGGACTCCCGTTCATCACATCGTTTCTACATTCGACATGCGGATGCTCGATCACCAATCGAACGGTGCCGCAACTGCTTGCAGAATGCAACTATTTCGCGGTGGCTCAGGCGCCGCCTGGTGCGCCTTCGCCGGTGCCCTTTCCCTTGCGACGAGCGTGCGTGGCGTAGCCGCCTTTGCGACCTGCCTCGCGTGCTTCCTCGCGAGAGAACTCGTGAGCGGTGCCTGCAGCGTGTGCAGCCTTGCCGCCCTTGGAGGCGATCTCGCTGACGCGCTTCGGATCCATCACGGCGAATCCGCGACGCTTCTTCGGCGCGGGCGCGCTCGTGACGTTGGTGGATGACTCTTCTGCGGTGGGAACCGGTGTGGTCTCCGCCGTTGCGATTGCATGGGTGTCTTCGTGGAACATGACGTACCTCGGCTTTTCTCCTGGCGACCGATTTCGCCGGAGTGAGTTTGGAAGTGATGAAGAAAGAACGGCTGAAGCCGGAATTCGGTTTGTTTTGCGGTTCAGTTCAGAAACTTTGCGGACAAGTGACGCACCGCCTCCTCGCACCCCGCCCGAACTTGTGATTGTTGTTGCTGTTCTGAGACAGCTTCGTCGACCAAGATGCCCATGGTGTCGCCTTGGACGAAAAAACCGCCTCGCTCTTGCGCGTCGGATTGGTCGCTCGCAAAGTCCATGGCTTGCACGGGCACTGCATAGAGCCGACCACCCACACGCACTTGCACGACGCCAAGAAGGCGCCCTGTCTGAGACACTGTTTGGGACTCGTTGTTCATGACTCTTGCCTAGAAACGTAAGCACCCAACCACCTCAGGCAAGAGCAACAATCGTGCGCAGCGGCACGGCTGAGGTTACGCTCCGCCACCCCATGAACGACCTCGTGAACCCCCTTCGGCAAGGATTGCTCGACGAGCGCACCGGGGATGCGTGTGCCGTCGTGATTTTCGGCGCTTCGGGAGATCTGACGCGGCGAAAGCTCATGCCTGCCCTTTACAACCTCGCAGTGAGCCACGTGCTTCCAGGAAACTTCGCCGTGGTGGGTGTCGCGCGGCGTGACAAATCCCAGGAAGACTTCCGCGGCGAGATGCGCGAGGGAGTTGCGAAGTTTTCTCGACGCAAAGTCGACACGGCGCTGTGGGACGATTTCGAACGGTCGATTAGCTACGTGTGTGGCGATTTCAACCAGTCAAAGACGTACGAAGATCTCCGCGCGCATCTCGAGAAAATCGATCAGGACCGCGGCACGCGCGAAAGCCGGTTGTTCTATCTCGCGGTGCCGCCGAGCGAGTTCGGTCCGATTCTTCAGGGCCTTCGTGAAGCAAAGCTCGTGAACGAGAGTGGCAACGCATGGACACGCGTCATCATCGAGAAGCCCTTCGGGCACGACTTGCCAAGCGCGCGCTCTCTCAACGACACGGTCGCGGCTGTGTTTAGCGAGTCGCAGGTGTTTCGTATCGATCACTATCTCGGCAAGGAGACGGTCCAGAACCTCCTCGTCTTCCGATTCGCCAACAGCATGTTCGAGCCGCTGTGGAATCGCGAGCACGTCGACCACGTGCAGATCACGGTGGCCGAGGAAATCGGCGTCGAGGGGCGCGGAAAATTTTACGAACAGATCGGCGTCACGAAGGACATCGTCGAAAACCATTTGATGCAGCTCCTTTGTCTGACGGCGATGGAGCCTCCGATTTCGCTCTCGGCCGATGCGGTGCGAGATGAGAAAGTGAAAGTGCTTCGCTCGCTCCGCGCGATGGAGCGGCGTGTCGTCGGCGATTCGGTCGTGCGCGGGCAATACGGGCGCGGCTTCGTGCGCGCCGATGAAGTGTGCGCGTATCGCGAAGAGCCCGACGTCGCCAAAGACTCCACCGTCGAGACGTACGTCGCGATGAAAGTCTTCGTCGACAACTGGCGATGGGGCGGCGTTCCGTTTTATGTGCGCGCCGGCAAGCGGCTCGCGCGGCGCGTCACCGAGATTGCCGTGCAGTTCAAGAGCGTGCCGCATCCGCTCTTTCAATCGCCCGATGGCGGCATCACTCCGAACGTGCTCGCGATGCGCATTCAACCCGACGAAGGCATCGCCGTGCGCTTCACATCGAAAGAGCCTGGGCAGCACACCATCTTGCGCGACGTCGCGATGGATTTCCGTTACGGCGCGGCCTTCGGCTCCAACACGCCCGAAGCGTACGAGCGCCTCTTGCTCGATGCGATGCGCGGTGAGGCCACGCTCTTCACGCGTCGCGACGAAGTGGAAGAGCAATGGTCGTACATGGATCACGTCTTCGATGCGTGGCGCGCTGCGGGAAACGTTCCACCGCCTGCGTATTCGGCCGGCTCATGGGGGCCGGACGCCGCCGATGATCTACTTGCGAAGGACGGGCGTCGTTGGAGGAAGCCGTGACCGTCGCGTCCGAACCCGCGCCGCCGATGAGCTCGGTGCTCGCGCGTGTCGAGCAAGAGCTGCGCGACTTGTGGACGCCGAAGGACGGCGCACCGATGCTCTCGCGTGTGTGCACGATGAACCTCGTCGTCGTCACGAGCTCTACCGAGATTGCCGAGCACTACACGGCCATCGTCGACGAAGTCACCAAGGCGATTCCATCGCGCGCAATCGTCGTGACGATGATGCCGACCGCGGACGTCGCATCGCTCGATGGCGAGGCCACGGCCATGTGTGGCGTCGACAATTCGACGTGCTCCGAGCGCGTGACACTTCGCGCGACCGGCGCCGCGTGCGCCCGCATCGGGAGCGCGGTCGAATCGCTCGTGATGCCCGAATTGCCCACGACGCTCGTCTGGCTCGGGCGCGTTCACGTCGACGATCCGATTTTTCACGAAATCGCATCCGACGCGCAGCGCGTGATTTTGGACACGGACTACACGTCGCTCGCGAGTCTCCTGTCGCTCTCGCGTTGGGCGCAAAAAGGCTCGAGCAAGATCGCCATCGCCGATTTGGCGTGGACGCGCATTTCGGTTTGGCAGGAGATGTGCGCGCGATTTTTCGATGATCCGAAGATGACCCCGCTCGCTCAGAAGGTCGACGCCGTGCGCATCGTGCAGATGTCCGACAAAGGCGCGCGACTCGGCGCGGAAGGCGCGCTCCTTCTCGGATGGCTCGCCACACGACTCGGCTGGCGCATCGAACGCCTCGGCGGCGCGCTGCGATTTCGGCGTGGCGATGGCAAGTCTCTACACGTGGAGCTCGGAGCCGTGGCACGCACCGAGCACGTGGCTCCCCTTGCCGTCGCGAGTGTTTCGCTGCGAGCAAGCGACGGCGGCGTGAAGGCCATCGGCACCGTTGCGCGCGATTTCGAAGGTGATGTCGCCGATGTGCTTCGGTACAAACTGGACGTGAACCTTCCCTGCGCCGGCGAGCAGACGGTGCGGCTCGGCGCAAACAAAGGCGCGCGCATTCTCGAGCGAACGCTTCACCGCCCCGCCCACGATGAAGCGCTCACCGCTGCGGTGGCATTCGCCGAAAAGCTCGACGATGACGGGGCCGTCTGCACCTGATAACCAAAGAAGAGAAGATGACGACCAAAGTAGTCCCGGGAATGCTCATCGCGGTGCCGACCGCGGAAGACGTCGCTCGTGAAGCGGCTGCGCGCCTGGCCAAAACGCTACGCGACGCCGTCAAAGCGCGCGGCAAGGCGACGATCGCTCTCTCCGGCGGCGACACGCCGAAACAAACCTATTCTCGCCTCGCCGAAGAACCCGATCTCGATTGGTCCGCGATCGAAGTCTTCTTCGTCGACGAGCGCGCCGTTCCGAAAACCGACGACCGAAGCAATTACCGCTGGGCGAAGGAGTGTTTGTTCGATCGCGCGAAGATCCCCGACGCACACGTTCATCGCATGACCGCCGACGAAGGCGATCTCGACAAGGCCGCGCGCGAGTACGAGCAAGTTCTCAAAACGCACGTGACGGCCGGGCAATCCGGCGTGCCGAGCCTCGATGTGATCGTCCTCGGCATCGGTGACGACGGGCACACGGCATCGCTCTTTCCCGGGCAAGACACGGTCGAGATTCAAGACCGCTACGTCGTTGCGGTGGGCAAAACCGAAGGTCGTGAGATGCGCCTCACGCTCACCGCTCCCGTGATCGAGCAGGCACGCGCTGCATTCGTGCTCGCAGTCGGCGCGAAGAAGACGAACGCTCTCGAGCGCGTGTGGTCCGTGTCGGGCTCGCTTCGCGACACGCCCGCACGCGTGATTCGCAACGTGCGCGGCAGCATTCACTGGGTCATCGACAAATCCGCCGGCGGCATGTGACCGAGCCGGTGATTCGCGCGGGTACGAGCGGCTTCTCGTATCGCGAGTGGAAGGGCAACTTCTACCCGAAGGATCTCGCGGCTGACGGCATGCTCGGGCACTACGCATCGCGTTTGCCCGCGGTCGAGATCAATAACACGTTCTACAAGCGCCCCGATCCGAAGGTGATCACGGCGTGGGCCGCGCGTGTTCCGGACACGTTTCGTTTCGTCTTCAAGGCGTCGCGCTATTTTTCAGCGGGGCCTGGCCTCAAAAACGCGGGGCAGCCACTCGCGGATTTCTTCGGGCTGCTCGCGCCCGCAAAAGAAAAGCTCGGCCCGCTGTTCGTTCAATTGCCGCAGCACGTGAAAAAAGACGTTGGCCTGCTCCGCGATTTCGTCGGCGCGATTCCATCTGGCCGGCGCGTAGCGCTCGAGCTCGTCGACCCATCGTGGCGCTCCGAAGACGCACGCGACGTGCTGCGCGCCGCCAACGTTGCCGAGTGCGCAACCGACTCGGATGGCGCAACGCTCGATTTCGCGTCGACCGCCTCGTGGGGATACTTTCGCTTGCGGCGCGCGAAGTATGGTCCGCGTGCGCTCGCAGAATGGGCGGCGCGCATTCACGAAGCCAGCCTCGATGAGGCTTACGTCTTCTTCAAACACGAAGACGCTGGCCGCGGCCCGCGGCTCGCGGAGCGCCTGATGAGCGCTACTTCAGCCACATCGAAACCTTCTCGGTGACGGCGGGCACCGTGAGGCCGAATTTCTCGGCGATCACTTTGTCGGGTGCGCTCGCGCCGAAGTGGTCGATGCCGATCGCGAGGCCTTTCTCGCCGATGAGCGAGCGCCACGGCTCGGTGCGACCCGCTTCGATGCTCACGGTGCGGACGCCGCGCGGGAGCACGCTCTCGCGATAGGCGTCGTCTTGTGCGGCGAAGGTCTCGAGACAAAGCCCCGAGACGACACGAACCTTGTGGCCGATTTTCTCGAGCTCGGTGCGCGCGCCCATCGCGAGATGGAGCTCGCTGCCGGTCGCGATGAACACGACGTCGGGCTTGCCACCGGTGGCCTCGCGCGCGATGTAACCGCCGCGCAGCATCGATTTCGCATCGAATGCCTGATCGCGCTCGATTGTAGGCAACTTCTGCCGGGTCAGAGAAAACGCAGTCGGCCCCTTTTTCCGCGAGAGCGCAATCGCCCATGCCGCGGCGACCTCGGGGCCGTCAGCGGGGCGGACCACGGCGAGATTCGGAATGAGCCGGAGCGCCCACAGCTGTTCGATGGGCTGGTGCGTGGGCCCGTCTTCGCCGAGGAAAACCGAGTCGTGCGTGTAAATCCAAAGGCACTGCTGCTCCATGAGCGCGGCCAAGCGCACGCTCGGTCGCATGTAGTCGCTGAAGATCAGGAACGTTGCGCCGTAGGGTACGAAGCCGCCCGTGAGCGCGAGGCCGTTCGCGACCGAGCCCATGCCGTGCTCGCGGATGCCGAAGTGAAAATTACGTCCGGCGTATTTCCCGCGCGCGACGGTGCCGCCGTCTTTGATGAGCGTCTTCGTCGAAGGCGCGAGGTCCGCCGAGCCGCCAACGAGCTGCGGAACGAGCTTCGCGACAGTCTGCTGGATGGCGTTCGAGGTGTTGCGCGTGGCGTCGTCCTTCGCAGGCACGGCCGCGAGGAGCTGCGTGTACAAATCAGCGGGCATCTCTTTCGCGAGAAACGCATCGAGCTCTGTCGCGAGCGCGTCGTTCTTGGTGCGCCACGCGCGGTAGCGTTCGTCCCATGCGGCGTGATCTTTTGCGAGCTCCTCCGCGCGCCCCGCGAACGCAGCTTTCACCGCATCGGGCACGACGAACTGCGCCGTTGGGTCCCAACCCATGAGTTTTTTCGTAGCGGCGATTTCGGCCTCACCGAGCGGCTCGCCGTGCGCGGCAGCTGTGTCGTGCTTGGTCGGCGCGCCGGCGCCGATGTGCGTGCGACACACGATGAAGCTTGGCGCGTCCTTGTTCTCTTGAGCGCGCTCGATCGCAGCGCGGATCTCCTTCGGGTTTTGCCCGTCGATGCGCTGCACCGACCAGCCATAGGCTTCGTAGCGCGTGCCGACGTCTTCCGAGAACGCAAGCGAGGTCTCGCCTTCGATGGTGATGTGGTTGTCGTCGTAGAAGACGACGAGGTTCGAAAGGCCAAGGTGCCCAGCGATGCTCGAGGCCTCGCCGCTCACGCCTTCCATCATGTCGCCGTCGCTTGCGATGCAATAGACGCGCTGCCCAGCGAAGGGCTCGCCGAACCGAGCTTCGAGCATGCGTTGACCGAGA
>JBBSFE010000146.1:0-14214 GCA_038239005.1 Polyangiales bacterium
GTGCATCTGCGCGCGCTCGCACTCAGCGATAGGTGGAATCATGCGATGGACATCACACTACGCGCGCCACCCCTGCGGATTCGAAGCGCGGCGTGATCAGGATGAGAGTCACACCCGCCACCCCTGCGGATTCGAAGCGCGGCGTGATCAGGATGAGAGTCACACCCCACACGACGGCACCGGTCGTGGCGTCGAGGGCGGTGACTTGATTGTCTTCGGTCGTTGCGATGACGATGGCTTTGCCGCCGGGACCCTTTTCGAAATAGAGGGGCTGCGCGTACGCGTCGCCGGCGATGGTGCCGTCGAAGGTGGCGTCGCGTTTCAGGGTCGCGATGGCCGCTGTCGTGAATGCAGACTGCACGTAAAGCCCATCGCGATTCATGTGGTTGTTGCGCATCAGCACGGACTGACCCACGTTGATGACTCCGCCGTCACCGCCGTCGGTCGTCGTTGTTCCGTCGGATCCGCCTCCGTCGGTGGTGCTGCCGTCCGGGCCGCCGCCATCGGGGTTGGAGCTGTCATCACCGCATGCCGTGAGAGCGACCAGCGGAACGAGGATGAGAAAGCGGCGCATGCCTCGAGAATGACGCCTTAGCGTCCACGAAACAAGAAGCGTTTGTCCGCGTTGGGCTCGGTGCGCGCACGCGTGATGACGTCGTGGTGCGCGCTCAACGTACATGCAGGGTCGGTGAGTGAGGCGTCACCGAGAAGCGCGAACGCTTGGCAACGACATCCGCCGAAGTCGATCGCACGCTTATCGCAACTCTTGCATGGCTCCGGCATCCACGCCTCACCGCGAAACGCGTTCATCGCGTGCGAATCTTCCCAGATTGAGCCAACCGTTCGCGCGCTCGTGACGCGCTCGAACTCGAGCCCGCGAATCGTCGCGGCCGCATGGCACGGGACGACGGTGCCGTCTGGGAGCACTTGCACGAAGCGCCGGCCCCAACCATCCATGCAAGCGCGCGGCGTCTTCGAAAAATAATCCGGCTTCACGAAGAGCACGTCGATCGATCCTTTGAGACGCGCCTTCGCGGCGATAGCGACGGCTTGCGCGTGCTCGAGCTCTGCGAGCGTGGGCATGAGCGCTGCGCGATTCTGGAGAGCGTGCCCGTGAAACTGCGTGTTGGCGAGCTCGAGTCTGTCGGCGCCAAGCCGCTCGGCCATCGCGATGATGTGTTCGATGCTGCCGATGTTTCCGTGGTGCAAGACGACGTTGATCGTGAGCGGCATGTCGAGCTCGCGCACCCACGCAGCGACGGCGAGCTTGTGCTCGAATGCGTCGTAGTCGGCGAAGCTGCGTGATGACTCGGCGTCGGCACCTTGGAAGCTGAGCTGAACGTGATCGAGCCCGGCGTCGCAAAGCGCATCGAGGCGCGCGCGCTCGAGTGGCACGCCGCTCGTGACGAGGTTCGTATAGACGTGTTTGTCGCGCGCGCGCCGAATCATCGCTTCGAGGTCCGTGCGAGCGAGCGGCTCGCCGCCTGTGAAGTGAACTTGCAGCACGCCGAGCGCGGCTGCTTCGTCGAGCACGCGGAGCCAATCGGCTTCGGGCATCTCGCTGCCGTGCGCACGCAAATCGACCGGGTTCGAGCAGTACGCACAATGAAGCGGGCACCGGTACGTGATCTCGGCGATGAGCGTGTACGGCCGCGGAGGCCTCGCAGAGCGTGAAGGGCTCATTCGAGGAGCTTTCTTTCCGCGAGGCGCCCCAAAAACTCGTGCACGTCGCTCGAGACCTTCGCGGCGGGCTCACCCGAGAGCGCGGTGAGCTCGACGATGATTTGCGCGACCGATCGCGTGCCATCGCAGAGCTTCACGATCGCCGCGGCCGTGTCGTTCAGCGCGAGGCCGCGCTCTGGGTAGAGAAGCATGTATTGTGCATCACGATCGTCCCAGCGAAGCCGCGCTTTGCGGGCGATTTTGGGGCACTCCGCGCTCACGGGGCCTCGCGCGCGATGGCGTCGAGCATCGCCCACAGGATGCTGCATTTCGTTTCGAGCGCGGCGACACATGCGTCTTCGTCCGTTGGGCTCTTCGCGTGGGCGAGCACGAACGCGAGCGCATCACCCGAGTCGCGCGTGGCTTTCTCGGGGCGGTTTCGGAAATAGTCGAGCACGCTCGTATCGATCCACGGGTAGTGCTTCTCCCACGCGGCGACACGCGCACGCATGATGTCGGGCGCGAAGAATTCCGTGAGGCTCGACGCCACTGCTTCGAGGAGCGTGTGCTCGCGCACGAACGACACATACGCGTCGCACGCGAATCGCACCGCGGGCCGCACACGCACGAGGCTCGCGACCTCGTCGACGTCGAGGCCGACACCCGCGGCGAGCTTGTGCCATTGGTCGAGCCCGCCGCCTTCGTCGTCGTGGTCGTGAATGCGCCGAATCCAGTCGCGCCGAAATTCGCGCGAGGCTCGCGCCTCGAGAGCGGGCGGCGCGCTCTTCGAGAGAATGACGGCGTCTTTGATCGGAATGATCGATTGGTAATAGTAGCGATTGATCACCCACGTACGCAGCTGCTCCTTCGAGAGCGTGCCCGCGTGCATCGCGACGTGAAACGGATGTTTGTCGTAGTAGCGCGTCCGGCCAACCTCACGCAGGCGCGCCGTGAGATCGCTCACGGCGAAATCTCCATCCCGTCGCGGGCGATTTCCCAGCCCTTCGCGGTGACCCAAGTGCGTTCTTCGGAGCCGTCACGCAAAATCGGATTGGTGTTGTTGATGTGCGTGAAAATCTTCCGACCGCCAAGCGATTCGAGCGCCGCAATGCTTCCGCGCTCGCCACCGATCGGGTGATGCGCCATGTCTTCGGCGCGCGACGTGCCGAGGTTGCGCGACACGAGCTCGTCGCTCGTGAAAAACGTTCCGTCCATGAGAACGACATCGGCTGCGAGCTCGAATGCGATTGCGCCGGCGTCTTTCACCGACGTCGCGTACGTCACGGACCGGCCGCCGGACTCGAAACGCAAACCCACGTTGTCTTCGGCGTGCGATTCGCCCGAGCCCATCAAGTGAACGGGCAATTTCCCGGGTGACGCGAACGGGGTGAAGGCAAAATCGCCGAGCTCGGGAACCACGTGACGCGCGCCGAGAGCGAGCGGTCTGTGGGTGACTTGACCCTCGAAGCGCTGGAGCGTGCGCATAATGGCGTTCTTCTCGACGAGCCCGCGCCACACGCGCATGGTCGCGTAGACAACGAGCCGCTGCGATTCGCGCAGCGAAAACAAACCGAGCACGTGATCGAGATCGCCATTCGTCAGCACGATCGCGGCGATGGGCGTATCTCGCGCGGCACGGGGCGCGAGCGCGGGCGTTGCCTCGAGCTGCCGCAGCACATCGGGCGAAGCGTTCACGAGTAGGGAGCGGCCCGCGCTTTCGATCGCGAGGCTGTCTTGGGTGCGCGCCACGAAGCGCGCGTCACCTTTGCGGACGCCGTTGCAGTTGTCGCATGCGCAGTTCCATTGAGGGAACCCGCCGCCCGCGGCCGAGCCGAGGACGCGCACCAACATGGGTCAGAAATCGATCGCGTCTTCTACGATCGGCGCTTCTTCGCGAAGCGGTTCGTAATCTTCTTGGTACGAGCCGATTTCGGCGTCCATCTTGATCTCGACGAAATCCGGGGTCGTCCACTGCATGATCTCGATTGTAGGCCGTCAGAAGTGGAGTGCAACGGTTCCGAGCAAGGTGGTCGGAGCAGCTGCTGACATGTGCGTGGCGACCGTAGCCGGCTGCGACGACCAATTCGACGCATAAACCTGAGCATCATCGGCGTACTTGAGGCCGAGAAGGTTGTAGCCCTCGACGGCGAGCTCGAGCCACGCCCAGCGCGCCCCGATCGTTGCGTTGAGTGCGTGCGCTTCGGCGCCCACAACGGCGCCCGTGATGTGGCGCGGCGCGACGTAAGTGTACCCAACGCCAACGTGACCCACGACAAGCTCGCCGTGGATACGCGCAATCGCATGACGTGCCGATGCGTCCGCGCGGAAAAGAATCGGCGGAACGCTCGGTACGAATCGATCATCGCCCGGCGTCGTGAAGATCGCGTTGTTCACCGAGAGCGACGTCGACACGAGCAACCACAATGTGGGTCGCGCGAGAAGCGAGCCGACCAACCCACGTCGCGTGCTCGCGCCCGAGCGCTCGAGCTTGCCGCTGTCAGCGTCGAAGACGAGCTCTTCGTCGACGAAGGTGTCGAAGAGCGCGAGCGACGTCGTCCAGCGCTTCTTCTTGTCTTGCATGCGCATGCCGACTTCGACGGAGCGCACGCGCGTGTAAGTAGAGTCCGTCGGACCAAGCGTGGCTGCATCGCGCGATCGAAAGCCTTCGCCGTATGAAGCCGACACTGCGAGATCGCGCGCGACCTCGAGCTCCACGGTGGCACGCGGACCGACGAACGCGTCCGTCGCGGTGCGAACGTCGAGCGCGTCCATCAAGAGATCTGCGCGCACGCCGCCCGAGATGCGCAAACGCTTGGCGATGCGCAGATCCAAATCCACGTACGAGCCGACATCGAACGTGAGCACGCTCGCGTCGAGCAGGCGCGTCGCAGCGAGATCGTGCGTTTCGTCCGTGTGACCCGCACGCGCGATGAGGCCCGGTTCGATCACGAGCTCGGCGACTTGCCCGAGCGCGAGCGGCGCTGGGTGGTAGCGCGCCGTAAAACCGAGCGCGCTCTCCGTGGTGGTCGTCTGGTGGAAGTCACCCGATGGCGACGTGATGCTGCCCGTGAAGTTTTGACGCGCGCGAAAATCCGTCCACATGAACCACGGCTCGATGTCGAGGTGCGCGCTGTGGCGCGTCAGGTGATCGACGTCGACACCGAGGACGAAGCGCGATGCATGCACCGATTGGCCATTGCCGGATGGATACGTGTCGTAGAAACCGATTCGTCCGGTGTCGACGTCGTCCTGCCGAACCACACCTGGTAGTGCCGAGTGGACGTCGTATCCGGCGACGAGCACGCGCAAGTGATCGTCGGCGCCGAGATCGACTCCGTATTGTGCGTTCACGGTTGCCGAGTGCCCTTCGCGATTTTCTCCGAAGCCGTTCGTGCGACGAACCGCGAACGCCGCGAACGTGTCTTCGTCGAGCCCCCTCGGCGCGACGATGCCCATCACGCGGACTTGGTCGAACGAGCCGAACGTCGTCTTGAGCTGCGATCCGCGTTCGACAACACCGAGATCGAAATACGCGCTCCCGACGAGCGCGGTATCGCCTTGCCGCGGATCGAATGGCCCGCCGAGCACGCGTACGCCGCGTACGAGCTCGGGGATGATGAAGTTCGTATCGGCGTAGCCTTGGCCTTGAACGTGCGAAGGGACGTTGATCGGAACCGACCCGAGCCGGAGCTCGAGGCCCGCGCCGTGCTCGCTGTCAAATCCCCTGTAAAAGACGTCGTTTCCGAAGCCTTCGCCATCCTCGTGATCGACGAAAAAGCCCGGGGCAGCCGAGAGCATCTCGCTCGTTTGCATGTGCGGCGCGGCGTCGATGACGTCGCGCTTCACACGCGTGTCGCCGACGCCGCGGGGTGACGGCCACGAAGCGCCGTGCACCGTCACTTCTTCGGCCGTGTTCTCTTCCGCCGCGAACTTCTTCGTCGGATCATCGCTCGCCCATGCGCTCGTTGCAGCTAGAAAGCCGGCGGCGAAGACGAGCGAACGCGCCACGCATTTCTCGGTGCTAAGGCCGCGCACGGAGCGCGCGTGCGATTTTCACGAGCTCGGAATCGCCGGTCGCGTCGAGGATGGCAGCGTCGGCTGCGTCGCCCTGCGGCGCGAGATGCAAGATCGCGAGCGCCATCGCGTGGCGCACGCCGGGGTTCGTGATTTTCGCGATGCGCGAGGTGAGCGCTTTGCGCGTGGTGGCCTCTCCGTAGAGGCCCGCCATGTTTGCCGCTTTGATGGCGTACCAGTTCGCGTTTCCATCGGCCGGGATCGCCTCGTCGAGGAGCTTCACGTAACAGCTCGCATCGACGAGACATGCGCCCGCTGCCTTGCTCCCCGCATCGAAGAGCTTGTGCACATTCGTCGCGATCTCTGCGCGCTCCATCGCCGAGAGACCGCTGTGGTTCTCGAGCCGGTCGATCGCTGCGGCAACGCGAGGCTCGTCCTCGTGGCGCATCAGCTTGATCGCAGATTGGAGCGCGCTCGCCTTCGCCGCGAGCATCGTTTCGCCTTTGGCGTGCGCCGATTCGGTGAGCACCCAATCGAGGAGGCGCGGCTCGAACAGATCGCTCGCTGCCTGCAAGAGCGCAGCGCGCTCGATGCCGTGGTCGACGTCGCCGACGCGCTCGATCGCCGGAAGCTTCGCGAACGTCGATTGGTACGTCTCGATGACTTTCGGAGACGACGCGAACCACACGAGCGACTCCGCTGCTGCTGCGCGATTCGCGTCCGACGACAGCGATGGAATCGCTGCGAGCACGGCATCACGGGCCGTATCGAGACCCGTTGCGGCAAGCGCCGTGACGATGATGGGAGCCCAGCCGTCGTCGCGTGACCACTCGGCGCGCTGCTTCGAAAATTCGGGATCGCTACCATCGAGCGCCGATGCAAGCACGGGCTCCGCATCGCGTGCCATCATCGCGAGCGCTTCGGTCGCGGGCGGCGCGAGTGGCAGCTTCGTGCGCGTCATCAAGAGCGTCACGAGTGGCCGTACCGCGCCCGTATCGTGCATACCGCCGAGCAGTCGAATCGCCGTCGGCTGCCATTGATCGAGCGGGTCGTTGATCTTGCGCGCACCCTCTCCGGTCAGCGAATCAGCCGCGACGATGGGCGCATCGAGGAGTGCGATCGCTTTGCCCGCGTACGATGGGTCGTGGACGGCGAACACCGCGTCGCGCAGCGCATCACCGACGCGCGTCGATCCTTTGGAGGGCGCATACGACGCAAAACAAGCCCAAAGCGCATCGATCAGCGTGCGGTCATGAAGGTCGCCGGCCATTGCGCTGACGCTCTCGGCCGCGACGCGCGTGTCGTCGTCGTGGGGTCCCGAACAAACCGCGAACGCCTTCGTGAGCGCGGGCGCCGTGCGCGCGTCGTGTGTCGCTGCGAGGTACGCGAGCAGTCCGGCGCTCGTTGCGCGATCCAATCCGCCGCTCGCATAGGTGCGCGTGAGTGGCTCGAGCGCTGCGTCGTCGTGCATGCCTTCGAGCTTCTGCACGGCGGCCGCGCGTTTGTTCGGATCATCGAGGCGTTTGATCCACGTCTGCGGATCATTTTCGTTCGCGCACGCCACGAGCAAGAGCGCGAATGCGACGCGCTTCATTTCGGCGTGGGCGTGCGCGTGACCTGAGGCATCGGCGTTCCGTAGAGCTTCGCGTACGCGGCTTCGGCGGCCTTCTTGAGCACGTCGGCGGGTTTGTCGAACGCCGCGGTGCTCAGCTGTGCGTGCTCTGCTTCGTCCTTCGGCCCGTACGGCGCCATCCAGCTCGGCGCGAGACCGAGCTCGCGTTCGATCGCATACACCGTCGCGTAACCGCCGGGTCCCATCTCCGATTCGGCAAACGCGAGATACGTCGCGTCCGAGCGGGCGACCATCACGAGGCGACTCGCGATTGCCGCGGCCTTCGCGCCGATGAGCGTCTTCGCACCGATGGGGAAGTCGTCGTCGGCGGTGAGCTTGCAATCGGTCTTGCGGCACGTCGCGTCGACGGCGATGCGCATCTCGTCGAGCGACGCCTGCACCGCCGCAATGCGCTCGAACGATTTGTCGAAGCGCGAGAGACGATCTTCGATCCGCGTGATCTCTTTCGCGTCCATCTCGTCTTGCCGACGCTTGAGCGCTTTCGTGAGGCGCGGTTTGGCCGCGAGGCCGCGCGGCTCGTAGAGCTCGTCACCGAGAACGGCGAGTCGGATGAACGCCGAGTGACGCTGCGAGAAAAGATCCGCAAGCTCGGTTGCGTCGTCTTGCGAGAGGTCGGCGCGCGTCAGCAAATCAGCGCGAATGCGCTCGCCCGCTTTCGACGCAAGCTTTCCCTCACTGCCTTCTTCGGGCGTCGTCTTGGCGCCAAATGCGAACCCGTGATTTTTCCCGAGCGCGGGCACCACGTTGAAGATTGTCCATTGCTCGACCTCTTCGACCGACAGCACCCACCCATCGAGCACTTTGCTCTCGTACGCTTTGCCGCCGACCTCGAGGTTCAAGTTGTCGAGGCGTCGGCCGCGAAGCACTTGCACGGTTTGCCCGCCGATGGTGAGCGTCGCGCGATCTTCGACGTAGTACCCGAGCATCCACACGTTCGCGCTCGCGCCGTAGAGCGACACGCCATCGTCGACGTATGCGTCGAAGAAGCCGGGAACTTTCTTCGTCTGGAGCGCGGCATCGAGCGAGCGAAGCGTCGAAGTGAGCGACTCGGTCGCGTGCGTGGCTTCTTCGGCAGACGATGCGCCCGCGACGCGTTTCGATTGCTCGAGCGCGGTCGAGAGAAGATCGAATGCGCCGTCGCCGATTTGGCGTTTGACGCCTTTGGCCATCAAGAGCTCGTGGCCTTTGTCCTGGCGCGAGATGTCGCGACGCGAAACGCCGACGGTCCAATCGGTGAGGCCTTCGCCCATCGCTTCGCCGAGTGACGACTTTGCGAAGCGCTGGCGTGGCGTCGGGAAAAAGAAAATGAATCCAACGACGGCGCCCGCGAGCACGAGCAAGCACAGCGTGACGACGCTTGCCGGCCAAAACGCGAGGCTTCGTCGCTTCGGATCCATCGGGATCGCCACGGCAAATGCTTGTTGCACGCCCGCGACGTCATCGGGCGGGCTCGTGAGTCGGCCAGCAACTCTCAGATACGCAAGTCGGAGCACGTGAGGCTCGTCGGTCACTTTCGTCTCGGAAGATGCGGCAGCAAACGCGCGACGTGCACCGCGACGAATCGAGCCGCGCAAGAGCGGATCGAATCGCTGCGACGCCGGAACGACAGCTTCGAAGAACCCTTGCTCGGCCGCGCGCGCGAGCACGTAACGAACCGCACTCATTTCACTACTCGTCCTTGATGCCCGTCGGCGTCACCGTTCCGCCTGGGTCGATGCGTGCGAAGTGTTGGGCGTCGCCGACGTACGCGATCATCAGTGCGTAGCCGCGACGCGCGATGAGCTCGACGCGCTTCAGCTTGCTTTCGCCGAGCAGCAGCGTGCCTTTCATTTGCGCGTCGTAGAGCTTCGACGACTTCTCTTTGCCGCCCGCTTCCCAGCTGATTCGAAGCAAACCGGACTTCACCTCCGCACGCACGACCCCGCCTTCGATGCCGACTGTCGCGCCGCTGCTCGACGCGAGCGGCTCGGGTTTGCATCCGTCGACCTTGCAGGTCGAGAGCGTCGTGCGCGACACCATGTAGAGGGCGTCGTCGCCACATGAAATCGCACCGGGCTCGATCACGTCGGGTTTGCCCCAACCCGTTGGCGTTGCCAGCGCAACGAGCGCGCGCGATGCGCCATCCGCTTCGGTCGGCACGGCGATGGCGAGGCCCGTCTTCGTCACGCATCCCATCATCGACAAGAAGCGCCGGCTCCATGGTCGCTGCGTGCCAGGCAGCGTCGCGACGATTTGAATCGCGCTCTCGGAGGTGGCGTCGATCGTCTTCGATTTGAGCACGCGATTTTCGTCGACCCACAAAAGCCGATCAGCGAGGAGAGCGATATAGCTCGGCTCGCCGTTCCACTCGGGAACCGAGATGTCTGCGACCGTCATCGCCGCGGCGCCTGGAGCGAGCCGTCCAATTTTGAATTTGTCGCCGTTCGGCTTGCCCGCCTCTTTCAGAAGCAAAAGCGCCGAGCCATCCGCGCGCGACCACCCGCCCGCGACGTAATACTCGCCAGCTTTGACGAGACGAAACCCGTCGCCGGTGCGAAACACACCCGACGCGACCGAGCCGCCCGACGTGATGCCGCTGTCGAGGCCGAACGCGAGGAGCGATGGCGCGCCATCTTCGCTTCCGAGCATCCACGGCTCCCCGCTTGCCTCGGGCGGAAGGCCGCCTTTGACGGGCGATCCGCATGTGAGCGTTTTTCCGTCGTTGGTCGCGCATAGTCGCGTGGGCTTTCCCATCGCGGCGCCCAAAAAGAAATGCACCGTGGTGCCGGCGACCGACTCTTGCGTGCCGGGATTCACGTGGGGCCCTTCGAGCGCGCTCGACTTCGGAAACACTTTGTCAATCGGCTCCGCTTCGAGCACGTCGGGTGCTTTCACGTCGGGCACGTCGACAAATTCGAAATTGCCCTTCTGCGCCTCGGCAACGAACGATTCGATCGACGCCTGATACGTGTCGACGTTCTGCCAGTTTTTGCCGGCCGTCTGCTTCGAGAGATCGCGCGAGTAAAAGCCGAGGTCTTTATCGCCCTCTTTCATCTCGCCGATTTCTTTGAGCGTGTCGGTGAAGGAGATCATCTCGGCGACGCAGCGGTTCGGCCATTCGGCGGTGTCGTTGGCTTCTTGCGTGTCGAGGTCGCCCATCTTGGCGGTTTTCTGCGCGACGATGCGCGCGCGCCACGCCGAGCGAATGCGCGACATCGGCGGCTCGCCCGAATCGAGCGGTTTGCCGAGCAAACACTTCACGACACGGCTGTAGGCGACGTTGCGTTTCTTCTTCGCTTGCCCCGAAAAATAAAACGCGGACCCGCCGAGCCCGACGCCGAGCACCAGCGCGACCGCGACGAAAATCATGATCGCGCGCTGCCGACGTTTCTTGTTCTGATCGAGGAGAGCCGCGAGCTGCGGATCGGAAACGGGGGGTATGTCCGCCATGAGCGCGCCGGAGTATACGGAAGCGAGCCTCGAATGCCCCCGGAATTGGACATCGACTGGAAAGTCGAAAGCGATCGCTGCATCGCCCTCCTTCAAGAGCTCATTCGCATTCCGACCGTGAATCGCGGAGAGGACGGCGGGTGCAACGAACGCCCAGCCGCGGAGCTTCTCGCCGAAAATCTACGGGCAGCGAAGCTCGAACCTGTCCTTCTCGAGCCCGAAAAAGATCGGACCAGCGTCGTCGCCCGATTGCGCGGCACCGGCGAAAAACCGCCCATCTTGCTGAATGCGCACCTCGATGTGGTCGAGGCCGATGCGGCGAAGTGGCGCCACGATCCGTTCGGCGGCGAAATCCACGACGGGTACGTGTGGGGTCGCGGCGCGATCGACATGAAGCACATGGCCGCGATGAGCGTCACCGTGATGCGCCTCCTCGCCGAGCACGTCGGGCCGGGCAAGCTCAATCGCGACATCATCTTTGCGGGCGTCGCCGACGAAGAGGCCGCATGCGCCAAAGGCAGCCTTTTCCTGGTCGATCAGCACCCCGAGAAGATTCGTGCAGAATACACGCTCGGCGAAATTGGCGCCTTCTCCCAGCACGTTCTCGGTCGCTCGTTCTATCCGATTCAGGTCGCCGAAAAGGGCGTCTGCTGGGTCCGCGCGACGTTCGAAGGCGAGCCCGGACACGGCTCGATGCCGAAAGAAGACAACGCGATCCTCAAGCTTGGTCGCGCGATCACGCGCCTCGGCAAGACGCGCCTTCCGCAACATCCAACCGAGGTTGCCGGCAAATTCATCGACGCCATGGCGAGCGAGCTTCCCGGGCCGCAAAAGCACGCGCTGAAACGCCTGCGCACGCCGCAGGTTGCGGCGCTCATTCTCGATTACCTCATTCGTGATGAAGCGCAGCGTCGGGCGTTCGGCGCCATCCTCTCGAATACCGCCGTGCCGACCATCGTGCGCGGCGGAAACAAAGTGAACGTGATCCCCGGCAAGGCGAGTGTCGACATCGACGGCCGCACGCTCCACGGTCAAACCGACGCGTCGTTCATCGCGGAGCTACGCGCCGTCCTCGGGGAGGACGCCAAAGTCGAGGTCCTTCGGTCGTTGCCGCCGGTCGAAACGAGCGAACGCACCCCGCTCTTTTCGCATCTTGCGAATGTCCTGCGCGCGCACGACCCGCTAGCGCTCCCCATCCCTTTCGTGATCCCGGGGTTCACGGACGCCAAGGCCTACAGCAAGCTCGGAAGCAAGTGCTACGGGTTTTCGCCCGTGAAGTTCGACCCCACCCACGAAATCAGCTTCAGCGCGATGTACCACGGCCACGACGAGCGAATCCCCGTCGAAGGCTTGCGATGGGGCCTCCACGTGCTCTTCGACGCCGTCCACCAATTCTGTCTCTGAAGGGCGCTCTAGACGTGGAGCGCGAGCCCGGATAGAACGGGGACTCCTACGCAAGGGGTCCGATGGTCAACCCGCAGATGGTGATGTACGAGGAGGAGTTCAATCAGATCCAAGCGGTCGTAGACCGTCTGGTTCGCGACGCGAACGCCAAAGTCGTCTTCATTGTCGACAAGAACGGTCAGCTGATTGCCGCCGCCGGCGACATCGACAACGTCGACACCACGTCGCTCGCATCGCTCACGGCGGGCAACATCGCCGCGACCGGCGGCATGGCGAAGCTCCTCAAAGAGAACGAATTCGCGACGCAGTTTCACGAGGGCGAGAAGGCCAACATCCACATCCAGTTGGTTGGCAATCGCGTCATTCTCGTCGTCATCTTCGATTCGCGCTCGAGCCTCGGTTTGGTTCGCCTTCGCGTGAAAAAGGCGACCGAGGAGCTCAACCACATCTTCGAGTCGCTCTTGAAGAAGGTCGCGGAACCGGGGGCGGATTCACCCTTCGCCGAAATCACCGACGAAGACATCGACAACCTGTTCAACGATTGATCGGGTGACGCGCCGATGAGTTTCATCAACTACATGGCGAGGGAGATCAACTGCAAGTTGGTCTATTACGGCCCTGGTCTCTGCGGGAAAACCACGAACCTGCAGTACATCTACGAGCGCACCTCGCCCGACGCCAAGGGCAAGATGATCAGCCTCGCCACGGAGACCGAGCGAACGCTCTTCTTCGATTTTTTGCCGCTCGCGCTCGGTGAGATCCGCGGCTTCAAGACGCGCTTTCACCTCTATACCGTTCCGGGCCAGGTCTTCTACGACGCCTCGCGCAAGTTGATCCTCAAAGGCGTCGATGGCGTCATCTTCGTCGCCGACTCGCAAATCGAGCGCACGGAAGCCAACATCGAGTCGGTCGAAAACCTGCGCACCAACTTGGCCGAGCAGGGCTACGACTTGGACAAGCTCCCGTACGTCATGCAGTACAACAAGCGCGATCTGCCGAACGTCGCCTCCCTCGAGGAGCTCCGCCAGCTGCTCAACCCCACGAGCGTCCCCGAGTTCGAAGCGGTGGCCCGCACCGGCGTCGGCGTGTTCGACACGCTCAAGGCCACGGCCAAGCTCGTTTTGACCGAGCTACGCAAGGGCGGCGGCGGCTGACTCGCGCAGGTTGCGCAAGTCGGAGGGCGGGCGAGTGCGGAAGGCGAGCGGTTGATTACTCAGGTGCGCGTGGGCGCTCGTCGAGGCGAATGAGGCCACGGCGGCGCCAACCTGTGCAGGCGAGCCAAGTGCGTGAAGTGACGACGGGCGGCGGCGCATCGGACGCCGGCGTCATCGAAGCGAAACCGCGGAACCACGGGGCGGACGAGAAGGCGTCGATGCCCGACGGAACGCGGAACCTGTGTTTGCGCGCGTTCATCAGCACGTAGACGAGCGCGTTGCGGACGGCGCGCGGCGTTTTTAAATCACGCGCGTGGTACCGATCGGCCCAGACGCGCCCAGGTGTCGATAGCGCGCGATTCACCGCGCGGGCGAGGCGAATCGCAAGCCCGCGCAGGCCGCGCGATAGGACGTCTGCGTCGTGTGCTTCGACGATGAGGTGAACGTGATCGTTCTGAACCGAAAACTCGACCACGCGAAACCCCTCGCCGACCGCAGGCGACCGATTCGCACCGCGCACAGCGCCGCAGATCTCCTCGAAGATGCTCGCCTCGCGCAACGCCGGCAACCCCGCACGCGCCCGAAGCGTGACGTGCACGGGATGAGCCGCGCGATGATCCGGCCGAACGCGATGCGCAACGCAAGGCCGCCCGGGCTTCACGCGCTTGCGTCCGGCGCCATCGCGCATGCCGCCCCAAGTGCGAAAGACGAGCGCAAGCTGTTTGGCGCGACGCCGCATCTTGATAGGGCTATATTTACGCATTTCAACCCACGGGTCAACCGTGCGAAGAGGGTCCGGATTAGAGAGATGGGTAACAGTCCATCTCGCGGACAGGGGTGACCGGGTGACACATCGTTCCAGAGACATAGGTGACAGTCACCGCCATGCCTTGGCAGGACACGTCACCCATGGATCAA
>JBBSFE010000147.1:0-13486 GCA_038239005.1 Polyangiales bacterium
ACTTCTGCAGATTGCCGAGCGCCTCGAGATAATGCTTCGTGTAAAACTGCGCGAGGCCGAGCGCGCGCAAGCACGCGGGCGTCTTCAAAACAGCGCAGGCTTGCTCGCACTTGATGCGAGCGCCATCGACGTTGCCTTGCGAGTAGAGCGCCTTGCCCTCTTGAAGGCGCTGACGCGCTTCGATGTATTCGGGCGAGCTTACGTCTTGAGCGAAAGAGCTACTCGCTCCGAGCAGCAGCGCCGCTAGAAGAGTGAGACGTGACTTGGGCATCTTATCGATGTGGATCGTCGGGGAAGAGGTTGAGCCCGGGCGGAGCGCTTCCCGTCGGGTGAGCGGTTGCTGTTGCGGTTGGCGTCGCCGTCGCGGTCGCGGAGGTACTTGCAGAATGCACGGGTCGGCCGGTCGTGGTTGCGACGGTTTTTACGGTGGGGAGTGATTCGACGGAGGTCGTCGCGATCATCGGCGTCGTCTCTGTCGAAGCGGCCGTCGCTGTTGCGGTTGGCGTCGTCGACGTCGGAGTCGTCGTTGTGGTCGTGGCGGTCGCGGTGGGCTGCGCCACTGATGAGGAGGAGCCCAACTTCACGAAGGCAACGCCTAGTACGGCAATCGCGCCGAATGCGGCGACCAAAGCGAGGATCGTTCTGCGTTTGCGTTGGCGCGCGCCGGGAGCGGTCGGTGTCAGCTCTTTTTTGAGCGGCTCCGGCGGCGGAGTCGTGTCCGCGTTCGGGAGGATGCGCGGCATGTCGGGGCGGCTCGAGCCGAAGCCGTCGAGGAGGTCGTCGACCGTGTCGGCGCGTTTTTGCACTTTGCCCACGCCGGGCTGCGTTTCGGCGCTCTTGGCCACGGCGCGCTTCTCCTCTTTAACGCCCGCGAGCTCACGGCGCAGCCGCTCGCTTCCGGGCCCGAGGCCTTGATCGGTGTCGACCTTGCTCATGCGCGCCCGGAAGCCTACCCCGCTTTCGCGGACTTGCCCAAAAGCACGCAACGTCCGAGCCGCCTACCTGACTTTTGCGACGAAGAGCCCACCGCGATCGCCGCAGCAGCCAAAGGTGAGCCAGAAGTGATTCGCTCCGAGGTCGAGCTCCTCGAGCACGCCAGAGCCGCCGAGGCCGTCGACTTGCGGCGCCGCGACTGTTTGCGCGATGGGGCGCGCGAGCGGGATGGAGGCAATCGGACGAAGCGCGTCATCGAGGGTGAGGTCGCGTTGGTCCGTCGAGGCGTTTCCGTTCTTGTCGATCGCCACGCCGCTCGAAACGTGAATGTTCGTACCGTCATCCCACGCCGTGTCGAAATTCGTGAGGGCTCGCTGCGCACGCACGTGCTGTTGGTCGTACGAAAGTACGAGCACGGAATTGCGCATGGCAGAGCCGTGCCATGCGTAAGCAAAAACCGTGGCGCCGTGAAAGTAGATCTCAGCCCGCCCGCGTCCATCGACGAGCGACGCGGGCGTGTGCAACTCCGAGATCGGCGTTCCGATCATACTGGCGACGCGGATCACGAGCTCCGACGAGGTCCCGCGATACGTTGCAACGACGAGACCACGGTTATTCGTGAACAGTCCCTTTGCGACGAGTTGTTCGGGCGCCGACCAATGTGCTCGCCACGTCACGACGAGTGAGCTGTCGAACGCGACGATGTCACCATCACAGATCCCAACGAGCACACCGGCGAGACGGTGCAGCACGGTGCAGGGAAAGGGTTGCGCCACGACGATCGTTCCGTTTGCGACGTCGACTTCCATCGTCGACGTCCGCGTTGAAACCACCACCGTGCCTTGCGGACGAACCGCGCTCGGAAGCGCGCCCAGCGCGGCGGAGTAAACCTCGCTTCCCGCAGGCTTGATCTCGCGCGCGACGTAGTTTGCTTCCGCGCGCGCACTCAGCACGAACGTCAGCAGACTCAAGGCAACCCCGACGACGGTTTTCATTGGAACCTATAGACCCCGTGCAAGCGCTCGCTCGCGGGGCCGTTGGCCGTGATCTCGAACGCTGGTTGCGACGCGCGCGCGTTGATCTGGGCCCACTGGTGCGACGTCTCGTTGTAGAGCCACGTGTCGCGCCGGATTCCGCCCCACTCCGCGCCGAATCGTCCAGCACTCCACGACGCGTCGACTTCCATCATGCGAACCGGACCCGGCGTCGCGAACGCCGTGACACCCGCGCCATAATGTGATGCGAGCGCGTTCAGCTTCGCCGGGTCACACGTCACGTTCGAGTAAACGACCGCGCGATGGCCGACGTCCGTCGAATCATCAAGCACGAAGACGTCGCCTGGCCTGGCCATCGCCACACTCGTTTTTCGCAGGTGCGGATTTGCGTCGGCCCTCTGAAAGTAGTCCGCACCCGGAAATGGCATCGCGTTGAACGCGACCGACGACGGGTCAACGTCGCGAGGCCCGCTCTGCTGAGTCGTCGCCGTTTGTGCCGAGACGAGCTGCGAGTAGTCGCGGAGTCGACGCGGATCGATCGGATTTGCCATGGCGCCCCTCGGCACGAGCTCGGACAAAGTTGTCGATTTCGCGCAACGTTGGGCAAATTCGGGAATGGGACCGTCACCATGCCGAACATCCGAGGGCTGACGAGAATGAAGGCCAGCGACTCCACGCGCTACGCGGCAAGCGAGCTTCCCGAGCGCGCGAGCAACTACGATTGCGTGGCGCGAGCTCGCTTCCGCGTGCTCCTCGAACACGTGCTCGAGCGCGTGGGTCAGCGCTGTAGAGTAACTATTTTTTCCAGGCGAGCAGGCCGCGGCGGATGCGGGCTTCGGTCGGGGCGTCGCCGCCGGCGTCGGAGTAGACGAGCTCTTCGTTGCGGAGGGCGAGCGCGACGTCGAGTGACGAGGGACCATCGAGCGCGACAAGCGGGAAGCTGTCGACCGAGCCTCCGGCATCGAGCGGGATGCGCGCGGCGTCCAGCCAGAGCTCGTCTTGGGAGACGCGCGCGATCACGGCGTGGAGCAAACGCGATGCAGGGTCGGCGTCGAGCGTGATGGATGTGGCGATGCCTTCGTCGCGGAGGCGCAGCTTGATCGGATCGCGAACCGGATGAGCTTTTTCGTCGAGCAGCGCAAACATGGCGCCCTTGGCTTCTTCGCTTGCGGCGTTCGCGGGGGCCTCTTCGATCCACGCGAGCGCGACGCCCGATGCGGTGCGCGCGAGCGACGGCGAGCGGGAGTGTGCAGCGGTGGAGAGGACGCGTGCTTCTTTCGCGAGCGGCTTGCCGTCGCGCGCGGAGAGTGTCACCGCGTAGATGTCTGCGAATCCATCGTGCGGGCTCTCGCGCGGATCGGCCCACGCGAGGATCACGTTTGCGCCGCTCGATGCGAGAGCGGTGTCGGTTGCGTCGCCGGGGGCGTTCGTCACGCGAACCGCAGGCCCGCTCGTGAGATCGTTGCCGAGGCGCTCGGCGTAGACTTCACCGTTGCCGTCGCGTGTGTCGACCCATGCGATCACGAAGCCGCCATCGACCGCGACGATCGAAACATCACTCGCGTCGCCTTTGGCGCCACCGGCGAGCGTGGTGTCGCTGCGGCGTGCGCCGTTGTCATCGACGCGTGCAACGTGAACACGCGCGCCGCCGCCTTCTTTCGCGACGTACACGAGCGTCGCTTCTTTCGCGCCCGGGCCGGCGGCCATCGCGACGCCGCCGACGGCGAGCGCTTTGGTCGAGAGCGTGACTGCCGGAAGGGCTTTGCCAGCAGCGATGGGCGTCACGCGTAGCGCGGTTTTTTCTTCGTGCGTTTTTTCGTCGGCGCCCGTCGACACGATCGATGCGACGACCGTGGCGTCGCCGGCGCGTGCGAACGCGATGTCCGCGACTTGCAAACCGCCGCCTAGTGTCGATGCAGAAGAGAGACGAGGCGCGTCGTCGGGAAGCGCATGCGCAACGGGCGCGACGTTCGTGCTCGCGCGCGAAGAAAGATCGATAGCGTACACGACCGTTGGCGAATCGGGCCCGGCCGCGAGCGCGAGACACGAGCCGCCGCCGCAATCGAGGCTCCACGCGAGCGACACGGCAGGCCCCTGCACGAACGCTTCCGTTTGCACGACCGCGAGCGACGCATCGAGTCGCACGAACGTGGGCGCAGGCGCACCACATGCTGGTGCTTTGTCTTTTTGTTCGACGCACGCTTTCGTCGTGACGACGAGACCCCACCCGTCGGCGCGCTGACGAGCTTCAATCGCCGCGCCGCCCGTGAGCTCGAGTGTCGTCTTCGTGGCGAGTTGCGCGGCGGCGTCCGTCATCGACGCTACGTTCACGCGGCGGAGCTGGCGTTCGCGTTTGTGTGACGGCTCCCACAAAACGAGCGCGCCATTATCGCCCGGCGCAATCGCGACGAGCGACGAAGCACCCGCATCGACGAGCCCATCGTGCGGTGCGATCAATTTTCCGCCGCCATCGACGCCGGCGATCACCACTTGCGGATCGGAGCGCCTGCGATCCGTCCACGCGAATGCGACCGAATCTTTTCCGGCGCGCACGAGATCCATGTCGGCGCCGACGGTTTTCGAAATCGGCATCGCCTCGCCCGTGACGCGGCCTTCGGTGTCGAGCCTCGTCAGCGAAAGAGCGCCGCCCGCGACGATTGCGAGCGCAACACCCTCGTGAAACGCAACCGCTTGCCACGACGTTGCGCCGCGCAGCACGCGACTCGGAACGCCGCGCGGTTTGCCGTTCGAGTCGAGCGCTTGCGCGAGAACATTTGCGCTTCCGTTCGGTGGCTCCTCGGCCCACACGCACACGGCGCCGCGTGGTGTCTCCACGATCTCGACCCACACGATGTGATCGGCCGTGCGCGCGAGCTCGATCGCGTTGCCGCGCGCCTCACTCGTATCGCTGACGCCAATCACCGTGAGCGATTCACCGCGATCGGTCAGCGATGTCCACGCGAGCAGATAACCATCCGCCAAGGAGCGTGCGATCAGCGTGCTCGTATCCGGCGGCGCTTGCGCGACGACGCGCGCTTGGCCTTTGGGTGAGCCCGTTCCGTCGAGGGCAGATGCGATGACCGGGCGCGTGCCACTCGGCGCGCCGGCGATGTACGCGGCAAGCGCGCCTTTGTCGGAACGCGTGAGCACCGGACCGACCGCGCGATCGCGCAGCGATGCGATCGTCGACATGTGTGCCTTCTTCGCGGGATCCACCGGATCGCCGAGCGGAACGCGCGCCGTGTTCTTCGAAGGCTCGAGCCGAGGCCCGTACGTTTTTCCGCCGCACGCCGCAGCCACGATGACAACACCGAGGACGAGCGCGCGTTTCAAGGAACCTCGAGATTCGAGTCGGACGCGACCTCGGGATAGAACCCGTCGCATGAGCCCGGGCCGTGATGAATCGTCACGTCTGCGGAGAAGCGCGTGCCCTTCGCGAGGTCGACGTCGATGTGGCAATCGCCCGTGGCGTTCGGGAGGACCCAGTACTTCGTGCACGCGCCTCCATCGTCTGCGCTCTGACAAATGGGCGTGACGCCATTGCACGCGCTGCCCGACGCGAGCACATCGACGATGCTTTCCGTGGGCGCGGTGACGACCACGCCCTGCTCGCCGCACGCAGGATCGGAGCATGAGCTGAGCATCGGGGTTAGAACCGCCTGCGCGGCAAAAACCATCCCGGCTCGAGCGTCCACGTCGCGATTCGTAGCACGGATGCTACGTTCGTCGCATGACGCCGCGCGATGTCCTCGCTCGACTGCTTCGCCCCGCAGGGGGCGGCGTGTACGTCGTGTCGACCGGCTCGGCCGAGCAGCGCGCGATGCAAGAGCGGCTTTATGGCGTGAAAGGCGATGACGCCGTGCGCGCACGTTTCGAACAAGAGCTCGACCGCATCGCATCGGCGCGTGTCGTCGTGCTCGGCGTCCCGTCGGATGTCGGTGCAGGCTTCTTGCGCGGCGCGAACATGGGCCCGCAAGCGATCCGCGCGGGCATGCTCGACACTCACGGCGGTTGGCCCGAAGGCGTTGTCGACATCGGTGACGTGCTTGTCGTTCCGCAGCTCTTGCATGACGACATGCTCTCCGAAGCGCAAATCGACGCATCGCGAAAAGCTCAATATCCGGGGCTCGCAGAGAAGCTTCCGGTGTCGCCGCTTTCCAAAGAAACGCTCGCGCTGAAATCGGTCTTCGCGATCAACCCAAACGTGAAACCGTTCGTGCTCGGTGGTGATCACTCTTGCGCGTGGCCGGTGGTCGAAGCGCTCGCGGGCGCGGGGAAAAAATTCGGCATCGTGCAGATGGACGCACACACCGATTTGCTCGAGGAGCGTCTCGGCATTCGTTACTGCTTCGCGACCTGGTCGTTTCACGCGAACGACGTCATTGGTCGCGGCGGCAAGCTCGTTCAGGTCGGCATTCGCGCAACGCGCCACGACCGTGGCCACTGGGAGAGCACGCTCGGCGTTCGTCAGTTTTGGGCCGACGAATGTTTGCGCGATCCCGCTGTTGCCATCGAAGCCATCGCATCGCATGTCGAGAAAACTGGAGTGACCGGGATTTATTTTTCGAACGACGTCGACGGCACCGACGAAAGTTTCGTCGACGCGACAGGCACCCCCGAGACAAACGGCCTCCATCCCGATTTCGTCGTCGCGCTCATCGAACGCCTCGGCAAATCGGTCGACATCATCGCCGCCGACGTCATGGAGCTCGCCCCACCGATCCCCCGCTTCCCAGGTGGCGCCGCCCGCACCATCGCAACCGCCGTGCGATACGCGGACGCGACCGTGCGCGCGTTGCTCGCATTTGGTTCGTCAACCGATCGGTAGCAGCCAAAACAAGCCCTACCGATCGCTTGACCGCATGCATCTACGCACCGAGCTCCCGCCTCGCCGCGTTGCGCAAGCGATCGGTCATTTGGATTTCGAGCGCTTCGCGATCCGAGAAGAGTGACCACGCGGGGTCGCCGTCTATTTCGTCCGTGCAGGGCAGTGACGCGTAAAGATTCTCCGGAAGTTTTTCTTTCGCGATCACGAGCGCTGCAACGTGCTGCTCGATGTTCGCCTCGCGTTCGGCGAGGTGCGCGTGGTCTGGCGCTTCGAACATGGTGGTTGCCGACTCTTCGGCCAGCTCGTCTTGGAGCTCGAGCGCGCCTTCCGAGATGCGCTCGAAGAACGCGCGGAATGCGCTTACGAACCACCACGCCGGGTTCGATGTCGTGACGGCGCCGCGCGCTTCCATCCGATGAACGAGCGCCTCGATGCCGCCGAGCGTTGCGTTCGCGAGACCGAATCGCGCGACCTCGAAAGCGACGAGCGCTTCGAACGCGCGCACAGTGAGCCCATCGACCGCGCCCACACCGATGACGAGAGCGCGCCGATTTTTTCGTCGCAGATGTCCGAACGCACCGCCAAGCTCGACGAGCTCGAACGTCGCGCCCGGCTGCACGAACACGGAATCGATCCGCGCGCCCAGCACCTCTCTCAGCTTCGGCTCGTCCGCGAGATCGAGCGGCTCGCCCAAATCACGTTCGGGCGCACGCGCGAAGAGCGAGCGACCGCCAACGGCAAGCATGTACAATGCAGCGATGCCCACGATGATTTGAAAGGGCAGCGTGGCGTTCGACATCACGAGAAACGTCAGCACGATTGCTGTTGCCGTGCCGAGCGCGGTGACGGCCCAAAACGCTGCGCTCATGTAAAACCAGAGTGCCGAAGCCCCCAGCACCGCGCGCAGGATCGCGCGACGCCCACGCGACCGCGAAGGCGCATCCCCGAAGAGCATGCCGAGCACGAACAAGAGAAACGTGATGCCAAACCATCCGACCGGAATCCACGGGACCACGCGTTTGAGCGTTACGTATTTCGGGTGCAGCGCTTCGAGGCGCGCGTGCATCGACGTGTACGTCAGCCCATCGAGCCCACGCGCGTGCGCCGCTTCGAGCTCGGTCGTGGCGCCATCGATGTCGTCGCGCATCGCGAGCAGCGCCGAGCGAAACGTGTGGCCCGATGCCGCATCGGGCGCGATCTCGATCAGCTTCTTGCTGCAGTTGTCGAGCACGCCATCATCGCGGCGCTCGAGCGCGGCAGAGCACAAAGTCGTTTGCGAGTATTCGGCGTTCGGCGCGAGATCGACGGCGATGCGCGCCTCTTGGAACGCTTCGTCGATCTCACCGGCACCAAGCGGTTGCTCCTGCAAGAGGGCCGCCGCGAGTGCCGCGTGATTTTCCGGGCTTGGAACGGCCTCGAGCGCTTGCCGGCAATGTTTGATTCCTTGGCGTGTGAGCCCGGAGCGCGCCTCGGCCGTTCCGAGTCGACGTGTGACGGCCGCGACCGTGGGCGCTCTCTCGTGAACCTCGGCGTACGCCTGCGTCGCGGCGCCGAAGTCGGCGCGATCCATGGCGTCGTTTCCGTCGTGGAGCGTCTTCACGAGGTCGACCGAGATCGCTTCGACCGCGTGATCGATCTCCGCTTCTTGTGCTGCGTTGCGTGGCGCTGCGATGGCGTCTGCGGCAAACGCCAGCGTTACGAGTACCGCTAGAAAAAGCGCTACGGCCGCGCGACCCCTCACGCGCGCAAGAGCCGATGCAAGTGCGCGCGCTCCCACGCGAGCGCCCGCTCGTGATTGCGGAACTCGTGCTCACGCTCGCGGAACTCCGGCGGGTGCAAGAGGCGACGACCCGCGCCATGCGTCACGGGCATCGCGTGATGGAGCATCTCGTGGAACATCACGTAGTCGAGAAAATATCGCGGCACCCACCGGCGATCGAGCGCCGGATGAATGCGCACGAGCCGATCTTGAAACGAGTAGCTCCCAAGCTTGATGGTTGCGCGCGGCTTGCGCGTGGTCGTCTTCGGACCCCACGTAACGACGAGGTGGATGGCGTCGTCGAAATACTTTTCGTTGAGGCGATGAAACGCCTCGATGAGATCGTGGTGCTTGCCCTGCGTGACGAGCCGCTGGTTGCGCGACGCGCGCGCGAGCCGCGGCGTGTTCGCCTCGATGTAGCGACCAATCAGATCGCTCGACTGACGGTCACCGCGCCGCACGTAACGCACGAGCGCCGTTTGCACGCGCGGAGGCGCGTCGAGGAACATGTGGTGGACGCGCGCACGCACGACGCCCTTCTCGACGCTGTGGGAAATCATCGCGTGGCGATTGTCGGTGATCGAGAGCAGCACCGGCCGCGACGACCCTTCACCGAGCTTTCGCTCGAGGGCTTGGCGCGCGCCTTCGTGGACGAAGAGGCGCGGAAGGAGGCGCGGCACGAAGGCTTCGGGCGCGCGTTCGGGAACGCGAATCGCAACGGAGCTCATCGCCCGATTCGAGCTCGGCACGAGAAGGGGAACGGTGCTGCGTGCGGCCACAGGCTTGGGATATGGGGCGCTCCCGGTCATGTCAAGGAACGATGTTTTACGACATGATATCATGCCGTTGCGTGCGTGACCGCGACCCTCCAAAACGCCCTGCGTTCTCAATGTAAGTTGACGTAGGTGCGCGCGCGATCAGGGCTCTTTACGCGGTCTTGGCCACGAGCTCTGACGTTCTACTTGGGGGTGACGACTTCGAGCTTCTTGGGGTCCAAAACGAAGCGGAGGGCGGGCGCCTCGGGAGCCTCGCGGAGAGCGCGAGGAGGAACTTGGACGCCAACGACCATCGCTTTGAGCATCTCGTACCCGAAGGGCGCACCGATGAGCGCGGTGACGAGCGTCGAGAGATCGGGCTCGTGACCAACGACCATCACGCGTTTGCGTTCTTCCTTGAGCAGCGTGCGCACGAGGGCGGACCCATCGCCGCCAGGTGCGAGCTCCGCGGCCGTCTCCACGAGGTCGACTCCGATTTCGTGCGCGACGATCTCGGCGGTTTGAAGCGCGCGAACGAGCGGGCTCGACACGATGGCTCGCGGAGCTTCGCCTTGTGCCGCGAGGAGCTTCGCGACTGCTCGCACGCGCTCGCGCCCGGACTCGGTAAGCGCACGATCGCCGTCGCGTCCGCTCGTGGAGAAGTCTTCGGCCGGGCCGTGGCGCATGATGTAGAGCTTCATTTGCAGATCAAGAACGTCGGGAGCGTTGCGACACTCGGAGCGCACGATGTTGCGTCTCCGCATTCTACGCCGCTGTCGTCGCCGCAGAGAACGTAGTGTGCCGGAATGGGCTGACACGCGGCAGCCGCCAAGCATCCAACGGAGCTCGCGACGTACGTGCCGGAGTCGTTGAGGACGTCGGTGGTGCAGCATTGCTCCGCGCCGGCATCGCCCGAGCCACATTGCTCTGGGCGATCGCACGGAATGTACGTGCCCGAGCACGACGAGGCACCGCCATCGACGCAGTTGTAGGTCGACGCGCCCGTGCGACAGCACCCTTGCCCGACGGCGAAGTTGCACGTGCTCGAACCACACGAAAGTGGGCTGAATGCGCCCTCGACGAAGATGTCTTGAGACTTCGTATCGATGAGGAGCACGTCGTTCACGGACCCATCGAGCTTGCCGGTGTCGACCGAGCCGTCGTAGTCGCGCGGCGAGCCGTCATCGATGCCGAGAATGTCGGCGCACGCCGCAAGGCCGATGCATGCGAGTGTCGTCCACGCGCGCCTCATCGATTGGAAGATAGCGCAAGATCGACGACATCGCGGACGAAGGTCGAGACGGCGGCGTGGATCCGAAACCCGCCGAGCGTGCCATCGATCACGAGCTCGACGGCGCCGCCACGTTTGGGCTCGAGCTTGGTGACCTTCACGGTGAGCTTGCAGTCTGCGCCCGTGCACGAGCCTTCGAGCGAGCCCGGAACCGAGAGGCTCGCGGTCGCCACTTCGGGCGACTTGTCTGCGCTCGTCGACAGCGCGATCGCGAGGCGCGTTCGCTCGAGCGGCTGCGTCGCGTGCGGCGTTGTGTTCGATTCACCGACGTGACCGAAGGCGATGCGTGTGCGTTTTCCGTCGAGCACGACGACGACACCCGAGCCGACGTCTGCATCGAGATCGGCCGTGGTTTGTGCGGGATCCGCGCGGCCATCGCCGTGAATGCCGAGCGTGCCTTTCGCCGCCGGGACGGTTGCGATCACCGCATCGCCGCCGAGCGCCGCGCGATAGCGTGTGGCGTCGCGAACGCATGGCACGCGTTGATCATCGAGCGCGAGCACGTCGCATTTTTTCGTGTCGTGCGTGATGAGCGCTTCGCACGCAGGCCTCTCGCGCTTTTGCGCGCCCGCACACATCGCGGGGCTTCGCAGCGCCGCGGCGATGCACGTGGGCGAGCGACCGAGCTCGGGTTTGCTAGGCGCCTTGAGCGGACATCCTTCGACCGTGCCCGCGACCATCGCCGTGACCGTGCGACACCGCGCACGGAGCGCGCTCGCGTCGATGAGCTCGCACTTTTTCGCGTCCTTCGCCTTGGCCGCTTCGAGGACGCGACACGCATCACGAAGGAAGGTGTCGTAACCAATCGCGTCGACGGCATCGCCCACGATGGGATCGAGCCCGCTCGTTTTTTGCTTCATGCACGCTTCGACGGTGGTGAAGCCCGCGAGGTCGGCCGCGAGATCACCTGCGGGCCTCTCCGGATCGATGAGCGGCAGCCCGAGCATCGACGCATCGATCCCGAGCGCGCTCGCAATCGCCGAGGGCGACGCTGGCTCGCTCGCAACAGGCTTTTTCTCGTCGTTGCACGCACTGAACAAGAAAATATTTACTACTGAACACAAACTCAGTATGACTGGGCGAATGGAAGACAAGAACCGCCAAAAAGCCATCGAGCTTGCCGTTGCCTCCATCGAGAAAGAGTACGGCAAAGGCTCCATCATGCGCCTCAAAGACGGCGCTCTCGTTCCGGACGTCGCGGTCGTCCCGTCGGGCAGCATCGGTCTCGATATCGCGCTCGGCATCGGCGGTTATCCCAGGGGCCGCATCATGGAGATTTACGGGCCGGAGTCGAGCGGCAAAACGACGCTCACGCTCCACGCCATCGCCAGCGTTCAGAGGCTCGGCGGCGTGGCCGCGTTCATCGACGCAGAGCACGCGCTCGACCCCACCTACGCGCGCAAGCTCGGCGTGAAGACCGACGAGCTCTTGGTCTCCCAGCCCGATTACGGCGAGCAAGCACTCGAAATCGCCGACATGCTCGTGCGCTCCGGCGCAGTCGACATCATCGTCGTCGACTCGGTTGCCGCGCTCGTTCCCAAAGCCGAAATCGAAGGCGACATGGGCGACAGCCACGTCGGCCTGCAAGCTCGTTTGATGAGCCAAGCGCTCCGCAAGCTCACGGCCACGGTCGCGCGCTCCAATTGCATTTTGATCTTCATCAACCAGATCCGCATGAAGATCGGCGTCATGTTCGGCTCCCCGGAGACGACCACGGGCGGCAACGCGCTCAAGTTCTACGCATCCGTGCGCCTCGACATCCGCCGCATCGGCGCCATCAAAGAGACGTCGTCGGTCGCCGGAAAAGATCCGGTCGTCATCGGCAATCGCACGCGCGTGAAGGTCGTTAAAAACAAGATGGCGCCACCGTTCCGCGAAATCGAATTCGACATCCTCTATGGGCAAGGCATCTCGCGCACCGGCGACGTGCTCGATCTCGCGAGCGAGCTCAACATCGTCGAGAAGAGCGGCTCGTGGTTCTCGTACGAAGGCGAGCGCATCGGCCAAGGTCGCGAGAACGCGCGCACGTATCTCGAGCAACACCCCGAGCTCATCGACAAGATCGAAGCGATGGTGCTCGCCAAGCACAACATGAAGCGCAACGTCACGAGCACGGCGCAACCCGCTGCTGCCGCGCCCGTTGCCGCGGCCGCTCCGCCGGAAAAGACGAACGGCGAATCCGGCAAAAAAGTCGCGCACCTTCCCGCGAAGCCCGCAAACTAAGAGGAGAAAGCCGCCAAGGCGCCGAGGACGCCAAAGGAAAAAGAAAGTAGGGTTCAGAGCAGCCCCATGAACCTTTCTTCTTTTCTTTTGGCGTCCTCGGCGCTTTGGCGGCTTTCCCCATTTTTCTTTTTGATCGTGGCGGCCTGCGGGCCGACTGTGGTGTTGCCTGATCCGGTCACGTGTCCGTCGATCAAGGTGTCGCAGAACAGCGGCGAGTGCGATCTCGTCGCCGATCAACTTTGCAGCGACAACCTCTTCTACGAGGTCAACTGCGGAGACGACTCGACATGCACGTGCATCCAAGACGGCAACCTTTACGGCCAGCCCGTCCTTGCGGGCAACATGACCTCGGGCTTCTGCGCAAAGCTCGACGCCAGCCAGCTGCACCACATCGCGGCGCTCTGCGGGCTGAACCTCAACCCCTAAGGCCGGCCCTGGGGCCTGGCCCGATTTGGCCAGGCCACCCCGCAATTGCGTTTCGTCGGCGAATTCGCGCGGCACGCGGCGTGCTCTGCGTTCGGGTGCGCGCGCGTTCTTTGTGAAACGTTCTTACGAAAGGATTGAACTTAGAAAACTGTAAGTGGCTTGCGTAACGGGTCAGAGTCGGAGGCAAGCAAATCTCACCACGGGGACGACGAACCGGCACCATTGCGCGAGTTGCGCTTGAATGTGTCGGCCGAGAATCGCTCCTACGGAAAGGGC
>JBBSFE010000148.1:0-13472 GCA_038239005.1 Polyangiales bacterium
CGCCTCACCTTCCACGAACACCGCTGGAGAGGCGCTCTTCAGCGGCGGCTTCTTGGATTTCTTCTTGGCCATCTCGGCCAATAAATACCAGCTCCGGAGAGATGTGATGGCGATGCCGAGAGATCGACCTGTCTTTGCGAGGCTGGCGACAGCGTCAGCTTTGAATTCAGCGGTGTAACGAGGCAGGGTACGCATCCGATTTCTTTCGGCGGCGTGTCAGCGAATCCGAGGGAGGTCTACCCTCTCCTCTTTTCCTCTGGCGCCTTGGCGCCTTGGCGGCTGTCTTCGTGCTCGGTAAGGTGCGTGAGATGGCAGGCGTGAAATCGAAGGCGTTGTTCGAGCGGGCGCAGCGGGTGATTCCTGGGGGCGTGAATAGTCCCGTGCGTGCGTTTCGCGCGGTCGGTGGGGAGCCCGTGTTCATCGCGCGGGCGCAGGGCGCCTATTTATGGGACGAGGATGATGTAAAGTACACGGATTATGTTGGCTCGTGGGGCCCGGCCATTTTGGGGCACGCGCAGGATGACGTCGTGCGTGCGATCGCATCGGCGGCCGAGCGGGGCACGAGCTTCGGCGCGCCGACCGCGCTCGAGGTGACGTTCGCCGAAAAGATTCGGTCGCTCTATCCGTCCATCGAGATGATGCGTGCGGTGTCGAGCGGCACCGAGGCAACGATGGCCGCGCTGCGCGTCGCGCGTGGGTTCACCGGTCGCGATCTCATCGTGAAGTTCGAAGGCTGCTACCACGGGCACGCCGATTTTCTTCTCGTGAAGGCCGGCAGCGGCGCGGCAACGTTCGGCGTTCCTGATTCGGCGGGTGTTCCGAGCGCGACTGCGAATTCGACGCTCACGCTTCCATACAACGACATCCCCGCGCTCGAAGCGTTGATGAGCGCGCGCGGAAAAGAGATCGCCGCCATCATCGTCGAGCCGGTCGTCGGCAACATGGGCTGCGTGCCGCCGGAGCCCGGCTTTCTCGAGGCCATCATCAATCTATGTAAAGTGCACGGATCGGTCAGCGTCTTCGACGAAGTCATGACCGGCTGCCGCGTCGCTCTCGGCGGCATGCAATCACGCGCGAAGCTCACCCCCGACATGACATGCCTCGGCAAGATCGTCGGCGGTGGCTTGCCGCTCGCGGCCTACGGCGGTCGCGCCGAGATCATGCAAAAGATCGCGCCGCTCGGCCCCGTCTACCAAGCCGGCACGCTAAGCGGAAATCCCGTCGCAGTCAGCGCGGCGCTCGCGACGCTCGATCGCCTCGACGCATCTCTCTACGAAAAGCTCGAATCACTCGGCGCGCGTCTCGAAGCCGGGCTCGAACGCGCCGCACCCGACGCATGCGTGCAACGCGTCGGCTCGATGCTCACGCTCTTCTTTGGCAAAGGTCCCATCCGATCGTGGAACGACGCCAAAGCCTGCGACACCGCGCGCTTCGGCCGCTGGCACGCCGGTATGCTGTCACGGGGCTTCTACTGGCCGCCGTCGCAATTCGAAGCCGCGTTCATTTCCGCCGCACACACCAGCGATGACATCGACGCGACCATCGCCGCGTCGACAGCCGCGCTTGGATGATCTTTCAGCAGCCGTTGTGGCACGTCGAGTGCGCGCCCCACTGGCACGCCGACGTGCACGTCTCGGTTTCGTAACCGCAGCTCCCGCAGCACGTGCCGTCCGCGCCTTCGCCCCAGCTCGAGCACGACATGCGCGAATCGCCGGGCGTGCACACACTCGATGATTCGCACGCGCTCCACGCTGTGCCTTTCGCATTGCAGGTTTGCTTGCCCGAGCATGTGTGCGAATCGGTGCAGCTTCGCGTCGTGCCCGATTCGCATTCGTGGTTGTCGTCGCGCAGGTAACACTCGACGTCTTCGGTCAAATAGATGTTCGACGAAGTTTGCGCCGCGTTCTGATCTTTGACGTGCACTTTTCCGCCGCTCGGACGTTCGTAGACGATGCCGGTGTGTCCGTACGTCGGCGATGCGCGCACGAGGCACGTGCCTGATGAATTTTTTTCGAGGCATGCGTCGGCCTTGAAGACGACGACGTCGCCTGGCCACGGCGTGGACACCTTCGACATCGTGCTCGGGTGCGAGCCGCACATGTCCTTCGCGCCGACGACACCCCACGCAGTCTTGGTGCCGAAGACGAAGTGTGAATACCGCACCGACCACTCGACGCACTCCCACATGAGCCCCGTACGGGTGCCGGATGCCGAAGGAGTGTTGCCGTCCTTCGTGTAGAAGGATTTATCGTCGGAGCAGCTCTTCTTGTAGATGTCGTAGCCGTTGTACGACGTGAGCTTGCAGCTCGAGTTGTAGAGCGCCTCGTCGTCGGAGCTGGTGCCATCGACCGCGCACCCGACAGCCAGTAGCAACCCAGTCACGCCCAACACCGCGATGGCTCGCTTCATCATGCGACGACCCATCGCAAGCCGCGTGCCGCACAAAACCGCGGTAAAACAGCGTGGATCGCGATCTACTCGGCGCCCGCCGCCGCACTCGAAGTGCAACCGCTCGCACAACGCGTCGGCGCGTCCTTAAATCAAGAGATCCAAGAAAACTGCCATTTGCGGAACGCACGGGTCGTGGCTTTGAGCTCGAAGTCTTCGCGCACGGATGCGGGCACGTCTTCGTAGGCGATGCTCTTCGAGATATTTTCTTCGGTGCCGTCGTCGAAGCGGATGCGCGCGCGGACTTCGACGTTGGTTACGTGCGGATCGCGGCGGTACTCGAGCTCGATCGCGCGGACGCCTTGTTCGATCGCCGAGACGACCGATGGATCGGGATCGCCAGCGAGCGTGCTTGCGATGTGCGAGCGCTCGATGCCTTTTTTCGCCAGGTGAACGGCGAGGGCGGCGGGGAGCTCGGCGGCGAGCCACTTGTCGACAGCGGGCGATGAATCGGCTGGCGACGCGATCGCCATCTTCTTCTTCCGACGAAACATCAAGAACGCGAGGACCGCGAGAAACGCGGCAACTGCGGCGACGACGAGGTGCATGAGAGTGAGACTAGCGCACCTTAGAACGCCGGCCAGCACCGACGACGAGCTACGATTGAAGCTCGTAGATCGCATCGGCGAGAGCCGTGGCATCGAACGTGCTCGCGGGCGATTCCGTGCCATCGCGCATGAAGAGGATCTCGATTTCCGAGGCATTACTTTTGTCGTTCTTGAATTCGACGTGAACGTGGCCCGTCGGCCCGAGACTCCGTAAATAATTGTACTTGCCCTGCGCCCATGGCCCGCGGCTGAAACCGCGAAGAGAAAGGCGTGTCGTGAGATCGCCGATGGTGATCGGACCGTAGGGCCAGCTCATGCGCGTAGCGGTCGGCACGAGGTCGAGATAACGGCGACCGACTTGCGAGAACGGTTGGACGATTTTGTAGTCCTCGAGGATCGTGCACCAGCGTTGAATCTCGTCTTTCGACATTTTGAGCGGATGCGCGACGCCGACCTTTGCATCCGGCGCCAGCGCATGCGGCGCGTCGTCCACGTTCGAGAACGAGCCATCTTCCGCGAGCCGAAATGCGGTCTTGCCGTCGGTCCAGATCACGCCGCGCGCCATGTGCTTCATCAAGCGGTGCTCGACCCAGACGCGATCGAAGCGCTCGCGCGTCCAGCGGCGGTCAATGCTCATCGCGCGTTCGAGCGCTTTGATGCGGCGCGCTGCGATCACAACGACGTCCTCTTTGAGATCGCGCCAGATCGTCTTTGCGTGCTCCACGGCGGCGGGGTCGTCGTCTTTGCGCATTGGCGGAACGGCGCGCGAACGATTGCCGGCTTCGTTTTTCACGTAGGGCTCGAGCGATTCGTCGAAGCCGACGTGGATCTTTCGCGAGCCGTAATCGAGAACGAGCATGCCTGCTTCGTCGAGCATCGTCGTGGGGGCGAGATCTTCTTCGAGCTCGTCCTTCGTGAGGCCGCGGGCTTCGGCTGCGGCGTCGAGGAGTTTTTCGATGCGACCGCCGAGCGTCCACTCGTTGCCTTGCGATTGCGTGCGACCCGCGATGGTTGCGAGCTCCATGAGCGCGGCGTCGGTGCCGATCACTTCGAGCACGTGCACCGCGAAGTCGACGCGAACGCCAGGCGTCAGGCGCCTCACGACTTCGTCGTCCGCGAAATGGACGAGCGAGTTGAGCATCCAGATGTCTTTCTTCTTGTGCCCGGCGTGCTCCCACGCGCGCGTTGCGTCCCACGAAAACTCGACCAAACTGCGTGGATCGCATGCATTCTGCACGTGAACGATGCCGGCATATGGCGGGTCGAGCGGCGACATCGCGAGCATCGTGGCGATCGTATCGAGCGCCGAGAGTGGCAAAGGCTTTTTCCCCTCGAGAAGGCGCGGCCGCGTGAGCGTCTCCGGGCGCCACGATGCGCCGAGCTTCGGAATCGTCTTCGGCAAATCGTAGAGTGGGTCCCACGAGAAAAGTTTTTCGAGCGCCGCCTTCGCTTCTTTGCCGTAGCGCGCGCCGATGCCGATGACGTCGACGCCGCTCGCCTTCAAACGAAAGAGCCCGCGCTCGGCGTGTGCGCGCTCGTCGGTGTCGCCGAACGCAACGGGCACGAGCGCGAGCACCGCGAGCTCGGCGTGACGCTGGAGCCATTGCCACGCGAGCTTGCCGATGCGGCGATGCGCGACGTTCGCCGCGAACGGAAGCGCAAGCCGCCACGACGCGACGCGCAGCAAGAACGACGCATCGCCCCAACCATTCACGAGGTGCCCGACGAAATACTCGAGGCCGGGCCACGCCGCGTCTCCGTACTTCGAAAAAATATATTGAACCTTCTGCGCGAGCGTTCCGCCGTAGGTCTTCTGCCCGGCGTTCCATGCTTCGAGCACGACGTCGTCGGGGAGCATCTCGTTCTTGTGAGCGATGACGTTGACGAACTTTCCTTCAGCGCGAACCTTCGCGAAATCGGCGAGCGTTTCGGCGCTTGCGGGTTTGTCGGTGCGTGCGAAGTGTTTGAGCGCCTTCTCTTTCTCGCCCGGCTGCCAATCGACGCTCTCCGGCAAATCTAGGCGCGCGAGCCCGAGCTTCGTGACGGGCTTGCGCGGTTTCTTCTCGTCGAGCCATGGCGGCTGCGCGAGCACACGCGGCATCTCTTCGGGGCTCGCCTCGTCGGCAGCGGGAACTGCGGCATCGAGCGCACGCTGCGCTCCGGCGAGCACTTCACGCGCGATCTTGGCGCCGCGACCTTTCATGGTGGCGATGGATGCGAGCGCCGCCTCGGCGTGATGCGGAAACTTTCCGAAGTACGTCAGCGCGAACGGCCGTGAAGGCGCGAGGTCGACCATCTTGAGCATGGCTGCGGCGGCCGCTGGGTCATCGAACAGCGAGACCGCCTCGGCGAGATCGCGCGAGTGGTAGCGGTCGAACGGAGCCTGCGCGAGCTCGATGATGACGGGCAACATCGCTTCGCCGAACGTCTCGATGAGATCGAAATAATTCCAAGAGCTGTCCTTGTTCTTGACGATGGTCTTGGCGAGCTCGAAATCCCGGACGAGCGCGTTGAGCGGCACAGCGCGGTTGATGCCTTTTGCGATCCACGCGCGACACACGTCATCGCCGAGGGGCTCTTCGAAGAACGCGTAGGCAATCGTGGTGCGTTGGCCGAGGTTCGGCGCGCGCGCGAGGAAGCTCATGGCGATTTGCTTGCACTCTGCACGCACTTCTTCGGGCGCTGCGAGGAGCGTGCTGCGCCATTCCGTGTCGACGACGGGCGAATCGGCCGGCGCGGTGAGCAGCTTGAACGGATCGTTCCCGTTCACGTAGCGCGGCGCGACCTCGAAGTCGCGTGAGCGAAGAAGCGCGCCGAACGCGAACGGAAGCGATTTTGTCGCGAGGAGGAACGCCATTGGGTGGCCGTGCGAAACCTTCGACGTGAGCGCGAGAAACGCAGCGGCAACTTCTTGGTCGTCGATGATGGGTGGCTCTTCGCTGCGCGCGATGGGCTCGCACTTTTCCATGAGCGCGGCGTTCTCCGGCGGCGATTGATTGCGACCTTTGACGTACGTCCCTTCGATGGGGTCATACCTGCCGCGCACCCCGAGGTTCTTGCGGATGGCGGCCCACACGGTGGCGGGTTTCACCGTCTTCGGCGGCGACACACTCTCGCGCCGCCGCGGCGCGACTCGAGCGCGTGCCTTGTCGTCCCACACGATCGGCATGGCCCGCGAGCCTACCAGATCAGAACGAGCGGTAACTCGCTTCGCGCTCGCGCATCGCGAACAAATGCTCGTGCAAGAATGTGGCGAGGGCGCGCGCTTCGTCGTGGCTGCGCATCGTGCCGCGGGGCAAGTCGACCTCGGCGCCGCCGCGCGTGATGACACGCACGATGCCCGCGACGGCAACGAACTCCATGACGTCCGATGTTGGCAAACGCACCGCGCGCGACCGCGTCGGAAAATGCGATTCGACGACGAGCTCCCGCGGCCCGAGCCGATAGACGACGCGACCTGCCGCAACACAAAGCGCCGTGGCCGCGATCGCCGCGAAGAGCACAGCCGCAATCCACGCGCGACTCCGAACGGCCTCGACGACGATCGCGAGCGCATACAGCGCCGCACCACCTACGGCGATTCGCTCGGTGATGGGCTGCGGCGAAGATACATCGACCGCCGCGTCACGACGTCGCACGCCGAACCCCCGATCGAGGAGAGACTCCACACCACAAGCCTGCGCCCTCCACGCGCAACGTCAAGTGATACGGTTCTTTCATGTGGGGAAGCGTCTTGCGCGTTCGGCTCGTTGCCGTTTGCATCCTCCTCTTCGTTGTCGAGGCGCTTGCGGCGACTCATCCAATCATCACGGCGCCGGTCACGGACTTGGCAAACGTGCTTGCGCCGGACGTGAGCGACCGCATTGCGCGTCGCATTCGGTCGAATCAAGCCAGCCATCGCGTTCAAGTCGCGGTCCTTCTCACCGCTTCGACCAATGGCGAGCCCATCGCCGACTACGCGTTTCACGTCGCGCAGGCCTCGCACCTCGGTGACGCCAAAGCCGACAGCGGCATTCTCGTCGTGATCGACACCGGCGGACATCACGCCCGAATCGAAGTCGGCAGAGGACTCGAAGGAGGGCTCACGGACCTGCAGAGCAGCACCATCCTCGAAAAGGTCCAAAGCGATCTCCACGCCGGCCGATACCAGCCCGCGGTGGATCAAATCTTGGACGGAATTTTCGCCGCCACCGCCGGCGCGAGCACCGCGGCCGCCGACGGAAGCGATGCAAAAAAGTGGCAAGCGGAACAAGCGTCGAAATTCGATCATCCTGGCGGCCGCGTGATGCCGTGGTCAATCGTCGCCGTGGTGTTGGTCGCGCTCCTGCTCGTCAGTGTCATCATGCAATGGCTTCCGTTTTGGTGGAAAGGCGCGCTCGTCACCCTCGTCATCGGCGGCGGCGTCATACCTCTCGCGTTTCATTCGCTTTCGTTCTGGCCTGCCTTTTACGTGGCTTGGGCGGTCGGCATGCTCTTCGGGACGATCACCGGCGCGCTCTATCGCGAAGAGCGCCTCACCGCGGTTTGGATCTTCGTCAGCGCCGCCGGCGCCACGATCGGCGCGATCGTTCCTTACAAGCTGATGATGGGTTGGAAGCCGCCGTGGGAGGCGACCGATGTTTACGTCGTGTCCGGCCTCTCTGCCGCCGCGCTTCTCATCGGTACGTGGGTCGTCGCTGCCGTTCTTCTTGCTGTGCTTGCGCTGTTTGTCCTCGCCCCCGTCAACCTCGTCGCGCTCGCTCGCGCCGAAGGTTCAGCATCGACTGCGCTTCACCGCCGAATGAACGGATGGTTTCGCGAGCGATTCGAAATCGTCATGGGCGTCCTCGGCGTGATCGGCGAGGTCGGCGGCGCTGCGGCCAAGGAGGAGCCGACACGCGCGCGATCTCGTGCGTCCTCTGGCTCGTCAGATGACGATGACAAATACGAAGGCGGCGGCGGCAACTTCGGCGGCGGCGGCGCCTCGAGCGATTTCTAGAACGCCTTTCGTAACCCTGCGGCAGTGAGTAGATGGCTAGGCGACCGCGGCGTCGCAGAGCTTTTCGAGCTCCATGATGGGGCCTGGTTCGCGGAACTTGCCGTCTTTCTCTTTTCGCTTTTCGAAGTACTTGTTCGTTTGCCCGGCGACGTCGGGGCTCGCCGCGGCCCAGAGCACAGTGTCAGCGCCTTCTGCGGGCGAAACGGCGAAGAGCTTCGACGAGAAATTGATCATCGAGGCGATGAACCCGCTCGCGTTTTGATTGAAGTCGGTCTTCACGAAACCGGGCGCGGCGGCATTGACGAGAACTTTGTTTTTGCCGAGCTTGTCGGCGAAGAGCCACGTGAGCATGCGAAGGGCCTGCTTCGATTGTCCGTATGCTTTGAAGCCATCGAACTTGCGCGTCTTCCACTCGAGGTCGGCGGCGTCGTAGTTGCCCGCGATGCTGCTGACCACATTGACGACGCGTGAGCCCTTCGCCGCGCCGAGGCGATCGGCGAGGAGCTTCGTCAATAGATACGGACCGAGCACGTTGGTCGCGTACGTGAGCTCGTGACCATCGACGCTCTCGCGGCGATCGCTGAACCACGCGCCCGCGTTGTTGACGAGGATGTCGAGCTTGTCGTGCGCGGCCTCGAACTCCTTAGCGAACGCTTTGGTCGACGCAACGCTCGACACATCCACGATCATCATCGAGATGGCCTCGGGTTTTTTTGCGTCCTTCTTGATTTCGGCAAGGACCTCCGCACCCTTCGATTTGTTTCGTGCGCCGACGATGACCGTGGCGCCGAGGCGCGCGAGGCCACGTGCGACTTCTTTGCCGATGCCGCCCGTCGCGCCGGTGACGATGGCGATTTTTCCGCTGAGATCTGCGTCGATCGTCTGAGTCATGCCCGAGAGGATGCGGCCCTTCTGCTTTACTTTCAATGGGAGGGCGTCCAGCATTCTTGTTCGAGAATCCAATCCCCTATGGTCGACGTACTCTCCGACGTGCTCCAGCTCAGTGCGCCGTGGGGCCTTCGCACCGCCGCGCATCCCGATGACTCGTTTCACATCACGGTCGAAGCCGCCTGATGCTCGGGATCTTTCGCACGCGCCTCGTCGCCAAGCTCGCGCTCTTCATCGGGCTCGCGGTCGGCATTGGGTTCGCGATACTGGCGATTGGAAGCGCGCGCATCGAAGCACGCGCCGTCGAAGACATGCATCGCGAGAGCGCACGCGCAATGGCTACGAGCCTCGCGGCCGGCGTTCGAAACTCGATGCTCACGGGCAACGGCGTGGCCGTGCGCGATCTTCTCGATGACGCAAAGACCGGTCTTCGCACCGCAGACGTTCGCGTCTTCGCGCCGTCCGGCGAAGAAGTGTTCGGAAAGAAACCGCCCGCACCTCCGATCGATCAACAACCCGCGCACGTTCACGCGGTGCTCTCGACGCACGCGAATGCACCAGCCGGCGAAGCAACGGCGATGCCGATCGCGAACGAAGAGCGCTGCAAGAAATGCCACGAAACGGGTGATTTGCGCGGGGTTTTGACGCTCGGCACGCACGGCGCGCGCGTTCCGATCGACGCAAGCGATGGCTCGCTCGATGCGCTCGCAACGATCGCGCGGTCGGCGTTCGTGCAAATCATGACGGCGAAACGCCAGGACGAGCTCGATGATTTTTTCGCCGAGCTCGCGAAGACGACACCCGGCATTCGTGGCGTTGCCGTCTACACCACGGTGGCCGAGAAAAAATTCGGCACGGACGACATCGGCATCCCGGATGACGTCGTCTTGCGGGCCACCAAGCGCGGCGCGATTCCTTTCACGGAGGCGAAAGGCGACGTGCGCTATCGCGTCGTCCCGCTCCCGAACGACAAACGCTGCCAGGGATGTCACAACCCCAAAGAGTCGATGAACGGCGCGATGGTCGTCGCGTTCTCGACGCGCGATCTCGACGCCAACAAAACGCTCTCCGCCGCAACGACGACCTCGCTCGACCACGTGATGCTCTCCGGCCTCGGCCGCATGATCACCGGCTTCATGGATGACGTCGCACACACGGGCGTCGTCACGACGCTCAGCGTGCACGACGACGACGGTCGCCTCTATCACGATGCCTTCGCGAAATACGAGCCGCCACCGGAGGTGCGTACCGCGCTCGATACGCGTGCGCACTTCGAGACGGTCGATTCGCTTTCGAAACCCGAGTTCGTCTTCGTCGAGCCGCTTGCCAACGATCCGAAATGCCAGCGCTGTCATGGGCCCGATCAGCCACTGCGCGGCGCGATCGAGATTCGTCTCGATACGTCGAAGGAAGTCGAGGCCGTGAAGAAGGTGCGTGCGCGCAGCATCGAGTTCGCCGGGTTGACCATCGTGTGCGCCCTCGCGCTCTTGTGGCTCGTGCTCCGCGCGACGGTGCTCGGGCCCGTTGCGAAAATCGGTCGCGTGGCCGAGCGCGTCGGCGCGGGCGATTTCGACGCGCGGCTGTCGGTGCACTCGTCGGACGAAATGGGCCGCCTCGCGACGCGCATCAACGACATGGTCGCGGGCTTGCGTCAAAAGCTCGCGCTCTCGAAGTACGTCTCTCAGGAAACGCTTCGCACGGTCGAGCTTTCCACTTCGTCGACGGTCAACCGTGTCGGCATTCGCCAGCGTGTGACGATGCTCTTCTCCGACATTCGCGGCTTCACGTCGTTCAGCGAGACGCGCTCTCCCGAAGAAGTCGTCGCCATGCTCAACGAGTATCTGCAAGCGCAAGCCGAGGTCGTCATCAAACACGGCGGCGACATCGACAAGTTCGTCGGCGACGAGCTCATGGCCCGCTTCACCGGCGACGGCGCAGAAGCGCGTGCGGCGAAGTGCGCCGTCGAATTGATCGCGGCCGTTGCTGCGCTCGAATCGAAGGCGTCGCACGGCTTGACCGTTGGCGTCGGCGTGAACGCCGGCAGCGTCGTCCTCGGATCGATGGGCGCCGAGAATCGCCTCGATTTTACGGTGATCGGTGACGCCGTGAATCTCGCGGCGCGACTCTGCTCCGCGGCGAAGGGCAACGAAATCCTCGTCACGCAAGCCATCCGCGACACGCTCAAAGAGGGCGAGTTCCACGTCGAAACGCTCGAGCCCATTCGCGTGAAGGGCAAAGCCGAGCCGATCCCGATCTTCCGCATCAGCGCCGCGACCTAGTTCGAGTTCAAAGACTGCGAACGAGGAAGGGGGCCTCTGCGCGCAGCGCTTCGATCGACTCGGTCAACCACACTTTGTACTCGGCGAACTTGCAGAAGGGAGCGCCCGCGCGCTCGGCTTCGGCGATCACGTCGTCAGGATTCGCGCCGGACCGAAGGCCCGCGTACATGTACGCGACGGCGGACGACCGCGGACCTGCGCGGCACGTGACGAGCGTCGGACGCGGAAGTGCATCGAGCGCGGCGACGTGACGACGCGCGAGATCCAGGTCGAGCACGCGCGGCGGATCGGAAATGACGTTCTCGGCGCGCGCCACAGCTTGCTCGACCTGCGCGTACGACATCCCGCCCTCCATCGCGGCGAACTCCGCGCCGTTGAGATACAGCCACGACGCAGCGCGATGCTCCTTCGCGAAGCTCGCCGGGTCGGCGATTTTTCCGTTGTTGAAAACGAGATCGTGCGGCAATTCGAATTTTTTCATGTGGTCACAGATCAGCACGAAAGCGGAGGTCAATTCCAGCCCGATGGCCCACGACGAACCGGACGCCGGTGACGACGCGTGTATACTGCAACCACCGGCGCCGCCGCCATTGCCGCCACGTCGCACCCATTGCGCGGTAGAGTGGTCTTGTGACTCCTGAGATCGCTGGGTATGAGCTGCTTCGAAAGCTCGCGCCGCACACTTGGGTCGCTCGACAAGAGCGAACCGGACGCGACGTGCTCGTCAAGCTCCGCGCTGCAATCGAGGGAAAGCGGCTCGTGTCGTTCGCGTCGCGCGTCATGGCGATCTCGGCGCTTCGCCATCCGAGCATCGCACCGCTGCTCGACCGCGGACAGGCCGGCGACGGCGTCTTCGTCGTTCGCGAGTGGTTCGCCGACGGCTCTCTCGCGCAAACGGCCGCAACGTTGGATGCGACCGCGAAGCTGCGCGTCGCGATCGACGTCGCGCAGGCGCTGGAACATTCGCATCGTCACGGCCTGTCGCACGGGTCGATCAAAGCGGAGAACGTCTTCGTCGAGTCAAAGACGCTGCTCGTCGACTTTGTCGTCGATCCACAAGAAACACTCCATCCGAAAGCGGATCAGAAAGCGCTGGCGGACCTCGTCAGGTGGCTCGACGTCGGCGCGCGCGACGCGGCACTGCAGGCGGCGCTCGACCGCGCACGATCAACGGATGCAGCGCGGCGCTTCGCGCACCTGAACCAGCTCGTCACGGCGCTCGAGCAGGCGCTCGCGCAAAGCGGCGTGAACGACGATGCGACGTCGTCGTTCGCGGTCGTGCGGACGCCCGAAACGATTCGCGTCGAGACGAGCGGCCGCTTCACGCTCGATGGCATCACGCGCTGCGTCGAGGAAATCGGGCGCGAGCTCGCGCGTTCGAAGACCAACACGATCGCCTACGTGCTGGACGCCCAGGGCGGCTGCCATGGGGCCGCGATCGACGCCATCGTGCAGCTCCACCGTCGCCACCGCGCGGTCCTCAAGCGCGTCGCGTTTTGCTCGCGAACTCCGGAAGCGCGCGGCATGAGCGTGCTCATCGGAAGTCGCGTCGACGACCTTCCGTGGAAGACGTTCAGCACGAACGACTCCATGGTCGCTTGGCTGCGTGAGGCGGGCACATGAGCTTGGGCAAGCGTTTCGCGACGGCCATCTTGCGCATGCTCACGGGCATTCTCTGGGGAGAGCCGCCACTGCTCATCGAAACCATCGTCGAGCATCTCGGGGGCTTTCGAGCGCTCCGGTGGTTTGCAAAGAACCTGCCGCCCTACGAGTCCACGATGAAGCTCCTGGGTCCGCGCCGCACGCACCTCTTGTGCATCGAAGCTTCGCTCCTCAACGGCTGTGCGTATTGCGTGCACGCCCACGCGTACGCGTTTCAGTTGTACTATTTCGGCGAGCGCAAATCGCTCTTCCCACTCGACGAGCACGCGATGGTTGCGCTGCGCGACGGCACCGACGCGGAGGTGCGCGAAAAACTCCACGCCGCTCTCGAAGAGACGACGCTCACGCAGGAGCTCGCTGATTTCAACGAGCTTTGGGCGATGAAGTTCTCGAACGCCGAGGCGCGAGACGACCTTCACCACCGCATTCGGCACATCTTGTCGATGTTCGAGACTCTCAACTATTGCGGAATCGACGCACAGACGCCGTTCGATCACGCACACGATCCCATCAACAAAGACGCCGCGCTCAAGCTCCGATACGCGGAGGCACGCCTCGCGTCGGCGGCAGTCCGATGATCGCACCAGCGTCTACTAAGGAGCCTGGTCGAATTTATCGATCCGCTCATGGAAATAGCCGACGCGCGCGGGCTGTTGGTGCAGCATGGGC
>JBBSFE010000149.1:0-13427 GCA_038239005.1 Polyangiales bacterium
ACGCGGCGACGGCTCGCAAGACCTTCGGTGATGACACCGACGTTGAATGTTCTCTTCACACGACGCGTCGAGCGGGGCGGAATACCGCATACCCCTGACCGAATTCGTAACGCGTTGATTCGTAAACCGCACCAATTCCCAGGCGAAGACGTTCGCCCTCGGCGACTTCTTTCGACGCGAGTAGCGCACCAAGCGCATCACGCGTGATGAAGCGCGTCGGCAACGGCCACCGCCAATGCGACTCACGATCACGTGAAATGAAGCCAACCGTATGCTCACGCCCGTGCCGTGAAAATGTCGGAAATAGTGGCAGCGCTTCATATGCGAGCCACATCGCTCCAGCGATACATGTTGGAGCATCGTCGCTCGGCGCCTGATGACATAACGCGTGTGAGCGCTCGGTGCCGGGATCCCACCCGATAGACGACCCCTCAGTTGCATAAGCCCACGGACCGATGAGCGCCTCGCGCCACAGTTCATCGTGATCCATCAAACGGTCCCGCAACGCGCGAAACGTTTTTAAGAAACTCTGCTGCCCAGATGCCATGAAGAAGCGTGTCGGCTTCACCAGCCCCTTCGACTTGTCGACCGAACCATCGGCAGCGAACGACGTCAGAAACGACGTGAGATGGACATCGTCGCTGGCAATCGCCCCGCACAGTGCACGCCGAAATTCTTCGGGAAGTACGCGTAGGTCTTTTCTGTTCGTCCACGCAAAATCGTTCACGGAGCGCTCACGCATCCAGCACGTGAGAAACGCCGCAAGCTCTTCGATTGACGCGTGGTCGGACTCGAGCACCGCGATCCAGTCGTCGCGCTCGACAAAGGATAATCTCGCCTTCGCACCTCCAGTCGAGAGCACTCTTAGCAACCCAAACGACGCCAGCGCGCCGAGCGGGTTGCTCCCGATGAGACCCGTGAGCTCGATCGTGCTCATCCGGTCACTCCTTCAATCTCCGCCTCGGATCTCCTATGGTCCGCAAGGCGCACGATCGTCTCTAGGAATGCGAGCCCCCACGCACCGTATCGGCGCTGCAACGCGACGAACAGATCGGCCCAGCCGGAATCGATCTCGAACGCGGTTGCGCGCCCGTGAAACGACCAGCGCTTGCCTTCGATTTCGACGTCGAACACGGTGCCGCGCTCATCGACGACCGGCTGCAGTGCACGCCCGTAACCGTGATGACTGCCGATGAGAAATCGCACAAGCTCGGCATCGGCCGCATCGGCGAGCAATTCTGGGTGTTGGTCGACCACTGCGAGCGAATAGCATTCATGTCGGGCGCCGATGCGGACGCGACGATCAAAGCGAGCGCTTTTGGCTAGAACGCGATCCGGGCCCGCACCGAGCATCGCTTGAAAGCGCGGGTCCGCTTTTCCGATGTCGTGGAGGCGCGCCGCGAGATGCACGTCGCGAGAGCGATCGGCATCGAGTCCGAGTCGGTGCACGTATCTATCTGCGAACTCGGCGACGCCACGTCCGTGGTCTTCGAGGTCGACGTCGACGGTGCGTTGAAGCCCAACGAGGTCGTCGACCAAGTCCTCCGCCGTCGGTTTGCGCGCGCGCATGACAATTCCGCGGCGAACGCCGCCGATCACGATGCATTCGCATACCGCTTTCGTACGTAGATCGTCGAACGTTGCGGCGACAGATGGATGGATCACGTCACGCCAAAGTTCGAACCACTCTTGAAGGTGCTCGTACAGCGCGTCCGCATCGATCTCCACGTCGACGAGGTGAGCTGCGAGACGGTCAACGGAGCGGTTGTACTCTGCGTCATTTGCTGCCCACGAAGAAGCGAGCGTCTTCGTCCACACAATCACGGCGCTTCGCTTCGCGACCCGTCGTGCCATTAAGGAAAGGTCCTCGACGCGCTCGCTGCTCTCGGGCGCGAAGCCAAACGCGTCAGTTCCGCCGTGCTTGCATGAAATGACGATGAGGTCGCCCGGTCGAAGGTCTCGGACGAAAACTGATTCGACGGTGTCGTCGCCCTTGCGATCATTGATCACACGAAGACATCGTACGGGCGACTTCGCATCGACTTCTGCATCGCTGAAGTCGCCGTCGAGATCGCCGCTGTCGACCACCTTCGGCTTTTTGCCGGTTCCCCACGTCGCCGCCCACGCATAAAACGACGACAGCGGAAGGCTCATCGCCTCGTGGGATGACAGCGGCGGCATTGCGTCCAGCACCTCGCGTGCGAGGTCAAGGTCGATCTCGATGTCGCCCAGGCCCTCACGCCACACGACCGCGATGTCTGGCTGCTCGGAGTCGAATCCGTGAAGGAACGACGCAATCTCGGGCTCGACGGCGGGCCGCGGGCTCGTCTGCACGAGAAGACCGAGCAATGCTGGTGCGAGCTCCGGCGTGTCGGGAGTGTTCATGGCAGTGTCTGGCCGTGGCGGTGGAGCGAAGTCAATCCCGAGGTCCACGGAGCCATTCGCGGCGCCGTCGTTCAGTAACTCCCACGTCGTCGCGATCGTCTTGCCGTAAAGCACGTCATCGTCAGCCTCGGCCTCGACAAGCACAATCGCTCCACGGGCGGCGTTACGAAGTCCGAGCCGATTCAATCGACCAACGCGTTGTTTGATCGCGGCATAACTGGCCGCCTCGACGTACATGCTGTGAAAATCGAAATCGGCGCCGACCTCGATGGTCTGCGTCGCGACCACGACGATGGGTTTGTCGCCGGGTCGAGCGTTCACGCTGGACTTCAGTTTCGGACCCACACGTTCGATGAGTCGCTCGCGGTCGAGCGGGCGCGTGCGCCCGATGAGGAGCTCAACCTCCACGTCGCGGTGCTTTCTTTGGAGGTGCTGAGCGAGCGCTCTCGCCGTTGCCACCCGATTGACGACGACACCGATACGCGGCCTTTCTTCAGTCGCCAGCGGTGCATCGGCGAGATCGTCGGCGACAAGCTTGCCGAGCGCGGCCACGAGTTCGTTGCGCGTGGCAACCTTGGTCAGGCGAAACGGTTTGTGCGCGGAGAGTCGACGAGCGAGCACGGGATCCGCTCGGTCATCCGCGTCCAAAGAAAAATCCGCCGATACAGACGGCGTTGCAGACAGCTGCATCCAACGCAGAGGGAGCGATCCGAGCGATGGGACAGCGGCGCGTTGCTGCTCGCGAACGATCCCTTCGAGCGTCTGGCGAAACGGCTCGGCAATGTGCGCCTCGTCGAGCAGGAGCAACGTATCGAAGCCAAACATGCCCGCGTGCATGGGCTTTGCGCGATCGCTTACACCATACCCACGAAACAAGAGCCGCGAGCCGATCTGATCGACAGTCGATAAAATCACCGCCACCGAGCTCGGATCGCGGACGAGATTTTTCTCACGAACCGTTCCACCGCGAAGCGTGCGCACGTCGATGCAATGTGTGCCTGTCGCGCTCTCGAGTACGCGGCGCATGTCATGCAAGATTCCATCGGACGCGTTGATGATGGCGTCGCGAATCTTTGCTGCGCGCGCCGCCGCTTCGTCGACGATGATCCTGCGATCCACCACGAACGCGACGCGCCTACGCGCGCGTTGCGCGTGACCAGCATCGGCGGACACGACAAAATGGAAAAGCGCGATATCGATGCACGCGGTCTTGCCCGCACCTGTCGGGAGATCTACGACGCGCGGCCACTCATTCGTCTCGGACACCATCCGGGCAAGGCGCTCCTGCCAGGGAAATGGCGTGGTCCCGTGGACAGCGTGAAAGAACGCGCGAAAGTCCGACGCGTTCATGGCGTCTCCGGCAAGAGCAATCCAAATCCCATGTGGCGCCCCGCACCAAGAAGCAGCGGGCCCGAAATCGTCGCGTCGAATTCGAGGCGAACATGCCGCGCCACACGTCCGCGCACCGAAGCGATCGAGCCCCGACCGAATCCTCGAGCGTTCGGTGCGCCACGAACGAACGCCACGTCTTGAATCGACAGCGCGACCGGACGGGGAAGACCAAGACACTCGATGTCTTTCATGAGCGCGTGCTCCTCGGTCAGACCTTTCTTCGGCTTCGGATGGACACCGAACACGACCGGCGTCACCGAAGCCCACGTTCGCGAGGGTCGACAGTACCGGTCGAATTGAAGCGACCGAAGTGATGACTCGTCCCCGACGATGGGACGAATGCCGACGCTTCCGCGTTGACCGAAATGCAGCGCTCGAACTCGACTCGACGCGGACTCGAGTAGGAGAACGTCCTCGTCGTCGATGTCTCGCGGCAAGAGGACAGCGAGCCCCTTGACGCTCCCGTCGGCGTGTCGATGGTCGAGGTTTGCGAGCGTGGTGAACGCGATGTGGGGTCGCGTCGAGCGCGCGCCATCGGCTTGGTGACCGGTCAAGATCTCCGCAGATGATCGCCCAAGGTAAGAAAGAACGGCCGCACGAAATCGGTAGACGAGTGTCGCAGCGTCTTCCAAGCCAAAAGAACCGCCGGTCATTTCAAAGACACGAGCGGACCCCAACGGTCCATGCGCCATCGCCGGATCGGGCGATCGGTAACGCACTTCACGTCCTCGTGGTGGTTGCGCGACCGTGCTCTTGCTCCGAAGGACGTGGACGCTGACGAGGCGCTCGAGTCGGCCCGGGCCGGGCACGCGCAGCAATATTCCTCCGCTCAAGGCGGGGACGAGCGTCGGCGCTTCGGCAGTGCGTCGACACGCCACGCGAACCGCCGAGCTGCTGTGGCCTAAATACGGCACGCGACGGACAAGGGCCTGAAGCGCTGACCATTGGCGCTCGTCAGCGTCTGCGTGAGGCCATGCGAATGTGACTATCGGATCCGCGGGGGTTACCGCCGGAAAGAAGCGTTCTTGGCGAGCGCGCTGATCGACAAGCGGCGCCGCACGGACTTCTTTGCTGACGGACTGGTCGTTGATGGGAACGAAATATCGAACGAGTGTGCGAACCGAAACATCCGCGTCGACGCTTGCTCGAATCTCGGGAGCCGGCAGCGTTTCGAGCCAGCGCAACGCGGCCTCGCACTTGGCGTGGAGCTCCGTGGAGTCGAGTGCGACGTCCGCAAGCGCGTCGACGAGCGCGGAAAAAAGGCGGGTGGGATGTGGCGGCCACTCGGCGCGATCCCGTTGATTCGCGTCCGTCGCAACAGCGCGCCCGAGAAGATACTCGACCTCGATCGCGAGCATTTGATTACTCCATCGCTGCTTCGCGGCTGAGCGCGATGAGCTTGGCGAGCTTGGCCTGCGGTCGCATTTCTTTCGGTTCGGAATGCCACGGAAGGCCGAGCTTACGTGCGTGATCCACCGACTTTTCGTAGAGCTCGATGGCCGCTGCCTCGGCCACGTCTTCTTCGCGCGACTTACCGTCGTGCTCGAGAACTTCGAACTTAGCTACGCCGTCGGCAACGAGATCGCAGCGCGATCGCAGCGCGTACCCACGATTACGCGTGGTGGTCAGCGCCACGAGGCCGAGCGCTGCAAGCACTGCGCGACCCGCACTATCGACCTTGGGGTCGCGCTTTCCTGCGATTGGAAATCGCAGACGGCGCAGACCGGCAAGCGTAATGACGCTGTACTGAAGGGCGTAGTCGCAGGTGACGCCACCCTTGAGCGACCGTCGATCTGCTCCTGCACCGTCGAACGCAACGTCGACCAGAATGTTGCCGTGGTTCACCTTCGACGGACGAGTTCCCTTCGCGCGTTCGTCTTTCTTGGCGACAAGTCCTTTCGGCTGCCAATCCTTCTTCTTGTCGATCTCGATCTCGACGTGACTGCTAATAGCCAGCGGATCGTTTCGTACACCGCCGCGCGTTTCGCCGCGTGCGACTTGAACACCGACCATTTCCGTGACGATGTTGCGCGCGAACTTGTTTCCGAGACCGCCGGCCGATCCAGTCGAATCCCACACTCCGAAAAGGAGCGACGTCGGCGAGTTTGCGAAGAGGGGAGTCGCGTTCTGCGAATTCGAGCGCGACAGCTCCGCGTAGAGGGGATGCTTCGTGAACGGCTTCCCCTCGAAATCCGAGTCGCGAAAAATAGCGTCGAAAGCGCGGTGGGGCGCGCTAAACGTCGTCACTTCGCCGATCTCTGGAAACTCGGCGAAGTCCGTGCGGAAATGGGGGATCGCGATGCGTTTCGCATCGACGAGCGCGGCGAGCGCTTCTTCTTGCCGGTTGGCGGCAGACGCCACGCTATCGAGCAGTACGCACGGAACGGCCGAGCCTCCGATCCGGCGTTCCTCGAAGCAATAGACGCCGCCCTCGAATGTTGGAGGGAAAATCTTCGAACCGTCACCCGCCGACGATTTCAAGCGTTGCGTCAAACGAATGGCAGCGAATGGTCCTTCGATCAACTCCAGCAGATTCATTTGAGCCTTTCCTTTTCCAGTTCAGTGGACCGTCATCGTTTCGCGTTCACAACGTTACGTGATGCGCTCGCGCTATTTCGCCTACCTGCGCGCGCCAGCGGTTTGACCCGCGACGCACCCAGGGCACGCTCTGCTATCCCGACGACGCGTGCTCCTAGCGCGGGCGTGTCGATTCGAACAGCGTCGCCGAGCCCGACCAGAAAGCGTGCGAGGACGTCGGGCGCGCTCGTCCGCACCTTCACGCGGATGCCTTCGAGTTCGCGCTCGACGAGCAGGTTGCCCAACGGCAACACGCCGGACACCCATCGAGCCTCGGGATCTCGAACAAAGAATTCGCAATCGATCGCACCCTCGTCGGTCCTGAAGCCATCGAGGGCATCGCGGAGGAATGCGTCAATCTCGTCGTCGCGCCGCGCGACGAACGATTGTCGTTCGTCGAGTGCGGCATCGCCCACACGATCGACGCGAAAGAGCTTTAGCGTCTTCGAACGGTGACACACGGCCACGAACCTTGTCCGATCGCCGTACGCGATCCGCTGAATCGAGACGGAACGAGCGGAGGGTGTTCCATCGTGCGACGATCGGTATTGCAGCCGTGCGACCACGCGACGCGCGCGCGCGTCTTCCAGTGTCCGCAAGGTCGCTTCTGACGGCGCCTCGTTCGTGATCAACGCGGAAGTGCCGTTCAAAAGACGCGCGAGCAGTCGATCGCGCGTGGCCGTCGTTGGCAGGCGTGAAACGAGGCGGATGCACGCACGCATTTCGTCGTCATCGAGCCGCCGTGACCACCACGATGGAACGCTCCAGTAGACGCGCGACCCGTTTTCGGGATCTCGCTCGATGGGCATGCCGTGACGAACGCAGTCGTCGAGCGCGCTACGGAGCGTCCGCGCCTGAACGCCGACGCGCCGCGCGAGCGCGGACTGCTCCCACGTCGCTTCATGATGGAACGCGGCCACAATCGCCAACGCCGTCTCCGCCCCGCTTCGCCGCCCCATGGTGAACCTCTCACGCTAACGCCAAGCAGAGGCGCCGCCAACGTCGGTGGAAAAGAAATTATGCAGGTTCGCTTCGAACCCGCGGTAGGTTACGGCGCACGAATCCCGCTACGTAGTACGCACGGCTCCGCGGCGCGTGGACGATGATGCCGACAGCCCTTGGCGCTGCGCTTCCAGTCGACGCGTGGGGAAATTGCGCGGCCGCAGCGCCAAAACGTCGCTTGACCGTCGAGGCGGAGGCGCGCAGCCTGCTCACTCGCGGGGAGGTTCTCATGGCTCGTCAAATTGCTGTCGGACTCGTGTTGGTGCTGATTGCGGGTTGCTCGGAACATTCCGGAGGTTCGAGCACCGAAGGCGTCGTGAACGTCACCGGAACGAGCATTCCGCCGACCGGCAACTATCAGCAGGCAGAGACAAACACCTCGGTGCAGACCCCGTCGTGCACTCCGCCGCCCTGCAATCCACCGCCCCCCATTGTCACCACGACATACAACGACCAGACGAACGAGGCCTCGTACCTGCAATTTCCGCTCGGCACTCGTCTCATCTTCGCAGGAGCGAGTCAGCTCGGCTACTCGGTGTCCACCAACGGTGGAACCAGTTTTGCCTACCAACCAGGACCGAAGGCTCGACCCCCAAATTTTGGTCAAGTCGGTGGGTGGGATGTGCTCTGGGGTGATCCAAGCATCACCAACTCACGCGCATTTGGGCAGACGTATGTGTTCATCGCGAACCTCGCGGTAAGCCACGCAAGTTTTCCTTTCATCGGAGGCACGGACAAGAAAACCGGCTTTCCGGGAGATGGGAAAATACACGGCAACATCGAGTGGAACCTTCGTGACGACGGCTTTCCGTGTGGTGCTGTGGAGTGCTCATACCTCGATGGGGCTTGCATCGCTCGTTCGACGGACATGGGCGTTCACTTCAATCCCGTCGCACCATCGGATTGCTTCACGAACAGTGGACACTTCTACGACGGCAGCTCGATGACATCTACGAACAGCGGGGTCATCTTCGCAGCGTTCAACGACGTGACCGCGTCGACGGAGGACGTCTGGTCCGCGCCAACGCCAACAGCGACGTTCGCGCGCATTACGCCCGGGCCGTTTGCTGGCATGTCGATGCTGACGCATCCCCTTCTTCGCTACGACTACTTGACCGATCGAGTGTACATCATGGCAATGGGGTGCCCGCCTGGGGACCCTGGCTGCCCCGGTACATCTCAAGATCAGAACCAACGGACGGGTAGACTCTTCATCGACTATTGGAACGGCTCTAGCTGGCATGGTCCTGTAACTCTCCCAACATCGAATGCTGTCTTTGCTCCTTGGGTTAAGCGCGGGATCGTCCAGGGGCTCCCAGCAAACCTTCGCACTGGGCAGCCGTTCTCGTTCGACATTGGCACCGCAAGCGTCAACCAGAACGACGATGTCCGGATCGTTTATACAGACTTGCGGAACAACGGTTTGCTCGAACTGAACACAATCGTTTGCACACGCAATCTAGTATGTCTCCCACCGATCGTTGAGTGGAATACAGGCGCTTACCCAGGTCAGCAATTCAATCCGTCGGTCATCGCTCAGCCGGGTTTTATCAACGTGCCAGCAGTGTGGAAGGTGTCATATGATTCCACTGAATTCGACGTGAACGGTTCTACGTTGGGCCTTCTACACACCACTCTCAACGTGACCGGCACCGGAGTTCATATCTTGTGGCTAGGAAATGCGCTCGTCACCAATACCCCGCTTTGCCCAGACAAGCGCACCGTCAAAGTGAATGGCATCAACACCATCGAGGGCTATTGGGGCGACTACGACGACCTGAAGATCTTGTCGGTGAGTGGCACGGGAACGACGACATTCATCCGAACCAACTCCAACTCGACGGGAGCGCAATGCAATCGCGACGTTTTCACGTCTATGCCCATTCACGTCAGCGCCGAGACCTGCCAATAGCAGGGTTACTGCTCGTCGGATTTGGGTGCGGCAGCATTCGCGATGACGATGCTGGGGCGGATTCCAGCCCCGACGTGACCGACACTTCAGTCGACGTCAGCCCCGATCAGGGATCCCCGTGTGGCGTCCTGCCTGAAGCGGGTGACTGGTCCTGCTGCGCTGATGGGAGCGTGTGTCGCGGGGACTGTGATCCTCAATATGGCTGCTATTGCGGGGCTATCATCGGTGGGTGTCCGCCGAGCGCCGTATGTTGCGCGGGTGTCGCGTGCGAGATAGAGGCGTTTTGCAAACCGTAGGGCGGCTCATGGTGTCCGTACTCTGCCTTGCATGCTACGGCTGCGGCGACAACATCACTGGAAGCGACGCAACGGTCGACGCGTCGGACGAGCTGGTCGACGTGTCGTCAGTCGATGTGCGCGAAGAACTGCCGACGTTCACGGTGGTTGATGGTGGGGGTGACGCATCTTACTGCCACCGCGAGGGCGGGCCGCAGGACGAGTACCAGTCTTGCTGCAGCGGCGCTTTTTGCAAAGGATTCTGCGTGCTGGGCGATGATGGTGGTGCCACGTGCTCGTGTTTCGGGATCCCGGGAGGATGCAACGGGCTCATCGCCCCGTCGGGCTTCCGAGTCGTCTGTGGTGGCGGTGATGCGGGAGGTGTGTGGCGCGGAGGTTGTTCCGCGGAAAACTGTCCTGATACGCTTTGTGGAGTGGCGTGTTGCGATTCGGATCAAGTCTGTGATCTGGATGGGGGCGATGGTGGCGCATGCGTGAATTTCTAGGAATCGTGCTTGAGCTGCGCCCAAGACGGTGTTCGCTTCGCACCTACCGACTCCACGGCTGGCCAATGTACACGCGATATTTTGACTTCAGCCCATCGGACCACGTCTGCTGCGAGCCGAATCAGATGTGCGATCTCGAGGCTGGAGATGGAGGAGCGTGCGTCTTTAATTGACGCGATGAGCGGGTCGCGGGTGTCGCTCGTGACGGGAAGAGCGTTCGGTTAGCAAGGTGGCCGATTTTCGGATCGCAGTTCTCGACGACGAGGAAATTATTCGACCGAGAGCGGCGACGCGGAGCGTGGCCTCGCTTCGATTGTTGTCGGGTGGAATGCGCGCGTCGTCGAGGAAGCGCGTGAGCTCCGTCCGATTCGATGTAAGCGTCCATCGTCGGACGCTTACACGCGCGAAGGCGTTGTCGTCCTCGAACTCGAGCACGCCACTACGAGAAGGTTGCACGCGACGCCGCTGAAAAGCTCGCGCGAGTCCAAGGTCGATGCCGACCAGCGTCGTGATTCACGCCGCAAGAAGAAGGACTGACGCGGTGTCGCCCTTCCATTTTTGTGCGGATGTTGGCGCCGGGCAACAATGAGTCCTGGTTGGTCTCACGTATGCTGAATGTCGGAGAACGTCTTACAGAAATAGCTTCGGCGCGTTTCGCGCGACTGCAGCACGTGCGAGACTGACGCGTGGTCCAAACGAAAGCTGTGAAAGGGGACGTCATGCGCGGATCACGATTGATGAGGCTCTCGTTTATCTTCGCCTTGCTCGCGCTTGGCGCATTCGGGGCGGTAGCCTGCCAGTCGAACGTGTCAGATCCGCCGTCGAACACGACGCGGATGAAGTTCTTCCAGTGGGAATCGAAGATCGTCTACGTGGCGTCAACCGACACCCTCATCGACGTCTACAACGACGAGCAAGGCGTCGAGAAGCTCGTCGACGCCAATACCATCGGCGCCCTCACGCCGGGTTACGTGACGGTCAAGGGCCATTCCGTCTGGATCGGTCAGACGTTCATGGGGTACTCGACGATCCAGAATTTCGGATCGCATCTGCTCGGCCCCTGGGAGCAGCGCGGGCAAATTCAGCCGATCGCTCCGACCGCATGCGCTTCGCCACCATGCCCACTCATCCTTCGCGGCGACCCCTGGCTTGCAACGAACGGTACCCGCGTTCTCTACACGAACCTTGCCAACTCGAACTTCGGTAGCTTTGGTGACCTGCCTTCGGTTGTTTGCGAAGGTCAGTTCACGACACAAGGTCCCGACTCGATCGCTATCTCCATCGACGAGACAGGTACGGGCGCGTTTGGTCCGCCGTTCATCGCAGCCGCTTTCGACCAGACGTTACAGAACTTCTTCGCGGATCAGCCATCCGTATCGATGTCCGGTAACACCGCGGTCATCGCTTTTGATCAAGGTTGCAGCGGCAAGTCGATCTGGCTGTTGACGACCGATCACAGTCAGACCGCAGCACAATGGGAGCTTGCGCCCGTCCAACTTAACGGTGTGGCTATGCCATGGTCGCAGAGCGCCGATGATTTGCTGCATCCGATCATCAAGCTCGTATCGCCGACGACTGCCTATCTGGCCTACATCGCGTTCTTCAACGGGAGCGCTCTGCATCAAGAGTTCGCGTGGCCGGTCGTCGTGCGCCTCGAACGCGCCGCCGGTATGGACGACTGGCACGCGACCGAAATGTTCGAACGACAGCCAGAAGCCATCGGAACGCTCGCTCCTGGCGCCAATGCGTCGTGGATCGACGTCATCCCGATCGGCTTCGACGTCGGTGCCAACGGGACAGAACTGCATCTCGTTACGCGCGTCCCCAACAACAGCGGCGTCTCCGACATCGTCTACGATCATTGCCAAGTCGACTCCACGTTGACGAACTGTGATCTGAACGGCAGCACGCTCTGGACCGGCGAGACATTCACGCACGGTGCGTTTATGGCCGATCGCTTCCAACCATGGGTCGCTGCAGATCCGACCGCTGGCCGGCACTTTGCCGCGATCTCGTTTTACCAGGAGACGCAGTTCGGCGGCTCCGGGTACTTCGTGATGGGAGTGACCGTCGGGGCGGATGCGACGGAGGCTCATATCCCGCGACCCATCGGCTACAAGCTGGACTCGAACGGGATCCCACAACCGTTCTCGCCGTGTGCAACGGTCGTCGTCACGGACGCCGGCCCGAGCGACGGCCGCTTCGGTGACTACGAGTCGACGGCGTGGACGCCATACCTCTCGCTCAACACCTTTGCACCCGATCACCTCGAACCGACTTGGGTCACAAGCTTCGCAAAATCTGATCAGTGCGTCGTCCCAGCGCCAGGCAACGTCGACATCGAGTCGCACGTTGAGTCATCGACGTGGTGAGACGCGTGCTCCTCGTCGCCGCGATCGCGTCGTGCTCGGGTGAGATCATCACCGCACAGCCGGACGGATCAGTTGATGCGAGCGATTCGACGGTGGCCGATGCGACCGATGAGACTATCTCCGACGCCGGCGCCGACAATGCATGGTGGTTTTCGCAGTTCGACGTAGCCCCGTTCGATGGATGCGACCCGCCCCTCGTCGGCGAATATCCGGACCCAAAGGGAGTTCCCTGCCACGATCAGCCCAACGAGATTGCAAGCTGTGATCCCTTCACATGCTGGGAGTGCTCGGGGCTGCGAGCGAAGAACCATTGCGTTTGCGGGCTTGGTTGGGGATGTCTGCCGCCACAGATCTGCTGCCTTCTCCCAGAAGCGTCCGCGCCGGAATGCGTCGCGGATTTCGACGCTTGCCCCGGTGACGTCACCCCATGGCACCCATAACGCGCGGCCTCCTCTTCGTCGGGTTCGCTGCGTGCGGTGGCGTGGCGATCGTCGATATCGATGCCGCGCTCGATGCATCATCGGATGGTGGCAGCACGGATAGCGCCGCCGCCGATGATGCCGGCTTTCCACATTGCAAAACCACCGATGACTGCTTCATGGCACAGAGCTGCCAAGCGGGTCTTTGCTGCGCGGGAGTTGTCACTAACGGACAGTGCTCGTGCGGCGCGAGCGCCGGGTGCGACATACGCAGCGTCTGCTGCTGGATCACTTCCGTCGATGCAGGCGTGTTGTACGACGGTGGCCAGCAGTGCGTCGCGCTCGACCAATGCCCAACGCCGGTGGCACCGCCGCCGTCGGGTCCTTAAACCACCCACCCGCCTACTTCATCATCAAGATCGACGGCGAAGCCCAGATCCACGGTAACGTCTCACGGTGCCCAGATCGTATCCGTTCAGCCAACCACGTTCGTGATGTTCGCGGAGGGCTCGCGTACCGATCGAGTGGATGGCGAATGGGTCGCGTAAGGTTTGGGCAGAGCGCGTCGCGCGCTGGAATGCGAGTGG
>JBBSFE010000150.1:0-13256 GCA_038239005.1 Polyangiales bacterium
CCGTGGGTGCGTCCGTATCTCTTCGCCGGCATCGGCGTCTACGATTGGGAGGCCATCGGCTCGCAGAGCGCTTTGGCCGCGTCGCAGCTCCACTCCTCGTCGCAGCCCGGCGTCCCGATGGGTATCGGCGTCGAGACCATGCTCTCGCGCCACTGGACGATCGCCCTCGAAGGTACATTCCGCTTCCTCATCGGTGAGAGCTTTTCGAGCACCAACGAGGACATCGCAGGCGCCGACCAAACGACTCTCACGGGCGTGCTTCGTTTCCGACTCTGATTCACGATCCGGTCTACGCTGAGGGCATGCACGCGTATCCCGCGGAGCTCGCAGCAGTGGCTTGGACGAAATGGCGAGAGCTCGAAAGGCTCTCCGATCCGGGCCCGTGCGAAACGCGAGCGGGCGCTCTTCCCGATCAACGCGCGCTCGAGCAGCTTTTGTCGGTCGCGTATCAAGCATCGCTGCTGCACGACGAAGACCGGCCCGTGCGGTTCCGATTGTTCGTCGGCGATCCTGACCACATCCCCGAAGACAGCGGGCCGCCCGAAGGGCTCCACCGCCTTCGCTTCACCGAGTCGCGCGCGTTCGACGAAGCGGAGCTGCGCCGCCTCGCAGCAGCGGCGAAATATCACCGCGCTCTGATCGGTGTCTCGCGCGTGGGCGAAGAGTTTCGCATTTGGGGCGTTCTGCAATCCGGCCCGCGCTGGCTCGAGAGCGCACGCGGCGGACGCGCACCGGCTTCACCGGTGCCCGAAGATGCCGTCGTCATTAGCGTCGTCGAAGTGGGTCACGTGATCGTCAAGATTGGCGACGTGCGCCTCGCGGAGCTTCGCGCCGGGCACATCGCGGAGAGCTCGCTCGATCTTTTCGAAGCCAACTGGATGCGCGTTCAATTCGAATCGTATCGCCGCGATCTCCGCGCCGAGCACGCGGAGCGAATGCAAGGCGCAGGCGTTGGTGTGGACAGCGAAGGAACGCGCGTGATCTCGCAGCAAATGGTGAAGCGCCTCCTCGCGACGATGCGCGATGCACACCACGGCGGCACGATTGTTTACGTGCCTCACGATTGCGTGTCGCGGCTTCTTCGTGACGCCATTCACTTGAAGTACTCGTTCACGGACGATCTCGCGCGCCGGCGTTACCATACGCTCATGCTCGGCGTGATGCGCGAGCTCTCGCTGGCAGGTGCCGAGATCGAGCCACGCCCTTCGGATGTCGGCTTCGGTCTCTACCAACACTCGAACCGTCAACAGATCGTCGCACTCGACGAAGGAATCTTCGAGATGTCGCAGCTCCTTGCGGGTCTCGCGGATGTCGATGGCGTCGTCGTCATTACCGATCGTCTCGAGGCGCTCGGCTTCGGCGGAGAAATCGTCGGGCCACTGCCCGATGTCACCACCGTGCGCCACGCGCGCGATCTCGAAGCCAAGCAATACGACGTCGTCTCGATCGATGGCGTGGGCACGCGTCATCGTTCGGCGTATCGATTGTGTGCGTTCGAGCCCGGTTGTCTTGCCATCGTCGTGTCGCAAGATGGCGGCGTGCAGTTCGTCAAATCGTTCGACGGCGCCGTCACCGTTTGGGACCACGGCCACACACTTCTTTGATGCCGCCGCTTTATTGTCGGGCGTTTCGAGGCAGATGAGCGCACTGTGGTGGTCCGGGACCGATGACCAAATCCAACGACGAGCTGAGAATCACCAACCAGTACCGCGACAAAGATCGCCGCGGAGCGATGGCCTACGAGCTTCGCTGCGGTGATGCACGCCTCGTGCTGCGCGCGGCGCAAAGCGTGGAAGACCACGCGAACGAATGGCGATTCGAAGCGCAGAGCGTCCAGCCTCCCGAGATCGTCCTCATCGGTGATTGGCAAACCTCGCGCACCGCAGCGCTCGCCGCGGTTGGCACTTTGTGGACGTCGAAAGCGGAATCGCTCGGCTTGCCCACCTTCGACTGGACGGCCGTCGCAACCGTGCTCACGGCCGTTCGCGCCATCTGACGCGCGCGTGGAGGAGCCCATCGGGAGCGCAAACACGCTTCCATCGCAGTGCATTGGCGGTCGCTACGACGTGCTCGGTTGGATCGGCGCCGGCGGGATGGGCAACGTCTACCGCGTTCGCGATCGCGAGCTCGATGAGGTCGTCGCGCTCAAGATGTTGCGAAGCGAGCTCGTCGGTGATGCGCCGAGCCTCGCGAGGTTTCGACAAGAAGTGAAGCTCGCGCGGCGCGTCACGCACCAAAACGTCGCGCGCACCTTCGACATCGGCGAGCACGAGGGAGAAAAATTCCTCACGATGGAATACGTCGATGGGGAGCCGCTTTCACGCATCGTGGAACGTGGCCCGATGGAGATCGAGACGGCGATCACGATCGCGCTCGGCATATGCGCGGGCCTCGAGGCCGCGCACGAGGCTGGCGTCGTTCACCGCGATCTCAAGCCGGACAACGTGCTCATCGGCGCGAGCGAACGTGTCGTCATCACGGATTTCGGAATCGCCGGCGACGCGACGAATCAAACCGGCACGTTCGCCGGAACGCCCGCGTACATGGCGCCCGAGCAAGTCGAAGGCAAGAACATCGACGGCCGCACCGACATCTACGCGTTCGGCGCGATGCTCTTCGAAATGGTCACGGGGCGCATGGCGTGGGAGGGGAGCTCGCCGTTCGTCGTGGCCTCCGCTCGCTTGACGCAGCCGCCACCCGACCCGCGAGCGGCGCGGCGCGATCTCCCCGACGCTCTCGCAACCGCCATCACGCGATGCCTCGCGCGCGCACCGAACGATCGCTTTGCCTGCGCGAAGGATCTCGCCGATGCGCTACGCACGGTGCATGCGTTGCCCACCGCGAACACAAATGCCATCGCGATGGCCGTGCCTCGACCGACGGAGACATCGGTCGCGGTCTTGCCGCTGCGCAACGCGGGCCAATTCGACGACTACGTCATCGACGGCCTCACGGACGACCTCATCGACACGCTATCGATGACGGCAGGTCTTCGCGTTCGGCCGCGCGGAGTCGTCGCACGATATGCGGGCGCACAGGGTGATCCACGTCTTGTGGGTCGCGAGCTCGGCGTGCAAGTCGTCGTCGACGGATCGCTCCGAAAACTGCCGGATTCCGTGCGCCTCGGACTCCGTGTCATCAGTGTCACCGAGGGCTTTCAACTTTGGGCGGGTCGCTTCGATGCACACGCAGCCGACTTTCTCGTCGTCACCGACGAAGCAGCACGCGCGATCGCAACCGCACTGACCGTGAAGGTAAGCGCGCCCGCGCGCGAAGCTCCGAGCGATGCACTCGCGATCGATCTCTATTTTCGCGCGCGTCACGAATTTCGCCGTTCGTGGCACTCGGACATGTCGCTCGCCGTCGAGTTGTTCGAGCAGGCGCTCGCGCGCGCACCCGACAATCCGGAAATTCTCGCAGGCTGTGCCGTCGCACGTTCCCGCATGGCGTTCTTCCGCGACGCAGCAACCAGCGACGCAGTGACGCGCGCACGCGAGCTCGCAGAACGCGCCGTGCGTTTGGCTCCGCACCACGGCGACTCATGGGCGGCTCTCGCGAGCGCACACATGAACGCGGGGGATCCACTCGCGGCCGTTGGCGTCCTTCGTACGGGCGTCGCCACGACACCGAAGTCGGCCGTGCTTCAAGAGATGCTCGGCCGAATCCTTCTCGAAATCGGCGATCCCGATCAAGCCATCGCGCGCCTCGAGGCTGCGCTCTCACTCGACCCAACGGCGGTCGCGCCCGAGTTCGAGCTCGCGCGCGCACACGCGGCCGTGGGCGATTGGGCGCGATGCGACGAGATCCTGGCGCGCCCGCTTCTCGACGCCGACTCGCGCAACATCTCGCGCGCGCGGTTTGCTCTGTGGCGTCGCGCGGCCGCGCCGTGTGCGTCCGACACGACGCCGCCCGACAGCTACCAGCGCCTCTGGTGTCAGGTGCTCGAAAAACCGACGCTCGACGACGCACAGCGCGCGTTCATGAGTCATCGAACACGCACGGCAGGCAAGCGCCTCCGCGCGCTCTTCTGGCAACGCAACGCGGAAGTCTTTGCGTTCGTCGGTGATGTCGAGCATGCACTCGACTCGTTCGAAGGCGCACTCGACGCCGGCCTCATCGACGTGCTCTGGGCGGATCGCTGCCCCGTGTTCGATGCGATGCACGCTTCACCGCGCTGGCCCGCGCTTCGTGCAAGGCTTGGCGCGCGGGTCAAACCGATCGCAGAGGCGCTCGGCGTTCGCACCGACGTCCGCGAGTAGCGAGCGCGAGCGCGAGCAAGAAGACGCCGAACATCGACGAGTCAGGTGCGGAGCTCGATGTCGAGCAACCGCCGGTCGCGGGTGACTCGGGCGCGCCGGCATCGGGCGTTGCTGATGCGTCGGGCGCTTGTGGCGGGGGAGCTGCGTCGTCCGTCGATCCAGCGTCTTTTTCGGGCGTTCCGGAGTCGGGCTTGGGTTGCGTGCATGTTGCACCTTTCGCGAAACCGCCCACCGGCGACAGAACGAGTCGCTTCTCCGTATCAGGCCCGTAGCTACCGTCTTCGGCGATGGTGTCGCTCGGGTGATTCTCGTTCCACAGCTTTTGGAAGGCGAGCACCGAGAGCGAACGGATGTCGATGCCGCCCGCGACGTAATCGAAGTGAACTGGATCGGCCGACCCGAACCATTTCCACCCATGCGACTCGAAAGAGGACCGCCAACCCGTGTTGTCTTCGACGTCGACGGCGAGACCCGACTCGTGGTTGCTGTTGCCCGGCGCCGCCGCGAGCCCGATGCCGCAACGACCCTGGAGGTACCACTCGTAGAGCAGGTACTGCTGGGGGAGCGTGCGAAGCGCGGAGTTGACGGTGAGCGTCGTGCCGCGCGCCGCGACCGCTTTCGAAAGCGCGCTCGCCGCAGGTGCTTGGAGATAGGGAAACACGGCCGATCCGATGTCGACGTTCGGAATGCTCGCGATCGATTGAAGCGTTCCGGGCTTCAAACAATCCATCTCGTCAACGAGCTGTTGCGAGAGACCCTTCACGATCGACGTCGAGCAGCTCGACGTCACCGCGGCGGAGACCGGATCGGTCGCCGAGAGGTCCTCGGACGACGACGCAGCGTCGTCACCGGCGGGCGCGGAGCACGCGGACAAAATCAGGAAGAGCGGAACGAGGCGACGCACGGCGGCCTGACGGTGCACGTCACGTGCCGTGCGAGAAGGCCGGGCGATCTCGCGCACGGGCGCGTCAGCTCGCGAGCAGGCGCGAGCTCGAACGCGACGTCACGCGAGCATCCGTGCCGCGTGAGCTGCGTTAGAACGCGTAACCGGCTTGCGCGCCGCCGCCGAAACCGCCGTTGGCGAAATCGCGTGCCATGTAACCGCCGCGGAGGCCGAGCGAGAAACCACGACCGAGCAAGATGTTCGCGTCGAAGAGCAGCCGAACGCCAGCCTCGCTTGCGTGCGGCATGTTGGTGACCTCCACGGTTGGCGCAATCATCAGACGTCGACCGGCGGGGATGTCGAGCCGAACCCAACCGCGTGCGCCGAAGACTTGGATGCCCTCTGCACCGATCGTGACGTGTGTTGCATATGGAGAGCCCAGAATGATCGCGCCGCCGCCGCCGATCGCGAAGCCGACCTCGGTGATACTCGTGAGGAGCTCGATGTCGAAGTGCAGCCAATCGAGCGCGCGAAAACGGATGCGCGGTGCGCCGTAGTTCAAGCCGACGTTGAAGTCATTGGGGTTCGTGCTGCTCGGAACGACCGCGCTGCCACGCACGACGCCGAAGGTGATTCCGAACTCCGCGACGGTTCTGAGGATACGATACGTATACGAGCCATCGACGCGCCAATATTCGTCGCGAACGGGCGACGATGACGTGGACGTGTTCGTTCCGAAGTAGGCGTACTCGGTCGACACCACGAGCTGCGAACGACGATGATCGACGCGTTCGAGCTGGAGGCGCTCGCGGAGATCGGTGTCGTCTTCGATGACTTCGACATCGTGCATGGCTTGGCGCGATGCGAAAACATCGTGGCGCGCGCCCCCGAGATCTTCGACCTCGATCGCGTACGCAAGAAGCGGGTGCACGTCTTCGCTCGGAATGGTCGCGACAACGCCCCCATTGGCGACGTCGCGTTCGAACGGAAGCTCTTTCGTCTCACCATGGCGGCGATAAACGAGCAACACGCGCCGCGCGAGGTCCGGTCGCTCGAGCTTTGCATGGACCTCGAGCGCTTGGTGCTCTTCGGCGACCGCGACGGGCGAGTGGTGGACGTGCGTCTCGGTAGCGACGTCATCGGCGCGCGCGGCGCTCGCGCTCATGAGGACGAACGCTACGATGGGCAAGTGCTTCACCATTGGTATGCCACCGCCGCGCCGCCGCCCGGCCCCGCATGATTGATGGTTCGACCTTGATACGATCCGCGCAGCGAGACGGTGAGCGCGGACGCGATGCGATAGCCCACTTGCGCGATGAGACGCACACCGACGTCGCCCTGACTCGTGGACACGCCCGATTGTTCGTCGTGTGCGGAGCCGGCGGGTTGATTCGTGACTTCGCTACGGAACATGATCGGCACGCGCGGGCCCGCGTTCCATTCGAGCTGCGCGACGCCTCGCACGCCGACGCCGCCGAGGATCTCGGCGCCGATGAGAAGATTGGTGCCGAGATCGTTTCCGAAACGCATCATGGCTTGCGCCCCACCTTCGATTCCGTCTTCGTCGAGGCCGACGACGCCGCGCGCGATCATCGAGAAGATGTGCGTGATGCCGAATTCGGCCTCGATGTATCCGTACGTGAGCCCGACATCGCGACCTCGGAGGCCGAGATCATCGAGCTCGTGGAGCGAACCGCCCTTGCCGCGATAAACGCCGAACCCGCTGCGAACCGCGCGCAGCCCGATGTCGCGGAAGCGCGCGCCGAAATAGCCTTCGGTTTGCGATGTCCAGTCGTTGAGCGAGCGGGTGTTGTATGTCGCGAAGTCGCTCCAGATGCCCGCCTGCGCGAGCACCGCCGGAGCGAGCGTGACATCGGCGTGCTCGGTGATCTCGACGGTGTGTGCGCCTTCCGATGGATGCGCCACGCCACTCGCGTCGACTGCCTCTACGAAAATGCGCAAGCTGTCGTGGATGCGGTTCGCCGGGATCACCGCGCCGAAGTAGTCGACACCTTCGCTCGCCATCGGAAAGCTTTCGAAGGTGGTGCGGTCGCCGGACGTCACGTAAAGAATCGCGCCGCGATTTCCACGCCGAAGCTCGACGCCGATGTGCAGCGGTCTTGCGGCATACGCGTGTGCGGGCGCCGTGAACGACAACACCGCATCCTCGACGGGCGGCGCGGCGTCGGTCTTCGTGAGGGCGCTGTCGCGAAGTGCTTTGGCTTGGTCGAGGAGCGCCTGTGAAAATCGGCCGTTCGGGTGACCTTTGGCGAAACGCGTGTACGTGTCGGCGCGCGTCTGCGGATCGCTGCTGCGAAGTGAATCGAAGAGCGCGGCGAGCTCGCTCGCCTCGGAGTCGCCCACCGTCGTCGTCATGGGCGGCGTCGTGATGGGCGTCACAGACGTCGTCGAATGGAGGACGACGAATCTCCGATTTTCGGATTGCGCGAAAGTGATCCGTCGGCGCGCGCGAGCGCCATCGCAGGACGCACTTGCTGGCGCTTCAAGTGACCAATCAAGAAACGATCGGACAAGAGCTGCCCAGTCACGGGGTGACGGACTTGAATCGGGCGCCAGATCTCGAGCGCTGCGTTCGTCGTTGCGCCCTTGACCGATCCGATGTCGACGATGAGATCGTCACCGTCGGTCGCGACGACCACACCGGTGACGTCGTCAGCGGCATGCGCGTACGTCGCACACACGAGTAGCGCCGCTCCCACGAGCGTTTTCCCGAGCCCCGGCATGGCTGCGACCACTGCAGCGTGCGTGCCATGAGTATTCGACTCGCGTCACGCGTGTGATTTCGACGGGCGCGGCGCGCAAACGTCTGCGTCGTGCACGAGCGTTCGTAGTCACGCGAATCGTTGGCCCCATCAATCCGTCTGGTTGCCGGGCAAACTACCTATGATCCTCGAATCGCGAGCGCGACGCGTGGATCATGTGCTGCTATGTTGAACCATCGCCATGATCCGCCGTCGCTACTTGTTTTGGATTGCGGCGTGTGGAGGGATCGCGTGCAGTGATTCGCCCGCAAAGCCGGATGGCGGCGCGCTCGATGCAGGCGCGATGGACGCCGTCGTCGTGGAAGCGGGCCCCGTGGGGCTTGTGCTCGCCGGCATCATCGTCACGCCCGATGCAGTGATCGACGGCGAAGTGCTCGTCATCGGAGACACCATCGAGTGCGTCGACGTCGGCACGACGTGCGAGCAGACCCCGCTCGCGCAAAACTCCACGAAGGTGGTCGTCGGGGGCGTGATCGCGCCGGGTCTCATCGACACGCACAATCACATCCTGTTCGACATCTTCGACGACGACGATTGGCTGCCGTCGAAGGTGTATCAAAATCACGATCAGTGGACGACCGACCCGAAGTACTCCGCGATGCTCGACGTAAAGCAATGCTTGTCGAACGACTCGCAAGGGAAGCCCGCGTGGTGTGCGAGCACGCCCTATGGCACAGCGGCGGGGAGCTTGCGTTGCGAGATCGACAAATGGGGAGAGCTCAAAGGGCTCATCGCCGGCACGACGTCGATCGTGGGTCTGCCCGGAACGTCGGCTGCGTGCTTCGGCTCGCTTTCGCGTTCGATCGACGTCGCACAAAGTGGAGTGTCGCCGGACAAGATACGAACGAGCGCGACGTTTCCTCCCTCGCAGTCGACGGCCGACGGCGTGTGCGCCGACTTCGCCGCCGGCACCACGGACGCGTTCTTGATTCACTGCGGCGAAGGTACCGATGCGAAGAGTCTCGCTGAGTTCGCCAAGCTCGGCACGGTATCAACGACGCCCAATTGTCTCTATGCGCCGCAAACGACGATCACCCACGGCGTCGCGTTCACCGCGACCGAGTTCGCGACGATGCAAGCGGCGGGCATGAAGCTCACGTGGTCGCCCGCATCGAACGTCGCGCTCTATGCAGCCACCGCGAACATTCCCGCCGCGCTCGATGCGGGCGTTTTGATTTCGCTCGCGCCCGATTGGTCGATGGGCGGCAGTCAAAACATTCTCGACGAAATGCGATTCGCCAACGCATGGGACGACGCCAACTGGGGGAACCGTCTCAGCACGACGGACATCGTTCACATGACGACCACCAACGCCGCGGCTGCGCTCGGCCTTTCTTCGCGCATCGGGCAAATCAAGGTCGGCTATCTGGCAGACTTGTTCGTCGTGAAGGGCGACACCACCGCACCTTATGACACCATCGTCGCGGCGCATCCGTCGGACATGCGTCTCGTGATGGTCGGCGGAACGGTGCTTTATGGTGACAGCGATCTCGCGAACCTCGCGCCAGCGCAGGCCGGCTGCGAACCATTCGATGCGTGCGGCACGAGCAAATTCCTGTGCGTCTCGGTTCCCGGCGCCACAACCGACAAGCTCGATCAGAGCTACGCGACGATTCAAACGACGCTCGAACAAGCGCTCGAAGCAGCCGATCAGCAAACGCTCTCGGACGGCTGGAATTTCGCGCCACTCACGCCGCTCGTAAAGTGTCCGTGATGAAAGTGCACCCGCTCGCTTTCGCGATCGCGATCGGCGCCTGCGGCGGCGACACGACGTCCGGCAACCCGGATGGCTCGAGCGGCAATGACGGCAGCGTTCCGAACGATTCGACGACTGCCGATGTCGACGCGGGCGCAAGCACGTGTGGATCGATCGCATCGTTCGTCCCTTCGTGGGTGACGAACGCGGTGCCGACGAAAGACGTTCACGTCTCGCCAGCCGGAGACGACGCGAACGATGGAAGCGCCGCCACGCCCATCAAGACGACGGCCAAGGCGTTCTCGATGCTCGCGCCCGGCGTGCGGCTCGATTTCGAGACCGGTAGCTACGCGTGCCCGCCGTTCGTCTCGGATCTGCTCGCAACCACGGCCTCGCCGATCATCATCCGCGCCACCGACGGGCCACGCACCGCGAAGTTCGATTGCGGCGGCACCGGCGATTTTTTCTTTTCGCACGTGCGCGCGGTCGTCGTCGACGGGCTGGAAATCGCGAACACGGCGGGTCACGGTGTTCAGCTCGATAGCGGCAGCGGCTTGGCGACGCTCGATCTCAGCTCGGATTTCGTGCTGATGAATTCATACGTGCACGACACGGCACTGGCCGGGATCAAAGTCGCTCAATCCCAGCGCATCTACGTCATCGGCAACGAGTTCGCGCACAGCGGCCCGGGTCGGCAAGACGTCGAATTCGTCGCCTCCGACATGCCCGTGATCGTCGGCAACGACGCACACGATTCTGACGCATTCGACGAGGTCAAAGGCGGCGCACACGGCGGCATCATCGCGCGCAATCGCATTCACGACATGAACGCAGGCGCCGGCGGCATTCTCGTCGGCGGCGATTGCACGGGCGAGCAGTTCCTCGTCGATCCGAAAGTCGACTTCGAAGCGCAAAACTTGATCGTGTGGGGAAACGTCATCACGGGCGCGCCGAGCTTTGCGTTTCGCATCGTCGGCTGCCACGATTGCACCGTTTCGAACAACACCTACTTCGGCGCGACGCCCACCGCGATCATTCGCGTCTTGCACGACGCGTTCTCGAGCTCGGCATCCGCCGGCTGCGATGTGCCACTTCACAACAGCAACGTACGCATCGCCAACAACGTCTTCGCGTGGACGAAGACGGGCATCGACGTCATTCCGACCGACGAAGATCCGAAGAACATCCTCTTCGATCACAATAGCTGGTTTGCCGCCGGCGACGACGTCACCGCTCTCTACAGCGACATGCCGTTCATCGGCGAGCCCACGTCGCAATACAACCAAGATCCAAAGCTCGTTTCGCCGCCCGCCGATGTTTCGCTATCGACGGGAAGCCCTGCGATTGGTGCCGGAATTGCGATCGCAGGCGTTCAAGGAATGTTCGACGGCAAGTGTCCGGCCGCGCCGCCCGACATCGGCGCTTACTGACGCCGGTCGAGCTCGTTGGCCATAATCACGATGGCGTCGTCGGCCTGAACGCTCACGGGTCCGAGCGATACCGACACCGCTCCGAGCTCGGCGATGCGCGCACGTGTGGCGTCGTCGAAGCCGATGTGATCGCCGATGAAGAACGCGGGCTCGGCTGAATCGAGCAAGCTGGTGCGAACATCGGCGCCACCTTCTTCGAGCACGTAAGGCGTGAACGTACCGAGATCGGCGATGACGGCGTCGAGCCCACCGCCGGCGATCGAAATGCCACGCGTGGCCTCGGCGAACGAATCGAGCGCGGGCGTGCGCGCAAGCATGTTTCGAACTGCGCCGGCGAAGCTCCGTTCGTCGGGCCGCAAATATTCGGATGTGCGCCCGTCGATTTTCACCGTGCGCGGCGCGCGCGGGCCGCCGAGCAAAACGAGGTAGATGATCGTGTCGCGCCGAACGCCGTGGGAAATCAAGAGCGCGGCGCGCGCGCAACGTAGGAGGACGTCGAGGCGGCCGCTCGACCCGGGCAAGTCATCGAGCGAGAACTCCCCTGACGCGGTTGCCGTTTGGCCGATGACGATGAAGCGGCGCATAAAGACGTTCTACAGGGAATTTTGGGGGGCTCCCCCCGCGAATGTGCTCGGCCGGCGCCCCACGTGAACACGTCTGGATCCGAGCGCCGGCCTGCGCGCATTCGCGCCCCCTCTTAAGTTGGCCTCCGGCCAACTTGAGGGGGTTTGAAGAGGGCTGCGAATCGCGGCAACCGCGCGTAGAATGACACTCGAGCCCTTCCTCCCACGGCAACGATCTGGATGGATGTAAGGAAGTACGCTCAACTAATAAACCGTCGAGTGACGTGAAACTGCACTCCATAATTTACATGCGACACGGACGCGCGGCCATTTTGTGCGCGTGTGTGTATCTTTGCGCTTGTAGTCGAACTGCGCTCGACGATGACGTCTTTCCCCAAGATGCAACCACCGATACGTCGCTGTTTGGCGACGGTGCTAACGACTCGAACGGTGACGTATTCGGTGATGGGGGTGTTGGCGACGTGCACATCGACGCCATTCTCGCGTGCTCTACCACGTGCCAAAGTGGGTGCTGCGCGTCAGACGGCACATGCGTGCAGGCAACCCAACAGGGCAACGACCAGTGTGGCGGACAGGGCGATGTTTGCCGCGATTGTGGTGATCCCGATGCGGGCTGGACGTGCAAAGGTGTTTGCATCCGTATCGGTCAACCTCCGTGTACCCCCACAACGTGCAATACGTGTTGCTTCGGCGACTACTGCGCGACCGGCAACCAGAATGCTGCGTGCGGCGCAAGCGGTCAACCGTGTGATAAGTGCGACACTTTGAAAGGCGAACATTGCGCGGAGCTCGCCGACGGTGGTGGCAAGTGCACCGGCGCTCCAGCGTGCAATTCAACCAATTGTGCGGGCTGCTGTTATGGCGAAATCTGCAGCGTCGGCACGCAAAACTTCGCCTGCGGCAAAGGAGGCGACTCCTGCGCCAACTGCCTCTTTTTGAAGGACGGCTATTGCGATGCGGGCGAATGCATTGGTTCCTTATGAATGCATAGAAATCCGCGACGTCTGTGACCGATAGCTGGCGTGTCGAGTGTCCGCAGGAGCTCGAGCCGACGTCGTTGTTTTGGATGCGCGTCCGGAGACATCTCGGCGCAGCTCGCTCACCGTTTTGGCAGTTCGCCCTCACGTGAGGCTTGCGCGAATCAAAGCAACCGCGGCATAGACATCGTGCTCGACGAGCTCCGCAGCGATGCGGATCACGTGAACGCCGTAGACTCGCGAGGTCTCGCGTGCGGTGTCCGTCGTGAGCCTCGCGCCCATCGTGCACCGCGCCGTCGACCTCGATGACGAGCCGATGTGAGGCGACGAAAAAATCGACGATGTAAGGATGCAGTGGATGCTGCCGCCGCACGCGCACGCCGAGCGACCTGCCGAGATGCGACTCCAGAGCAGCGCCTCGCTGCGAGTAGGCGCTTTGCGATTCTGCCGAGCAAGCCGATGAATGCCAAAGAGCGAAGGGCTGTCGTGTTGGGAGCGCATGCCGATCCAAGCGAAAGATTCATGACAGCGCCCGCGCTGAAGTACGGTATGCGCTGCACGAGCCCGCGTTCTCGACGAAGCGAGCTGACGTGGCGAGACTATGTGCGTGTCCGATTCACGCGTGCGCAGCGACCTGCTCGAGC
>JBBSFE010000151.1:0-13103 GCA_038239005.1 Polyangiales bacterium
CATCGAACCCGTGCGGCGCCGATAACTTCAAGATGTGCGGCGCGACGTGCGTCGACACTCAAAACGATTTTCAGAACTGTGGCGACTGCGGCAAGGCATGCCCGGACAACCAGGTCTGCTCGCACGGCTCGTGCGCGGTCGTTTGCGGCGGCGGCACTTCGCGCTGCGGCTCGAGCTGCGTCGATCTCAAAGCCGACCCGCAGAACTGCGGCGGCTGCGGAAAGGCATGCCCGAGCGGCCAGGTCTGCAACCAGTCCAACTGCGCGCTCACTTGCCAAAGCGGTTTGACCGATTGCAGCGGCGGCTGCGTCGACATCACCGCCAACGACGCCAACTGCGGAACGTGCGGCAACGCGTGCCCGCTCGGTAAGCAGTGCGTCGCGAGCGCGTGCGTTGCAACGTGCCAACCGGGCTGGACGAGCTGCGGCGACGGCGACGGCGGCACCACCTGCGTCGACACCACGGACGACTCGAGCAACTGCAATGGCTGCGGCATCAAGTGCCCGTCGGGTTACTTCTGCAACGGCGGCGCATGCGGCCTGAACTGCGCGGGCGGCACCACCAAATGCGGCAGCGCGTGCGTCGACGAGCAAGTCGACTCGAACAACTGCGGCTCGTGCGGCTTCGCGTGCGGCGCGGGAACGACTTGCTCCGGCGCGCACTGCTGCGCAACGGCGACTCCTTACTACTGCCCCGCAGAGAGCAAGTGCGACACCATCCAAAATTGTGTCTTGAAGAGTGGCGGCGCCATCACGGCCGGCACGAGCCACACATGCGCCATCAACCCGAGCGGCGCGCTCTATTGCTGGGGATACAACGGCGATGGAGAGCTCGGTAACACCTCCAACACGTCGACGAATACAGCCGTGGGCGTCACCGGTCTCACGAGCGGCATTGCAGCAGTTGCAGCTTGGTACGAAGGTACATGCGCGACGAATGCGTCAGGCGGTGTCAACTGCTGGGGAGCGAATTTCTACGGGCAGCTCGGCAACGGGTCTACGAGTGCGAGCAACAAACCGGTTTCCGTTTCCGTCATCTCGACCGCGCTCGTGCCGTCGGGCGGCGGCTATTACGGAGCGAACTGCGCCCTCCTCAAGAGCGGCGGGATCGACTGCTGGGGCTACGACGAATACGGCAACCTCGCGCTCGGCTCCGTCACGCTCACCGACTACACGACGCCGCAGGTCTCGAAAGTCACGGGCGCAGTCGCCATCGGTGGCACGGCGCTCAACTTCGACGGGAACACCTGCGCTGTGCTCGGTAGCGGCGGCGTGCAGTGCTGGGGTTATGGCTACTACTCGCTCGGCGACGGCTCGACGTACGAGTCCGGCGCTCCGATCACCGCCACAGGCATCACCAACGCCGCGCAAGTCGCAGTCGGCGAAGAGAACGCGTGCGTCGTCATGAAAGACGGCTCGATGAAATGTTGGGGCTACGGCTACTACGGCACCAACGGCGACGGGACCACGTCGTCGGCGTACACACCCGTGAGCGCGACGCTCACCGGCATCGTGCAAGCCAGCCTCGGAGACCTTCACGCGTGCGTCGTAACGACCGCGGGCGCCGTGAAGTGTGTAGGTTACAACTATTACGGTCAGCTCGGTAACGGCACCACGAGCAGCTCCGCGACAACGGCGTGGCAAACGGCGATCTCCGGCGGAGCGATCAGCGTCGCGTGTGGCGCCAATCACACGTGCGCATTGCTCTCGAGCGGCAAGGCCCAATGTTGGGGCTACGGCGCGAGCGGCCAGCTCGGGAATGGTTCGAACACGAACAGCAGCACCCCCGTCAACGTCTCGGGCTTCTAGCGCAAGTTCTACCGCTGACAGATTTTGGTGGGGGGACAGGACTTGTCCACTTGACCCTGGGGCGTTCTAGCGCATAGTCCGGCGGATGAAGGCTGAAGTAAGGGGTCTCATGGTGGCCGTGGCTTTTGCCGTGGCTGTCGTGGGCGGGTGCTCATCTTCCGATAACGGCAACCCGGACGCGGGCGGGAACGACGCAAGCGTCAACCCGTGCGGCGCTGGCGCAGCGATCGTGATGTGCGGGTCAACCTGCGTCGACACGCAGAGCGACTACCAAAACTGCGGCTCGTGCGGGAAGACCTGCGCCGACGCCGAAGTGTGCTCCCACGGCGCATGCGCGACCGTATGTGGCGGCGGCACTGCGCGATGCGGGAACAACTGCGTCGACTTCAACGCCGATATCAACAACTGCGGCGGCTGCGGCAAGACATGCCCTGGCGGCAACGTATGCAACAAAGCAACGTGCGCGCTCTCGTGCCAATCGGACCTCACCGATTGCAACGGCGACTGCGTCGACACCACCTCGAACGACGCCAACTGCGGCGCATGCGGCAACGTATGTGCGAGCGGCCAAGTCTGCTCGGGCAGCACGTGCGTCGCCACATGTGAAACGGGTTGGAACGCGTGCGGCGTGGGCGATGCCGGCGCAACCACGTGCGCTGACTTGCAGCACGACGTCGACAACTGCGGGGCGTGCGGCAACAAGTGTGCGAAAAATCAGTTCTGCTCGCCGAAGGCCGGCGTCGGAACGTGCGGCGTCAGCTGCTTCGGCGGCACGTCGCTTTGTTCGTCGAAGTGCGTCGACGAAAACATCGACAACGCCAACTGCGGCGGCTGCGGCACCGTGTGCGGCGGAACGTGCAGCGCGGGTCACTGTTGCACCGCGGGCCAGATGTACTGCTCCGGCGCATGCCACACGCTCTCGCAATGCATCACGCTCGGCGCCGGGAAAATCGGCGGCGGCGGATATCACACGTGCGGAATCAACTCCTCGGGCGTGTTGAAGTGTTGGGGCGCGAACTTCTCCGGGCAGCTCGGTACCGGCACCACGACCGACAGCAACACTCCCGTTGCCGTCACCCTCGCAAACGTCACGTACATCTCGGCCGGCGACCAGCACACGTGCGCCGTCCAAAGCAGCGGCAAAGCCTTCTGCTGGGGCCAAGGGTACAACGGCGAAATCGGCGACGGCCTCGCGATCGAGCAAGACTCGCCAACGCAAGTCAGCGGCATCACGACGGCGAAGCGCATCGACGCCGGTGGCGATCATACGTGCGTTCTCCTCTCCACGGGCGGCGTCAGCTGTTGGGGCGGAAACTACGACGGCGAGGTCGGCGACAACACGCTCATCGAGCGGGACACACCCGTCGCGACGGGCATCACCACCGCGGTCGACATCAACACCGGGCTTGGGTACGAGTATCACTCTTGCGCGGCACTCTCGACCGGCTCGGTGCAATGCTGGGGCTACGGCGGCGACGGTGAGATCGGTGTCGGCACGCTCGTGAACAAAAAAGTGCCCACGACATCCACCGGCATCACGACCGCCGCTGCGGTCGGGCTCGGCAACGACTTCAGCTGCGCCGTGCTCTCGAACGCAACGCTTCAGTGCTGGGGCTACAACTTTTACGGCGAGACGGGCATCGGCAACAAGAAGTCGCCGCAGAAGTCGCCCATCGCGGCGCTCACCACGAACGTGATCGCCGTCTCGGGAGGGTCGTCACACACCTGCGCGCTCCTCGCGAATGGCGCGGTCAAATGCTGGGGCGCCAACTACAGCGGGCAACTCGGCGACGGCACCAACAAGGACAACGTGCTCGCTGTCACGCCGATCGCGAGTGGCGCGACGTCGATCGCCGCAGGCAACGATCACGCGTGCGCGCTCATGGCGAACGGCGGCGTGAAGTGCTGGGGCTACGGCTACGACGGCGAGCTTGGAAACGGCGCCAACAACGACTCGAACGTGGCCGTTGACGTGACCGGCTTCTGATTGTGGTAACCCGGAGGGCGTGAAAACCGCCTCCACGCTCTTTGGTTTTGCGTTGATCGTGTCATCGGCGCGGGCCGATGCGCCGGCGCCGGTCTACAAGCCGATGGCCATGACCGTCGACAAGCTCGACAACGGGTTGCGCGTCGTCGTCGTGCCCATGACGGGCGCTCCGACAGTTGCATTCTACACGCTCGTGATGGCCGGCTCGCGCGATGAAGTCGAGCCAGGTCGCAGCGGGTACGCGCACCTCTTCGAGCACTTGATGTTTCGCGGCACCGAGAAAGTGCCCGCGGCCGACTACGAAAAGAAGATGCAATCGTTCGGGTCGGACAACAACGCCTTCACCACCGACGACTTCACGTTTTACGTGCCGCTCATTCCGAAAGAGAGCCTCGCCGATCTCGTGCCGCTCGAGGCCGACAGGTTCCAACATTTGAGCGTGCCGCCCGCGCCCTACAAGGATGAAACGGGCGCCGTGTCGGGCGAATACAACAAAGACTTTTCGAACCCGTGGTGGGCGATGGACGAAGCGATTCGCGAGATCGCCTTCACGCAGCACACGTACGGCCACACGGTGATTGGGTACAAGCGCGACGTCGACGCCATGCCGCAAAACCACGCGTATTCGAAGACGTTTTTTTCGCGGTTTTACGTGCCGGATGATTGCGTCATCTACGCCGTCGGCGACGTCGACCGCAGCACGGTGCTCGAGCTCGTCAAAAAATATTACGGCGGGTGGGCAGGCAAGCGCGCGCAGCCCATGATTCACGCGGAGCCCGAGCAGACGGCCGCGCGCCGGCGCGATCTGAATTGGAAGGGGCCCACGACGCCGCGCATGCTGCTCGGTTACAAATCGCCGAGCGCGAAAGACAAGCTCGCCGACTCGGCCGCGCTCGGCGTGCTCGCGACGCTCGTGTTTGGGGAGCCGTCGGCGCTTTATCAACGGCTCGTCGTGCGCGAGCAGAAAGTCATCGAGCTCTCCGCCGACCCTGATGAGCTTTTGCATCGCGACGCCGGCTTGATGCGCATCGACGCCAAGCTCAAAGACGGTACGAGCTTCGAAGAAATCCTCGGCGCGATTCAAACGGCGCTCGACGCCGTCTCGCAAGGCAAGGTCGACGACAAAGAGCTCGCCGACGCGCGCAACCACCTGACAAGCTCGATGGTGCTCGGGATGCAAACCCCCGGCACAGTCGCCGAGCGGCTCGCGTTCTTGACCGCAGCGACGGGCGATACGCAAGGCTTCGAGAAGTACATGCAGCTCGCGATGACCGTGTCGAAAGACGATCTCGTCCGCGTTGCCAAAACGCTCACGCCTGCACACCGCAACCTCGTGACGCTCACCGGAGCAAAAAAATGACTCCGCGCATCTGTGCCTCCCTGCTTGCCTTCATCTCTGTCGCGGCGTGCAACGAGATGCGCCCGCTCCACGTCCCGGGCCCGACCACGGCACACCCACCGGGCAACTCCGTCGAGTCGCCGTCGTCGTCCGCGTCGGTTGCGCTCTTGTCGCGTCGCAACCCGGACGCCCGCGTCGTTGCGTTTCGAATCTTGTTCGACACGGGCTCCTCGGAAGATCCCGCGGGCAAAGAAGGACTCACCGCGCTCACCGCGGCAATGACCGCGCAAAGCGGAACGCGTGACATGACGTTCGCCGAAGTCTCGCGGACGCTCTACCCGATGGCGGCGTCGTTCGGCATGCAAGTCGAGCGCGATCAAACCGTGCTCACCGTGGATGTCGCCGCAACCGATTTACCGAAGCTGTACCCGCTTCTTCGCGATGTCGTGCTCGCGCCGCGCCTCGACGACGAATCGTTCTCGCGTTTGAAGAACAAACAAAAGAGCGCGCTCGAGGACGAGCTCAAAGGCTCCGACGACGAATCGCTCGGAAAAGAAGCCCTCCAAGCGTTCATCTACGAAGACCACCCCTATGGCCACCCGCCGGCGGGCACGAGCGCGGCGCTCGCGAGCATCACCCTCGCCGACGTCAAGGCCCAGCGTTCGCGTGTATTCTGCAAGGATCGCGTGACCGTCGGCATCGCCGGTGCCTTCCCCGAGGGGCTCGATAAAACCATCGCGCAAGATCTCGCATCGCTCCCCGCGTGTCCCGCGACGCGACCGGGTTTGCCCGAGCCGCGCAAGCACCATGGACTACGCGTGCTCATCGTCGACAAGCCAAGCGCCGACTCGACCGCCGTGTCGATCGGTTTCCCGACGACGATGAATCGCTCCAGCGACGATTACCCCGCCGCGTATTTCTTCACGAGCTACGTCGGCCTGCACCGCCAATCGGCGGGCGTGCTCTATAACCGCCTTCGCGAAGCGCGCGGCCTCAACTACGGTGACTACGCCTACGCCGAATACTTCGACCAAGACGGCTGGACGCGCTTCACCCTTCCCGACAACGCGCGCCGCGAGCAGCTCGTGTCGATTTGGCTTCGGCCCGTGAAGCCGGCCAATGGTCTCTTCGCGCTCCGTGGCGCGCTTCACTATTGGCGCAAATACGTCGAGGAAGGCGTGCCCGCCGACGAGATCGTTCGGTTCCGAACGTTCCTCTCGCGTTACCTGAGCCTCGAGCAACAGACCGAATCGCGCCGACTCGGGTTCGCGCTCGATGACCGCACGTATCGGTCGTCCGTTCCGTTCAGCGAGCGTATGCGCACCGGTTGGAGCGCGCTCGACGCCAGCAAGCTCAAAGACGTCGTGCGTCGAGATCTCTCGAGCGGCGACATGAGCATCGCGATCGTCGCCAAAGACGGCGCCGCGCTGAAGAAGGCGCTCCTCTCCGGCGCGAAGTCACCGCCCGCCTACGACGCGCCCAAGCCGAAAGAAATCACCGACGAAGACCGCGTGATCGAATCGCTCCCGCTCGGCCTCAAAGACGAAGACGTGAAGGTCGTGCCCGTAGCGGATCTCTTCGCCAAGTGATCACGCGTAGCGAATAATGAAGGGCCGCGCCTACGCCGCGATGGCGTGTGTCTCGTGCGCGGTGCTCATTTACGAGATCGCCATCACGCGCATTTTGTCGGTGGTGCTTTGGTACCACTTTGCGTTTTTGAGCGTGTCGCTCGCGATGCTCGCGCTCGGCGCGCCGGGCGTGTGGTTCACGATTCGAAAACCCACGGCGACCACGCTCGAGAACGTGCTCGTCGTGGGCGGGCTCGCGCTTCCCGCGTCCACCGTCGTGCTGTTCGCAGGAAGCGAGCACGTGGGTCGCGAGACGACGGCGCAGCTCCTTCTCGTGATTGCATGCGTGCTCGCACCGCTCATGTTCTTGGGCGCCGCGGTGTGTCTCATGTTGATGCGCGCAGAGGGGCGCGAGATTGGCCGCATGTACGCGGCAGATTTGCTCGGGGCAACGGTGGGAGCGTTTCTCGTCGTGCCGCTCCTGCGCGTCGTGCCAACGCCGCATCTCGTCGCGGGCGTGGGGCTCTTGCCGCTCGTGGGCGCGGCTCTCGTTGCGCGACCACTTCGCGCGGGCATCGCGGGCGCGCTCGTGCTCGCGTGTTTGCTCGTTCCGGGCCCGCTCGTGCTCCGCGTCGCAAAGTCGGACGAGCCGAAGGATTTGCTCTTCACGAAATGGACGCCCACGGCCCGCGTCACGATTTTCGGCATCCCGAAGATGCGCGCGTTTGGGTGGGGTATGGGCTCGAAGTACGAAGGCGAGCCGATCGATCAGCTGTGGATCGAGCAAGACGCCAGCGCGGGGACGCCGATCACGCGACTCGAAGGCTCTCCGCACGAGCTCGGGCATTTGCTTTTCGACGTCACGAGCGCGGGCTATCAAGCTCGCAAACCCGATCGCGTGTGCGTCATCGGCGCGGGCGGCGGGCGTGACGTGCTCACAGCGCTCGCCTCTGGCGCGACAGACGTCGATGCGGTCGAGCTCAACGGGGCCGTGGTCGATGCGCTTTCGGGCCCGTTTCGTGCGTTCTCCGGCGACGTCTATCACTTGCCCGGCGTGCACGCGGTCGTCGGCGAAGGTCGCAGCTTTCTCACGCGCTCGCGCGGCGAATACGATTTCATCCAAGTGTCTCTCGTCGACACCTGGGCCGCGACGGCCGCGGGCGCGTATGCGCTTTCGGAGAGTTATCTCTACACGGTCGAAGCGCTGCGTTTGTATTTGCGAAAAACTTCGCCGACCGGCGTCGTGTCGATCAGCCGATGGATCGCGGGCGACGGGCAATTCGAAATCGCTCGCCTGGCCCAGGTCGCGCGGGCGGCGCTCGCGGCCGAAGGCATCACGGACGCTCCCGATCACGTCGCGCTGATGTCGGCCGGGCGCATCGGAACGTTCCTGATTTCGCGCACGCCGTGGGCCGCGCCAAAGCTCGCATCGCTCGACGCGATTGCCGCCGAGCGCGGCTTCGTGCGGCGCCCGACCGCATCGCTCATGGCCGGTGACGTTGCGGCGTACGAACGCGATGGCCTAGACATGTCGCCATCGACCGACGATCGCCCGTTCTTTTTTCAGATGGTCTCGGTGCTCGGAGGCGCCAAAGAAGGGGCATCGCTCTCGATCAACGAGCGCTCGGTGGTGCTCCTTCGCAAGCTGCTCGTCGTGATGGCGGCCCTCAACGTTCTTTTTTTTTTCGTGCCGCTCGCTCTCAAAAAGCAGAAGCGGCCGCCGTTCGGTCAAGGCGCTTACTTCTCGTGCATCGGCATTGCGTTCATGCTCGTCGAGCTCCCGAGCGCGCAGCGGTTCGTGCTCTATCTCGGGCATCCGAGCTTTGCGACCACCGTCGTGCTCACGTGTCTCTTGCTCGGTGCGGGTGTCGGCTCGTTCGTCGCTTCGCGCGCGAGCGACGCGGCCATTCGCATGCACATGATGATCTTGCCCGTGGCCGTCGTGCTGCTCGATGTCGTCGTCGGCTCGCTCTTCGCAGCGACGCTTGGGCAATCGTTTGCCGTGCGCGTTGCGCTTACTGCGGTGACGCTCGTTCCGATCGGTTACTTGATGGGCGTTCCCCTGCCCGCCGGAATGAGCGCGTTTCCGGAAGAGCACAAGCCGTGGTTCTGGGCGATGAACGGAGCCGCGAGTGTCTTTGCGGGCGTGATGTCGCTCGCGCTCACGATGCAGCTCGGCTTCGTGAAGGCCACACTCGTCGGCGCGCTCCTCTACGCGGCCGCCTTCGTTCAGATGCGTAGAGCCGTGCCCGCGTGACGCGGTCGGGCGAGCACGCCGCGGTTCGTGATCCCCGACGGGGGACGATACCCGCGCTCGATGGCCTGCGCGCGATCGCCGCGTTGCTCGTTCTCTTTTCGCACTCGCCGAAGCTCACGGGCATGCCGGTCGACGACATCGCGACGAGCTATTTTTGGCGGTTTTGTCTCGCGGGCGACATGGGCGTCGACCTCTTCTTCGTGCTTAGCGGTTTTCTCATCACATCGATCCTCGTCACGAACATTCGCGCGCCCGGAGCGCTCAAAGTCTTCTGGATGCGGCGCGTGCTTCGCATCTTTCCGCTCCACTACGCGTACCTCGCGATGATCATCGTCGTCGCGTTCACGACGCACCTCTTCGCGAGCGGATCGGTTCCGACATCGGCTGTTGGGTGGCTTGGCTTCGCGCTCTATCTGTCGAACTTCGTCTTGCTCGCGCGCGGCGATTCGGCGCTCGAGATCATCATCTTGTGGTCACTTGCGGTGGAAGAACAGTTCTACGCAGTCTGGCCCCTCATCGTTCGGCGTCACAGCAATCGCGAGCTCGCGCGCTTCGCGATTGTCGCCATCGCTCTCGCGCCGCTGATTCGTCTCGGGTCTGCCGTGTTCGTGCCGAACACCGACGCCTTCTACGTGCTCCCGTTCTGCCGCATGGATTCGATCTTCGCGGGCGCGCTCGTCGCGCTCGAACGTGAACGCATTGCCAGCGTGACGCGCTGGGCATTCTGGCCTGCGGTGGCGACGCTCGTGTTTCTCTTGCAGCGAAAAAATTATCACGAGGAGCAAAAGCCCATCGCGTGGATCACGCTCTACTATTCGGTGCTCGCGCTCGCGTGGGCGATCGTCTTGTGCCGCACGCTCGACGTTGGCCGCATCGGCAAGCTCCTCCTCGCCAACCCGGCGATGACGTATGTCGGCAAAATCTCGTACGCGCTCTACCTCTTCCACCCCCTCCTCGGCCGCATCATCCGCGCCACCCTCATCACGCGCCTCCCGCCCCTCGCGTTGCTGGGCACCCACCTCACCGCATCCCTCGCAGCCGCATCCATCTCCTGGGTCCTCTTGGAACGCCCTATTTTACGCCTCAAAACACGCTTCCCATACACGCCAGCCTAAGAAAGCCGCCAAGGCCCCTTGGCGCCTTGGCGGCTGTCTTCGGTGACGCTTATTGGGGAGCACAGGTAGAGACGCCGGCGCCAACGATCTGGGCGGCGAGTGAGGTCATCACCGTTTCGGTTTTGGCGATGGGATCGTACTTCGTGACGGTGGTCGTGCTGCCCGGGGAGGTGAAGATCCAGAAGTCACCGCCCCAAAACGCGAAGGCGAGAGCTTCTTGGCCGCCGCCCGTCGTGAGTGAATCGGCGGCGATCACGACCGCGGTCGATGGATCGATTTGCGCGAGCGTGGAGCCGGCACTTTGCGAGAGGCACAGCGCGAAGAGCCGGCCGTCTCCGGTGCCGGTGAGCTCGCATTCGGGTGTGAGATCAGGAACGAACGATCCGACCTTGCTGAGCGTGAACGCCGTCGTGTCGATGATGCCGAGACCGAGCGACGGATTGCCGAAGTCGACTTGGATGACGAAGAGCTCGTCGCCGCCGTCAGGGCCGGTTGCGTAGCCCATGCCGAAGTTGTTCCAGCTCAGTTGGTTCGGTTGATACGTCGTCGACTTGCACGCCGCGTTCGCGGTGCTGATTTGGAAAACGTGCCCGTCGACGAAGACGGAGTACGCAATGCCGAGCCGGTTGACGGCCATCGAGAACGGAGCCGAGCTTCCGCTGCACGACACCGTGCCGATCAACTTGAACGCGAGCGTCGGCGGATAGAAACTGTAGAGCTCGTTGCCCGCGCCGAGGACGTAGATCAACGTCGAGCCCGAGTCGGGGCAATCGTTCGGAATGGGAACGTCGGGAAAGAACGCGTCGATCGGCGGGAGGGCGTCTTCTTCGGCGACGTCCTCTTCTTTGACGTCGTGGTGTGCGTCTTTGACGTCGTGAAAAGTGGCGTCGGTCTGCTCGGGCGCGAGCAAACCGGTGCGGGCGCCGCACGCGCCGACGAGCAGACTCGCGGAGAGCGTGTAGACCGCGGCGGTGATCGCGAGCGCGCGCCGTACTCTCCGTCGCTTCATCGCGGGGATACTAACTTGGCCGCCGTGCGCGAATCGGTCTATTTTCGGCGCGTGCGCGCTCTCTCCCTCCTCGCTGCCGTGATCGCCATTGCCAGCACGGCGTACGGCGCGGGCAACAAACCGCAAACCAAACCACCAACGCCATCGCCTCCTCGCGTGACGCGAACGCCCGATGCGCAGGTGCGTCGTCAAGTCGCTGGCGGGCCGACCGCCGACGAGGCCGCCGCAGGTGTCGAAAGCGCCGAGCTCGCCGAGCTTCGCGCCGCGGAGCACGAGCTCTTCCCGCCGACCGCGCCAGCTCTTGGAAATGCATGGCCGACGGAGCTTCCGACGTGGCGCGAACCACATGCGCCGCAGATTCGTGTGACGGGTCTTTCGTCGCCGCTGCCCGAATCGCATGCGCCGGCTGCCGAGGGCGGGAAAGATCTGTCGTGGCTCTCCCAGCTCGCGCTTCCAGACATTCCGGTGCGCTGGGATGCGCGCGTCGTGCGCTACCTCGAGATGTACAAGGACGACGCACGCGCACGCGCGGCTCTCGCGTTTTGGCGGAAGCGCGCCGGCCGCTACAAAGATGCGATCGAGCGCGTGCTTCGTCGAAAGAACCTCCCTGTCGATCTCGTGTGGCTCGCAATGATCGAGAGCGGCTTCGATCCGAGCGCGCGCTCACCCGCCGGCGCCGTGGGCCTCTGGCAGTTCATGCCCGAGACCGGCAAGCTCTATGGCGTTCCGCAAGATCGCTTCGTCGACGAACGCATCGACGTCACCGCCGCCACCGAGGCCGCCGCGGATTTTTTGAGCGATCTGCATCGTAGGTTTGGCAGCTGGGAGCTCGCGATGGCGTCGTACAACATGGGCTACGGCGGAATCATCGCCGCCGAGCGCCGTTACAACACGAACGACTTCTGGGCGCTCTCGAAGCTCGAAGGCTCGCTCCCCTGGGAGACGACGCTCTACGTTCCGAAAATCATCGCGGCCGCGGTCGTCATGCGAAACCCGAAAGTGTTCGGGCTCGACAACGTGACGATGGACGCGCCCATCGAGTACGATGAAATCCGCGCGCCCTTCGGCGTAGCGCTCTCCGCGATCGCACAAGCCGCGGGCGTTCCCGCGAAGGACATCACCGATCTCAACCCGGAGCTTCGCGCCGCGCGCACGCCTCCGAAAGAGAGCGACGTCGCACAAGCCGTCGTCGGTCAGAGTCTCGATCGCGGATGGCTCGTTCGCGTTCCGCTCGGCAAAGGCCCGGCTGTCGCTCTTGCGCTGCCGAAGCTCAAACGCGACGAGGTCGCGCTCGAGCGATACGTCGTCCGGTTCGGCGAGTCACTCGACCAAGTCGCGCAGGCTCACGGCACCACATCGTCGAAGCTCACCGAGCTGAACGCCATCGCGCCGGGCGAGCTCGTGCGCGGCGGGATGCTCCTGCTCGTTCCTCACGCCAACGCCAACGCGAACGCCAACGCTAACGCGAACGGCAACGCCAACGCCAACGCGGAGAAGCCGGCCGTCATCGTCCCGAACGACCTCTTCGTTTACCCCGGCAGAAAGCGTGTATTTTACAAGGTTCTCGTCGGCGACACCCTCAAGGAAATCGCCGACGCCATGCACGTCACGGTCGACGACCTTCGCCGCTGGAACGACGTCGACCCCGCGGGGCGACTCCAAGAAGGCATGACGCTTCAAGCCTTCGTCCAAGAAGGCGCCGACCTCTCCAAGATCGCGCTGCTCGCCGAGAACGACGTGCGCGTGCTCCCCGTCGGCACCGACGAGTTCTTCGCCTACTGGGAAAAGACGCGCCATCGTGTGATCGTCACGGCTCACGCGGGCGAAACCGTCGACTCCGTCGGCAAACGCTTCGGCGTGTCGGGCTCGCTCATGGAGCGCATCAATCGCCGACCGCGCTCGGACACGCTCCGCGACGGCGAGACCGTCGTCGTCTACTTGGCCGCGAGCTCGCCCGTGCCTCCCGCCATCACGATGCCCGCATTGCCCTCGTGCGTCTTGCCTGATCCGGCGCCGCTCG
>JBBSFE010000152.1:0-13013 GCA_038239005.1 Polyangiales bacterium
CGGGTATCGCCGAAGACTTGGGCGGGGTGACGGGCCTGCCTGTCGGGTGGCTTGCGCGGAAATTGTTTCGCACGTAAAACATCATCGTCCTAAATATTGGCGATGGGAGGTACGTGTGATTTCGTTCGCGCCGTCCGAAGACCAGAAGCTGATGATCGAAGCGAGCCAAAAGCTCGCAAAATCGCTCGCATTGCGCATGCGCGAGACGGAAAAAGGCGGGCTCGCCGAGGATCTGCGCGCGGCGGCCTTCGAGATGGGATTTGGCGCGGTGCACCTTCCGGAGGCGGTCGGCGGCGCGGGGCTCGGGCTCGTGACGGCGGTGCTCCTCGAGGAAGAAATCGCGACCGGCGATCCGGCAGCGGCGTTCGCGCTCGGTGGAACCGGGTCGTTCGGACTGGCCATGGCGGAGCTCGCGTCGGCGGAACAAGCAGGTGATGCGCTTTCGAAACCGGGTGCGGTCGCGTTCGGTGAGCCGAAGGCCAATCGCGATCGCGGTGGGCTCTCGACGATCGCGAAGAAAGAGGGCGGCGCGTTCAAGCTTCATGGCGAGAAGGCCTACGTGCTCGGTGCCGATCGCGCGGAGCGCTTCGTCGTGTTCGCGCAAGTGGACGAAGCGAAGGGCTACGACGGAATCGGCGCGTTCCTCGTGGAAAAAGCCGACGGCGTTCGCGTGACGGGGCGTGCGCGCACGCTCGGTCTCGACGCGGCAAGCTTCGGAGGCGTCATGCTCGAGGGCGCGAAGGGCATGCCGCTCGATGTACGCGGCGTGGACTTCTCGCGCGCGACGGTCAGGTTTTTCGCGAAGCATGGTCTCCTCGTTGCGGCGCGCTGCGTGGGTCTCGCGCGTGCGGCGTTCTCCGTCACGCGCGATTACGTCGAGCAGCGTCGCGCGTTCGGAAAACCCGTCGCGCACTTCCAAGCCGTCGCGTTCACCGTCGCCGATCGTGCGATGGATGTCGAAGCGTCGCGCGCGCTCGTGCATCGCGCCGCGTGGCTCTGGGATCAGAACGACGACGGCGACGCTGCGAAAGAAAACGCAGCGCTCCTCGCGACCGCACAAGCGATCGCGCACGCACACCTCACCGCGATGCGCTGCGGCGACGACGGTGTCCAGCTCCACGGCGGCGCCGGTTTCATGCGCGATTACGCCGTCGAAAAATACATGCGCGACGCCAAACAGCTCGCGCTCTGCGGCCTTCCCAGTGCGTGCGCCGATCAGCTCGCTGCCGCCGTCACGCTCGAACGCACGCCGGACCTCGCGCTGGTCCTTCCGTGGCCCGATTCGCAGAGCGCCTTCATTTGAGCATCGAGGAGCACGTCCGATGAGCATCGAGTTTTCGCTGAGCAACAAACAGAAGTCGCTCCAAGAGATGGTGCGCGGGTTCGGGCGCTCGATCGTGCGCCCGCAATCGCTCGCTTGGGATCGCGAGCACCGCGTGCCCGAAGAGTTCCTCGCGCGCTTCGTCGAGATGGCGCAATCGATGGGCGGAGCGTCGGCGGCTTGGGGCGTTCAAGGCCTCGGCGCGGCAGCAGCCGACACGACGGGCGGAAGCGGCGAGAAGAAAAAATCGAGCGCGATGGTGACGTCGTGCATCGGCGCCGAAGAGCTCTCGTGGAGCGATGCGGCGCTTCTCTTGTGCCTTCCCGGACCCGGTCTCGGTGGACCGCCGGTGCGCGGCTCGGGAACGCCCGAGCAGAAAGAGCGTTTTTTCGGCGTCTTCAAGAACATGAGCAAAGGCCTCAAGTGGGGCGCCTACGGATTGACCGAGCCGGGCGCGGGAAGCGACGTCGCCGGCATTCGCACGAGCTGTCGCAAAGACGGCAAGGATTGGGTCCTCAACGGACGAAAATGCTTCATCACGAACGGCGCGCGTGCGAGCTGGAACGTGATCTTCGCGACGATCGATCCGACGCTCGGCCGCGCAGGTCATCGCGCGTTCGTCGTCGAAAAAGGAACGCCCGGATTCTCCGTCGGTCGCATCGAAGACAAAATGGGGCTTCGCGCGAGTGAGACGGCGGAGCTCGTCCTCGAAGAGTGCCGCGTGCCCGCGGAGAATCTTCTTGGCGGCGAAGAGCGCTACCAGAATAAAGAAGGCTTTCTCACGGCGATGAAGACGTTCGACAACACGCGTCCGCTCGTGGCCGCGATGGCCATCGGCATCGGTCGCGCCGCGTACGACTACGCGTGCGACTTCGTGAAGGAGAACTACGCGCTCGCGCGTCACACGCCGCGCTACGCGTCGGTCGCGGAGAAGCTCGCGCGCATCGGACGCCAGCTCGAAGCGGCGCGCCTCCGCACGTGGCGCGCCGCGTTCCTCGCCGACGAAGAGCTCCCGAACGCGAAGGAAGCGAGCATGTCGAAGGCCGCCGCAGGACAAGCGTCGATTGCCGCGTGCATCGAGGCGATCGAGATCTGTGGTGCGGAGGGATCGATCGCGAAGGATCACCAGCTCCTCGAAAAGTGGTTCCGCGACATCAAGGTCTACGACATCTTCGAAGGCACCGGCCAAATCCAACGCATCGTGATCTCGAAGCGCCTCTTCCCGGATTTGAAGGCATTCTAGAAGGATGTTCACGTTCGTTCCGTTCGGAGAAACAGGGCCGGCGGAAGGCGTGTGTTGTGACGGGCTCGTCGATGGTTGCAAACTGCAACTATCGCATTGGGGCGGAAACGCGACGCCCGCGGAGCTGAAGCGAGATACGTCGGTCGAGATCGCGATGGCCGCCGTGGAGTCGGGCGTGCGCGCGACGCTCGTTGCGAACAATCACTTCGACGCTGACGGCGTCATCGCGGTGTTCACGCTCTTGCATCCGGAGATGGCGCGCGAGCATCGCGACGTGCTCGTCGCGGCGGCGGAGGCGGGCGATTTCGAAGAGTGGACGACGCCGGAGGGAATGAAGCTCGAGATGGCATTGCGCCGCCTCGTTGCGCTGAAACCGGATCGCGACGCGTACGAAATCGCGCTGCGCGAGCTTCCGATGCTCGCGCGCGATGTGTCGAAATTCGAAAACCTATGGGCCTCGGATTGGCAAGCGCTCGAAGCAGCCGACGCTCGCGCGGATCGCGACGCAACGTTCGAACGCGTCGGTGAAATCGCGATCGTCACGCATCACGGTGCCGAGCTTCCCGCGCAAGTCGTGACGAAACGCACGCGCGGCGCGAAACGCATCTTGTGGGCGTTCGAGCGCGACGCCGGCTTCGACTACCTCTACGACATGCCCCGCTACTCGTGGGCCGACACCGTCCTGCGCCCGCCGCTACCGAAGCCAAGCCGCAATGCTCTCGCACGTGGCTTGCCCGGCAAGTGGACGCTGAAAGGTGATCTCGGCATGACAGGCCTTCTTCGCACGCGCGCGCCGATCGACGCGCCGCCGCGCGAGGTGCTCGCCATTCTCAGCCGCAACGACTCCGGAATCTGATCCCAGCCAAATTGCCTGCGATCCGATCTCAGCCAAATTGGCTGCGATCCGATCTCGGAAAGAGAAGCCAGAGCGGGAGACAGAGACAGATGCAGAGTCAGAGTCAGAGTCAGAGACAGAGACAAAGACAGAGACAGAGTCAGAGACAGAGCAGAGACAGGGCTCCGACTCCGCCTCCGACTCCGCCTCCGGCTCCGTTTCCGTTTGACGACTCCGGGGCGGCGCGTCACGATCATTGTCGTTGGGAGGGTTTCATGGGCGCGCGAATACGAGTCGCTGGGTTTGCCGGGCTCGCGGTGGCGTGCCTCTCCCCGCTCGATGAGCTTGGCAATGACGACACCGTCGTTGATCACGATACGAGCCAATCCCAAAACGGCGACGACGACATCGCGACCAAGCACCCGATCTTCGATCCGAGCCTGACAACGACGGAGGCTTTTGCAAGTTGCAGCGTGTTGCTCAACAAGAGCGCGTCGGTCACGAAGCTCGATATCGTCCCCTTCGACGGTGGCGACAAGGCGCTCGCGCAAACGCTTTATCCGACGATGACCGCCGCGGCGAAAGCGGCGTGGTCAGCGCCGATCCTACCGTCGATGGAGCTCGTCAACCAGATGCTCAAGGCCTTCAACGATGGCCTATACGCCGCCATCGAGCTGGGCGTCGAGGATGGGTCAGGCGGTTCGCCGATCGACAAGCGTGCGCTGCTCGGCGACCTCGCAACCGCCCTCGACACACGCGCTCATACGGGAGATCGAGAGCGCGTTCGAACAAGCGAACACGAGCCTCGACCTCGCAGAATCGGACGGCACATGCGGCGCGGCGCTCGCTATCTTTCCGGCGTCGGATAGCCCTGAAAACAAGCTATTTCGTCAGCTCTTCTGCCCCAATAGCGCCCCGAGCGGGAACCTACTCGACGTCCTCGTCGACGCGATTCGCGCGGGCACGATCGATCTCACTCCATCGGCGACATCGGGTTTCTACGATCGACAGCTATACGCGCTCGAAACGTTGCTCGTTCCCGAGAAGGCGCCGGAGGATCAACACTTGCTCCTCACTGCGAACTACAAGGCGAAGCTCGTCGCGACGTTCAAGGCGCTGCTCATCGAAGATCGCGAGACGCACGCCAAGCAGCTCCAGACATTTGGCGCCGCGAGCACGAGCTTCGAATCGCCGCCCGTGCACTTCGACGTCTACCCACAATTTCCCGTCGAACCATTTCCAACGTTCTACCTCCGCACCGCACGCGCCTACGCGTTTCTCTCGACGCTGCTAGAGAGTGTGCTCGGGGATTCGTTCATGACGACCGCACGGCGACTTCACGAAGACGGCGGGGTGAGTGGCACGCTCGCATCCGAGCTCCGCGACGTGACGTCGCTCCTTTATGGTCTGCACACCGCAACTGCCGCTGCGGTCGGCATGCCGAACCGAATGACAGTCGACGAGCTCACGCTCTTCCCCACGAGCGCCTCGCTCGACAGCGCCGCGCTCTTCGCTGGTTCATGGCAGACGAACGGCGACGTCGGTTACGATCCGCGCGTCATTCTGCCCGCCGCGCACGACGTCACGAAGCACGTCGTTTATTACTGGGCCGTCATTGGCGTGCAGGCGGTGCTCTCGACGGCAGATTTCGTTCCGGGTCACGAACCGACAATCGTGGATGCTGGCCGCTGCGTGTTCGACAAGTTCGTCGAGCAGAAGTCCGTGCTTTTCACGCTCCCGAGCGTGCAGGTCGCCATTCGGGACAGCGCCGCTCCCCTGACGCGAGATCAGTTTCGTGCGCTTTGCGATCAGTACAAGACGCAAGATGCCATCGTCTCCGCGCTCGAGAGCCTTTGATCCGAACGGCAGCGGCCGTTGGCGCGCTCTCGCTCGCGGGGTGCTCCTTTGCAGTAGGCGAGACCGCACGCACGGTCGCGCCCGGACAAGTGAGCGGCGCCATGGGGACGTCGATGGTCTTCAACGCGAACGACGCCACGCGTGGCCTCGGACCGCATAGCGTCGCGCCGCAGATCGGTCCGGTGCGCATCGGCGTCGGTGAGCGCGTCGACGTCGGCATCACGTCGTTCTTCGGCTTCGGCCTGCGCGCTGACGTAAAGGTGATGTTGTCGCGCGCAACGCTCCCGTTTGCGATTGCGGTCCGCGCCGGCGCGGGCGCCGCATGGAACACGGACAGCCGATCGATCGCCGCTGCGTACGCCGGCGGAATCGCGTCGTACACGTTCGGCGTCGTCGAGCCGTTTGTCGCCGTGACGTTCATGAACCATTGGATATTCGGATCTCCAGCGCCGACCGATCCGCTTCCAGCTGGTCAAACATACGCGCCACGTGCCGGCTACGGTGACGGCCTGCTGCAGCTCGCCCTAGGCGTTCGCATTTTCGCGTCAGCGCGTACGTCGGTGGCGTTCGAGTATGCGCGCTGGGAGCCGGTGCAAAACGATCCGGGCGACGGCTACTCGTTCATCGAGAACGACATCCTCTCGTTCACGGTCTGTGTGGGTTGCCCGTCACGAAGCCGCGCGCTCGCCCGCGCCCTTGACCGCTGACACCTCGAGCTTTTGTTCCGCGCACACGTCCAAGTACGCCCTCGCTCGCGGCTGCCCGGCAAGTGGGCGCTGAAAGGCGATCTCGGCATGACGGGCCTTGTTTGCACGAGCGCGCCGATCGACGCGGCGCAGCGCGCGAGGTGCTCGCGATTCTCAGCACAACGCTGAAATCTGATCCCAGCCAAATTGCCTGCATCCGATCTCAGCCAAATTGGCTGCGATGCGATCTCGGAAAGAGAAGCCAGAGCGGGAGACAGAGACAGATGCAGAGGCAGAGACAGAGTCCGAGACAAAGACGGAGAGAGGCTCCGACTCCGACGCCGTCTCCGCTTAGAGCGCCTCGCGGACCAGTGACGCTCTCACCGACGCGTGAAGCCACGCTTTCGCCGCGCTGGCGGAGTGCTCCTTGATGGCTTGGATGAGCGCGCGCATACGCGTGCCGAGGGATTCGATTCCCGCATCATCGAGACGCTCTGCGGCGGCAACGCAGCGGGCCATGAGCGGCGCGGGCGTCGCGTCGAGGCCCACGTGCGCAAGCTCGGCGAGGGCTGACTCCGCCATCTCGATCGCTTCCGCGATGGGGTCCGTGCCCGCGCGGCGTGACGCGTGTGGGACGTCGATTGTTTTCGGTGGAGCAAGCGAAATGTCGGGGACGACCATGACGTCCTCGGCAATCGAGAGCGGATCCATTTCGAAACCCAGCGGGCCGCGCGTGAGCTCGCCGGCGACGAATCGCACGGGTTTTGCGAGCGATGCGGTTGCGGATTCGATCGCGTTCGGCGCGACGCGGCGGTGAGTCACGCGCAAGAAGAACGGGTGCCCCGATGCATCGAGCAACTTCGCGAGGAGCTGCTGCTCGGCCGCGAGATAGACGACGTCCTCCACCGTGGACACCGCGATCGCGTGCACGTTCTCCGCGAGCAGACGCGGTCGAAGTGCGCGCGGCGGGCGCGTCTTCAGCCATGCGTCGTGCTCTTCGAGATTCTTCACCAGGATCGGAACCGGAAGCGATTCCCAATCACCGCGCTGCGGCGTCACGGATGTCATCGCGGTGCGGCTCGTGCCGAGCTCGAGCTCGCGATTCGCGCGGCGCTTCACGACCTTCGACACGACTTGGCCTGCGGCAAGCGCGCCGAGTGTCACGCGACTCGCGATCGATCGACGCGCGAGCACCGGACCTTCTTCGGGCTCCTCGCCTTCTTTGAAGTCCCATCGCTTGCGAAGCAGGAGCACCATCGCGGTGTCCGGGTCGGCGAGATACACCTGCGCGTATCGCACGCGGCCATCGGCTTGCACGCGCGCGCCGAGCGACACAAGGCGTACGTGATCGAGCGGCGTGACCGTGGCTTCGTCTTGGCCGAGCACGAAACGCACGGGAAGCTCCGCGTGAACGTGGCTCGCGCGCGATCGGGCTTCGAGCTCGCACAAGAGCTCCGCGACGTGACGCGAGCTATAGAGCGCGCTGCGATTCGCGTACGCCTCCATCGCGCGTTCGAGATCTTCGACGACGCCGAGCGGCCAAACGTAACCGTGCTTGTCGAGCTCGGAGCGAACCGCCGCAAAGCGCGACTGCAAATGCGGTGGCGCGTGCGTCACGCCCGAGTGGAGAATCATCGATGCGAGCTCGATCGCCGCATCGAGTGGTTTGGCATCTTCGTTCTTCGCACTTCCACCGAGCGACACGACGACCGACGCGCCCTCGTGCGAAGCGGCTTCGCGAAACGCCCACACCGCGATGACGACGTGCTCGCAACCTTGTTGAGCGTCACGGCAATCGCAACGCGCGTAGGCCGGATCACGCGGAACGAGAAATCGCACGGTGCACGCGGGGAGCTTCGCGGTCGGCACGCCATCGCGATCGACGGTGACGAGGATGCCAGCGCGCATCGACGCTCGCGCCCGCTCCAGCCGTTTCTGCCCGAGCGCTTTTTCGAGCGCTTCGTCAGTGATTTCCGCGGGAGACCAGTTCGTCGGAACTCGCGCTGAAGATGGCGGAGGCGCCCCATCGAGATTCTCTGCGTGCCACGCTTTGTACGCGAGGGCGACGGCGACGCGATGGCGACACACCGTCTGCGCGTTGCACGTGCACGGCGAATCTTTGAGCGTCTTGCCCGCGATGAGCTTCGCGACCGTGCCGTCCGAGAACGTCCCCGTCACCGTTCCGTCGGGCGTCTCCTCGAGCTTCGGCCCTTGCCCATCGGCGATCTCGCGCTGCGCACGTTTCACGAGCCCGAGGTTCGCGAGCGACGCAACCGCTTCGGGCGTGAGAGCGAGCAAATCTTTTCGACTCACGTCTTCACCCCTTCACCTTCTCTGCGATGAATTGAACGAGCTGGCCCGGCGTCATCGCGCCGATGTGCGCGCCGACGTTCACGAGCGAACGCGCCATGTCTTTGTCGTACGAAGGGTTGGCCTGCTCGTCGAGCGCGGCCAGGCCGAGCACGGTGCAGCCTTGGTCGCACAGCGCCTTCACGCGCGACACGAGCACGCTGCCTGCGCCGCCTTCGAAGAAGTCCGTCACGAGAACGACGATGGTGCGCCGCGGCGACTCGACGAGGCCCTGCGCGTACCCGACGGCTTTGCCGATGTCGGTTCCGCCGCCGAGCTGCACCTTCATCAAGATCTCGACCGGATCGCTCACGCGCTCTGTCAAGTCGACGACCTCGGTATCGAAAATGATCAAGTGCGTCTTTGTGCCGGGCAATCCCCACAAACACGCCGCCGTGACCGCGGAGTGAATGACGGAGCTCATCATGCTGCCGCTCTCGTCGACGAGCAGGATGATCTGCCATTTTTCCATGTGCCGCTTCGTGCGCGAGATGAAGAGCGGCTCTTTGATGTAGAGAAGTTTTTTTTCTTTCGGCGAGTACGTCCCGAGGTTTTTCTTGAGCGTCGCTTTCGCATCGAAGTTCTTTGCGATGTGGATGCGCGAGCGGCGGCGCGTCTTCGCGCCGTGAAAGCTCTGGCGGACTTTGCGCGCGAGCTTCTCCATCAATTGACGAACCACTTTTGCGACGAGCTCGCGCGCCATCGCGAGCACTTCGGGGCTCATCAGGTGCTTCGTGAGAAGCACGGCGCGAAGGAGTGTCTCGCTCGGCTCGATGCGCTTCAGCACCTCGGGGTTCGTGACGACTTCGTGGATTTGATATTTTTCGACGGCGTCGCGCTCGAGGCGTTCAATCGTCTCTTTCGGAAACAATTTGTGAACGGCGTTGAGCCAATCGGGCACGCTGAGCTGCGAGCCACCGGCTCCGCCTTCGCGGCCACGCACGTCGCGGTCTTCCATCTCGGCGTCGCGGTCGTAGAGCCAGCCGAGCGATGCATCAGCCGCGAGATCTTCGGCCGACATTCCGGCGCGACCATCGAGCTCTTCGGCGGCCTTGCCGAGCACGAGACGCCAGCGAACGAGACGCTCCTCGCGCGCCATCACTCTTCGCCTTCGTCGAGCAGACCGAAGCGCTTGGCGAGATCGTGTGCGCCCTTGTCGACGCGTGCGCCGCGTTGCACTTGGCCGGCGTCGATGGGCGCGTGGAGAAGCTCGCGCGGATCGATGTGTTTACCGTCTCCGGCGTCCATGCGCGCGAGAACGCCTTCGGCGATCTTCAAGCGTTCGCGCGGCGGGAAATACGCAAACGCCTGCCGCACCGAGGGAAGCGCAATCATGAAATCGTCTTTGAGCATCGTCGTGAGCGCGGTGTCGATCGCACCAAGGAGCGCCTCCGAGCTCATGACTTCTTCACGCGCGAGCATGAAGAGGCCCGCGAGAAAATCCCCGACGCTCGACGCACGCGACGACGCACGAAGCGACGTGATCGCGCGCTTCTCGTCCGCGCCCGTGTCGTCCGGCCGCGTGCTCCACAAACGACCGAGCGCGGCGCCGCGCAATGCGGGTGGCGCTTCCATGTCGGCGACGCGCCGCTCGCACACGGCGTGCGCACGCCCATGCATCGCAGCGAGCTCCGGCGGACCGTGACGAATGAGCTCGCGAATCGCGAGCACCGCGCGCACGTGTCCTTCGTCGAGCTCTGCGTCGGGGCCTTGGATGCCTTCGTAAAGCCAGAGCGCACGATCGAAGCACGCCGACAAAACATGCCCGAGCTCGACCGACCCGCGCATGTCGAAGAGCAAGTCTCCGTGCCAGAGCGGGAGCAAGCGATGCATCGCCTTGCCGAGGGAACCGAGCGCGGGCTCTTGCGCGACGCGCGCCGCGATTTCGCCGAGCCAGCGATCCGTCAACGTGCGAATGCCGCAAAGCGCTGCATCGAAGAGCGCGTCCGCGAGCGCGGCGACGTCCGTGCCCATGCGGCATCGCTCTTCGAGCTTCGCGGCCGCAGACGAGAGCAGCGAGCCGCCATAGACGGCCGCTTCGATGAGCGCCGGATCCGTTTCGAGCAAACGCTCGACGCTCCACTCTTCGGAGAGGTCCGTCTTCGTACGCAAAAGCGATGGCGCGCGCGTGCGCGTGAAACCCGGAACGCCGAGCACGCGAATGCGATGGAGGATTTTGCTGCGCGCAGCTCCGTCCGGTTCGGTGAGCTTCGCCGTGAACTTCTGCGCGCCGCGCTTCGGCTCGATGCCGACATTTTTCAGCTCCGCGAATACGTCATCAAGGAGCGGCGGCGCGGGCGTGCCCTTCGCCAAAACACCGTATTTTTCGCCCGAAAACGCCGACACGAGCTCGACGAGGAGCGCATCGGTGTGTTTGGCGAGCGTGCCGCGACGCGTCCACGGGAGCGGCGCATCGAGCGCTTCTTTGACGAGCGCGCCCGCGAGACCATCGAGCACGTCGATGCGCGTGAGCACCTTGTGCGAGCGCATGATGCGAAGCCCATTCGCGAGCGTCGATGCCGCTATCGCATCCGCGGGCGACACGCGTTGCTGCTTCTTTCGCAAATGTTGGATCGCATGAAAGAGCATCGACTCGGCCGCCGTCTCGGTGCCTTGCTCCCACACGGCTTGATAAAACCCAGGCGACGGCATGCCCGACGCGTACCCCGCGAAGCTATCGAGACGCCGCAGCGAATACGGAACGAAGTAGCTGCCGACACGCGTCCCTTCTGGAACGGGCGGCACGTCGGGAAACGTCGGATCCGAATCGGCCCATTGCCGTTCGATCGCGGGCTTGTGATACCCGCCGCACACGACGACGACCGTCTCGCCCTTCTTGCACTGCTTCGCGGCTGCGGCCATGTAGCGCGTCATCACGGCTTCGCGCGGCTCGTCGCGCGGGCCGCCAGGCTCGTCGGCGCGGAGCACGTCGAAGTATCGCCTGAGCCCTTCCGAGAGCTCTTCGGGCGACATCGGTTGCTCGAACAAATGATCCCAGAGCGCGTCGGTGTCTTCGAAGCCGAGGGTGTCGGCGATCTCGCCGAGCTTGTCCGAGTGCTTCATGCGCTCGCTGCCAAAACGATTCTCGACGCCCGCGAACGTTTCGTCCCACGCGGGCAAATCCATCCACATGGCTTTTGCGCCGACCTCTTTCGCTTTTTTCATCGCGACGAGCTCGGGCGAAAATTCGCAGAACGGCGTCCACGTGCCGCGCGAGGTTCCGTCCGGATTTTGTCGATACGAGAAGAGCGCGATCGGCATCTCGTGCTTCAAGAGAAGCTCATCGATGCGCTCGTTCATGTCGCATGGCCCTTCGACGAGCACGAAGCGAGGCTTGAGCGTCTCGATCGTATGCGCGACGAGCTTGGCGCACGCGGGGCTGTGGTGACGAACCCCGACGACGACGATGTTGGCGTGACTCGTCACGTCACCCGGGAATCCTGTGGCGCGCCTCGTAGTATGCGCGCCAGTGCGGGCCGGTGCCCTTGGCGACGCGCTGCTCGAAGTAGCGGCGGAGGCGTGCGAGATCTTCCAACTCGGTTTTCACCGCGGCGCCGACGAGACAATCGACGAGATCGCTCGGCGACGCAGAGCCTTCACCGAGGTAGTAGCTACGAACACCGAGCGCATACGCGACGCTGACCGCTTCGGCCGTCGACATGGCGGTCGACAACCGATCCATCGCTTGCCCATCCACGGTCTGCCCCGCGCGCAATTCGCGGAACGTCGTCACCAAAAGCTCGAGCACGTCCTCGCTCGGAACTTCGGGCACACCCGAGCGCGCGAGGAGACGCGAGGTCTCTTCGCGAACGAGATCCATCTCGACCTTGAAATCGCCGATGGGAAACACGGTCTCGAAATTGAAACGACGCTTGAGCGCGGCGCTCATCTCGTTCACGCCGAGGTCGCGCGTGTTCGCGGTCGCGATGACGTTGAAGCCGTCCTTCGCGAAGAGCATGTTGTCCGCGCCTTCCATTTCGGGAATCGCAAGGACGCGATCAGAGAGCGCGGCGAGGAGCGAGTCTTGGATCTCGAGCGGACAGCGCGTGACCTCTTCGAAGCGCGCAATGCGACCTTCGCGCATCGCGACGTAGAGCGGCGCGGGGACGAGCGCGCGCTGCGTCGGACCTTCCGCGAGGAGGAGCGCGTAGTTCCACGAGTACTTGATTTGCTCGTCGGTGGTGCCGGCGCTGCCTTGGATGGTGAGCGTCGATTGACCGCTAATTGCGGCCGAAAGAAGCTCCGACAAGAGCGACTTCGCCGTGCCCGGCTCGCCGACGAGCATGAGGCCGCGGTTCGTCGCGAGCGCGACCATCGCGCGATCGACGAGCGACGGATTGCCGACGAATTTTTTCCGGATCCCGCGTGACGGATCACCGAGGATGAACGTGCGCACCGCGCGCGGCGACATCGCCCAGCCCGGCGGCTTCGGCCCCGAATCTCCCTCGCGCAACTTCGACAGCTCGCCCGAGTAGATCACTTCGGACGGCGGCCTCTGCATTCCTTTTGGCGTCGCGGTCGGTTCCGTTTTCTTCGCTGCTGCCACTTTTCCTCCTGCCCAGTCCCCATCACGGACGAACACTCTCGAGATCGCGCACGAGCTCGCTGAATTCGATCGCAGAGAGCTCTCCCAATTTCTTCAAGCTCTCGCGTCGCCAAGAGTCGGCGTCTTTCGCGACGACGACCTTACCGAGCTTTTGCTGCGGTGACTCGGCAATCATC
>JBBSFE010000153.1:0-12893 GCA_038239005.1 Polyangiales bacterium
GATCGCGATCACGTTCGCGAAACAGCTGATCACCGTCGCGAAACGGGCGATCAAGTTGGAGCGAAACGGGTGATCAGGTTGGCGCGAAACAGGTGTTCAAGTTGGAGCGAAACGGGTGATCAAGTTGGAGCGAAATTCGCATCAAAGAAGAGTGGCGCCCAGATCGGTCGGTGATTCCAGTGTCGTTGGACCCTCCTTCGACAAGCGCGCATAGGGAGGTGACGCGCGCGTTCCGTTATCGCATGTCATCATCCGATGACGCCTCGTGCCTACCAGACCGCCCACGTCTCGGGCGCGAACCCGACGGTGAGCTTCTCGCCGAATGCGACGACGGGACGTTTGATGACCGTAGGCTCACAAAGCATCAGCGCCCGCGCGCTTTTCGCATCGACGACTTTCGCCTGCGCGCTCGTGTGGAGCTTGCGCCACGTGGTGCCCTTCTTGTTCACGAGCGATTCCCAACCGAGCTTTGCGATCCATTGATCGAGCTCGGCGGGAACGCCCTTCGATTTGAAATCGTGAAACGTGTACGCGATGTCGTGCTCGGTGAACCAAGCACGCGCCCGCTTCACCGTGTCGCAGTTTGGAATTCCGTAGAGGGTGATCAAAACGCTATGCGCTGGAGCTCTAGCGGCGATCAGCCGCCGCGGAAGACCGCCTCGATGTTGTTGTCATCCGGATCGAGCACGAACGCGGTGTAGTAGCCGGATGGGTAACCGTCACGAAGCCCAGGCGGGCCGTTGTCGGTTCCGCCCGCCTTCAATGCCGCTGCGTGGAAGGCGTCGACCTCGGCGCGATTCCTCGCCGCACTCGACATCGAATTTGCAGCCGTATTGTGCGCAGTCGCCGGCGTTCGGACCGGCGCATCCGACGGCGACCGACTCGACGACGCATGCGGCAGCGTCGTGCGATCTCCGATCGCGCACCACAGGCGAGGAGACTTGCGAAGCATGCGCTCACCGCCCGCGTGCATTCATCATAGAGCACAAACACAAACGCCGCGGACACGAAATCGACGCCACCCCTTAGCGTGGTTTGGCGTGACCAATGTCGCAGACGAGACCTTGGTCGTCGGAGTCGACCACGAGAGCCTCGATGTGAGACACCAAAAACCTCTCGTTGGCTAATACGACGAGCCGCCCGGTAGCCCCGGGAGCGAAGGCGGTGACTTGGAGTCGAATCGAGCGATCAATCCGCTCAGGAACGACCCGAAGTAGACGTAGCGGCCATCGAACGCGCCGGTGCTGAAACCTTGGGCGTCGGGATCGAGTACCGATGTGTCGAATGTCGACCAGGAGCTAGCCGTTTCGAAGTCGGTCGTCGTGTCGTAGCGTGTGATGTAGCCGCTCAGCGAAGACATGTTGTATTGTGGAATGAAATACACGTAGCGACCATCGAAGACTCCCCCGAAAAAGTTTCCAGCACCGGCGTTGACCGTTTGGGCATCGAAGGTCGTCCACGACGAGTCCGCTGCAAACCCAAGGGATGCCGTCGTGTCGTAGCGCGCAACCACGGCCCCCGTGGCTGGCACGAGATAGATGTATTTCCCGTCATAAACGACACCTTGGAATATGGTTTGCGCGGTAGTCAGCGTATCGATTGCGAACTCGACCCACGCCGTCGGGCTACTGATTGGCGCTTGAGTATCGTATTGCATGGCAGATGTTGACCCGAACGGCGCGTAATAGACATAACGGCCGTCAAACGCGGCGCCGTTGAACCCATTCGCGTACGCTTGGAACGACTTGAGATTGATGCTCGTCCACGAGCTTTTGCTCCCAAAGGCCGCTTTGGTGTCGTAGCGGACGGTGTGACCTTGCGGGTTCAAGTTGTCCTCGAAAGGTGCAAAGTACACGTAACGACCGTCGAACGTCCCACCCATGAAACCTTTTGCCGTCGGGTCGCTCAGTGCGATGTCGAAGGTCGCCCATGAGGCTGTCGTTACGAACGCGGCCTGCGTGTCGTAGCGAAGGACTACGCTTTGGCCGGCTTGCGCCGTCGGAGCAGACGGAACGAAATACAAATAGCGACCGTCGAAGACGATGCCACCGAAGCTCGTTGAGCTCGCGTTGATCGTCGTTGGATCGAAAGCGGTCCACGACAGCTGGGCGGTGAAAGCTCCTTGCGTGTCGTAACGTTGAATCGAGCCCGGGAAGATGTTGGCGGACGGCGCAAAGTAAACATAGCGACCGTCGAATGCGACGCCTTGATAATCAACCTCATTCACGCCAGTCGGGCTGAAGATGCTCCACTTGGTCTTGTCGTCCAAGGCCGAATAGGTCGTCGGGCCGGAGTCGCCTCCGGAATCGGCGCTTCCAACGTCGGGGTTCGTCCCGCCGTCGTCCGGGCTGGAGTTGCTGGGGCTGCAGGAGCTCGAAAGCGCAACCATGACCGCCCCAACCCCAAACAGTCTAAAAAAATGAGCCATTGTTCACCGGCGTAACAGGCGTGTTGGTCGCTTGAAAGCGAAGGAGTTTTCCGTTGGTGTTGGGTATGAAATAGACGTACTGCCCATCGAAGACAGCACCGGACATATATTTGACCGTGCTGAGGATTTGCGCGAGCGGCAAGGTCTCCCAGCTCGCGGGCGCGGTAAAGTCCTGTGTCGTATCGAAACGGGTAAGAATGAGCGCGCCCACGACGTCGTTTGGCACGAAGTACATATACTTGCCGTCGAACGCAGCGCCGCTATAGGCGATCGCCTGGCTATTGAGCTGCGCCATGTCGAATACCGAGTACGAGCTAGCCGCGGTGAAGCCTACCTGGGTGTCATAGCGAGTTACGACGCCGTCGAAACCGAAGCCCGCGTCGCTCCCGTTGTTTTGGGGCACGAAATAAGCGTAGCGCCCATCGAAGGAAGCGCCCGAAAACCCGCCGGCGCGCAAGTCGACCGTCGACGTGTCGAAAGTTTGCCAGCTCGTGGGGGTGGTAAATGTGCGGGTAATGTCGTATTGGGCGAGCCGGCCACGCCAAGGCGCGAAGTATAGGTGGGTACCGACGAAGAGAGCCCCATTGTAGTTGGTATTCGCTTCAAGGTTGCTCATGTCGAAGGGAAGCCACGACGCCGGATCTACGAAAGACGCGGTCGTGTCGTAGCGCATCGCAATCCCCTCGGTTGGCGCAAAGTACATGTACTTGCCGTCGAAGGCGGCACCGAAGTCGTGACCGGCGGCGGCATTCACGGTGCTCATGTCGAATGTCGCCCACGCATTTGCGTCGCCGAAGGTGCCTTGGGTGTCGAAACGAGCGGCAACGGGGCCACCCGACGGAATGAAGTAGACATAGCGGCCGTCGAACGTTGCGCCGGTGTAGCCGGCCGCTTTTCCGTCCTTCGTGGTTAGGTCGAACATGTTCCATGACTGCGCCGGCGCAAGCCCAGGACCCTGTGTGTCGTATTGCAAAATCAAACCGATATCGTGCCCTGCTTTGGAGCTATAGCTTGGGGCGAAGTAAATATATCGGCCGTCGAAGACGCCGCCGGCGTAGCCTTGGGCAGTAGAGGCCAACACCGAAAGATCGAACGTGGCCCATTTGGACGTGTCGCTGAGTGAGTTGTAGTTGCTTGCGGCATCGCTGCCGCCTTCTTCGACCACACCGCCGTCAGCGGGCCAGTCCTGAATGCCCAGGATCGTACGGCAAGCCAGCACCATCGACGCGAGAGCGCCAACCATGATTGCGCGGTTGCTCAAAATTTTCCCGAGAGCGAGAACGTGAGACCATTCGCGGTAGGCACGACTGCAACGTGTGCAGATTCACTCGATTTGGGTGCAACGATGATAAAGACGAGCCCGGTCGCGGCGATGACGCCGCCGCCGACGAAGAGCGCAGTCGACCAATCGGCCAACGTCCCCGCGGTGCCCTGTTGACTCCGCGCGTTTGTATCGGTGCAAGGTTGGGTAATTGGACAGGTGCCTGTCGCTTGGCCCCATTCGCTTGCAGCGACACCGGCGAGAACGCCACCCACCGCGAGAGTGACGGCCCCCAAGGTCAACGCCGCAATTCCGAACGGCTTCATCCAAGTTGCATGCGAGGACGGCTGCGGCGGTGCAGTCTCGATGACAACCTTGTTGGGCTGCGCTGCGTTGCTCTTCGCTTGCTCCCCCAACGTCACCACGATCGCTCGGCCTTTTTCTCCTTCACGGATGACGACGTTTTGGACCGTGCTCGGAAGACCGTCGGCCTCGAATCGAAACTTGTGCGCGCCTGGATTGAGGAAGCGGGCGCGGCCGTCGATCGTGCTGAACCATAGTTGGTCGTCAACGAAGACTTTGACGGCCACGAGATCGGCGCCATTCGCATCGTGTGGAGCAATCGACACCGAAGGAAGTACTTGCTCGATTTCGGTGAGCCACTGCGAGCAGTCACGCGAGACGACGGCGGGGCAGTCGCTGCTTGCACATATCAAGGCTTGTTCACGTGCTTCGACGAGCTTGCTCGCGGCGCGGAGATCTTGGGTCTTGCTGGACGCGTCGACACAAGCAGCCCGATCGACTGCAAGCGCAGGCGATGCCAAAAAGAGCGTGGCGACGATGATCCAACCTTTCACAGACACTCCGGTTTGTAGGTTCGTTTGCCGTTTGCATCGACGGTATAAGGTGGGTTGCAATTCGCCGCCGCTGAGACCGAAGCGGACGGAGGCGGATGGATCGGGTTGGTGACATGCCGACCACCACCCGTCGGTGCCGTCGCGGTTGCTGTGGTTGTTGTCGATGGTGCGATGGGGGCGTTCTCGGTGATGCCGACAGAGGCTTTCGGGAGAACTGGTGGTGTGGTCGACGATGTGGGCGGCGTCACGTTCTCGACGAGCGATTGCGCAGTAGTGGTCTGGGTTTTCGACGGCCAAACAAACACAGTCACCACCGCTATCGCGGCGACCGCAGCGACCGAAGCGACCGAAGCAACGTACACGATGGGCGACCGCCGCGCGCTCGGAGCGGTCGACGTTACCTCGGGCGGGAGGCTTGCTTGCGACGCGGCTTGGGCGCGATCCGATGAGACAGGCTTGGACGTCGTCCCCATCGATCCGAGATCGATCGGAAGCGGCCGTAGCGGCGTTGGCATCGCGGTCGCGGCAAACGCATCGGGAGGGGGCGGCGGTCGAACACTGAGCTTGGATACGAGCGACCGGATCTCCGCGCTGACCTCGGATGACGTGAGCCCGAGAGCCAAAATCGCGTCACGCATGTCGCTCGCGGATTGGAAACGATCCTCCCGCTTCATGGCGAGCGCTTTGGCGACGACCTCCACCACGGCAGGGGGCGCGTCGGGCATGACGTCGAGGAGTGAGCGTGCGGGACGGCTCGCTGCTGCGATCAACATCTGCGTGCCGGTGTCGGCGGCGTGGACGTAAGCGCCCGAAAGGATCGTGAAGAGCGTCGCGCCGATTGACCACAAGTCCGTGCGTGCATCGATTTCGGCGTTGATACCAAGCGCTTGCTCTGGGGGCATGAACGCGGGCGTGCCCATCATCACGCCGGATTGCGTCGCCGCAATGCCATTTTCGGCTTGGCGAAGTCGTGCGATACCGAAGTCGAGAACCTTCACGCGACCATCGCGCGTGAGGAAAAGATTGGCTGGCTTGAGGTCGCGATGCACGATTCCCTTGGCGTGCGCCGCAGCGAGAACGTCGAGGGTTTGCGCGGCCACCGTGAGCGAGAGCGAGAGCGACAACTTTTGACCAGACTTTTCCAACGCTTCGTCGACGCTCAGCCCTTCGAGCAGCTCCATCACGAGATAGGCGGCCCCGTCGTCGGCGACATCGTCGTCAACAACGGCGACCGCGCCAGGATGATCGACCGTATTGGCGACGTAGCCTTCACGTAGAAAGCGTTGGCGCATCGATTCGTTGACGCTCAGCTCGGCGTGCAGCATCTTCATCGCGAAGCGCTTGTTGTTGCGATGGGTCACCGCGTAGACAACCGCCATGCCACCGGTGCCGATCAGGCGATCGATTCGGTACTTGTTCGCGACGGTCGTCCCCAACCGTTCTTGGCCCCTCTGCTCCACGTAGCGCCTCCCTCGAACGAATCCGAAAACTTACGCTCGCACAACGATTCAACCTGGTCAACGCAAACGGCGGCGATGAGCGAGACACTGGTTCGTTTTCGGTGCGATGCGTTCACGTCGCCAGCGCGCGCGGTGCATTGCCGCCAAACACATCGATCGTTCGATCTCAGTTCTGTTCTCCTAGGCGCAACGAGTCGTGCCGTAGTAGGATCTAGAACGAACCGAATGGGGGCTCCCGTGCGAAAGTGGTTGCTCGTTTCGTTCGTCGTGCCCGTTGCGATCGAAGGTGGGGCGTGCGTCGGTGATTCGTCCATCACGACCGACGGCGGCAACGACGGAGCAAGCGACGTGACGACGGATCAGACAGCGGATGTTTCGACGAACGACGCCGCGGACGCGGCGCAGCCGCAATGCGACGTGTCGAAGCCATTCGGTGCGCCCACTGCCGTGACGGAGCTCGACACGACGGGCAACGAGCAGGAGCTCCGGTTGTCCTCGGATTATCTCGGCGGCTTCTTCGTCGCCGCGGGCGCGGATGGCGGTGGTGCACTTTCTCTCTATGAATCCGTGCGACCTTCGCTCACGTCCCCGTTCGGCGCTCGCCAACCGCTATCGAGCATTGCTTCGGATGCGGGCTCGGAGTCGTACCCGTCGATCGTTTCGAATGGGTTGTCGCTCTTCTTCGCATTGGGCGGCAACATCGTGACCGCATCACGCGCGACGACGGCAGCAGCGTTCGCCAACGTTGCTCCGGTGCAAGGCGTCAACACGACGAGCGACGACGAGGATCCATTCATTCGCGAAGATGGCACGGTCCTCTATTGGGTTTCGAACGTCGGCGGCAACTACGACATCTACCGAGCCACCAACGGCGGCTCCGGCTTCGGCACGCCCGCGCTCGTCACGGAGATCAATTCCGCGAGCGTCGAGGCGTCTCCCACGGTCACGCCGGATGATCTCGTGATTTATTTCGCGAGCTCGCGACCCGACGGAGGCGCCAAAGGCATCCAGGATATTTGGGTGGCGTCGCGCACCTCGGTGAACGATCCGTTCGGAACGCCGACGAACGTCGCCGAGCTCAACACGGCCAACTACGAGCGCCCATCCTTCATCACGCGCGACCGCTGCACGATTTACATCAACCGCACCATCGGAACGACGAACGTGATTTACGTCGCGACTCGATCGCCCTGAACCCAAACTTGCTCGGACACAAGAAGCTCACGTCGCGCGCGCTACGGAACTCTCTTGCTCGCTCGTTCGCGTTTGGATTTCCTTTCTCCCACGGGCCGATACGATCAGTCCGCGTGGCGATCGAGCTCGTCGATCCGCGAAGAAGAATCTAGCAGCCCACGTCGGGCTGCCCGCTCATGTCGCAAAAATAGAGCGGCGCACGCGTTCGTGTCGCCTTGTCGTGGAGCGGTGCAAGATCCCGCATAGAGGTTGTTGTCCGCGTATCCGAGGTCATGCCCGAGACAGCCGGTGCCCGTGGTGGTCGGCGAGCATGCAAATGGTCGAGCGGTTCGGATCAGTCGTGCACATGACCGAGACCGCCGACGCGTTCATCCAAAAACCGATCACGCCCGACACGCTCTCGCGCAAAGTGCGCGAAGTCCTCGACGAGAAGAAATAGCCCTTTATTTACGGTCGCTGGCGGTAGAACGCCGCGAAGAGCTCGTAGAGCTCCGGGTGAGCGTTGCGCATTTTGGTTGGCCGTTCGAAGAACGCCTCGGTCGCGACCGCGAAGAGCTCGCTCTCGTTCTCCGCGCCTTGGGGATCGAGCGCGGTCGGAATGTTCATGTCGATCGCGGCGCGGAGGCGGGCGAGCTCGCGCGGCATCACCTCGCGCCAGACGTCGTGGCGAGCTGGATCGAAGAGGAGTGGCGGGATTCCATCGGAGATGCCATCGGCCGCGTCGAGCACGTGTGCGAGCTCGTGGTAGACGACGTTCTGCCCGTCGTCGTCGTCGCGAAACGCGCGCGCGAGCGCGTCACGCGTGAAGGTGACGGCCGCGAGCATGCCGCCGCCGGTAAGTCCTTGCGTGTGCACTTCGTCGATCGCGTCGACCACGACGACGCGCATCAGGCGCCCGTATTCGTCGTGAGGAAGATTCACCGCGAGACGGCACGCGAGCGCGGCGATGAAGAGCTTCGTGTGCGCGTCGATCTCGCACCCATCCCCGACGAGCTCCTTCGTCGCGAGAAACTCCGCGACCTGCGCCTCGAAGCGCGCGCGCTCCGCGTCCGAAAACCGACGATAGAAGCCGAACGTCGCGGTGAGCGTGCTCCGATCGCCGGGCGCCATGGGATCGTTATACACTTCGCATCATGCTCTACTTTCTTCGCTTCTCGTCGTGACATCGAATATGTTCTCAAACCGTCCGCATTCCAAAGGGCGTGATTGGATAATCTGCGCATGTCCCTCGAGCTCACCGGCCGCGCGTTTGAGCACGGCGCGAATGCCTACGGCGCTAAATATCTGAAGCCAGGCCTAACTATTAGCAGCGAGGCCGACATCGCCGTCGCGCTCGGCTGGCCGACGGTGCGCACGCTCGATCCACCAAGCGGCTGGCAGGGAAGCGAGCTCACGGACAAGATCCTAAATCCCACGGATGGCACCGGATACCCTTCCGACATGGCCGCGCGGCGGGTGCGGGCGTTGGTCGTACTCAAAGTGCTTGGCGTTGGCCAGGTGAGCCCCGAAACCGAAAAGGCGATGCAGGACGACCGGCCATTCACTGAAAAGACGGCGGCCAAGCTCATCGTCGATCTTTTCAAGAGTGGCTCCATGCGCGGGAGCCAGCGTGACATCTTGTTTCTGCTCGAGGCGCTGGTCGGCCCTGATGCAGTGCTGCTGGCGATCGCCGACGCCTTCGACGCCGCCGATGTGAAGACCCTCAACGCCTCAAGCCACGAGCGGGCGCAGTGGGGTACGTGTGCCGGGTTCATCTTGCTGCGCGCGTCCCAGAAGGTCGGCACCGAGGTGCGCCGCCGGTTCGACGCGGTGATCGCGCGCGGTATGAAGAAGATCAAAGGCGATGATCTGCTGGCGGGCAGCTGTGTGACCGAGGCACTCGATCACGCCGTGAATGGGCACAAATCCAGCCCCGCCTCACGCGAGCATGAGCTAGACCACCTCATTTTGTGGAGCGAGGCCACGCCCGCCGAGCTGGTGGCAGCGCTCAAGAAGGTGGAGGTGGACAGCTGGAGCCTAGTCGCCGAGCCGCGCCTGGTATTGATCGGTGGCGACGAGGTGTTCGACTACTATGTAAAGCGCTGGACACTCATCAAGGAAGCCGCGCGTCAGCGCCAGCTCGTAGAGCGTTTTGGTCTCTTCACCTCACCACGCGTGCTGCCGCTGATGAAAGAGCTGGCCGCCAAATCCAAAGCAGCGAAGGCCGCCACCGCCTGGGTGGCCGCGCGCGGCAGCGGCAAGGCCACTCATCCGAGTCCCTCAGCCAAGAGTTCCACTCCAGCCCCGAAGCTCGCCAAGCTTCCGGCGCTCGATCCCAAGAAGATCCTTGCCCAGCTTGACGCGGCGATGCGCGGGAACGACTGGCCCGATTTCTTTGCACTGAACCCTGAAGATGAGTTTCACGGGCTCCGTGTGCTCGGCTTTCGCGAGGGAGCCGATTGGGGCGTCGTGTTCGAACGGCTGACTGGCGACGAACCCGATGCTTTGGAAGTTCGTCGCTGGCGCTTCGGCAGCAAGGCAGATGCGGGCGTTGATCCCGATCCGGAGCCGGTGTCTTTTTCCGCAAAGGGCGGCTCTGTCACTGGCCCGCAAGGCTCGCTGCGCGTCACCAAAACCATGCTCGACATCGCTACGGCCAAGGCGGTATCCCGGCAGGGCTCGCCGGCCTTTGCGACCAAGCTACACAGCTATCACCTCCACTTCTCGGGAGGCCTTTGGCCCGCCGTAACCCGCGCTGCCGAGCGGGTGGGGCTGTCAGAGCATGCGCAGGTCATCGTCGAGTGCGACGCCTTTGCGCACTCCGTAGCACCAGTCGCGCCGAGCCAATCCGGCACGATGAAGACGTTGGCGGCGGCCGTCGCTAAGGGTGATGGTAGGCTCTTTGAGTCAGGCAAGCCGAATACGCGCCTCAGAGACCAGCGCCAGGCCTGAGCTCGGCACCCGCCAGGTACTTCACAACGCGATGCGCGGGCTTGACGCTCCTCCGGGGGAGACAAGGACATCCAAACCGATTCGAGCGCGAAGCGGATTTCACGTAACGCTGATTAACGCCCGTTATGCGATCCTGAGCGGGGTTGTCCAATCAGGCTGGAATGCGGACTGATTTGGCCTCCACGACGACCCATTCTGAGTCGCCAAAGGTGAGTGTGTGCCCAAATGATCCCGCGCCGAACCGCTCGCCTTGCAGCTGACCAAAGTTACAAACAATATTATGAGACAAGCTGCATTCCAAAGCTGCTGATGGCGTGAGAAGCAGCTTGCGCGGCGCCAGACGAGACGCGCAACGTCTGCCAGTATTTGTATGTATCCGATGCGCAGTCGCGCGGCGACGTCCCTTATGAGCTTGCGCCACATGACGTCGAGGTCGTCGCTCTCGCGCGCAAGACATTTGCGGCGCTCGAGTCGATCTTCACGGACGCGGTAAGCAGGGCCGTCGCTGAAGGCGACCTACCCGCGTCGACCCATCCGCGCGAGCTCGCCGCGACGTTGCTTGCGGTCAAGCAGGGTCACGAGTGTCTTGCGCGCACCGGTCTGAGCAAGGCAGGTCTGAAAGGGATTGCCCACAAGGCGGCGCTCGAGTTGCTCGGGGGCGAGGGCCGTCCGGGAGCGGAGAAGGAAACGACGGCTCGCGAGCGCGCTCGTAGAGCGCGTCGATCACATGTATGAGCCGGGTTGCACTCGAACGCGTTGGCAAAACGTGGCGGAAAGACTGAGCGCTCACGGACCAATGGCGATGGAGGAAAACGCTGCGTCGGCCGCGAGCGGCAACGTCACGACAGGCGCGCTCGCGTCGGAGAACGGCGGACTGTAAACGGCGATCGACGGGGGGTCTACGCTCCCGACATACAGATTGCCCGCCTTGTCGAGCGCCGTCGCTAAGAACTCGTTGATGCCGGAGGTGATGGTGGCCACCGGCACACTGGCGGTTGTGAGCGGCAAGTCGAAGACGTAAACACCGCCGAAGAGATCTGCGACGAAGAGCTGCGTTGCCGAAGCGACAACTGCCCGATCCTGGCTCGACGTTGGAGCCATGGCCGTGGTGGTCACCGACGACCCATTGATGACGAAGATCGTCCGCATGATATCGCAAACGTAGAGTGCGCCGGTCGTATCGAAGGCGAGGGCGCCACCCGACTTCAACGTCGGTACGGTGAGCGTTCCGCTGACGGTCGTGGAGCTCGAGAACGGCGGCGCAAACATGTTGACCGTCATGCTGGGTGTCGTCTCGTAAAGCGTGCCGTTCGGCCCGAAGGCCAAATCATGTACGAGAGTCGAAACCGGGAACACGGCAAACGGCGTACTCGACGAGCTCACTGGGAGTGTGAATGCGTGGATGGAGTTGCTCTCATCGCAGACGGCCAATGTCGTCGCGTTGACCGCCACAAAGTCGCTGTAGGGGGCTGGTATCGACGCTAACGGCACCGACGATGTCGTCAGCGGAAGAGCGAAGACGCGCACCAAGCCGCCGAGGTTTCGATCCGGAATGTAGAGATGCTCCGCGGATGTTCCGCTGTCGCTCCCAGATGCGTCCGTGCCCCCAGCGTCGACTCCACTTCCGGAGTCTGCACCTGAATCGACGCCGACATCGCCCGACGAGCTGCACGAAGCAAGAACGAGACAACAGGCCACGCGTATCGATCGGTTTTGCACGTCACCTCGTAGCACGCGACTGGCTTCACGTCTCGTTGGCATGCCGGTGCGTTTGGCAGCGGGGCCGATTTGAGGTGAGATTAGGATCAGCACCGAAGCTCAGGTCGAAGCCGCCGACGATGCCATCGTCGTCATGGCGGAAGGCGATCGCACCGACGATGACACCTGCTGCGGCCGCGGAAACGTGTGGCGATTTTCGCCACATCTTGGGTAAGGATCCTCTGCATGCTGTCTGCCAACCTTGGGATCCGCGTCGCGGCGCGCGTCGTGGATGTGGTCTTCGTCAGCTTGCTCGCCGGCGGGCTCGGCCATCTCATTGGATTTCGGTTCGCGTGGCTCATCGCGACCGCCGGGATCGTCATCGCGTATTTCACCTTTGCGGATGCCTTCTTCGGCGCCACGCTCGGAAAGCTCGCATTCGGCTTGCGCGTCATCAGTCGTGACGGCGGTCGCCCTTCGCTCAAGCAGTCGCTCATCCGAGAAGCATTCATGTTGCTCGGTGCGCTCCCATTCATCGGGCCGCTGCTCGCTCTCGCTTCGTGGATTTGGATCGCCGTCACGATCCGCTCGGATCCCGACCACCAAGGCAAGCACGACGCTCTCGCGGGCACCCGCGTGATTCGAGCACGTCATCGAAAGGAGAGGGAGTCGGTACGCGAGTTGCTTTGAGGCCAGGCATGAAAACAACGATTGTGGCTGCGGCCATTCTTCTTTCCGTCGTCGCATGCAGCAAACGCGACGCAACGGACCAGACCAACACGACGTCCGCGACGGTCGTTGAGCCCACCACGACGATCGCGCCGCTCACCGGTCCGGCCAGCACGGATTTGGCACCGCTCGAAGTTAAGCCCGCGGTGAACTCCACACCGACGCTCGTGCGGACGGGGAATGACGGAGGCAAAGTAAGCGTCCGACCGTGGACATCAGCCAGGTGCCCAGCGGTGCGGCAAGAGATCGTCGATCGCAACGCCCGGCGTGCTGACGCGCAAGAGCACGTCGCGTAGATAATCGAGCGGGTTGACGCCGCAGGCCTCGCACGTCGC
>JBBSFE010000154.1:0-12466 GCA_038239005.1 Polyangiales bacterium
GTCGGGGCCGCGGTCGCGGTGCGAAGATCGAGATCGCTTCCGATGACGTCGATCGATTGGAGCATCTGGTCGACGTTGAGAGAGATCGTGACTTCGTTGACCGGGAACGCGAACGCGCCGTTTTCGATCCAGAAGCCGGACGCGCCGCGCGAAAAATCGCCGGTGGTTGGGTTGAAGCCGAAGCCCATCATCTCGGTCACGTACAAACCCGACTTCGTCGCTTTGATGATTGCTTCGTTCGAGTCGGTGCCTGGCTCGAGAACGAAGTTGCTCGTGCTCGCGCCGACGCCCGCGCCGCCGCCACGTGATGCGTTGGCGGTGCTTTCGCGCGAGAGCTTTCGCGCGGAGTACGAGTCGCACAAGAACATCTTGAGGATGCCCTTCTCGACGACCACGTTGCGACGCGACGCGAGACCTTCGCCGTCGTATGGGCGCGAGCCGGGCGCGCGCGGGATGAGAGGATCGTCGACGACCGTCACGAGATCGCTCGCGACGCGCGTGCCTTCGCGGCCGACGAGCCAGCTTGATTTGCGCCAGATGGAGCTGCCCATGACGCCGCTCGCGAGCAATCCCAAAATCGAACGTGCCGCATCCGGATCGAAGACGACGGGCGCCTCGCAAGTCGCGACGGTGCGCGCGCCGAGCTTTCGAAGCGTGCGCCTCGCGGCCTCTTGGCCGACCGATTCGGCCGAATCGAGCTCGTCGAAGAAACGCTTTGCCGTCCAGTGATAGCCGCGGCGTTTCTTGCCGCCCGTGTCTTCGGCAACGGGCACCACACTGAGCGACGAATACGACCCCTCGTATGCCGAACGAAACCCACTCGACAGCACGATGGCCGCGCCGCCCGCGGTGCGCCCGAAGGTTGCGCCTTCGCTATTGGTGATGCGTGCGTCGTGTGCGCGTGCCGCATCTTCGCCGCGCTTCGCGATCGCGATGGCTTCTGCCGCGCCAATCGACCCGCCTTTTGGATCGAACAACTGCAAATCAGGAAGCGTCTTCGGATCACAAAGCAGCTTCGGGTCGGCCGGGCCCGCGAATGGGTCCTCTTGCGAAAGCTCGGCGAGCTCGAGTGCGTCGGCGACGAAACGCGCGATGCCTTCTTCCGAGAGATCGCTCGTCGATGTGCTTGCGACGCGCTTGCCCTTCATGATGCGCAGACCCGCCGCGTGATGTCCGGCTTCCTCGACGAGCTCGGCCTCGCCGAGGCGCACCTTCGCGGAAAGCTCGGCGCCGCTCCGAAGGATGCATTCTGCAACTGTCGCTCCGCCGCTCACGGCGCGCGCAACGATGGAATCCCCGAGCTCCAGTAGGCCATCGAGGCCTCGCAGAGCGGAATCGCCTCTCGAACCCATGCCGCGGACGGTATCACCCCATCGTCAGCGTCGCGAGGAAGTCCGCGATTTGCGGCAGCGGTAGCTCTTTCGTCGCGAGGCCCGCGCGCACGACCGCGCCGGGCATGCCGTACACGACGGCGGTCTCGGCTGACTCGGCAATGACCGTTCCGCCGGCCGCGCGAATCGCGCGCGCTCCTTCGACGCCGTCATCGCCCATGCCCGTGAGCACGACGCCAATTGCACGCGGCCCGGCAAGCGCCGCCGAACGAAGCAATCGATCGCCGCTGGGCACGTAGCGATCCGCGCTCGCTGGAGGCGAGAGCTTCACGTAGAACGACGTGTCGCGCAGGACGACCTCCATGCACTGCCGGCCCGGGCACACGAGCCCGCTCTTCGCAAACAAGCGATCGTTGTCTTGCGCTTCCGAAAAACGAATCGGCCCGCGCTTGGCGAGTCGCTCGGCGAAGGTGCGTGTGAATTTGTCGGGCATGTGTTGCGCGACGACGAACGCGGCAGGCATCGGCTTCACGATGCGTCCGAAGATGTCGAGCAGCGCACCGGGGCCGCCGGTCGACGACGCGATGGCCACGATCCAGCGCGGCGCGTAGTCGCCTGACCACTTCAGCGTGGGTCGCCCGTCCGAGCTGGGTGCCTCGCCGTCTGCGAAAATCCCGCTCGGCATGCGCCGCGTCGGTGGAAGGCGAATCAGCTTCGGCTTGATGGTGCGGAGCGCCAGCACCTTCGACAAGATTTGGTCTTTGAGCTCGCGCGCGTCGGGCGCGATTTTCTGATCGGGCTTCGTCACGAAGTCGAGCGCGCCGAGCTCGAGCGCTTTGAACACGTTTTCTTTTTGCGCATACGACGACACCACGATCACGGGTGTCGGTTGCTTCGACATCAAGATGCGCAAAAACGTGAACCCGTCCATGCGAGGCATCTCGAGGTCGAGCGTGATCACATCGGGCTTGAGCATCGACGCGAGACGAAGCGCTTCTTCGCCATCGGCGGCCTTGCCCACGACCTCGATGTCCGGGTGGCCCGCGAAAATATCCGCGATGTTGCGCCGGTTGTACGCCGAGTCGTCGACGATGAGCGCGCGGAGCTTGGTCAACCCCCCTCACCTTCGCGCATGCCGTGCGGCTTTCGATACACGAGATCTTCACGCAAGTGTAACAGCTCGAAGGCCGTGGTCACGTTGAGAAGCGACTCGGAATGGCCGAGCAGTAGTACGCCGCCTTGATAGAGCCTCTCGTGGAACATTTCGATCGTTCGGCGACGAGCGTGCGGGTCGAAGTAAATGAGGACGTTGCGACAGAACACAGCGTCGATACGACCGAGCATGCGCGTGCGCTCGGAGTCGAGCAAGTTCATGGAGCCGAAATGGCAGAGCGAGCGCACGCGGTCGACAACGTGATAGCCGTCGGCGCGCTCCGTAAAAAAGGCGCGCTTCGCATCGGCAGGCGTCGATCGAAAGCTCGAAGGCCCGTACACCGCACGGCGCGCGGCGGCGATGCAGCGCTTGGAAATGTCAGAGCCGAAGACTTTGACGTCCCAACCGTCGAACCGGCCCGATTGCAAGATGAGCATCGCGATCGTAAAGGCCTCTTCGCCCGTGGAGCAGCCCGCGCTCCAAATGGAGAGTCGCTTGCGCGGCTGGGCTTGCGTTTGGAGCAGCGGCAGGACTTCGTCGGCGAACGAACGGAGCTGGTAATCCTCCCGAAAAAAATAGGTCTCGTTCGTCGTCAGTAGATCGATGGCTTCTTCCCACTCGGTTGCCGCGCGCGGATTGAAGCGGAGATATTGGTAGTACTCGGCGAAGCTAGACGCGCCCACCACCGACAAGCGTTCGCGCAGTCGTCGCTCGATGGACGCGCGCGCATCGAGCGAAAAACTCAGGCCCGTGCGCTGTGCGAGGAGATCTCGCAACAGTCGAAAGTCTTCGGGCTTGAGAAGCACGGTGCCGTCGAAGGTCGAGCGGCTCACGCGTCCGATCCTCCAAACCCGAACCCTGCGCGTGCTGCGAGAGCGATCATGATCGCCTCGCGAACACCTGCGTCGGTCTCGCGCTCCATGCGCGATCGCAAGAGCGACGAAGCTTCTTCGCTCCCTTCGGCGCCGAGCACCTCGGCCGCGAGGCGCCGAACCTCCCACGAAGCATGTTCGAGCGATTTTCCGACGCGATCGAGTGCGCGCTCGCTCGGCGCGCGGCCAAGCTCGGAGAGCGCGAGCTTCACGACTTCGTCGTTCGGGTGATCGAGCGCGCGCACGAGACCCTCTTCGGCAAGCGCGCGATCGGCGAGCTTGCCGAGCGCCGCGACGGCAGCGCACGCAACGGCTGGGTCGGGCTCGGTGACGAGACGCGTGCACACTTCGAGCGCGCGCTCCGCGTCTGCCTCGGAAAGCGCCGATGCAGCGGCCGCGATGAGTTCGCCATCGGTCACGGACGCAATCAACGTCGAGAGCGCTTCGCCGTGTTGGAGATGACCAAGCGCGCGAATGGCCGCGAGCTGCACATCGCGGTCTTCATCGGTGAGCGCAGTTGCGACGGTCGTGCGCGCATCATCACCACCGATGGCCGCGAAAGCCTCGATCGCTGCGCGTCGCGCGCGGGCGTCGCCGTTGCCCATCGCGCGTCGCAGGTAGTCGATCGATCCCGCGGGTGACCCGCGCAAAGATGCGAGCAGCGTGCAGCCGGCGATCGTTTTCTGCGGATCGCCCGAAAGGCGCTCGAATGCCGCGCGTGCTTCCTCGGCGTAACGCTCCGCGAGCGCTTCGATCGCGAACGCTGCCGAGCTCGTCGCGCGGCCGCGAACTTCAGTTGCGAGCACGGCGAGCCGTTCGATGTCTGCGGGCTCACCGAGCGCGCCTAGGACCTGCGCTGCCGCGGCTGCAACATCGTCCGACTCGTGTGCGAGCGTCGCGCGGACGACAGCGAGCGTCCGATCGTCGACGCGGCTCGTGAGCGTGGGCACCACGAGCAAAAGCGCAGCGTGACGCGACGGCGGCTCGCGCTCGCCTACGGCAAGAAGCGCCGGCAGTGCAGCGACGCCGAGGAGCGCGACGGCCATCTCGGCTGAGCGTGCGAGCATCGGATCGAGGAGCGCACGCACGATGCCAGGAGCGGCTTCCGCATCCCCAAGAAGCGCGAGCAGCGTCAGTGACGCCCCACCCGCGACGACATCGATTTCGCCAAGCGAACGCACGCGCACGCTCGCATCGAGCGCTTGCAGGCGCGCCGCAACAGAGTCGAACGGCAAACCCTGACGAATCGCCGAGTGAAGCCAATCCGAGAGAGCGATGAGCGCGGCGCGCGCAAACGCAATGTTCGGATCGAACAACGCAGCCACGAGTGCCTCCCCGCACGTCGGATCGCTGCATCGGGCACAGGCCGCAATCACCGCGCCACGCAAGAGCGGATCGGCGACGAGCGGCTCGAGCAGCGACCACTCGAGCGCGACTTCGAGCTTGGCGAGTGCACTGAGCGCTGCGAGCTTCAACATCGGCTCGGCACGCGGGAGGACCCCGCGCAGCGCACGCACGGCCGTCTTCCGCGCTTCGTCGCCGGCGTTCGCGCTTGCGCCGAGTGCTTCCGCGGCCGCCTGCCGAACGTTGGCGTCTTCGTCGTCGAGCATCGTCGAGAGTGCTTCAGCGCCGCGAAGATCCGGAACGCCACCGAGCACTTCGACCGCGAGCTTGCGACCATCAGCGTCGAGTGAGAGCGCAGCGATGGCCGTCGGCACGGCGTCGGGCCCTATCGCGACGAGCGCTTCGACTGCCGAGTTTCGAAACCCGATGTTGTCGCGATCGCCGAGCGCCTCGAGTAGCAGGGCAAGCAACTTCTCGCGCCGCGGTGCACTCGCAGCCGACAGCGCAGCTTCCTTGCGGACGCGCCAATCGGCGTCGCCGAGAGCGAGCGCGATCATCGTTGGGGCGTCTTCGGTGTCGTCTTCGGCGAGCGCCTGTGCGGCGAGCCGGCGCTCTTCGGGATCGGTCGAGCGGAGCGCTGCGCGTGTCACGCATTCCTCCCTGGCGGAGGCACCGTGTGGTGCTGATCGAGCTCCGCCACGTTCTGATCGACGAGGTCAGCGAGTCGTGCGACGTCGAGCACGAACACGAGATCGCCGCCACGCGTCGTGACGCCTTCGAGGCTTCGAACATCTGCGCCCGTAGCGAGCGCGGGAGGCGGGCGTACGTCACCGCTCCGAAAGACTTCGGTGACTGCGTCGACGACGAGGGCGAACGACAAGCTCCCGTGATGAACGACCACCCACTTCGTGCGCCGCGATTCCGGACTCTCGGCGCCAAATCGCACGCGCAAATCGATCACGGAGATGACCTCGTCGCGATAGTCGGCGACACCAGTCACGAACGATGGCGCGCTCGCGAGAGGCACGGTCGTCATCGGATTTACGATTTCCCGCACCGCGGCAATCGTCACCGCGTAACGAACGTCGCCGATGAGACATTCGACGAGGTTCTTCGAGGGATCTTTTCGCCTTAGCCGTTCCATTCGTGTCCGTTCTGAATCCGTTTCTAAATCATGATCGCCGCGCGCAAATCGAGCAGCACGAGGACGAGCCCTTCGGTTTCCTTCGGCCGGCCGACGCCCGCGAGATACGCGGGCTGATCTCCCCCGAGCACGCTCGCCGCTTCGATTTCGGAATCAGCGAGTCGGTACACACTCAGCACTTCATCGACGAGCAGACCGACGTGCTCGTCCGCGGCGACCTCGACGAGGAGCACGCGACTCTTGGCATCAATCGGCGTTTCTGGAAGCGCAAAGCGGCGTCGCAAATCCATCACGGTAACGAGTCGGCCGCGCACGCTGACCACGCCGATGATCGGCGCTTGGGCGCGAGGCACCTCCGTGATCGGGGGCGGTCGCAAGATCTCTCCGACCACGGCAATGCGCACCGCATACGTCTCGCCCGCGAGCATGAACGCGAGGTACTCGACGCGTTTTTCGTCTGCGGAGCGCTTCGCGATGGCGTCACCGCGGCGCCTCGAGAGGATACTACTCACGAGGGCCTCCCGATTTCGGTGAGCTTGTCGTGCGTGACGAGCGCCTCGTCGACGAGAGCGCCGACATCGAGCACGAGCGCGACGCGTTGATCGCCGAGCTCGGTCGCGCCGGCGAACCCGCGTGCCCCACGAAGCGTTTTGCCGAGTGCCTTGATGACGATGTCTTGTTGACCGATGAGCCCATCGACGACGATGCCGAGCTTGCGATTGCCGACCGACGCAACGACGACGAACCCGTGAGGCGGCGGCGAGCTCGTGGTGTGCCCGAACACTTGCGCGAGATTGCAAAGAGGTAGCGTGGTGCCACGCACGGTCATCACGTGACGGCCTTCGAACGTGCGCGTCATATTGGCGTCGTAGACGATGGCTTCTTCCACGGTTGCGAGCGGCATGGCGTACGTGCGCCCGGCGACCTCGACGAAGAGCACGCTGATGATCGCGAGCGTGATCGGAAGCGTGATGGTGACCTTCGTGCCGATGCCGAACTCGCTCGAGACCTCGACGATGCCGCCAAGCTTGCTGATGTTCGTCTTGACGACGTCCATGCCAACGCCGCGTCCAGAAAGATCGGTCGCCTCGGCGCGTGTCGTGAAACCCGGACGAAACACGAGCAGGAGCGCATCTTGCGGAGAAAGATCGCGCGCCTCGTCTGGTGTGAGCACGCCGCGCTTCACGGCGGTGTCCGCGAGGACTTTTGGATCCATGCCGCGGCCGTCGTCCTCGACCTCGAGAATGACTTGATTGCCTTTTTGGAACGCGTTGAGCGCGATCGTGCCCACGGGCGGTTTGCCCGCGCGAAGACGCTCATCGCGTGTCTCGATGCCGTGGTCGAGTGCGTTGCGGATCATGTGCATGAGCGGGTCGCTCAGCTCTTCGACGATGAGCTTATCGAGCTCGGTCTCGGCGCCGGTAATGACGAGGTTCACTTGCTTGTCGTGCTCGCGCGAAAGCTGACGAACGACGCGGGCGAGCTTCTCGAATGCCTGCCCGAGCGGCACCATGCGCACCTCGAGGATCCCGCCCTGCATCTGCGCAAGGTGACGCTCGAACCCGCGGTGAAGTCGGAGGAGCTCTTGCATGAGCGGCCGCATCTCGGTGCGCCCGCGCAAACGATCGACGACGGCCATGAGCTCGGTGCGGACGATGGCGAGCTCGCCGACGACGTTCATCAAGTGATCGAGCTTGCGAATGTCGACGCGAACCGTCTGGCTGACGGAACGCAGCGACAGCTCGCGCGCCTCGGGCGGAAGCGAAGGGCTTCGCACACGTTGGAGATCGATCGCGCGTGTCGCGGACTCTTGACTGCTGAACGCCGCGGGCACGCTGATGCCGCGGCCCGAAGTGTTCGCCGAGCTCGGGGGTATCGATGTTCGCGCCGGTAGTGGTCGCCGTGGCACTTCGTCGATCACGAGCCGATGACTTGCGAGATCCGCTCGAATCTTGTCGACCGGCTCGGCGCTCGCGATCAAGATCTCGAGCTCGATCGCATCCGCGTCGGTGCCGCCTCCCGTCGGGAGGTACGTGATGATCTCGCCGTGCGGGCGCGCGTTGGCTTTGAGCTCGTCGAGTGCGGCGTCGATCGTTGCGAGCGGAAACTGAACGCGAAGCTTGTAGAGCGAGAGTCCGTTTTGGATGTTGGTGCGAAGCCGGTGCTCCTCGTATTCGGTGAGCACGCCGAGCAAACCCGGATCGAGCTCGTATTGCGCTACGGGACTTGCGCCGCCAGCACGGCCGCGATGCGATACGTCGCCGAGAGCCACGAGCAGCGCTTCGACATCCGCCGATGGATTGGCGTCGCTTCCGCGCTCGATCGTGAGGAGCAATCCGTAGAGCTCCACTGCGCGGAAGACGACATCGAGCACGCGCTGCGAAAGATCGATGCGACCGAGTCGCAGGTCGTCGAGAACTTCTTCGAGCTCGTGCGACAGGCCGGACATGAGCGACGCACCAAAAAGCGCCGAGAGCCCTTTGAGCGTGTGCACCGCGCGAAAGATGTCGTTGATGAGCTCTGGATCGGAGCGCCCGCCTTTGGAGAGCTCGTCGAGCGCGAGCACGTCTCGACCGAGGCCGTCCACGAGCTCTTGCGCTTCGGAGAGGAATTCCTCGCGTGCGCGATCACCGCCTTCGCGTTCCGGCATTAGTGGTCTCGCATGACTTCGGCGCAGGCCGCGACGAGCGCTTCGGCCGCGAACGGTTTGGCGACGAATTTGTTGGCGCCGAGGGCGAGCCCGCGCTCGACGTCGCGCTCGGTACTTTGCGTCGAGATGATGATGAGCGGCGTCTTGTTGTGGTGTTCGCTTCGCCGCACGAACGCGATGAGCTCGAGCCCGTTGATGTCACCCATGTTGATGTCGGTGATGATCAAGTCGTAGGGCCCACGCGGGAGCATGCGCATGGCCTCGAAGCCGGACTTCGCTTCGGTGACCTCGGCGAGGCCGACCGTTTTCGTGAACTCTTCGCCCTCGAGCACTGCGCGTGCGAACGCGCGTGTCGCGGCGGAATCCTCGACGATGAGAACGCGCCGAGCCATGCACCCGAGCGTACTACGGTTTTCGCGTGCTACGCTCGGAGCCGATGGAGCCCGCGAAAACGGCCGCTGCGCTCGTCATCGGCAACGAAATCCTCTCTGGCAAAATCGAAGAGAAGAACGTCGCCGAGCTCGCGCGACTCCTTCGAGAGCTCGGCATTCGGCTCGCGCGCGTGGTCATCGTTGCCGACGAGCTAGACGTCATCGCCAAAGAAGTGACCGAGCTCTCGGTCGCGCACGATTGGGTTTTCACGTCGGGCGGCGTCGGCCCGACCCACGACGACGTCACGATCGAAGCCGTTTCGAAGGCGTTTGGCGTCGATGTCGTGGGCGCGCCGGAAATGGAAGCGATGATTCGCGCGCACTATCGCGAGCGATGCACGCCCAATCATTTACGGATGGCGCTCGTGCCGCGCGGCGCCGTGCTCGAGGTCACGGAAGACGTGCGCTGGCACACCGTGCGAATGAAAAACGTGTGGTGCTTGCCCGGCGTGCCGGAGGTGTTCCGCATGAAGCTCGCGGTCGTGAAAGCGCACATCGCCGCGGCGCCGCGTTTTGTGTCGGTCGCCGTCTTCACGAAGATGGACGAAGGCGAGCTCAAACCTCTGCTCGACCGCGTCGTTGCCGATTACCCCGACATCGAAGTCGGCTCATACCCGAAGTGGCACGACCCTCTCTACAAAACGAAAATCACCTTCGACGGTCGCGACGTTGGGCGCGTCGAAGCCGCCCGCGCCGCATTTGTCGCGACTCTCCCTACGGGGGAACCCCAATCCACGGAATGAGGCAGCCTTCGCACACGAAGAGGCGTGCGCCGCCCACGTCGGGGTCGACGAGACCGAGGTGCGCCCGGTTGCCCGCGTGGAGCTCGATTTCACACTTCGCGCAGGTCGCGGTTTGGGCGAGTGTGACATCCTGAAACGCGTAAACGTCCGCGAGTACGTGGTGACGAATCTTCTTCTTGATTCGCTCGCGCTCGTTTTGGAGCTGCGTCGCTTTGCGGAGGCGGTCCTCGACGCGATCGCCCGCTGCGTCGGCGACCTCGACGGCGTCCTCCAAGATCGTGCGAACCAAGTTCGACACGGGAACGCGCAGATTCTCGGCGAATCGCTTGAGCTCCGCCTCGAGCACCGCCGGCACGCGGGTGTGGAGCACTCGTTCCTTCTTATCATCGGGCTTGTGTGTCACGTCGTGATACATATGTATCACATCGTGACAGTCAAGGGCCTCGCAGAGCGAAACGGGCTTGCTCAAACTTCGAGCATTCTGTGAAAAACGAACCTGGTATCGTCGTGTCCGGTCGGCCGCGAACTATGTGGAAGCTCGTCATCGAGGACGATGAGGCGAAGCGGACCTCGGTACCGCTGACGAGGGACGACTACACCATCGGTCGTAAAGAGGGGAACACGATCCGCCTCACGGAGAGGAACGTCTCGCGTGAGCACGCGAAGATCAAAAAGGCGAACGGTGTTTCACAACCGTCACCTGATTCGCCGTTCCTCCTCGAAGACTGCAACAGCTACAACGGCGTTTACGTCAACGGCCTCCGCGTCGCGCAACCGCAGAAGCTCGCGCACGGCGATCTGATTCAGATCGGCGACTACCGCATCGTCCTCCAAGACGAAGCACTCACCGACGCTGAAGTCGCCGCAGGTGCAACGACGCAGGACATGAAGTCGACGGTGCCCACGGGCGTCGTCAGTCGCGGGTCGATGTTGATGGAGCGGCCCAACCGCCTCGTCATGCTCGCGGGTCCAACGCCCGGCGCGGAGTATCCGCTCGACGTCGAGCGCACCACGATCGGTCGCGCAGAAGATTGCTCGGTCTCGGTGAATCACAACTCGGTCTCGCGTCTTCACTGCGAAGTGCATTCGCTCGGAGAAGGTCGCTACGAGGTCGTCGATAAAGGCTCATCGAACGGCGTGCGCGTGAACGGCTCCGATTTACGTCGCAGCATCATCGAGCCCGGCGACGTTCTAGAGCTCGGTGATGTGCGTTTCCGTTTCGTCGGTGCGGGTCAAATTTTCTTGCCCGGCGTCGGCGACAGTCAGCAGCTCGAAGCGATCGCAGATCGTCCGCCCTCGTCGCTGCGTCCGAGCGCCGGAACATCGACGAGCCTCTTGCCGTTCGTGATCGTCGGCGCCGTTGTCGCGATCGCAGTCGTCGTTGGCTTCGCGGTGATGCAGCGCCAACACTCGACGTCGGAACCCGTGGGTGAGCACAACGTCACCGCCGACGACCCCGAGCAGATCGCGCTGCAAGCTGCAAAGAAGCTCTGCGACGAGAACAACTGCGATCTCGCTCACGACAAAATGATGGGGAAGATCGACAAGAAATCGCCACTGCGCAACAGCAGCGATTTCCAAAACATCGAAACGCGCTGGGCCGATCAAGTGCTCGGCCTCGCCGACAAAGAACCCGACCCCTCGAAGAAGCGCTCACTGCTCCGCACCGTCCAAGCCGACGACTCCGTCCCGGTCACGCGTCGCAACATCGCCAACGCGAAGCTTGCCGAGCTCGACGCCGCCACCAACGTCACGGCGACAGGCACCGCGAGCACACCAAGCGCGAGCGCATCGCACTCAGCGACCGCACCAACGAACACGACCACTGCAACAACCACCACGACGACCACCGCCCCCACGGGAACCGTCACCGCGCTACACCCGCATCCCCCGACCGGCGGAAGCGTCTTCAGCCAAGCGAGTGCCCTCGCGGCAAGCGGCGACAACGCCGGCGCCCGCGCGCTCCTCGAGCCCCGCGTCTTCGGCGCAGGTAAAGCAACCCCTGATGAGATCAACCTCCTCAAGGGCATCTGCAAAACCCAACGCGACCGCAACTGCATGGCCGCCATCGCCGCCAAAAATCCCTGAGCTCATCACTCAGGGATTCAGTTTCACGGAGGAACAGGCAGAGCGTGGACGCCGTGCGCGCTGGCGTTCGTGCACCCGAGCTCGACGCCGGTGGGACCGTCCTTCGTCTTGACGACCTTGAACTCGACGCGGCGGTTCTTCTCCCACGCGGTCTCGTTGTGGCCGTTGTCCTCGGGGCAGTACTCGCCGTAGCCCTTGCTGCGGATGCGTGTGCGATCGATGCCGCGTGAGAGGAGAGCGCTCATGACGGAGTCGACGCGGTCTTGCGTGAGCTTGAGGTTGTAGTCGTCCGGTGCGCGCTCGTCGGCGTGACCTTGGATCTCGAGGAGCGTGAACTCCGGGTGGTGAGTCAGCGTCGTGCCGACCGCGTCGAGAATGGTGTTCGACTCGGGCAAAATCTCCGCCGAGTTCGTGCGGAATTTGATCTTCTGCAAGATCAAGATGTCGTTCCCCTGGATGATGACGTTGCCCTTGTCGGGGCAGCCGTCGTCGTCCTCGAAGCCGTTCCAAGTTTCCTTCGTGTCCTTGTTGGCCTTCACGTCGGCGTCGGTGCCGGGGCACTTGTCTTGTTTGTCCGGGATGCCGTCGTTGTCGTTGTCGGGATCGGGGCAGCCGTCTTCGTCTTGGAAGCCGTCTTTGTCTTCCGGATCGTTCGGACACGCGTCCTTCTTGTCGGGGATGCCGTCCTTGTCGTTGTCGGGATCGGGGCA
>JBBSFE010000155.1:0-12179 GCA_038239005.1 Polyangiales bacterium
CGCGAATACGAAGTCGGCAAGGAGGTTTCAAGCGATGCCCTTCGCGCGGTCAGACTCGAAAGAAAGAAGTTTCGTGGCGACTGGAACTACGCGGTCCGATCCGGAAAGCGGGACCGATAATTTCGATCGGGCTCCTTAGACAGACCAATCGCAGCGTGACTGCAGTTCACGTTCGATAGTTGGATGATGGGAACGGCCGTACAGCCGGGTGTGTGGCACGTCAGTACCGCCGCTGTCGCCGTTCCCTCATAAGCGTTGTCGGCCCAGAACACCCCGTTGTTGTCCGCGACGAGCGCGACACCATAAGTCGTTGCGGCGCCGCCATCACTCTCCTTCGAGAGCGATTTCAATCCGCCGATGCAGTCCGGAAGAGCACACGAAGCCAGCTCGTTTCCGCCAGACACCGCTCGAAGAGCATAGAGGCTCGTCCCGTCAACCGCGATCGACTGAAGCTGACCACCAACCGTCCCATCGTAGAGTTGCTGCGGTGAGCCGCCTCCGAGAGATTTTTTCCAGATGACCTTACCGACCAACCAATAAAGATACGAATCATCGCTCACCATCCAGTCCGGCGACGTGGTGACGAACGCCACCCCTCCGGCGTCACCGCTGAGTGGAGCGGAGTAGATGGTGTTGTCGGTTTCGGCCCAGAAATACTTCGTCGAATTCTGCACGATGCCAGGCGCCGAATACTCGAGGGTGGTGCTCAACGAGGCGTCGACAATCACGGTCGGACTCGAAGGGCACCCGACGAGCGGGCATTCGAGCAGCTGCCCATTGCCGAGAGGCTGTTGGGTGTTCGAAAAATCTCCGAGTGTCTCGAAGAAGAAATTCGTATTCGTGAGGGCGATGCCACGTGGAGCAGCCTTGCCCGTCGCAAGCGACGTGATGGTGGTCGACGAGTTCGGCCAATAACGCACCGTTCCGTCCTTTGTATTGTTGGCCGCGTTGGTACCTTGATTCGTCCAGTACGCTCCGGTGTTGTCCGTGACGACCTGAATCGGCGAATGCTCACTAGCGTTTGCGATGACGAGCGGCTGGCAGGTGCTCGTGATGCACGCGCCGCCGAAACAGCTGTGCGCGCACGTTGCACAATTCAACGAGTCGCTCGTGTAGTCAGTGGTGCTGGGACAGCCGGCGTCTGCATCTGCGTCGTTGGACACGTCGCTCGCGGCGTCGGTGGGCGCTACGTCGCTTTGGACGTCTTGGAGGCTTGCCTCGCTACTTGCATCCGGGCCTGCATCCGCCGTTGACGATGATGGAGAGCAAGAATCGGCGGCGACAAGGACCGCGGAACCGGCGAGGAGTGAAACAACCGAAATTAAGCGAAGCTGCATCGGCCGAGCTTATCAGGTGGCGACGAGCCGTGATTTAGTCTTTCGTCGCGACCTTCTTCAGCGGCACAGTCCATAAATAGATGTGATGGATGCGCTGCGCGTAGTGTTGCGGGTCTTCTGCGACGCCTTCGCCTTTGTAGGCGCTGTAGCCCTCGGCGTTCACGAACTCCGGCGCGGTCACGGTATATTCGTGATCGGGAGTGACGCCTTTCATGTCGAAGTCGTGCGAAACGATGCGCGAGCCGGGGCGTAACTTTTCGAGTTGCGGAATCAGCCGGACGTTGAGCTCCGGGAGCAGATAGAGCATCACGACGGTCGCCGGCCGGAGGTCCACGGAAAAGACGTTTGCCCAGCGGATCGACGCGTTCGATTCGACGCCCGCGGACTTCACGTGACCACGCGCCTCCTCGACGCGCGAGGGATCGATGTCGAAGCCGATCGCCGTCGCGCCCTTCTTCGCCGACGTGACGACGATGCGCCCGTCGCCGCAGCCGAGATCGTAGACGACGTCGCCGCTCGTCACCTTTGCGACCTCGAGCATCTTGTCGACGACCTTCTGCGGCGTCGGGACGTAGACGATGTCGACGTGCTGGTCCTTGTTCCATTCGCGGCGCGCTTCGATCTCGAGTGGATCGCCTGCGTCCACGAACGCGCTGCTCGCAGCCGTGGCGCTCGCCGTGCTCGATGCGCTCGGCGCAGGCGGCGCGCTCGTCTTCGATGCCGGCGTGGAGTTGCAAGCGACCAGCACTAGCGCGACGAACGAAACCAACTTCCGCATGGCGTCGTGATTACCACGGAGATCGTCTGCGATGTTGCGCGCGCTCTCTAGAACGTCCCAGCCAAACCAACCCCGGCGGCGCTTAGCACTGGACGCACGCGGAGCGCCGACGGCGTGTGGCCGCGCTCCCATGCGTCGAGGGCGCGGCCCGCAGGCCGATTCAAAATCGTCTCCACGATCAGCACGACGTCGATCCCGGCGAGCACACCGAATGCCGTTGCGAATCCAGCGCGGTAATCCGCGGTCAGTGGAGCGGCGTAGACGAGCGCGATGCCCGCCCCGCAAGCGACAAAGATCAACCCGCTCGCGACGAGCGTGAAGACGCGGGTGCGCTCTTCCTGGTCGGCCACCGTTCGTAAGCCACCGACAGCGCGCGCGACGCGTTCGTTCACGGGCGTGCCGGGATCCGCGAGATCACGCGCGGACCGACTCGCGAGCTTCTCCATGTCGGACTTGATCAAAAAGGCCGGAAGCGCGAACACGGCGCTTAGTCCGCCGGTGATGAAAAGCTCGATCGGAAGTATGGGGTTGAGCACGGAGTCGTGGAGCGCCGCGAGGACGACGGCGCCGGTCGCGATCTCGGCCACACCGAGCCCTACGTTCGTCCAGCCCGCAGCCATGCGAGCCGTTCGAGCGCCGCCCGCCGCCTCTTGCATCAAAGCGTTGAGTCGCTGCGCATCGACGTCACCATCGACGGACGCCACGACGACCGGCGCCGTTTGCGCGCTCGCACTTGCTGGCATCGCGCTCACGCCACCAACCACCGCTGCCAGGATTACCCCTCGCATGTATCGAAGATAACAGAATCAGACGTCGTGGCTCGACCGTGCATCGCCGTTCGTGCGATGAGTCGGGCGCTAAAAAGTTACGCTTGAGTTGTTACGCCGGCGTTGGGCCTTAAGTTTGTCTCGAGCCCGTGGAGGTGGTCGATGACAAAAGCAAACTGGATCGCTGCAGTCGCCGTGCTTTGGGGTGCTGGTTTCGCGGGCAGTGCGGCGCTGGCGTACACGGTCAACCATCATTCGCGCGTAGCGCCAGTGGTCGTAGCCGAGGACCACGCGCCTCCGATTGTTCTGACGCCTTTGGCGCAACCGGAGCCAACCGCTAGAGGCTTGGTCTTCGAGCCAATGGAGATCAAAGCCACGGTCGTCAAAGCGCATCCGCGTCACCGTGACATCACCGAGATGCGTTGCTCGGCTTGGCGTCCGCTCCAGCAAGGCGCAAACTCCGTTCAGATGTGCGAATAGCGGGCCGCGTTCTTGCCACGGTGTGTCGGAAGCGCGCCGCACACGCGGCTGAGCGCGCAGCGGTATCACGTGGATCTCACGCGAGCTCGTAGCGGTCCGCATCGTGCATCGAAACGACGCTATGAAGAAAGCCGTCATCGCCATTGCGCCGACACCGCAAATTGCAGAAGCCGTCATCACACAGCTCTATCAAAGCGGATTCGGTGCCGCGGACGTGTCCGTTTTGTATTCGAAGGATCACCATCCTGATCTGAAGTTGGAGAAGATCGTGGGCGAGAGCACGATCGCGGGTGCCGCTACGGGCAGCGCGGTCGGCGGCGCGGTTGGGTTGATCGTCGGTCTTGGCGTGCTGCTCATTCCGGGCATCGGCCCGCTCATCGCGATCGGTCCCCTGCTCGGCGTGCTCGGCGGTGTCGCGGCGGGATCGAGCGTCGGTGGAATGGTTGGTGCGGTCGTGGGTCTTGGCGTGAACGAGATCGAAGCGCAATCGTACGTCGCGCGAATCCGCGAGGGCCACGTTCTCATCGCCGTTCACACCGAGGATCACACGGCGCGCATGAACGCCCACGACGTGTTCCGCCGCGTGGGTCTGAAGGACACAACGCAGAACGAAGTCGCGTCAGCGGACATCACGCAGCCTCACTCGTGAACCGCGGTAGATCTAGCTGCCGGTGCGTTCGCGGTGACTGCACCCGGGCCAGCAGCAAGGCCGACGCATGCCTTCTTCGAGCTCCTCCTGGGTTCGGCGAATGCGGCGCTCTCGGGTCATTTTTTGTTTGGCGTCCTCGACCCAGCAGATGAACTCGTTGCGGGCCAACGGCGTGATGTCCTTCCAAGCATCGAGCGCCGTGCGGTTGGCGAGCAGGGCCTTGCGTAGATCCTCCGGAAGCTCGTGCACCACCCCACCGGGTACTCGTTGGCTGCTCACAGGACGATGTTAGCACTGCGTCGATCTGTGATTCGCATCCGTAGCTTGGTACGACGACGACATGAGACACCTCATCGCTCTCGTGATCCTCGCCGGGTGCTCGGGCGAGCAGCGCGCCACGCCAGCCACGAGCAGTCCCACCACACCCGCGACAACCGCAACGGCCGCACCGATCGTGAGCGCCGATCCGGCGGCCGACGTGTGGAAGACCGCACCTGAAGACGCATACGTGAAGGGCGCCGACTGCCCGTCGTTCACGCGCTTGCCGCCCCGCATCGAGAAGAGCGCCATCATCGAGAGCCCGTGCATCGAGATCGCGCCCGGCGCGACTGTGACCATCGCGCAGGATCAGAACCTCGTCATCATCGCGACGCGGAAACTCCGCATCGGCGATGGCGCCAAGATCGTCGGCCGTGGTGCGCGAGGCGCAGCGGGTGCGGCCGCGCAAACCGCGACGAAGGATTGGGCTCCGAGCGCGCCCGATCAATCCGAGAAGATCAACTGTGCGTGTCGCGGCGTGCGCTGCAAACCCGGATGGGAAACGTGCAGCCCCGGAAACGACGCGGAGCTGCGCGGCGGCCACGGAGGCCCCGGCAAGCGTGGCGCGACCGTGTTCATCGTTGCGCGAGAGCTCATCGTCGGAAGCGGCGTGAGCGTCGACGTGAGCGGTGGCTTGGGCGGCGAGGCGGGCGCGAGTGGTCGCGTCGATTGCAGATATGGCGGGATGCAATGCGCGTCGCCCCCCGCGATGAGCCTCGGCGACGGCGAGGGCGGGAGCAACGGCACGGTGACGCTCAAAGCAGCACTACCGACTGCGCTCCCGATGATGATCGCGATCGAGCGCGTGGCGACTCCGCCAAGCGCGGTGAACAAACAGGTCGTCGACACGACGGGCCCATTCCGACGCGCGGTCGAGCAAGCGCACACGGCCGGTGCGGCGTACGAGAAGCTCGCTCCTTGAGCGGGCCGCTAGTCCGGCGCTCGCGTCCGTGGGTGTCGGCGACACGCACGTCGACTGGCCGGCGCCCGTGACATCGATGGGCGCAACGCCAAGGGAGGTCGCCAGGCGCGCCGATGACCGTGAACGTTCCCGCGGCCGTGTCGAACAAGCCAAGATTCGGACTGCCCAAAATATACAGGCTCGTGTCGAGAGCGAGACGTCTCGGCGCTCGATTCACGTCCTCACCCAATGCGTCGTGAGCCACGCGAGGGGATCTTCGGCGCTCGCGAGAGCGTCGAGCACGGCCGTCGTGCGCGCGTCGCCGACCGGGCCACCGTATGCGCGCGCGTAGAGGACCCAATTCGAGAGCTCGTAGTGATGTAAGAGCGACGCGAAGCGATGGTCGTCACGCGCGGCGAGCGCGTCGAAGGCGTCCTCGGCGCCGGCGCATGCGAATAGCGCCGTGACCGAATCGAAGAGCAGCGCGCGAAGATCGGCGAACGCCAACGCGGGATCGCTCGCGACCGATTCGAGGAGAGCTGCGAAGTCGTTCTCCGAGAGGCCGGCGACCGCTGCTGCGTCGTCCATGGCGGGAACCTGCGACTCCAAGAACGAGGAATGCGGCGCGTCACGGAGGAGGCGACCCACGAGATACAAATCGAACGCGCTCGCAAGAGACTCGCCAAGGAACAGCGCGGCAACCGACGGCTTCTCGCCAGCGACTCCGAGGGCACGCGACGCGAGGTGATGCCACGCGACATGCGTGACGACGTCGGCGTCGATCACGGCCTCCGTGAGAACGTCACCGCCAGTGTCTGCGCCCCAAAACGTGAGGTTCAAGAGAAGCGAGCGATCACTTCGTCCTGCATACGGGGCCGGCATCACGCGAAACGAATATGCTGCGCGCGAAAGAACGTTTTTGAGATCCGCGTAGAGCGCGATGTCTCGAAACGAGGCCTCGTCGACAATGGTGAGGTTCTCGATCGTGCGCCGCTCGAACATGTGCGCGAGCGTCACCAGGTCAGTTGCACCCGCCGTCGGTGGCGTTGCACTTGCCGCCGTTTTCGCACGTGAGGCCGTTGGTGGTGTTCACCGCGCCGCACGTGTCGCAAACGTAATACGGCCCACCGGCGGGCAGGCATACTTCGAACGACTCGGCGCACACGCTTGCACCTGCGTCCTTCGAGCACGCGCAGAGATCGTATCCATTCGGAGTCGAGCCGCCGCAGCCCGTGCCTTCTTGCACACACGCACCCGCGAGCGTCGAGGCGTCGGCGTTCGCACAGTAAACGCAAGGCATCGAGTGGCCGATGCAAAGCGAGCAGTCGGTGACGGTGGTGGATCCACATCCCCAAGTCTTGATGAGACCACTGTCGATCGTCGTGCCGCCGTCAGTTGCGTCGCCCCCGCTGTCGGTGGTGCCGGTGTCGTCGTTGTTGACGACGTCCGCGCCGCTGTCTTGGGCGGTCACGACGTCAATCGTGGTGACGTCATCGATGGCACCATCGGTACCGCCATCGATGATCGCGTCCGTCCCGCCGCATGCTTGCGCGGCCATCCCAGCACCCATCAAGCAACCGACGCAGGCTAGCCAAAGACGCATCGCGACCTCCTTCGGCTAGCCTATCACGCGATCGACTTCGAGCTCGTCTATCGGCTGTAGAGAATCATGTATGGAAACCCGTTGCCCGGGGCCGTCGTTGGGGTGCCCGAGCCGAGATCCACCGTGCCGCGGAAGTTGCCGACGGAGAGATTGTATTGGTTGATACCGTTGTTGTCGGACGAGCCGCCGGGCGTCACGCCATTCATCCAGAGAAGCTTACCCGTGGCGTCGAGCTTGCCGACGAGCGCGGCTTGACCACCACTTTGTGGCGCTGGAATCGTGACGCCGTCCGTCTTCGCGAGCGCCGAGTCCGTGACGAGCCCGAAGACGCTGCCACCGCACGCATCTTTGGAGACGTTGCCGATGCTGTCGGTGCTCGTGCCCGCGAAATATTTCTCCCATAGCGGCGCGCCGGCTTTGTTCGTGAGCCACACGATGAAGGCGTCGGTCGAGGCGACCGATGCGCGCGCACCGCCGCCAAAGTCGATGTTGCCGGTGAAGTTGCCGCCGACGACAATCGCCGTCGATGACGAACCAGCCGCAACGACGTAATTGACGGTACCCACCGACGCATTGTCGCCGAATCCCTTTCCCCACGCGGGCGCGCCGTTGGCCACCGCGAGCTCGGTGACGAAGCCGTTGTATTGTTGGCCGTTCTGTTGCGTGCCGACGTGCGGAATGCTGATCGCGTGACTTGGTAGGTCGATGAGTGTCGGGCCGCCGAAGGTCCCCGCGACGACGATGTTGTTCGCCGTCACGTCGACCGAGTCGATCGACGTCGCCGTGCCTCCGTTGGTCTCGGATGTCGTGAGCGAGCGGGCCCAGAGCGCTTGACCCGTCGTGGGGTCGAGACCGTAAATCGATGCTGCGGTATTTTCGTTTGCGGTGAGGGCAGCCGCGCCACCATCGGAGGCGATGTAGAACTGCGTCGTGCCCATGCCGCACCCGACCACGAGGTGCCCCGAGTCGAAATCGATGCTGGTGCACCCATAAGAGAACCCGCCGTTCTTGAAGCCTTGCGACCACACGACCGCGCCCGTTTTGCCGTCGAGCTTCGCGACGATTCCATACGCCGTGGGCGTGTACGTCGTCGCGAAATTGAATTTGTTCTGGAACAAGCCTGCGCCGAGATACTGGTCGGAGTAGCCGGTGACGTAGACGTCTCCGGCACCATCGACGGTCACCGCGCTGAGCCAATCGGTGCCGCTGCCGCCAACACCGACTTGCCAGACGAGCGATCCGTCGCTCTTCAATCGCGCGGCAAAGGTGTCGGCGGTGTTGCCGTTGGTCGACGTAATCGCGGCGTCGCCGCCGAACGATGCGGCCGTTCGGTACTCTCCTACGATGATGTGCCCATCGGGAATGGCGATGACCGCGTGCGCGGTGCCCGATGGAGCCAAAAATGCCTGTGCATCGATGAACGCACCAGACGCAGCATCAACGGCGCACGGGTCGGGACCGGCGTCCGCACTGCTGTCCGGTGAAGCGGCATCACCGCCGGGCAAAACGTCCGTCGTCGTCTTGTCGCTGGCCGCGTCTGTCGGACTGATGTTGTCGTCACCGACGCACGCGTCGAGCATGACGACGGCCCCGCCGACGAGCGAAAAGGAGAAAAGCAAAATGGAAGCGCGCATTCCTCGAATGTACCACGTGTCTCCGTCAACGACGACGTCGACTCCGTCGTTTATACTCATCGCACCTCGACGATGAAGCGCCTCGCTCTATTTTTGATTTTGTCTGCGTGTGCAGCCGACACGTCGAAGCTCGACGCGCGCGTTCACGATCTCGAAACTCAAGTCGCCGAGCTTTTCCCACGAGCACGACGTTTCCTCACGTGGTCGCGTTCGACGTCGGAAAAACCAACCTGCACGCCGGGGACTCAATCACCATCCGTGAGGTTCATGGCACGCGGCCAGATTTTGCGGTGGATGGCATCTACCGCGTTCGCGGTGACTACACGCTCGCGTCGGCCGACAAAGCAACGATCGGTTTCAACATCACCGGTGGCTGCACGCGCAACGCTACGCTCAACGTCCAAGCAGTAAAGAGAGGCTCTGGCACGTTCGAGCTGGCGACGAAGATCGCCTACGTCGGACAACCGCACGTGACGTTCTACATCGAAGGCAACGGCTCGGGCGGCGTCTACTTCGGCAAGGGCGAGTACCTTCAGAAGTAAAGCTTCGCCAACTACATGGGCTCCCACGCTCCGCGGAGCGCGAAGTAGCGGTGCGCATGCGCGATGGGGAACGCGGCGCCGAGCAGCGTGAGCGCGCTCGCGAGCGCTTGCACCGAGTCCTCGCGGCGCACGACGAGCTCGATGGACTGACGGAGCGCGAGCGTCTCGCCGTGCAGTCGCTCGGCGACGGCGCGCCCGACGTCGGCGGTGTCGGAGCTCAACGCAAACGTCATCGGTGAGTCGCCGACGAGCTCGATCGTCATCGCATCGCCCGCGACGAGCGCGGCTTGGACGTGCGCCTTGTGCGGGTTGAGATCGAACGCGACGCCCGTGAGCTCGCGCGCGCCGACCAGCGCTTCGAGATCGCCCATGTTGGGCGTCGTCGCTTCGCTCGGTGGCGTTTCGACCGCGAGTGAAAAGGGTCTTCGCCGCCGCACGAGTGGGTGCAGCGAATCGAGGAGCGCCCCGCAACCGAGTCGCGCATCGGCGAAGACCGGAATTTCTGGGGACGCCATCGAGCCCGCACTTCCGCGCGGACCGAGCTCTTCGACCAGCGCCTCATCCTCCACGTCGCTCGGCGGCACCCTATGCGTGACGGGGCCCGAAAGGGGCACGACGAAGCGCGCACCGCCGACGTTCCAACCCGCGCCTCGCGCGATCGGAAGTCGAATGTCACGCGCGATGTCGAACGCGTGATTCGCGACGTCGAGACGCCGCGCGAGCTCGTACCGCTCGAACACGGACGTGCCCGCGACGACGACGACGAGCGCCGCGGCCGCCAAGACGTGTTTGCGGGGTCGGCCGTAAGCGAGGAGGAACGTGAGCGCGCCGAGCACGACGTGCACCGGAATCGCGACGCGCGCGTGCGTTCGCAGTGGAAGAAATGACGCGAGGATGCGCGCGCGTTGAACCGGATCGAGCGAATCCCCGGAAACCGCTTCGAACGCGGTCGACTCGGCGCGCTCGACGATCGCGCGCTCCACGAGACACACCGCAACCACAGCGGCGAGCGCGACGATCAACGCGCGATCGTCCGGCGTTCGAGACGTTGTCTTGGCCACGCAGACCATCGCGACGACCACGACGGGCACGACGAGCGGCAGACCGACGAGCTCGCTCGGACGCACCCACGCTGCGAGCATGACGACGGATGCGACGGCCCACGCAGCGCCGGCGATCGCGACCGACTTCGGTGCCGGCCGCGAATCCACTCGCGTCATCGCGGCACCAAGACCGATCGCGATCGCTACTGCACACGCCGCGCTGACGAGGTCTCCGAGCACACGCGGTATCTCGAGCTCGGCGGTTCCGTCGGCGACGATGCGGGGAACGATGTCGCCGACCATTCCTTCCAGCACCCAGTCGAGGTGGTGCGAACGCCAAGCCGACACCGCGGACGCAGCGAGTCGCGGAAGCGCGATGCACGCGACCCACCACGCGGGCGCGAGCTGGCGTCCGCGAATCGCGCGTATCGCGAGCACGGCGGTACCGGCGACGCTGATCGCATACACGACGAGCAGCGGCACCATCGCCGACCCGCCGTTGCGAATCGCGCGCAGCAGCGACCCCTGCGCGAACATGGCAAACGCCACGATGCCGAGCCCGACCGCACATGCGATCGTTGCGAGCTCAGTCCGTCGGGTAGGAGACTGGCTCAAAACCGTTCGTAGCCAACCGCCAACATGATCAGCCCCCCTACGTACGTGCTGCCGCTGGCGCTCAACGAATACGCTCGAGTCTCGAGGCCGACCATGACCGCGCTGCCGATGAAGGTGTCTTGCAGACGCTTCACGAACGGATACGTCCCCACACGAAAATGGACACCTGCGCCGATGGGCTCACCGGGCACGCCCGCCAGCCCGCCGCCCGCTGCAATGGAGATCCGATCGGCGAACGCCAGCGAGGGTTGCGCATACATGGCGAAGATGCGGTTGAATTGGACGCCAACGCGAACGTCCAGATCCCACGCTTCGCCTGGAAGGATTTGGGCGACGGGCCCCTGCGCAGACGCGAGCAGCAAGCCCCCACCAGTGGAGATGCCGAAGCGAAAGTGCACGCCTTCGGCCGCCACCCCTTCGTTCTGTGCCGAGGCTGGAGCCGAGAAAAAGACGATGCCAGCCGCGAACGAAAGGCACTTCTTGATCGGCGCGATCACGATCGCTATCCGGGATCGAGGAGCTTGAGGATGGAGGCGTCGAGGTTGGTGTCGAAGCCGACGCTCGCGTCGAGGATGCGCATCGTTCGCGTGTCGATGTCGAGGTTCAGAGGGATCGCGGCGGCGTCGAAGAAGGCGCCGAAGTTGTCGGTAGCGAGCGCTGCGGTCGCGTTCGGGTGCGCCGTCGAGAACGCGGTGAGCTCCGCGACGGTCGCGCCCACGCCCATCGTCACGCCATCACCGAGGAGCTCGATGAACGCGACTTTCGGAGCCAGCTCGCTTTGCCACGAAAGACCGCCAGCGTTTCCGCCGGTGAAGTTCGAGCCGAGAATGAAATCGACCTCGGCTAGCGAAGGGCCGCACCATTGAGCGAAGACGGTGATGTGGAGCAGGCGTGTCGGTGTCTTGCCGTCGGGGTCGTAATAGTCACCGAGCCGAATCGTCTTGTCGCCACTCGTGGTGAACGCAAGGTCAACGATGGGCTGCCCAACCGACATGCCGACGTCGGTCGGATAGCAGTACCCGAGCAGCGTCGGATGGGCGCACGCTGCAACGCTCGGTGCCAGAAGGCCCGGATCGGTCGTCGGCGCTTGCACGCTGCATCCGATGACGACAACTGCGACGAGCGTCAGCCGCATACGCAACGCAATCCGAGCGAGCTTGCGCACGCCGATAAGCTACCATGTCAATCGCCGCACGTCGTCGTGCACTCCACGCTCGAGAACGTGACGAGCTCGCAGCTTGCCGTCGCGACACAGCGACGCGCACGTGTCGGACGTACCCGTCCCGCCGACGAAGGAGCATCCGGTCTGCGTCGTGGGATCGTAGTCGAGGTCGAAGGTCTTCCCGCAGCCGCCGGCGTCATGCGGCGCGATCGGCGCGCAAGGCGGCGAAGACGTGCACGCGAGCGTGATCGTGGTCGCGGCAATCACGATCCAGTCGAATTTCAAGAACGAACCTCCGCGGGGTCCATCATCGCGCGGTCGATGGGTATAGTCGAGCGGTGAGCATCGAG
>JBBSFE010000156.1:0-12060 GCA_038239005.1 Polyangiales bacterium
GGCGACAACATCACCATGACCATCGAGCTCATCACTGCCGTCGGCCTCGAGGAGCAAATGCGCTTCGCGATCCGTGAAGGTGGCCGCACGGTCGGCGCCGGAATCGTCACGAAAGTAATCGAATGACCAAGATCAGAATTCGCCTCAAGGCCTTCGACCACCAGCTCCTCGACAAGTCGGCGAACGACATCGTAGAGACGGCGAAGCGCACCGGTGCCCGCGTGGCGGGTCCGATCCCGCTTCCGACGCACATCACCAAGTACACCGTGCTGCGCGGACCTCACGTCGACAAGAAGTCGCGCGAGCAGTTCGAAATCCGCACACACAAACGCTTGCTCGACATCCTCGAGCCGACGCAGCAAACGCTCGACGCGCTCATGAAGCTCGATTTGTCGGCTGGCGTCGACGTCGAAATCAAGTCCTGAGCTGAGGTTTCAATCATGGCAACGGTCGACGTATTCAACATGAAGCGAGAGAAGGTTGGCTCGCTCGAGCTCGCGGACGAAGTGTTCGCAAGCGAAGTCAAAGAGCAGCTCTTCTACGAAGTCGTGAAGGCCCAGCTTGCCTCGCGTCGCCAAGGTACGGCGTCCGCGAAAGAGCGCAGCGCCGTCTCGGGCTCCTCGAAGAAGCTCTACAAACAAAAGGGCACGGGCAACGCACGCCACGGCTCGATTCGCGCGCCGGTGTACGTCGGCGGCGGTCGAGCGCATCCGCCGCGTCCGCGTGACTGGAGCTATCGCCCGCCGCGCCAAGTGCGAGCAGGCGCGCTGAAGAGTGCGCTGTCGAAGTTCGCCAAAGAGGGAAACCTCATCGTGGTCGATCGCTTCGAGCTCAAAGAGATCAAGACGAAGACTCTTCTCTCGGCGCTCCTCACACTGAAGACCAACAAGAAGGTGATGGTCGTCGACACCGCGGACAACGAGAACCTCAAGCTCTCGATCCGCAACTGCCGCGAGCATCAGTTCTTGCCGCCCGAAGGCGTCAACGTGTTCGACCTCCTTCGCCACGACACGCTCATCCTCTCGAAGGACGCAGCGAAGGCCCTCGAGGCGCGCTTGACGAACAAGGAGAAGACCCATGAGAGCTGATCAAATTCTCCGCCGTCCGATCGTGCTCACGGAGAAGGCCAACCGCCTCCGCGATCGCAACCAGATCGTGTTCGAAGTCTCACGCGACGCGAACAAGATCGAAATCAAAGACGCCGTGCAGGCGATGTTCAAGGTCAAGGTCGAAGCCGTCAACACGAGCATCGTCCGCGGCCGCGATCGCCGCATGGGCCGCGGTTACGCAAAGACGCAAAACTGGAAGAAGGCCGTCGTGACGCTCAAAGAAGGCGACACCATCGACTTCTTCGCCGAGACGGAATGAGTCATGGGAATCAAGAACTACAAACCGACTTCAGCCGCGCGCCGCTACTACTCCGTTTCGGATTTCAAAGAGATCACGAAGGGGAAGAAGCCCGAAAAGAAGCTCATCGAGCACCAAACCTCGACCGGCGGGCGTAACGCTCACGGGCGCATCACCTCGCGTTTCCGCGGTGGTGGTCACAAGCAGCGCTATCGCATCATCGATTGGCGTCGCGACAAGAACGGCGTCTCGGCCACGGTCGCTTCGATCGAATACGATCCGAACCGCACCGCGCGCATCGCGCTCCTCCACTACATCGACGGCGAGAAGCGTTACATCCTCGCCCCCGACGGCATGCACGTCGGCGACAAAGTGGTCGCGCACAAATCAGCCGACATCAAACCCGGCAACACGCTTTGTCTCCGGCACATCCCGCTCGGCACGACGATTCACAACGTCGAGCTCAAGAAGGGCAAGGGCGGTCAGCTCGTGCGCTCCGCCGGCTCCGGTGCGGCGCTCATGGCCAAAGACGGCGACTACGCACAAGTGCGTTTGCCCTCCGGCGAAGTGCGCATGGTGCACCTCGATTGCCACGCGACGATCGGCCAAGTGTCGAACATCGATCACGCAAACATCTCCATCGGCAAAGCCGGCCGCACGCGCTGGCTCGGCAAGCGCCCGCACAACCGCGGCGTCACGATGAACCCAGTCGATCATCCGATGGGCGGCGGTGAAGGTCGCTCCTCCGGCGGTCGTCACCCGTGCTCGCCGTGGGGTCAGCTTTCGAAGGGTCTCAAGACCCGCAACAACAAACGAACTGATGGCTTCGTCGTGAAGCGTCGCAACGAGAAGGGCTGATATGCCGCGTTCAATCAAAAAAGGCGCGTTCGTCGACGGACACCTCGCCGAGAAGATCGCTGCCGCACAAGCGCAGCAAAGCAAAAAGGTCATCAAGACGTGGTCGCGCCGCAGCACGATCACTCCTGAAGCGGTCGGCCTCACGTTCGCCGTTCACAACGGTCGCAAGTTCGTTCCCGTCTTCGTCACGGAGCGCATGGTCGGTCACAAGCTCGGCGAGTTCGCGCCGACGCGAACCTTCCACGGCCACTCCGGCGACAAGAAGGGCAAGATGGGCGGCGGTCCGATGGCCGCAGCAGCTCCTGCCGCGAAGCCCGCCGCCGCGCCCGCGAAGTAAGCACACTCACGCTTCGCGTTCACCTACCTCCTCCCACCTACTTTCGCGCGTGATGGCGAGAATCCGCGGGTTCGGCCATTATCCATTCCGCGGAGGTTCATCATGCGCGTACGCGGTTTGATCGCGGCTACGGCGGTCGTCTTTTTTGGAGTGTTCGCGGCGCAATGCGGCGTCAAAGGCCAAGGCTTCGGCCCAGATGGCGGTGACACCGACGCAACGAACGGAGGTGACGCGCCCGTCGGAAACGACGGCAGCAATCCGTTCGGCGACACCGGCTCGGGCGAGGCCGCGCCTCCGTGCAAAGGTCTTCAGTGTCAGGTCGTCAACTGCGGAAGCGGTCACACCACGATCTCCGGCGACGTCTACGATCCGGCGGGGCTGAACCCGCTCTACAACATCATCGTCTACATTCCGACGTTCCCGAACGATCCGCTCCCGACGATCAATCACGGCATGAGCTGCGACGCGTGCGCGGCGAAGATCGACAACGCCATGGCGACCGCACTGACGGACGCAAAAGGTCACTTCTCGATCACCGATGCGCCCGTGGGGCCGAACATTCCGATCGTCGTTCAAGTCGGCAAGTGGCGGCGCAAGTTCACGATCTCCAACGTCGCGCAGTGCGTCGACAACCCATATCCGACGTCGTCGACCCCCGCGAACCGCATGCGTCTGCCGGCGAAGAAGTCGGAAGGCGACATGCCGCTCATCGGCTTTTCGACCGGTTGTGATCCGATGGACGATCTCTTCAAGAAGGTCGGAATCGATCCGTCGGAGTTCACCGCGGCAACCGGCACCGGAATGGTGCACGTGTATCAAGGCAACGCGAGCGACTTCAACCCGACGGGCTCCACGAGCGCATACACGTTCTGGGACTCGCTCGTCGAAATGGAGAAGTACGACATCATCATCAACGCCTGCGAGTGTTCGCCGTATCCACGCAACAACGGCTACGCGAACCTCGACACGTACTTGAATGGTGGCGGTCGCTTCTTCGGATCGCACTATCACATCAACTTCTTCGCCGACGCCACCGCCGCCGCCGACTTGAAGACGGCAGCGACGTGGAACGAATGGGGAAGCTGCGGCACCGCGCCGTACGACATCGACACGACCTTCCCGAAAGGAATGGCCATGGCCGATTGGATGAAGAACCTCTTCCCGACAGCGCCGTACGCGCAAGTCGCCGTTACGTCGGGGTGCATGGTCGAAGACATCCACGCAACGACGGCCGGCATCGGCCAACGTTGGATCTACGAGGACGTCAACAAGTACCCCGGCTACATTTCGATCAACACACCGACGACGAAGCCCGCCGCCGACCGCTGCGGCCGCGCCGTGCTCAGCGATCTCCACGTCGGCACGACGAGCACGACACTCGAGCAACAAGAAGCCGCGCTCGAGTTCATGTTCTTCGACTTGGCCGCCTGCGTCCAAGACGACGGCAGCACCCCGAAGCCGCCCGACCCGAACTGACGCGGGCACGCATGATTCGATGATAGACCAGCGTCATGCGACCCGGATGGTTCGAGGCCGCCATCGCTGCGCCCTTCACGGAAGGTCACGTCGAATGCGACGGCGCACGCATCCACTATTTGCACTGGGGCACGCGCGGCAAAGCCGGGCTCGTGCTCGTTCACGGCGGCGCGGCGCACGCGCATTGGTGGAGCTTTCTCGCGCCGCTGCTCACGTCGCACTACGACATCGTCGCGCTCGACATGAGCGGCCACGGCGACAGCGATCGGCGCCCGCACTATCCGCGTGAAGGTTGGGCGAAAGAAGTCGTCACCGTCAGCGCCGCGATGAAGTTTCCGAGCCCGCCCGTCGTGATTGGCCACAGCTTGGGGGGCCTCATCGCGATCCTCGTCGCGTCGCTTTACGGCGATCAGATTGCGGGCGCGATCATCGTCGACTCACCCGTAAACAAACCGAGCCCCGAGACCGACGCAGCCCGCAGTGGCTTCACGTTTCACCCGCTCAAAGTCTATGCGACCGAAGAGGCAGCGCTCGCGCGCTTCAAGCTCGTGCCCGAGCAACCGTGCGAGAACAAATACATCGTCGAGCACATCGCGCGTCGTTCGCTGCATCGCGTCGTCACCTCCGCGGGGCTCGGTGGCTGGTCGTGGAAGTTCGACCCGGACATTTTCAAATCGATCACCACCGACAAGATGAGCGACCACCTCGCACACGCGAAGTGCCGCATCGCGCTTCTTCGTGGCGAGCACAGCGTCGTCGTTCCGCGCGAAACGAGCGACTACATGTACGAAGTGCTCGACCGCACCGCCCCGCTCGTCGAAATCCCCGACGCACACCATCACTTGATCCTCGATCAACCGCTTGCGTTCATCGCCGCTACGCGCGCGCTTCTCGCCGATTGGGAGCACTCGACCCCGCACCGAAAGAGAACTTGATGTGCATCTTCTCCGGAACCGTAAAGCTCGTCTCGCAAACGCGCATTTTCGCGCGCCCTGGTGAGGATGGCCGCGAGCTGCTCGCTTACAGCATGACCGTCGACCTCGACGAGCCCGTCGCAATGATTCTGCCGCTACCCGTTCCGCCGGGCTCGCCCGACGACGCCGTTCGCTTCATCGATCTCAGCGGCTACGAAAATTTCTTCGACGAGCTCGACGCGGGATTTCCTCCGCCTCCGGCCGTGGCTGTCGCCGGTACGTCGTTTGGCGCTCCGCAAGCGCGCTCGGCGCCGCTCGTCGTCCACGCTGTCGGCCGATTCGTGGCGTCGTTCGTTCCGAGCCCGAAAGATTTCACGCGCCTCGACCCACGCTTCCGTATGCCCGACGTCGCGTGGAAAGCCGTCCCGCATTACGCCGACTGGGGATTCGCCGTCTTCGAGCTCAAAGAACCTGGGTCGAAAAAAGTTCACCCGATGGCGTTCGAATTTCCACGCCGCGATCCTTCCGGGCTCTTCTTCCCGACGGTTCACATCCACGACGGCGCCGTCCACGACACCGCGCTATTCAGCCACTCGCTCTACAGTCAGCTCGTGTGCGATGACACGTTTCATTCATCGCGCAGGCCCGCTGTCGACTTCATGAACATCGACAAAGCCGCAGACCTGCTCTTGCCGTTCGAGCCGTGCTTCCGCCGCACGATGCACGGCATGTTCCCGAACCGCGACATCACCGTTCGCTGACCTACACGGCGAGCACGCGCACGTCGGGGAAGTGCGCGCGGAGCCGTTCGAGATCGCCGACGTCGCTAGTGTAGACGAGCGCGCCGCCAACGGTCGCGGCGAACGCCATGACCATGACGTCGACTGCGGTGGCTGCTCGTGCCTTGCCGAGGACCACGCCTGCGGTCTCGGCGGCTCGGAGCGGAAAAGGAACGATCGTCACTGCCGCTTTGATTCGCTCGCGGACGTCCGTGCGACCACGCCACCACTCGGCGACCACGGGCGTGATGACATACAGTTGCGCGCGGTGCTCGCGAGCGGCGCGAAGGAGCATCATCGCGCGCGACTTGTGACGCTCCATTGCGACGAGCGCGCCCGTGGCGAGCGTCACGACGATCACGCGGCGCGCGTGCCCTTCTTCTTCTTCGGGCGGGCCATTTCCGTCATGAACGCCTCGAACGAGTCATCCTCGATTGGAGGCGCGCGGAGTAGGAGCCAATCGAGCGCGTTTCTGCGATCGGCCTCGAGCGCGATCGCCTCGATGAGCGCCGAGACGTTGCCGCCATAAGCTCGCGCAGCCGCTTTCCGCAAACGCGCCTTGGTTCCAGCGGACACGGACACCGAGAAGGTCTCGGTCTTCCCCTTGCGCTTCATACGCACCACGTCTTTTGTTGTCATGGCAACAAAAGATTGTCAATGCACCACTCACTTGTCTGGCGCGTCAGCTGCATCGTCATCTGCGTCGCTCGATGCGTCGCTGGTTCCGAGCACATTGGCGTCGTTGCCGTCGAAGCCAGCGTCGATCGCACCATCGTCCGATGGTGCCGCTGCGTCGGAGAAGATGAGTGGCGTCTCGTCGTATGCCGATGAGTCGTATCCGTAGCCCGCATCAATCGGGAAAAAGTTTGGACCGCCGCCGCACATGACGAGCACGATGGCGCCCACGACGCACATCCCAAGAATAGCGAGGCGGCGCACGAATCCTGATGGCCAGTCCACCGCGCTTCCGTCAGGGCGTGAGCGCGTCCCAGAAATCGCATGCGTCCTTCTTCAAGCCAACGTTGGTGGAGAGGGTCGCGTCGAGGACGATGTTGGTGTCGTTCGTTTGCGAGTACGCGGGCCAGGCGAGCGCCGGTGCGCCGTTGGGATCGCCCGTGGCCGCGAATCGGAACCAGTAGCCATCGACTTGATCGGCGAGCGCGAGCTCGGGATCGCTCAGCGCGACGCCGAGGTACCCATTGCGGAACACGAACGGGAGCTCGAACGAATGCGACCCGGTGACGCCCGGCAGCGCAGCAACTTTGTACGGATACGTGAATTGGTAGAGGAACGCCGGCACGCCTCCCGCCGACATCACGCGCGCGATGCGACGCGCGTCGCACGCGAGGGTGTCGGTGATGATGTGCGAAAACGCCGTGGGTGCGTCTGTGTCGACCGCATACTGCGCCGCGATCTTGTCGACGACGGACACATCGAAGAGCACGCCGAGCGATCCGCGCACGTCCGTGGGCGTCGGCGCGGGCGAGCCGAACAAGTAAACGAAGATGTCGCCTTCGTTGATGTTGCTGCCGATGATCAGCGGAACCTTGACGTAGTTGCCCGCAGCGATCGCGGTTTCTGGAACCGTCGGAAGGACTGTGCCGTCGACGACCGGACCGAACGAGTCGCCCGTTGGGCCAAACTCGGCAAGGCGTGGCGGAAGCGCGGCGAGAATTTTTTCGGGCGGTGCCGCACGCAAACAATCGAGGATGGGCGCCGTCGTACACGACACGGCCGTCGCGAGGCGGGTGCCTTGATCGTTGGCGACCGCCGGCGTCGTGAAGAGCGCCGAGCTGAAGCACACACCGCTCTCCATGATCGCGCGTGAAAATAGGCCTTTCGACGCAGGTGCCACGAGGTGCGTGCACACGCTGATCGCGCCTGCCGATTCGCCTGCGAGCGTGACGTTATTCGGGTCGCCGCCGAACGCGGCGATGTTGCGCTGAACCCACCTCATCGCGGCTTGTTGATCGAGCAAGCCCGGGCTCGGCGAAGTCGTCACGCCTTCTTCGGTCGCGAGCTCGGGATGCGAGAGCCACCCGAGCGCACCGAGTCGATAGTTGAGGGTAACAACGATCGCGTTCGACTGAACGACGACGGGCGCGCCGCGATAGAGCGGCTCACCGCCCGATCCTTGGGTGAACCCGCCGCCGTGAATCCACACGAAGACCGGCGCGTTATTCACTTCGACTTCGGGAGCCCACACGTTGAGATAGAGGCAGTCTTCGTCGCTGCCGCTCGAGAGCGCGGGCGTCGCGCCCGATGCGAGCTGCGCACACGAGTGCCCGATGGCCGTCGCGCTCCGCGGTGTGCTCCACGCCGCAACGTCTTTGGGCGGAAGAAATCGATTCGCTCCAGTCGGAGGTGCAGCGTACGGAATGCCGAGCCACTCACGAACGCCGTCGACGACGACACCTTGGACGACGCCTTTGTCGGTCGTGATGGACGTCGCACCATCCGGAGGTGGTCCGCTCGAGCACGCGAGCCCGAGCACGACGAGCGCTGCAAAACGAGACTTCATCGAAACCCACCGGTCCCGCCGCCGGAATCTGGAATCGGATGGCTAGCCGTGAGCACGATCATCAGCACGGGAACGACCACTGCGGCCGCCGTCAGCACGCCGAGCGAAGCCACGAGCCCTGCGGTCGCCGCGACGTTGAGCCGCCGAACCTGAACGCGCGCATGTGTGAGATCGATCTCGGCTTGCTCTCCCTCTGCGGTCATGCCCGAGAGCATCCGTCCGTTCGTCGACGCGTGCTGAAGAAGGAGCGACGAGTCTTCGGTGTGGACCGTGACCTCGTCGTTCTGCACCTCATAGAGCGACGTCGCCGGCGCCCACCGGTAACACCCCGTCAACGCAACCAAGATCCCCAAGGAAACCCACCGCATCTGCCGAGTATGGCCAACTGGTCTGGCCCTGGCCAGCTGGGCCACCTCCAGTCGCGCTTTTCTCGGGGAATTCGATCGGCACGCGCGCTGCAAAGTCTCGCGACATGCGGCTGCACCGCTCGCGCACACGTCGTAGAATGGGCTCGATGGCTTCGCTCCCCACTTCGTTGCGACACGTTCGGCCGGTGCAGCCGCTCGTTTTTCCGACGTCGGATCCGGAGTGGACGATGAACGAGTCCAAGCGCCACGCTCGCGTCTGCGAGCTACTTTACCAGCTCTTCAAGAATATCGTTGGCGACGCGAGCGCCGTTGGCGCCGATCAGTTCGTTTTTTACGACGGCGAGGATCCCAAGAAACGCCTGGCGCCGGACGCGTTCGTGAAGCTCGGCGTCAAAGACTCACTCTTCGATTCTTGGAAGACCTGGGAGCACGGCGCGCCGGAGCTTTGCATCGAGGTGATCAGCCCAAGCGACACCGACGAATACCTGCCTCTCAAAACGAAGATGACGCGTTATCGCGCGCTCGGTGTTCGCGAGCTCATTCTGTTCGATGTGGAGCGCCGGCCCGGTGAGCGCGTTCGCGCGTTCGATCGGCTCGACGGCGATCTCGTCGAGCGCGTCGTCGACGACGAGACCACGCCATGCGTCGTGCTGAGGCAGGCCTTCGACGTTCGTTACGACTGGTTTCTCGGACCGGCCGATGACATTCCACTCGCCCTTCGCCTCGGCGTGGATGGCGTTCCTCTCGCGACCCTCGCGGAACGCCTCGACAGCGAGCGGACGGCATCGACGGCACGCATTTCAGCTCTCGAACGCGAGCTTGCCGAGCTGAAACGCCGCTAGAGCCCGATTTTGCTTGCCGATAGGACGGCGGTGGGTAAACTCCGCGCTCCCAATCCACAAAAGGCCTTATTTATAGGGTTTTCGTGGTGAGGCGGCCGTAACGGCCTCTGGTCGCATGCTCCGGCGCTTACGCGCCGATGGTGTCGCCCAGAAGTACGACGGCGTCTTCGGGAAACACCCCAGAGGTCTTCGAATGGTCAGCAAAGCGATGGCTCGCTTCGCGCACATCTCTCCGCGCAAAGCCCGCGTCATTATCAACCTGGTGCGCGGTCGCCAAGCCGGTGAAGCGCTGCAGCTCCTCGAATTCACGCAAAAGGCGGCAGCGCCGGTCGTGAAGAAGCTCATCGAGAGCGCGGTCGCCAATGCCCGCACGCAGTCTCCCGGTGTCGACCTCGACACGCTCTTCGTCGAGACCGCCTTCGTCGACAAGGCCCCCAACAAATTCATGCGCCGCTGGCGCCCCCGCGCGATGGGCCGCGCCACTCAAATTCAAAAGGGCCTCAGCCACATCACCGTCATCCTCGGAGAACGAGCGTAATGGGTCAGAAGACACATCCTTATGGGTTCCGTTTGGGCGTCATCAAGACATGGAACTCCAAGTGGTTCGAAGACAAGGCGTACGCGAAGTGGCTCCACGAGGACATTCGCATTAAGCGCGCCGTCAAAGACTTCTTGATGAACGCCCACGTTGCCTCCATCGAGGTCGAGCGTGCAGCCAACAAAGCCAAGGTCATCGTCTTCACGGCGAAGCCCGGCATGGTCATCGGCAAGGGCGGTAAAGGCATCGAGACGCTGAAGAGCGGAAACCTCACGACCGCTGCCAAGGGCGAGCCGCTCTTTCCGGGCGTTCAGGCCTTCACAGCGAACGAAGTCTTCATCGACGTCCAAGAAATCCGCAAAGCCGAGACGGCCGCGCAGCTCGTCGCCGAAGGCGTTGCCTCGCAGCTCGAGCGCCGCGTTGCGTTCCGCCGCGCCATGAAGAAAGCCGTTTCCACGGCCATGAAGTTCGGCGCCAAGGGCATCCGCATTCGCTGCTCGGGTCGCCTCGGCGGCAGCGAGATGTCGCGTGTCGAGACCTACCGCGAAGGTCGCGTCCCGCTTCACACGCTCCGCGCCGACATCGAGTTCGGTCTCGCCGAAGCCCGTACGAAGTACGGAATCATCGGCGTCAAAGTTTGGGTCTTCCGCGGTGAGGTGCTCCAGCGCCGCACGCGCCGCCCCACGATCACGACTCCCTAATTTCTCACCACTGCCTGAGAGAACCCGATGCTTTCCCCGAAACGAACCAAGTACCGCAAGATGCAGAAGGGCAACAACCGCGGCATCGCCGCGCGTGGAAGCTCCGTTGCGTTCGGCGACTTCGCGATGCAATGCCTCGAGCCCGGCCGACTCACGTCGCGCCAAATCGAAGCCGCGCGCATGGCGATTCAGCGTCACGTCAAACGTGCAGGCAAGCTCTGGATTCGCATTTATCCGCACCGCCCGGTCACGAAGAAGCCGCTCGAAGTCCGCATGGGTGGCGGCAAAGGCGGCGTCGAAGAATGGGCCGCCGAAGTGCAGCCCGGCCGCGTCATGTACGAAATCTCAGGCATCGACGAAGTGACCGCGCGCGAAGCCTTCCGCCTCGCGGGCCACAAGCTTCCCGTCGCGTACCGCTTCCTTCATCGCGACGAGGTGATCGCATGAAAGCCAAAGATCTGCACGAGCGCACCGTCGAGGATTTGCACGAGCTCGAGAAGACGCTCAGCAAGGACCTCTTCGAATCACGCTTCAAGAACTTCACGAACCGCCTCGACGACACCGCAGCGCTTCGCAAGAACCGCCGCGAGATCGCCCGTATCAAGACTGTGCTCGGCGAAAAAGCGCGCGGCGGCATGCCGGCCACGCAGAAGTCACCCGTTGTCGCGGAAGAGAAACCCACGCCGAAAGCAGCAGCGTCGAAACCCGCTGTCGCCAAGAAAGCTGCTGCTGCGCCGAAGAAGCCGGCCGCTGAGAAGAAGCCTGCTGATCCCGGCGCTAAGGCAGCGCGCGCTGCGAAGAAGACGAAGACGGAGAAGAAATGAGCACGCAAGTTGAGAAGGCGCCCGTCGCCGCGAAAGAGCACGACGCGCACGGCTTCCGTCGCAAGATGGTTGGCCGAGTCGTCCGCCCGAACAAGAAGAACGCCGGCGGCCGCATGGACAAGACGGTCGTCGTCGAAGTCGTCTCGCACACCCGCGACTCGCTCTACGGAAAATACGTCCGCTCGCGCGCCCGCTACAAAGCGCACGACGCGAAAAACGAATACCTCACCGGGGACGAAGTCGAAATCCAGGAGCACAGCCCGATCTCGCGCGACAAGCGCTTCATCGTCGTGCGCCTCGTGAAGAAGTTCGTTCAGGAATAACGCCATGATTCAGATGCGAACCATCTTGGAAGTCGCCGACAACTCCGGCGCGAAGCGCGTCCAGTGCATCAAAGTGCTGGGCGGTTCGCGTCGTCGGTATGCGGGGCTCGGCGACGTCATCGTCGTCTCCATCAAAGAAGCGCTTCCGGCTGCCAAAGTGAAGAAGGGCGACGTCGCGAAAGCCGTCGTCGTTCGCACGAAGACGCAAGTCGGTCGCAACGACGGCAGCTAC
>JBBSFE010000157.1:0-12045 GCA_038239005.1 Polyangiales bacterium
GCGTCACGCGCTCATCCATCACGCCGCGCAGCTTGCGATACTTCGCACGAACGGAATCCACGTTGCCCATGCTGCACCAACAGCCCGCGCGCGTCGGCTATTTCCATGAGCGGATCGATAAATTCGACCAGGCTCCTAAGGCCCCCACCACAGCGTTTCGTGGACCGACATTTTTCCGTCGCGCGCGACGACGAACGCGAGCTTGTCGCCGTCGACGCGCATGAGCGGCTCGGGAATTTTGTCTGCCGCGAAGAGAGCGCTCTTCAAGAAACCACCGCGGTCGAGCCAGAACGCGTGGAGACCTCCCTCGCCCGGACCGCACACGACGACCATGCGACCGCTACCGACGAGCACGAAGTCGAGCCATGCGAAGCCGTATGCCTCGAATCGCTCGGGGGACGGAAAGTCGGCGCCGACATCGCGAAGCTCCGGCAAATGCGCCTTCAAATACTTGTAGAATACATCGTATCGAACGTTTTTGAGGCGTGGCAGCTTGCGCGGCTCGGCGATGAGCGGGAGCGCGTCGGGTTTGGTCGTCGGGACTTCGACGTACGCGCGATAGCGCTCGGCCAAACCAAAACGTACGGCACCCGAGTCGTCGAATGCTTCATCTGCGAGCGAGCGAAGCCACCACGAGAGCACCGCGAGCTCGGCCTCACCCGCGGCGGACACGAGCCGCACGCGACTCTCCCACAGCGGACGACGCACGAGCCAGCTTCCGCCGTGTGAGCGCACGATGCACGCGCCAACGTAGGACGCGCCGTGGACGATGACGTTGAAGAGCGCGTCGTCTGCGAGGTCGTCGCGAGCCGTGCGTACGAGCGCTGCGCCGAGTCGGTGAACGCTCGCGTCGGTGTAGTCGAGCGCCAGGTCGCGACCGAAGATGCTCGCATGCATCCCGACGAAGACCCGCGCTGCGTCGTCGAGATGCGCCGTTACGCTCGGGTTCTGCGCGGGGTTCGCATCGGTCTTCCGAACGGCATCGAGATCGCGCGCGTCCGGTGGGTAGAGCGGCAAGAGATACTTCGCGAAGATTGCGTCCGCGGTGAGCGAGGGCGGCATCGCGCCCATGGTACGCTCGCGCGAATGCTCGCGCCCGATGTCCGCCTCGAGGGGTTCACGGCCGAGGACTGGACACGCCTCCTCGGCCTCTTCAAGCCAGCAGCGCCGCCGGATCCCACGGCGCTCGGTGGGCTCTTCGTCATTCACGACGGAGGCGCGGTTCGCAAGATGCTCCACACGCGCCGCGGTCGCCTCGAGCGAGAGGGCGAGTGGAAATCGTGGCCGGATCTCGCCGAACCAGAACGCGTGAAGCGGTTGGCCGCGCTCGCCGACGCGCAGCAAGCGAGCTGGATCGTTGCGGCGGAAGTGGGCGCGCTCGAAGAAGTGATGGAGCGTTTCGGCGAACGCGCGAAGCGGCAAGACGATCTCACCGCGCAGTCGCTCACACTCCTCGGCATCGTTCGCGAGATGATGAACGAGTCGCGCATCGAGGGTTGGCCGCGGCGTTTGAAGAACATCCCCGTGCCGACGCTGCCGATGATTCGCCGCGCGCTCGACGCCACATGCAAAGAAGATGAAGCCATCGCGCTCGGCATCTTCAAAGACGGCGCGCTTTGGACGGCGCTCGTGCTCCGGCGTACCGCGCGCGGCTTCGATCTCATCGCCGGGCCAGATGACCTTCGGCCCGCGATGGGGCTTTTGTCCGGCGAGTGGCGGCGCGACGTGCGTCATCTCGTCGCTGCGGTCGAAGATCGTTACGCGCCGCTCTCGCTCGGTTGCTTCGGCGAGATCGACACCCTCGCCGAGCTTCAACTCGATGGACGCCCGGGTGCATGGAGCCGCGCCATCGCGATGCGCGAAGTGATCATCTCGCCGATGCCTCTCGCAATCGGCGTCGCGATCGGAATCGACAGCGCGCGTTACGCGTGGGGCGCGCTTCCATCGATGAAGGGACCGCTCGCGCTCTTCGAGCCCGTGATGCAAGCGCTACGCAAACGCGTCGGCGGCGCGACGGACAAAGACATCGCATCGGTGCTCGGCTTCAGCCCGCTCGAAATTCTGCGCGCCCTCAAACGCGACGACCCAGCGAAATGAGAAGTGGCCCCTCCACAACCGCGCGCGCGAGGGGGGGCAGCGCACTACGATCGCGGAGGGGCCGCGGAAGTTCTACGGCATGCCGAGCACAATCGCCAGTTGCTAACGTGCACCTGCGCGCCACGTTACTCGGAGACGCCGGCGTCGAGCGGGTCTGTCGAGCCACCGCCGTCGAGGCAGAAGTCAGCTCGACTGAGCGCAGCAAGCGCGGCGGGGCACCCCGCGTTGCTTGCCGACACATCCGCACCGTGAGGCGCTGGGCCACACTCGGTCGTGGCAAAAAGGAGCGCGGCGCCGTCGTAGTCCTTGCCGACCACACAAACGGGCGCACATCCGTTGCCGGGATCTTTCCCAACTTCGACATCGAGCTCGACCAGCGAATCCAAACAGTCGCGCTGCGGCTCGTACGGATGCGCCGTGTAGAGGTAGTAGTCCGTGGGCTGATCGCACGCGAAGCACAGCGCGACGAATGCGAGCACGCGCGTGATCATTTCTTCGCGGGCTCTTGCGCGACGACGCGAACGTGGAGCTCGGCGAGTTGCTCGGCACCCGCTTCGCTTGGTGCGTCGGTCATCAAGTCGGTTCCTTTTTGCGTCTTCGGATAGGGAATCACGTCGCGCAGTGACTCGGCGCCGGAGAGAAGCATCGTCAAGCGGTCCATTCCGAGTGCGATGCCGCCGTGGGGAGGCGCGCCGTAGCGAAGGGCGTCGAGCAAGAATCCGAATTTCGCGCGAGCATCTTCGTCGCTGATGCCGAGCGCCTTGAACACGCGCGCTTGCACGCTCGGGTCGTGAAGACGAATCGAGCCGCCGCCGATCTCGAAGCCGTTGAGCACGAGGTCGTAACGATGACACAGCACTTTGCCGGGATCGGTCTCGAGCATGTCGACGCATGCGTCGTGGGGGCGCGTGAAGGCGTGGTGCGCTGCCGCCCACGTTTTGCGATCGTCGTCCCACTCGAAGAGCGGCGGGTTCACGACCCACAAAAATTCGAAGCGACCGCCGTGGCCCGTTTCGGGAATCAACCCGAGCTTCTTGGCGAGGTGCACGCGCAAGTTCGCGAGCACGGTTTGCACGGTGCTCGCTTTGCCGAATTGAAAGAACAGGAGATCGCCGTCTTTGGCGTCGAGCTTGGCGTTGATGGCGGCGCGCATCTCGGGCGTCACGGTCTTCGCGAGCGGCGATTGCGCCCAGTTACCCGTGGCGTCGACTTTTGCGCGAGCGAGCCCGCGCGCGCCCATGCCTTTCACGAAGTCCTCGAGCTTGTCGACCTCGGTACGCGACATCTTCGTCGCGTGCTCGGCCGGGATGCGCATCGCCTTCACGATCTCGGCGGGCAAATCTCTGCGGAGCTTTCCGGAAGTGAACTTATCGGCGATGTCCTTGAAAAAGGGGATGCCGCCGCCGACGTGCTCGATGATGACGTCGGTGATGTCGGTGTGAGGGAAACCGAAACGAAGATCGGGCTTGTCGTTGCCGTATTTGCCCATCGACTCTTCGAAAGGCATCTGCGGAAATCGCCCGCTCGGATATTTTTCGTGGAGATCGATGCCGAGCACTTCCTTCCACACGGCGAAGATGAGGCCTTCGAGCGCGATGAATACGTCGTCTTGGGAGACGAAGCTCATCTCGACGTCGATCTGCGTGAACTCTGGCTGCCGATCCACGCGTAAATCTTCGTCGCGGAAGCATTTGACGATCTGAAAATATCTGTCGAAGCCGGCGACCATGTAGAGCTGCTTGAAGAGCTGCGGGCTTTCCGCAAGCGCAAAGAATTTCCCCGGGTTCATGCGGCTCGGCACGAGGAAGTTGCGCGCACCGCCGGGCGTGTACTTCACCATCACGGGCGTCTCGAGCTCGAGGAAGCCATGCTCGTCGAAATAGCGCCGCGTGATTTGATGCACGCGGTGACGAACGCGCAGCGTGCGCTGGAGCGGCGCGCGGCGGAGATCGAGATAGCGATATTGGAGACGCTTCTCTTCGGAGGTATCGAGGTCGTCTTTGATTTCGAACGGCGGTGTGTCGGCCTTGTTGAAGACCGTGAGCTCGACCGCGTGAATTTCGATGGCGCCCGTAGGTAGGCGCGGGTTCGTGTTGTTACCGCGACTCGTGACGATGCCGCGAACGCCAATGACCCATTCGCCCCGAACGTGCTGCGCCAAATCGTGTGCGATGCGTGGTGCGTCACCGTGGCCCGAGAACTCCGGGTCGAACACGAGCTGCGTGATGCCCTCGCGGTCGCGCAAATCGATGAAGACGCAGCCGCCGTGATCTCGATAGCTGGCAACCCACCCGAAGAGCACGACTTCCTTGCCGGCGTCGTCCGCGCGGAGGGCCGCGCAATGGTGGGTTCGTTTCAGCTCGTCGATGAATCTGCTCGGCATGGTTTGGGGACGGGAATGTACCTGCATTTCGGACAGCGTGGTAATGGCTCTCGGCCGACGTGAGACGCGCGACGCCGAAGATTGCGGCTGCGTTTGCGGCCTTGGCCGGTGCGATTCCCGTGGCTTTCGCCGCAGTGTGCGCGCGCGGAGACGGAATGTCGGCGGCATGCGACGAAGCGGTCGTGCGCGTCATCGGGCGCGGCTGGACAGGCGCGCTCCACGGCCTCGACGCGATCGCAGGTGCGCCGTTCGGCACGAACGCGAAGTGGGCGTCGATGGTTTGTTTGGGTCTGCTCGGTGCCTCGGCGTTCACGCTCGCGTGGCGACTCGTGCGCACGGCGCTACCGGATTGGCTTGGCCTCGTGATCGCTCTCTCGGGCAGCACGATCGCAACGCTGAACGCGCCCATGCAACGCGAGGCATCGCTCGTTGGCGGAAGCGTGATGGGAGCTCTCCTCGCGACGCTTCCGATCGTGCTCGCGAGCGAAGGCGCACCCGCCGCAGCAAGCCTCGGCGCGCTCGGACTTGCGGCAACGTACGACGCCATGGCATTCGCGGCTGCAGCGCTTTCACTCGGCGCACTCGCCCTCGTGGGATCATGGCGACCAAAGGCGCGCGATGTGCTCGCGCTCTTCCTCGGCGCGATTCCGATCGCGTGGATGATGTGGCGCGCGCGCGTTGCGCCCGAGGCATCGCTCGACGTGGGTTTCTTCACCGGCGTCGTCGGTGAAGGTGCAAAGAGCGCATCGCGATCGATCGCGTTTGGCATCGTTCGCTCGGAGGTCGGAATCATCGCTCTCGCCTTTGCCGCAGTCGGCGTCGTCGTCGCATTGCGCGCACGCGTCACGCGCCCCGTTGCTTGTGCCGCGCTCGTGCTCGCGCTCGTCGGTGTTGCGTCGCCGGTGTTCGGCGCGCCCGCGGGTCCGCTCCGTTTTGGAGATGCGCTGCTCGCGTCGCTCGTGGCGATGGCCGCGTTCGCCGCTTACGGCATGGGCACGGTCGCGTCATGGGTCTCGAACGCGAACATCCCACTCGCAAAAGCGAGCGCCGCGATGATCGTGCTGCTCGAGCTCGTCATCCCGGTGCGCATCGCCGACGACACCTCGCTCGCGATGTCGAAGGCCAAAGCCGACGCCACGACGAAGTGGAACGCCACGGCCTTCGGTTCACTTCCACGAGATTCCGTGCTGCTCCTCCCGAGCCCGCGCCTCTTTCTTCGCGCACGCGCAGCCGCCGCAACGGGCGCGCTTCGAACGGACGTGATCGTCATCCCGACGTTCGGGCTTGGCTCGCGTGCCACGGGTCGCGAAATTGCGCGCGAGCCGCTCGTGGCTCCGCTGATTCGCGATCTTGCGCTCTACGGCGCGCCGGAAGAATTTTCAGTGTCGCAGCTCGCACAAACGCGCCCGCTCGTGATCGTATTCGACGCTCGGTGGGACAAGCGCTTCACGCGCCATCTCGTGCCCGAAGGCCCATTCGACCGCTACTACGTGGAGCCACGCGGCGGAGGCGACCGGCTGAAAACGTTTACGGCGTCCGCGCTCGACGCCACCAACCCCGCGCTGACAGACGCCACATGCGACATCCTACGCGCGCGCGCCGATGCTGCGAAAGTCACCGCTGAACGCGAGTACATCGACGCCGCCAACGCCGAGGTAACACGCGCTTCGTGTTCCCGGCGTTAACGCAACACACCCGAAATCGATCGAATCGATATCCTCGCCGCCCGTCGAACCCACACGAGATGCACGTCCACCGCGCCAATTACGAGGTCCTGCGGCAGCTCGGTGAGGGCGGCATCGGACGCGTGTACGAGGCGATTCATCGCCCGAGCGGCCGCATCGTGGCGATCAAAACGCTGCGCACCGAGCACGGCGGGCCGAGCTCGCAGCGCCTTCTCTTGAACGAGGCATCGGCGGCTGCACAGCTCGCGCACCCATCGATCGTCGAGCTGATCGACGTCGGCCGCGACGATGAGGGCGCGATGTTTCTCGTGATGGAGCTCGTTCGCGGCTGGAGCCTCGAACATTGGGAGCAAGGTTTTCCGGGACTCGCGATCGTGCTTCGAGCGTTCGATCAGATCCTCGACGCACTCTCGACGGCGCACGCGCAGGGAATCGTTCACGGCGATCTCAAACCCGCCAATGTCCTGCTCGACGAAAGCGGCCGCGTGAAGATCACCGACTTCGGGATCGCGCACGTCATCGACCCGCTCAAAGGCTCGGAGCGGCGCGGCGTTCAGGGCACGCCGTATTACATGGCACCCGAACAGCTGATCGATCTCGAATCGATTGGGCCATCGACGGATCTCTACGCCGTAGGCGTGATGCTTTATGAGCTCGTCGCGGGGCACGAACCGTATCCGTCCGAGGGAACGCTCGGCGAGATGCTCGCTCGCAAGATGCACGCAGTGACGCCGCTCGTGCCGCGGCCTGGCTTGTCGATTCCACGCGAGCTTGCCGAGCTCGTGATGGCGCTGCTCAATCCCGATCCGCGGCTGCGTCCGCGCTTCGCAACAGGCGTGAGGCAATCGCTCGCGGCCATCGCAGCGCGCGTCGTCGAGGGCGAGCCGAGCTCGATCACGGCGCGAGCGCTCGCGTCATGGATCGAGTCACCCCTCGCGAGCGCTCCGACGATCTCGTCGTCCGCCGAGCTTCCGATTTCTCACACGAGCACCCGCAATCTTCCGTTCTCGCTGCCCGCGGCGGGTGGAATGTCGCCCGAGGTCGCGCTTCACAAATTGCGTCCGCTTCCGCTGCTCGGTCGCGACGCGCAGGTTGCGCATTTGCTCACGCTCGCCGAGCACGTCACGAAGAAAGGCGGCGCTCGCGGCATGGTCGTCGCAGGGCGCCCCGGCGAAGGGAAAACACGCCTCGTTCGTCATGCTTTCGGCGAGGTCGAACGCCTCGGTTGGATGATCGGCGCCGCGGCCAGCTTCGACGAAACCATTGCTAGCTCGCAGGCCGGCCTCCGCTCGAGCATGGCGCGACTCCTCGGCGCGCCCATGACCACGCTCGACGACACACTCGCCGGCCGATGGAAGTGGCTCACGCACATTTCGCAACGCGGGGTCGACTTCGCGCGAATGCACGAGTGGCTCTTGCCCGGTGCGCCACCGGTTGACGTCGAGATCGCCGCGCGCCTCGCGGGCATGTGCGTGCTCGCGGCTTCGCGTGTTCATCCTGTGTTCTTGTGGCTCGACGACGTCGCGTGGTCGCGCGATGGCGCGATGGAGCTCATGCTGCGACTTCTCCAAGCCAACGACGCGCGCGCTCTCATCGTCGGAACGTTGCGAAGCGGCACGGCCGAGCACCCCGCCGTGCGCGCGTGGCTCATGAAGACCGCGAAAGCCGGCGCCGATTTCGAGATGCTTCCGGCGCTCTCCGTGGGCGATCGCGTGACGCTGCTCGATGCCACGGCGAAGCTCGCGCCCGGCATCGCGCGAAAGCTCGCCGACGTCCTCGACGAGCCCACGCTCGTGCTCGTAGAGACCGTGCGCGCGTGGATCGACGAGCGAATGCTCGTCCCTTCCGACGAAGGTTACGTCTTCGCGCCACACGCTTCTCTCGAAGAGCTCACGACACGCGCTCGCGGCTCGGTGCTCATGCGCCGCATCACGACGCTGCTCGATGCGTTCGAAGGTGATCGGGCGAACGCCGAGCGCGTACTATGTCACGCAGCTCTTCTCGGGCTTCGCTTCGAAGAGCGCGTGCTACGCGCATGCGTCGGCGCAGGCGAGCAAGTGGACCTCGTGCTCGATCGCGCGCTCCTCTCCGGTCTCTTGCGGGTCGATGGGCGTGGCGCGTATCGCTTCGAGCATCGGCTCTTCCTCGACGTCATTGTCGAGCGTTGCGCCGCGCGCTCCGATTCCGTATCGATTTTCCGATCGACTGCAAACGCGCTCGTCGGTGTCTACGGCAAGCGCAACGCGGACAGCGGGCTTGCGATTGCGATGCTCTATCGCGCTGGCAATGATCACGATTCGGCCGCAGAGGTTGCGCTGTCCACGATCCGCGCGCTCTCGCGAGCGTCGCTGCCCGCTGCGGCCGATCGCGCGATCGGCCTATTTTCGAGCTGGATCGAGGGCGACAAGTTGCCGCCAACGCATCGCCATCGCGCCATGCTCGAGCGAGCGCGTGGGCTTCGCTATTACTTCGGTCTCGACTACCCCACGGCACGCGCACACCTCGAGCGGGCCCGCGCGCTTTACGAAGCGCTCGGTGACATCGAGGAGATGCAGTCGGCATTGTTCGACATCTCGAGCACGCATTTCTATCAAGATCATTTCGCAGAGACGGCGAAGTGTCTCGCGCTCGTGCAGAGCGCCACCGACACGACGACGCTCACGCGTCTTCATCACCGCCTCGGCGAGCTCGCCGCGCTTCGGTGCGACATCCATGGCTCGCTCGTTCACTTTCGCGAGTCTGCGCGGACGGCCGAGCGTTCGACGGATCCGTATCAAGTGTTCGTCGGGCACGCGACGCTCGCGGACACGCTCATCGGAGCCGGCGAGATCGAAGAGGCGACACGCAGCATTGCCATCATGTCGAAGACGCTCGAGACCGTCGCTGATCGTCACCTCGTGGCCGACGCAACGCGAACCCTCGCTGCGCTCGACGCAGCACGTGGGTATTACGCGGCTGCGCGCGCGCGCATGACGCCGCACATCGCCGAGCTTGTCTCGCGCGGCGACGCCTGGCACGCCACGGCCGATCGCGCCGTGATGCTCATGTGCGCTGCCGCGCTCGGCGACGAAGACGTCACGAAGGCTGCGTATGATTTCATCGATGCGTACACGGCCGTCGCGCACGATGAGCCCGTCACGTGGTGGGCCGTGCGATGCGCGGCGTCGTGGCTGCGCGGAAGCGGAAAAGACGCGCTCGCACGAGATGTCGAAACGGTGCTCGATGCGCGCATGGCCAACATCGCGCTCGCATTCGACGACGTAGAGCCCGTCACGGAAGACGCGGGCGCGTCGTCAACCGCTGCGATACGAGCGTCCACCCGATGAGCTTGTAGAGAAGGCGCGCGCCGACGTTGGCGTCCCATTCGTCGTCGTCGGGACCCGGCACGACCTCGTTCAAGTCGAACCCGACGATGCGGCGACCGCTCTCGGCGACCATTCCGAGGAGCGTGCTCGCCTCGTGGAACGAAAGTCCGCCAGGCACGGGCGTTCCGGTGTGCGGGCAAAGCGTGGGGTCGAGCCCGTCGATGTCGAACGACACGTACACGGCCTCGGGTAGCGCAGCGATGGCCGTCGTGAACGATTCGCTGATGGCGCCACGCGAACGCGCCGCAGCGAGCTGCACGTCGAACACGGTTCGCACGCGGCCCGCACTCGATTCGATGCGTTGAATTTCTTCTTCGCAAAAATCGCGAATGCCGACTTGCACGATGCGCGAGACCCCTTCGAGGCGCATCACGTTTTCCATGATCGACGCGTGCGAGTGCGTGAAGCCTTCGTAGGCGCGACGCAAGTCGGCGTGCGCATCGATGTGAAGAATGCCGAGCCCAGGAAATCGCTCGCCGTATGCGCGCATCGCACCGAATGGCGCTGCGTGATCACCACCGACGACCGCCGCGATGCGACCTTGCCCGAGCACACGCTTCGTCTCGAGATAGACGACTTCGTTCACGCGTTCGGAGAGCGCATTCACGCGGCCGAGCGCGTTCTCGAGCTCGATGTTACCCGCGACGTGACCACCCGCTTCGATGACCTCTTCTGCAAACCCGCGGGCTTCTTCGTTCCATGCGCGGAGCTCGGCGCTCTCCGGCAGCATCACGATGCCTTGTTCGTAGGGTTTGCCGACTTCCGCGTCGAACAAATCGACTTGCATCGACGCGTCGAAAATCGCGCGCGGCCCGCGACTCGCGCCAGCGCGATACGAAGTGGTTGCGTCCCACGGGACGGGGATGAGCACGACCCGTGCTTCATCGGCGGTGGTCGGAAGGCCGAAAATCCCGGCATCGCGATCGGCTGCGGCATTCGGATCGAAGCCCATGCGACGGCTTACCTCGAATCGCGTCACGCGTGTACCCTCGGACGCATGGATCTCGTTGAGCTGCGAGCGGCGTTCGAGCGCCACGGCATCCGACACATCAAAGTCGGCGGTTTCGACATCGATGGCGTCTTGCGCGGCAAGTACATCTCGTCCGAGAAATTCTGGAGCGCGGCCGAAAGCGGCTTCGGGTTTTGCGACGTCATCTTCGGCTGGGACATCGGCGACATCCTCTACGACAACGCCAAGGTCACCGGCTGGCACTCCGGCTACCCCGACACGCATGCACGCGTCGATCTCTCGTCATTTCGGATCATCCCGTGGGAACCAAACACGGCAGCGTTCCTCGTCGACTTTTGTCTGCCTGACGGCGCGCCTCATCCGGCGTGTCCGCGCTCGCTCTTGAAGCGCGTGATCGCGCGCGCGGCAGCCAAGGGTTACCACGCGTCGTTCGGCGCCGAGTTCGAGTTCTTCTTGTTTCGCGAGACGCCGCAGTCGCTCGCACAAAAAGGTTTTCGCAATCTCGAGACGCTCACGCCCGGCATGTTCGGTTACTCGTGGGTGCGCGAGGGGCAAAATAGCGACCTCTGTCACGCCATTCTCGACGAGATGAACGCGTTCGGGATCGAGATCGAGGCGCTCCACACCGAGACGGGACCAGGCGTGTACGAGGTCGCGATTCGTTACGACGACGCGCTCGCGATGGCCGACAAAGCCGCGCTCTTCAAAACGGGCATGAAACTGCTCTGCGCGCGCCGCGGCATCTCGGTCACGTTCATGGCGAAGTGGAACGCGGACCTTCCGGGATCGAGCGGACATCTTCATCAGTCTCTCTGGTCGGACGACGGCAACACGAATCTCTTTCACGACGCGAACGGCCCGCACGAGCTCAGCGCGCTCGCGCTCCATTATCTTGGCGGGCAGGTCTCGCTCATGCCGACGCTCACCGCTCTCTTCTCGCCGACGGTGAACAGCTACAAGCGCTACGTCCCCGGCGTGTGGGCCCCGCTCACCGCGAGCTGGGGCGCCGAAAATCGCACGTGCGCGATTCGCGTCATCGGCGACGGCCCCAAATCGACGCGGCTCGAATACAGACAGGGTGCGGCCGACATCAACCCATACATCGCGATCGCCAGTTGCCTCGGCGGAGGTTTGTGGGGAATCGAAAACAAGGTCGACCCACCGCCCGAAGCGCGCGGCGACGCGTCCGCAAACGCTGCGGACTCACCGCTTCGCCTCCCCCGCACTCTCCGCGAAGCGACCGATCGCCTCTCGCGTTGCGCCGAAGCTCCCCGTGTGCTCGACCAACCCTTCATCGACCACTACGCCCGCACGCGCGACTGGGAAGCGCGCCAATACGAAAAAGCGGTCACCGAGTGGGAGCTCCGCCGCTACTTCGAGCCCATCTAAACAACCGTACGAACAATCATGATTGGACGTAGGTGCGGACCAAGTGGAGGCCCGCGTAGGCAGCGAAGGTTTGGATTTGGGAGCGGTCGCCCGGGAAGAGGCGGTGTTTGACGTCGGTGCCGCGTGCCCCCGAGACGGCCATGAAGACCGTGCCGA
>JBBSFE010000158.1:0-11951 GCA_038239005.1 Polyangiales bacterium
CGATTTCGGTCGGTGCTGGAGGCGTCGTGGTCGTCGTCGTGGTGACGGTCTGCGCCGTCGTCGTGGGGCCACCGCACGCAGCGACGAAACAAATGATCGAGAGCAGCTTTCGCATGGGCGCTAGCATCGCACGCAAGCCGAAGAAGTCGACGATTGCGTCGTCGCCAGAGAAGATTTAGCGAATCGAGTACGGCCGGCTTGGCGGGGCTTTCGTCCAACCGATCGCGTATGCGGTCATGGCGCCGATGCGGGCGTTGCCGAACCCGACGCAGTAGTCGCGCATGATGTCGTGCTGGTCGTCGGCGTCGTGGAGCGTGATGGGGTAGATGTCGTCGGCGCCGAACAAATGGAGCGACTCGTGCGTCGTCGTGTAGCCGAGGTGCGCGAGATCGGGATGCGCAAACACGACGGCCACATCGACGTTTCCGCGGAGCGGCGCGGGAAACGCGAATTCGCGCGCGATGCTCTTCACCGGAAGATGCAAGAGGAACGCGACCTCGGCGTAGCCCTCGCCTTGGAGCTTCGTCGCGATCGCGTCCATCGTGAGCCCGAGTGAAGCTTCGCTCGCGCGAAGCGCTTGCGCGACGAGATCGCGCGATGCCTTCGACGAAATTTTTCCGGTGCTGTCGGGCACGAGCGGCGGCGGGACGAAGTCCGTCGTCAGCGACCACGTCATGGGTACGTAGTCGAGATCGCTCACGCCATAGATCTTCGCTTGGTCCTCGAAGAAGTGCCCGGCGAGGAGCGCGGAGCGATCGACGTCGGCCGCGGCGCCCAGCGTCCATGTCACCGATGGCGACATCACGCGCAAGTGAACGAGCGCGACTTTGCCGCGGAGGTAGTGCGCCGTTCCGTGACCGCGATAGTAGAGCGAGTAGTACGTGCGCGCTTCTTCCGGGATGAACTTCGGCGCAACGCACCCCATCGTCGCGTAATCGAAACGCGCCGAGCGATCGAAGAGCGCTGGGTTGACTGCGGTGCGCGCCGGGATGCCCGAAGTCCCAGTCGCGGTCGGTACGACGGTCGGCGCGGCCGTCGTCGTGGGTGGCGTGGTCGTGTCGACCGCGATGACGGCGTCGCGAACCAAGACGACGACGACGAGCCCAACCAACATGAAGCCACCGACGAACAGCACGAGCAGCACGAGCGCCGCGATGGCGCATCCGGACATCCCGCGCCGCGGCGGAAGCGGCCTTCGCGGCATGGGCGCGGCCCACGCGGGCCCGACGTATCCGAGCGGCGCTTGCTGGAGCGTGTACGGATGACGCGCATAGGGATGCTGCGGCTGATTCAACTCAACCTCGTGTGAAGATCATCGCGAGCGCGATCCACATGGCGCCCGCCAGAATCGCCGCTGCGAGATTGCCGCGCGCGATCTCTTCTTGCAGATCGATTTTCTTGAACATGAACCGATCGATCGCCCAGATCGTCGCGGCTCCAACGATCGCCGTGGCGACCCCGAGCATCACGTGGATGCCCTGAGAAATGAAGCTCGCGCGCAAAATCGTCCATTCCATGGTTTCCCCGTCCTTTCCTACAAAATCCCAAACTCTTTCAGGCGCCGATAGAACGTCCGTCGCGGGATCCCGGTGAGCTCTGCGGCCTTCACGCGGTTCCAGTTGCACGCGGCGAGGGCGCGCAAGATGCGCTCCTTCTCGGAGTCGCGGTACTCGGCTTCGTTCTTCGCGGGCTTCACGCCGCCCGACTTCGACGACGCAGGGCGGCTCTGATCGGGGAGCTGGATGTCGTCGGCGACGAGCTCGTGGCCCTCGCTCATGAGCCATGCGTTCAAAAGAACGTGCTCGAGCTGACGAACATTGCCCGGCCAATCGTAAGCGGACATGCGACGGAGTGCGTCGCGATGGATTGTTTTCTTGTCGCGGCGGTAGCGTGTGGAGAAGAGCGTGAGAAAATGATCGATGAGCGGCGGCACGTCTTCGACACGCTCGCGAAGCGGCGGCACGCGGAGCTCGATGACGTGGAGGCGGTAGTAGAGGTCTTCGCGGAAGGTGCCTTCGCGAACCATTTGTTCGAGATCGCGATTCGTCGCCGCGATGATGCGGACGTCGGTCGGTTCTTCTTTCGTGCTGCCGACGGGGCGCACCACTTTTTCTTGGAGCGTGCGCAGCATGCTCGCTTGCATCTTGAGCGGCATCTCGCCGATCTCGTCGAGGAGGAGCGTGCCGCCTTCCGTTTCGCGGAGTAGCCCTTTGCGATCGCGGTCGGCGCCGGTGAACGCGCCCCGCACGTGGCCGAAGAGCTCGCTCTCGAGGAGGTTCGCCGGGATCGCGCCGCAGTTGATGCCAGTGAAGGTTTTCTTCGCGCGCGCGCTTGCGTCGTGGATGGCGCGCGCGACGACTTCCTTGCCCGTGCCGCTCTCGCCCGTGACGAGCGCGGGGACGTCGGTGTCTTTGATGCGCTCGATGAGCGCATAGACGCGGCGCATCGCGCCGCTCGTGCCGACCAAACCCGCGTAACCGAAATGACTCTTCAAGCTCGTGCGCACCCGCTGCAAATCGCGGCGCGCTTCGACGAGCTGCTCCGTGCGGCGACCGAGTGCGGACTCGAGCTTCTCGTGCGCTGCTTCGAGCTCGCGCGCGCGGTCGCGATTTTCTTGGAGCAAGCGCGCGTTCTCGATCGCGATGGCCGCTTGATCCGCAAACGCACGCAAAATGGGCAGCTCTTCTTCGAAGCGCACGCCCGCACGGTGTCGCGTCTCGACGTAGAGAGCGCCAATCGGGCGACCGAGCGGCGGCGCGCCACGCACCGGAACGCATGCGATCGATTGAATCGCGAGCTGATGAACGCTCACGGCTTCAGCGAGGCGCTCGTCTTCGCGCGCGCGCACCGCAACGACTGGCTCGCCCGTCTGCACGACTTTCTCGGCAACCGATCGCGAGAAGCGCGCGTGCGGGTCATCGCCTTTGCGATCGCGCGATGCGTGCGCTTCGAGCTCGCCGGCGTCGTTGACGAGCACGACGAAGCCGCGTTCACCGCCAAGCAGCGCGAGCGCGTGGTCCGTCACTTTTGCGAGAAGGCTCGGTAGATCGTGCTCGGTTGCGAGCTCGCGAACGATCTCGAGCACACGCGCAAGCTTGTCCTCGGCGGGCCGCGGAAAGACGACCGAAATGGACGCACCTGGAAGCGTGGGCGTTTTCGGTTCGACGCGCGGATCACGAACGCTCTCGATGGTCGTGTTCGTAGCAGCGCGGAGCGTTGCGCGGCGAGGCTCGTCCCAAAACACTTCACGGAGATCGCGCGGCAGCTTCGACGCGGTGTCCTCGAGCATCGCGAGCGCGGCCTCGATGTCGCGACGCGCTTGAATGCGCGCACCTTGATGCCCAAGCAAACGCGCGCGCGCAGAGAGAGCCCAGACCGCGCGCTCTTGTTGGCCAGCGTGCTTCGCGAGCAAGAGCGCTTCATCGAGCGCGCTCTTTGCGTGCTCCTCGTTGCCGCTACGTGCCTCGATCGAACCACGTACGAGAAGCGCGAGCGCACGATGCGCGCCCACATCTCCGAGGGCGTCGAGCTCCGCAAGCATCGGTGGCGGCGTGTGATTCACGCGCATGAAGAGCCCTTCGAGGCGTGCTTCGGCGGCGTCGGCGGTGCGGCCCTGCTTTTCGTACGCTGCGCCGCACTCCTCATAGAGACGCGCGGCGCTCACGGCGTCACCCGTGCGCGCAGCGAGCTCGGCGCGACACCCGAGCAGTTGCGCATGCGCAGCGATGGGAAGCGTATCCACATTCGCGCGCAACAAATCGATCGCCGCGCGCGCGCGAGCGTGGCGCCCGAGGTAGAGGTCGAGATTGACGAGGTTGATGCGCGCTTGCTGAACGACCGCAAGACCGCCCGCGCGCTTGCCGAGATCGACCATCGCTTCGAGGTGCAGGAGCGCGCGCGTGATGTCGCCTTCTTCGCGCGCGAGCCCGGCGAGGTTGAGCCGCGCCGCTGCGACGGTTGCGGCGTCACGAGCGCGCTCGGCCACTTCGAGTGATTTTTCGTACGCCTCTTTCGCTTGCGTCACGCGGTTTGCGCGCTGATCGACGATGCCGAGCGAGCCGAGAACGAATCCTTCGCCACGTGCGTCTTTGCGTTCCCGCGCAATCGTGAGAGCGCGTTCGAGGCTCGCCGTGCCCGCGGTGTCGTCGCCGAGGTACGCTTGTGCGACGCCATAGGCCGCGAGCGCTTCCACGTTTTTGTCGTCGGCGGCGATCGCTGGGCGCACGGCTTCGATCGCTTCGGCGAATCGACCTGCGCGCAAGAGTGCGCGGCTCATTGCGGTGTGCCATGCGGCGTCGTCGGTCTTCGGTTTTTCGCGCTCGAGCACGGCGACCGCAAGCGCTGGCTCTCCGCGTGCGGTCCGAATGCGTGCTTCGGCGATGGCCGCGCGCAAACGCGTCGTGGGCGAGCTAGTGAAGTCGGAGCGTGCGAGCTCGGCCTCCGCATCGATGACGCGACCGAGATCGATAAGCCGCTCGGCATGCGCGAGCGCTTCCTCGGGTGTTTCCGGTGGCGAGAGCGGCTCGTCTTTCAGAGCGTCGTCGATGTCGTGCTCGCTCACGATCGTGCGAGCGGCGAGCGCGCGTACCGCGGCGCGTAGAATGCCAGGCCTTCGCCCCGTGAGCTCCGCGAGATGCGCAGCAAGCGCGCCCGCGAGCGATGGCATCGCGCCGGTCACGAGCAGCGTTGCGGTCGCGGTGTCGAGCGCGGGAACGTCGAACGTCGTGACGCGGCCGCTCGTGGACGCCGCTGCAGTCTTTTCACTTCCGACGACGACGAGACGCGCACCGGCTTTGGTGGCGCGCCGCACGAGCGCACGCGCTGGTTCGTCGAGTGCGTCTGCATCGTCGATCGCGATGAGAGCGACATCGCCCGTGAGCTCGAGAGCGATCGCATCGCGCCGCGTGAGATCCGAACGTGGCACGTCTGCAAACATTACGTGCTTGCCTTGAATGCCCATCGTCCAGGCGATGCGCCGAAGGAGCGTGCTCCGACCCGAGCCGCGCTCGCCCGTGATCACGAGCGCTTCGCCCGCACCGAGACCGCCGACGAGCTCGACCAGCTTTTGCGCGACGCCGTCGATGCCGACGACCGGCCATGCGTCATCGCCCTTCGTTTCTGTGTCATCGATGGGTGCGAGACTCGCTGCAAGACGCATCGCGCTCGCGAGCTCACCGGTGCTTGGATAACGCTTTTGCGGATCGTCGTCTTTGCCGCGCAGCGCGACCTTCGCGAGACCGATGCGTGGCTCGTCCGGCAAATCTGATCCGCGACGCGCGAGCCCTTCGGCGAGCGTTGCTGCGAGCGCATACACTTCGCCGCGCACGGTGAGCGCGCCTCCCGCGAGAAGCTCTGGCGCTGCGTATTTCGGCGTGAGCCCGCGCGCGAGCGTTCCACCTTCGCGCCACGGAGCCGCGAGCCCGAGATCGACGAGCGTCCCGCGCCCGTTCGGCTCGACGATCACGTTCGCTGGTTTTACGTCGCCGTGCAGAAGCCCCGCGCGATGAAGCGACGTGAGCTGATCGGCCGCACGCGCAAGCGGCTCGAGCCACGCGCGCGGATCGCTCGCACCCTCGACGACGCTCTGTTCGAAAATCTCTTCGAGGCTCCGACCTTCGACGAGCTCACGGACCATGTAGCGACGACCATCCGCGATCGCGCCGAACGCAAGCACGCGCGGAACGCCAAGCCCTTCGAGACCCGAAAGCGCAACGGCCTCGCGTACGAGCGCGACGAGCTCGGGCTCACCGGCGCCCTTCGCAAGAACTTTGAACGCGCATGCCGTGCCGTGCACGCGATCGCGTACGGCCCACACCTCACCGCCACCGCCCTGACCTAGGCGATGAAGTGCTTCATAGCGCGGAGGCAGGCCCTCCAATCGTCGCTCAGTGCTTGGACTTCGGCGTTTCGAAGCCGTAATAGGCTGCGAAGTTGAAGAAGAAGCCCGTGATGGAGAAGCCACCATTGAGTCGCATCTCGAGCTCTTTGATGGGCTTGAATCGGAAGCCGAGGATGGGAAGCTCGAGCCACGGGAACACAGTCGGCACGCTGCCGCTGCCGTTCTTGCCGCTGTCGAACCAGTTGGGCTCGCGGTAGCCGAGCGTGTTTCCGTTGCCGACTTTGGCGATGGTCGCGCTTTGGTGGTTGCCGGTGTTGCAGCCGTTCGGCGCGGTGCCGCTCGCCGACTGCGTGTCGGTGATGGCGGAGCACATGTAGCGCGTCGTGCCATCTTGGGACTTGAACGCTGGACCACCCGCGGCGGGGTTGTCGCTGACCCATGTATTATACAAGTCACCGAACACGCCACCGAGGCCGACTGCGAAACCAAACTCGAAGTCTACTTGGCCCGCCTTTGCAATCGGCACGGACCAAAGCAAATCGACCGTGACGTAAATCCCTTTGAGCGACGAGTGAACGACGCCCCAGTTGCCGGGGTCGCCCGGGTCTTTGTTCTTCTGACGGAACATGACGGGGTCCATGCCGTACTCGCTGAAGTTCACGCCCGGGATGATCGAGAAGTGATCTTTGCGATAGTCGAAGCTCAAACCAACGGTGCTCGTCGCGACGAGGTTCGGGCCTTCGTCGACGAACAAGTTGATGATGAACGCGGGAATGAGATTCACGCGGTAGTTGAGGCCGAGAAAGTAGTAGCCCTTGCCCTTCTCCTCGAGCACGTCCGTGATCTTCTCTTCGGTGGTCGTGTTCGTCGTTGGAGTGACTGTGGCGTTCTCCGTCGTTGCGGCTCCACCGTTGCCGGTGGTGACGGTCGTCGATGCGCCTGTCTCGTCGGCGGCGAAAACGTGCGGTGCGATGAGAAAAGCTGCACCTACTCCGAGGATGCAAGAAAGCTTCTTCATGCGGGCAATGCTACACTAACGTCCAGCTCGACAATGATTTTGTTGGTGAATTGATCCTCTTCGGAAGGCACGTCGACCAGACGATCGACGGACGCGAGCGCGACACGTTCGTGAAAGAGGTCGTCGTCACCCGCGGAGCCGTTCCGCTGGCCCTCATCCGCAAACGGCTCGCCAGAAACGGCGGAGGAACGCGTGGCGTCGTGCTTCTGGTCCACGGTTTCGGCCAAAATCGCTATGCGTGGCATCTCCCGTCGCGGAGCTTCGCCAACTACCTCGCCAAGGCAGGCTTCGACGTCTTCAACCTCGATCTCCGCGGGCACGGTCGGTCGCGTCACTTCGGATCTCGCCGATCCACCAGCGTCTCGGATTACGTCGACGAGGATTTGCCCGTCGCCGTCGATGAAATTCGACGCATCGCCGGGCCGCGCCCCATCTTTCTCGTCGGGCACTCGCTCGGCGGTTTGATTAGTTATGCGGCCGCGCCTTCGCTCGATGGCGCCATCGCCGGCGTCGCATCGTTTGGGAGCCCGTATCACTTCGGTCGCGGCTCGACGTCGCTCACGGCCATCGCGAATTTCGTTCGAATGGTGAATGTCCTTCGGCTGAAGCCGAACCCGCTGATGCCGCTCAAACCCGTGGGCCTCACTATCTCGGCGTTCCGTCTTCTCGCGGAGAGCCCGCTTTATCCCGTGCCGTGGCGCGGTTGGCACAAAGGGTCGATGGAGCCGCGCGTCCTCCAAGAGCATTTGAAGATGGCCTTCGATCGCGCAGGCCTCGCGGAGCTCGCCGAGCTGTTCGATTGGGGCGCACAAAAACGCTTCGGCGGGCAAAGCGACTACGCCGAGCGATTCGAAGCGCTCGACCTCCCGCTCCTGGTCGTTGCGGGCGTCCACGACGATCTCGCGCCGCCCGAAGCGGTGCACCCCGCGTTCGTTCGCAGCCGCTCGAACGACAAGACCTATCGCACCCTTCCCCTCGGTCACATCGACCTCCTCATCGGCCGCGACGCGCCCAAATCATCGTGGATTTTGCTTTCGAAGTGGATGCTCGCGCATAGCAAATGAAAACCGGTCTGGGCGGCCATTGCCCTTTCAGGACGGTGCGCTATGGCTGAAGAGGTAGGAGGTTTCTTGAGCACACTTAAACTTGATGGTCGTTTTGCGCTTTCGGCTGCCATCGCGGTCGCCACCGCGCTCGGATGCACGACGAAAACCGTCGTTGTCGAGCCGCCCGACCCGGGCAATGGCCCCGCCGCCGCGCCGATTTTTTCCGGCATCGCGATTCAGGCGACCACGGCACCTTTGCCGATCTCCGGTGGCACGCTCATCACGCAGCGTCTCGCGGATCGCACCGTCGCCATCGTCGCCGACCCCGAGGAAGACAGCATCTCCATCGTCGACATCTCCTCGACTGTCCCCGCCGTACTCGGCACCGTCGCGCTTCAACGCGGTGACGAACCGGGTCGCCTCGTCGCCGACTCCGCCGGTCGCGTTCACGTCGTCCTTCGTAGCGGTGGCGCCATCGCCACAATCCTGCCGACGAACGCGGGCGGCTCGCTCGTGGCGCGTCGCACCGTGTGCAACTCGCCACGCGGCATCGACTATGACACCGCGAGCGATTCGCTCTTCGTCACGTGTGCCACGGGCGAGCTCATGCAAGCTCCCGCAAGCGGTGGTGATGCGGCGCTCGTCGCGCAGCTCGATCGCGATTTGCGTGACGTCGTCGTCGACGGCAATACCTTGCAGATTGCACGCTTCCGTTCGGCCGAGCTTCTAACGGTGAGCAAGGCGGGCGCGATCATCAAGCGCCAGCTTCCGCCGATGCCGAGCTTCCAATCCGCCCCCGCCACCCCAGATGTCGCTTGGCGGCTCGTGCCCCGCATCGGTGGCGGCGTGCACATGGTTCACCAACTCGCGTCCACGCTTCCGATCAACATCGCGACGCCTCCGGGTGTCAGCTCGTATGGCGGGGGCGGGTCGAGCAACTCGACCGAGCCCATCGACACAGGTGGGGGCGGTGTGGTCACCGTCGCCGTCGCGTCAATCGGTGGGCCGGGGCAAGCGAGCAGCATCGCGCTCACGTCGAACCCGGTCGTCGACGGCGCCGAAGGACCGAACGGCTTTCTCACGGTCTCCATCGGCGGCCGTATCGAGCTTGTGAGCCCGAACCAGCCGACGACACAAACGTTCGACATCACCGGCGTCGACACCGGCAGCTCGACCGGCACACCCGACCAGTTCGTCGCCATCGCCGATGCCACGAATCAAGGCGCGCCTGTCGTCGTCGTGCAACGTCGCGGCGCTTCACCTGCGTTGCTCGTTCTATCGGCCTCAAAAAATACGCCGATCGACACCACGACGTTCAACACGGTCGTTCTTCCTCAGAATACTTCACACGTCGACACGGGCCTCGATGCGTTCACGATGCCAACGACCGCAGGCATCGCGTGTATGAGCTGCCACCCCGAAGGCTCGGACGACTCACACACCTGGAGCTTCCAGAACGGCACCGAGCTCCGCGTTCGTCGCACGCAGTCGCTCCGCGGCGGCGTCATCGTAAGCTCCGCTCCTTATCACTGGGACGGCGACATGGCCGACCTCCAAATCCTCTGCAACGAGGTGTTCACGCACCGCATGGGCGGCGGGTCGATGCTCTCGACGCAGACGAGCGTGCTCTCGCGCTTCATCAACGCCATCCCGCGCGTTCCGGTTCGCGCCACGCTCGACCAAACGCGCGTCGCAGCGGGTCAAGACATCTTCCAAGGTCTCGGCGGGTGCGTCGGGTGCCACGCCGGGCCGACGGCGTCGCTCTCGGCGAACATGGACATCGGCAAGGTCGACAAGGTTGGCGCGCGAGTCCCGCTCCAAGTTCCGATGCTCCTCGGCGTCGCCGACCGCGCCCCATACATGCACGACGGCTGCGCCGACTCGCTCATGGCTCGCCTCACGAACCCGTCCTGCGCGGGCGCCGCGCACGGCAACACGGCCGATCTCAGCGCTGACGACAAACAGAGCTTGGTGGAGTATCTCGAGTCGCTGTAGCTCTGTGCGCTCTGCGAGGCTGGCGGTCATCGTGGCCGCGCTTGGTTACTTCGTCGACATCTACGATCTGCTGCTCTTCAGCATCGTTCGTAAACCGAGCTTGCTGAGCATCGGCGTGCCCGAGAGCGATCTCCTGCGCGCGGGGACGATGCTCCTGAATATCCAGATGGGGGCGCTGCTCATCGGCGGCATCTTGTGGGGCACGCTCGGCGACAAACGCGGACGCCTCTCGGTGCTCTTCGGGAGCATCGTTCTCTATTCGCTCGCCAACATCGCGAACGGTCTCGTTCACTCGCTCAATCAATACGCGGTCGCGCGGTTCGTTGCGGGTATCGGCCTTGCGGGCGAGCTCGGTGCGGGCATCACGCTCGTCAGCGAAACGCTCGACACGAAATCGCGCGGCTACGGCACGACCATCGTCGCGAGCGTCGGCATTCTCGGCGCGGTCGTTGGCGCGGGGGTCGCGCGACTCACGTTTTGGCGCACGGCGTACTTCATCGGCGGCGGGCTCGGCCTCGCGCTTCTCTTGCTGCGCATTGGCGTGCTCGAATCGGGCCTCTTCGAGCGCGTGAAGAAGGATGCGAACGTCGCGCGTGGCAGCTTCTTGCGCCTCTTCGCGACGCGGGCGACTGCGAAAAAATACGTGAGCGTGATCCTCGTCGGCGTTCCGATTTGGTACGCCGTCGCCATCCTCGTGACTTTCTCTCCCGAGGTCGGCAAAGCGATGGGCATGAAGACGCCACCCGACGCCGGCTTCGCTGTGATGATGAACTACTCGGGCCTCGCCGCCGGCGATCTCGCGAGCGGCTTTTTGAGCCAGCTCCTGAAGAGCCGTAAACGCGCCGTGTTCGTGTTTCTGCTGATCACGGCCGCATCGATTGCGTTCTATTTCACGGAGGGCTCGACGTCGCTTCCGGCGTTCTACGCCGCGTGCGTTCTCGTCGGATTCGGCACGGGTTACTGGGCAGTGTTCGTGACGGTCGCCGCGGAACAATTCGGAACGAACATCCGCGCGACGGCCACGACGACGACACCCAACTTCGTCCGCGGCGCAGTCGTCCCCGTCACGCTGGCATTCAACGGTCTCAAAGCCGTCCTCGGCGTCCCCGGAAGCGCAATCGCCGTCGGGATTGTCACGCTCTCACTCGCGGGCGTCGCCCTGATGGGTCTCGAGGAGACGTACGGGAAGTCTCTGGAGTTCGTCGAATAACTCTCCGGCTCCGGCTCCGGCTCCGGCTCCGCTTCCGCTTCCGGCTCCGGCTCCAGCTCCGGCTCCGGCTCCGGGCGCAGGTTCGATCTCGATGCGATCGGCCTCGCGGCGCGGGCCGCGATCGTGCCGAAGCGCGTCGTCACCACGCTGCCGGAGCCGACCGCCGCGGACGTGGAGTCCCTGCTCGCGCGACTGCCGGGGTCGGATGGCGCCGCGCGGATCGAGATCGCGATCCGCGCCCACCACATCGTCATCGCGATCCCGGGACGGCTGCTGTTCGTTCCAGGCTCGACCGAGCTCACGCCCACCGGCAAGACCCTCGTGCACCAACTCGCCGGCGTGCTCGGCAACGTCGAGCACCGGGGCCTGCAGATCATCGCCGCGGAAAGCGCGCGCGCAATGGAGGTGGCCGGGACCCTGGTGGTCGCCGGCATCGACGTCGAGCGACTCTCGATGGCGATCGCGGCGGATCCGACCAAGGATGGCGTCGACATCGCCCTGATCGCGGGTGCGCGATGAGCGAGGTATGCGCCACGCATCCGGAGGAGCTCGCCGGTTGGCGCTGCGACGCGTGCCAGAAGCACCTCTGCGGCGAGTGCACCGCGCGCGCGGCGAACGTCTACTACTGCTGCTCGTGCGGAGCGACCGCGACGCAGCTCGTCCGCGCGCGCACCGACGTCCGGTTCTCGCACTGGCTCGTCGCCGGGTTTCTGTATCCGGTCCGGCGCGGGCTCATCTTCGTCGCGGCGCTCGCCGTGCTCCTGGGCATCGTGACCTTCGCGCTGCGCGAGATGGGAGCGGACTATGTGGGCTGGTCGATCGGGCTGCGCGCGATCCTCGCCG
>JBBSFE010000159.1:0-11773 GCA_038239005.1 Polyangiales bacterium
CGATCTCGCGGAGCGTTGCGCGTTCGGGGAGGCCTTCCACGTTGATCGTGGGGAAGGTGACGTCGAGATCGCTCTGCATGAGCCCGAACGTCTCGAGGGCGAGCTCGTCACCGGAGATGCGCGGCGCCGCAAGCGGGCTCAAGTTCGCGTAGAGGTGACCCCGCACGCGATACGCGTTGATGAGGCCATAGACGCGGCCCGCGGCTTCGGCGCCAGCGACGACGCCGGGCGGCGGCAACGTGTCGTGCGGCAGGTCGAGACGAAACGTGGAGCTGATCGAGCGCCGGATGGCGGGCGGCGTCGACCTCACACCGTTGGTGCCGTTGAGCGGCAGCGGCGCGGGCGCGATGGGTTGTGGAGCTTGCACCACGACACCCGCGGCGGAGTCGTCGAAAAACCGCTGCCACTTCTCGTCGACCGACTGCGGGCTCTGCACCCATTTGGCGTGCAGCTCTTCCACGTAGCCGGCGTTGATGCCGAACTGGTCGAACACGATAAGGCCTGTCCTCTACGCGAGGACCCTATCACGCCAATTTAGGGCCTACTGGCAGGAGTTCGAGATGCAAAGCTTCCCGCTGCCGCAATCGGCAGCGCTGAGGCATTCGGCTTGCGATTCAGCTGCGTCGCGGCACGTGTTGTCTTTGGCGCAGTAGCCGATGCGCGTATCGATGAGCTTGCACTGCGTATCCGACTGGCACGTGTAGCGGCAGAAGCCGTCGAGGCATTCTTGGGTGCTCAAGCACTGCGCGCCGCTCGAGCAGTTCGGTTGGGGCCGCGTGTCCGGCACGCATGCACCGTTGTCGCAGTACTCACCAGCGGCGCAGGCGTTCGTGCCGACGTCGCTGCATGATGCCGTGCAGCTGCCATCGACGCACTTGGGTGTGCTGCCCGAGCATTGTGCGTCAGACGTGCATTGCGTTCCGTTCGGCTCGCAGACGCCCTTCGTGCAGACCGTGCCTGAAGGACACGACTGACCGGAGCTGCAATCGTTGAGACACTCGCCGTCAGCGCAGACTTTCCCGGCGCCACACTCGCTCGAGTAAACGCAGACGTCGCTCTTGTTTTTGCACTCGGCCCAGATGCCGGTGCCGACGCACTCTTGGCCAGCAGCACAGTCTTTGTCGCTCGAGCACTTGAGCGGGTTGCCGGGGTTCGTCGTGGTCGCGGCGACGCAGAGGTTCGACTTGCAGACTTGGCCAGCGGCGCAGTCCGTGTCGGCCTTGCAGGTCGTCTCGCAACCTTGGTCGGTGCAGATTTGGTTCTGCGCGCACTGCTTGTCACCCGTGCACGACGTGTTCGTCGGCGGGTTGACTGGGTGACAGCCGTATCCGTCGCAGTTATAGCAACCGGTGTTGTCGCAATAATACCGAGTGTCGCCCGGGCCACACCCGGGAGCGGCGGCCATCACGCCCATACCAAGGGCGGCGGAAAGCGCCGCGACCCGTCCAAGACTGGTGCTCATGCCTTCATCGTATCCATATGCCGTGCCAGGTCCAGCCCGTGTCGATTCTTCGAGAAATACGGGGGTACGCGCAGTCAGTGTGAACGGCAGCACACAGATTCATTGGCAACAAGGTCCCGTTGGTTCACGGCGCGTGCCTTTGGCACGCTCGGTTGGACGTGATCGGAAAGCTCGGCTAGATAGTCCCGCGATGAAGGTCTTTAGCGTTCTCGCCCTTGGCGCGGTTCTCGCGCTCGCCCCGGCCGCTCGGGCGGACCAGCCCCAAGGCATGCGTGTCGCCGTGGTCGACGTGCAGCGCGCCATGCTCCAAACGGAAGACGGCCTCCGCGTTCAGGCGACCTTGAAGAAGGAATTCGACAAGAAGCAGCAGGAGCTCAACAAGAAGCAAGTCGATCTGCAGAAGCAGAAAGAGGACATCGACAAACAATCGAAGGTGCTCTCGAAGGACGCCTACGAAAAAAAGCTCGGCGACCTCCAAAAGCAGATGATGGAGCTCCAGACTTTGTTCGTCGATTACAACAAAGAGCTCGAGAAGCAGAAGAACGAAAAGACCGAGCCCATCTTCGAGAAGATCATGGCGATCGTGAAGCGCATCGCAACGACGGAGAACTACGACATCGTCGTCGACAAGACGACCGTCGCTTACGTGCGTACCGATCTCGATCTCACCGACAAGTGCATCCAGATGTACAACAGCGGTCAGATCCCAGCGACGACGCCCACGAGCAGCGCTTCGAAGTGATCCGGTTACGCACGCCGCAGACGCTCGACGAGCTTTGCGCGCGAGGTGGGGGCAAAGTCCAGAAGGGGAGTGGCGCGCGCATCGAGCGCATCGCGCGCATCGAAGACGCAGGCGAGGGCGATCTCGCGCCGCTGCTCGCGAAGCGTTACGGCGACGACGCCGCCCGCGCGCTCGCACGCGGCGCGGCCGTCCTTGCGGATATTTCATTTGCGCCATCGAATGCACAAGTGTGGTCGCACGCGAACCCGGCGTGGGCGCTCGCAGAGCTCCTCGACGAATGCGTTGCTCCGACAGAACGACCCACGTGGGGCGACGGCTGCACGTTCGGCGAGCACGTGGTCCTCGCGTCGCGCGTCGAAATCGGTGCGCGTGTTCGCATCGACGCCGGCGCGGTGATTGGTCGCCCGGGTTTCGGGTGGGCCATGCGCGGCACGGAGACGCGCGCGATTCCGCAGCTCGGCGGCGTCATCATCGAAGACGACGTCGTCATCGGCCCACTCACGACCATCGACGCAGGCACGCTCACGCCAACGCGCATTCGGCGCGGCACGAAAATCGACGCGCACGTTCACATCGGCCACAACTGCGACATCGGCGAAGGTTGCATCATCGCCGCGCAAACCGGGCTCGCAGGCTCCGTGGTGCTCGGGCGCGGCGTGCTCGTCGGGGGCCAAGCGGGGTTCGCCGATCACGTTCACGTCGGGGATGGCGCGCGAATCGCCGCAAAAAGCGGCGTCATCGGCGATGTACCGCCGGGCGAGGTCGTGGCAGGATATCCCGCCCAACCGCGTATGCGCTGGCTCCGAGCTCTCGCACGCACGTATCGGTCTCCTCGAGCCTCATGACTACCGTCATCGAAATCGATCGCATTCTCTCGATCCTGCCGCATCGCTATCCGTTCGTGCTCGTCGATCGCGTCACCGACGTCACTCCCTTCAAGAGCATCACCGGCCACAAATGCGTCAGCATGAACGAGCCGTGGTTCCTCGGGCACTTTCCGCAGCGGCCCATCATGCCGGGCGTTTTGATTTTGGAAGCGCTCGCGCAAATTGGTGGGCTTCTTGCGTATGCGAGCGAGCCGTTCGATGCGCAGAGCTCGCTCATGTATTTTCTCGGCATCGACAAAGCCAAGTTTCGTCGGCCAGTGATCCCCGGTGATCGCCTCGACCTCGTCGTGAAGGTGATGCAGCACCGCACCAACGTGTGGAAGTTCCACGGTGAGGCGCTCGTCGATGGCACCGTGTGCGCGCAAGGCGAGCTGCTCGCGTCCGTCGTCGACCGGCACGCCTGATCGCGGATCGACGATGAAGCACAAGGACGCCAGCATCGACCGGAGCGCCGAGCTCGCCGGCGACGTCGACGTCGGCGCATTCGCGGTGATCGGCCCTGGCGTTCGCATCAGCGAAGGGTGCCGCATCGGCCCACACGCGGTCATTTTCGGGCCGCTCGCGATGGGCGCGCGCAATCGCGTCCACGCATTCGCGGTGCTCGGAGATTTGCCGCAAGACAAAAAGGCCGGCGGCACGCCGACGCGCGTCGAAATCGGCGACGACAACGTCTTTCGCGAGCACGTCACGGTTCACCGCGGCACGCGCGAGTCGGTCACGCGCATCGGCTCGAAGAATTTGTTCATGGTCGGCAGTCATGTAGCGCATGACGTCACCGTCGGATCGTCGTGCATCATCGCCAACGCCGTGCAGCTCGCCGGTCACGTCACCCTCGGAGACCACGCAACGTTTGGTGGGCTCGCGGGCATCGCGCAGTTCGTCCGCGTTGGAGAGAGCGCTTTCGTCGCGGCGGGCGCCATGGTCGAGCGCGACGTTCCGCCGTTTTGCATCGTCCAAGGAGACCGCGCACGTGTTCGCGCCATCAATCGCGTCGGGCTCGAGCGGCGCGACGTGCCAGCCGCGTCGATCGCCGAAATCGAGCGTGTGTTCCGGGCGATCTTCCATGCGGGCGTTCCGCGCGCCGAAGCGCTCCGCGCCGTGTCCACGAGCGATCCGTGGGCCGCGCGTCTCGTCGAGGCGCTCGCCCATGACGCTCACGTCACGAGAGTTTGACCCGGCCGACGACGAACGCGTCGTCGCGCTTTACGCACGCCTCGAGGCGCACGATGCGTCGATCAACGCGCTCGACCTCGCGGGTTGGCGCGCATTCCGCGCGATGCCAGCCTTCGCCGATGGGCGTCACTTTCGCGTCGTCGAGAAAGCTCGGGAGCTCGTCGCGCTGATGACGCTCGGGCGACTCGGAGACGTCATTCGCATGCGCATCTTCGTCGATCCCTCCGCGCGTCGTGTCGGCATTGCGACGGCGATGCTTCGAGAAGGCGAGGTGCACGCGCGCGCATCGGGGGCGCTCGCGCTCGAATCGTTCGTCGAGGGAGCTTGGGCCGCGGGTCGCGCGTTCGCGGCCGGCAGCGGCTTCGCGCCGTTCATCCACGATCTCTTTCTCACGCGCCCAGCCACGCCATTCGATGCGCCCGTTCCAGATGGCGTTCGCATTCGACCGTATGTGCCAGGTCCGGACAACGCAACGTGGGCCGCGCTCGCCAACGCAACACTCGTCCGAGACGCTGGGTTTCACGCCGAAACCGCGCAATCGGTCGTGGGTTACACACGCGCGCCCGGTTTCGCGTTCATCTTCGCCGAAACGGATGCTCCCGTGGGCTTCTGCCATGTCGAACGTCGCGAGACGGTCGGCTACATCCAAGGAATCGGCGTGCTCGCGGGTTCGGGGAGCCGCGGCATCGGGGCGGCGCTCCTCTCGCGCGCGATCGAGATGCTCGCGGGTGTCCCGCGCATCGAGCTGTGCACCGAAGAGGACAACGTGCGCGCGCAGCGTCTTTACGCTCGCGCGGGATTCACGCTCGCGCGCGACGCCTTCACGCTGCGAAAAAATATGTGACCCAAACTGTAAGGTCTCGCGTGGTCGAACGTTGCCAAGCTCATGCGCTCGACAATCTTGTTCGTCTTCGTCGCGTCGTCTCTCCTAGCTTGCGCTGACAAGCCTCCTCAAACGGTAGCGACCCTTCCGTCGTCGACTTCCCCGCGGCCGCTCGCGATCCACAGCATTCCAGCGAGCACGGTGACGCGCGACGTACGCTTCACCGCCGACTCGCTACAGGTCTACGCGACCGCAGAAGCGAAGAGCTCACGCGGCGGCGGCGGGTTCATGGGCATTCTCAGTGGCGGCGGAGGAAGCTCGGCGTCGACGACTCCGTCGTCGCAGCTGCCCGGTTCGGCGGAAGTTTCGTCGAGCGAGATGATCGAAATCGAGGCGCGTTTCTCGGTGCAATGTGATTCGGTGAACGCGTGCGCCGACGCCTTTCGCACGCTCGTTCAAACGAGCGGTGGCCGAACGACAAGCGACGAATCGAGCACCAACAAAGAAACCGACGTCACGTTTGCGGTGCGCGTTCCCGCCGAGCGCTTCGAGTCGTTCGTCGGGGGTCTGCATCACATTGGCGCCGTGCAAGGTCGCGATGTGAAGCGCCGCGACGTCTCGAAAGAGTTCCACGACACCGAGCTTCTGCTCCACGAGCGCGACGCCGCACGCGAGCGTTACGAAGAGCTCCTCAAGGCCGCCAAAGACGTGAAAGAAACGATGGAGGTCGAGCAGCAGCTCGATCGCCTTCGCACCGAGATCGACCGCATCAAGAGCGACATGGCTTGGTTCAAAGACCGCGTCGCCTCGGCGACCATCACAGTGCGCTTCTTCCCGAGCGCCACATCCGAAGATGCCGTGTTCGCGCCGAGCGCGACGCTGTTCCCCGCGGTGCGCGCGACGATGCTCTTCGACCTCCGCTCCGAGTCGCAGCGCAACGGCTACGTCGGCGGCGGTCTCTCGGTTCAATTCAAGCCGTTCGGCCGCGCGCTCACGTTCGACATCGACATCGCGCGCTCCGCGATCGCCGACAAACCCACGGTCAGTGACTACGCATACATTTTTCTCACGGGCTTCGACCTCTACTCCGAGCTTCTCGGGGGCGGCCGTCGCAAGCTGCTCAATCCGTTCATTGGTTTTCGTGCCGGCTACGCGATCACGAACGGCTCCGGAGACTTCGCGTTCGGCGGCGTCGTTGGTGTCGACATCGTGAAGACGAAAGCGGTGATGCTCGATCTCCACGCCAAAGTGCTCGGCCTCGTCGGCAACGACGCCGGCCCACACGTGATGGTCGGGCCCGAGCTCGCGTTCAGCTTCGCGTTCTAAGCCGCGCCGAGACTAATTTTTCCCGCCGAGCTTGCCATCGCCGAGGAGCTCATCGAAGGCGCGATCGAATTCGTCATCCGCGCCGACGGCGACCTGGCGCATTGGAGCTTTGGTGTCCGGCCGCGAAAGGCGACGCACACGCTCTTGTACGTCGCGGTGATTCGGATCGCGGCGAATGACGCGCTGGTAGAAATTGAGCGCATCTTTGGGCATGCGGAGCGCTTCGTACGCCGCGCCGATCTCGAAACAGAGAATCGTCTCTTGCTCGGGCGTGCGGAGCTTCGCGTTGAGCGCCTTGTTGTAGGCCGCGATCGCTTCCTTCATGTTGCCGCGTTCGGTTTCGATCATGCCGACCAAGAACCGCGCCTCGACCTCGAGCTTTGGATCGCGCGTAGCCGTTTCGAATTCGCTGATGGCGTCGTCCGCGAGGCCCATTTCTTTGTAGGCCTGCCCGAGATCGTAGTGGGCTTTACCGTCGTCGATGGAGAGGGTCTTCTGAACGCCTTCTTTGAATTTCGCGAAGACCTCTTCGACATCGACCTGGCCGGTCTCGTTCATCATCTGCTGCGCTTCGGGCGCGACCTCGAGCGAGTCGAGGGCTTCGAGCGATGCAGCGATGTCGAATTCGTCGGGAGCGAGCGAGGGCGCAGCCGATTGCGGGCGCTGACGCGTTCCGGAGCCGCGGTGTGCTGCGGTCTCTTGGTCTTCGATTTCGCGGAGGCGCTCGATGAGCAAGCGATGGCTCGGCGCGCGCTGGAGCTGCTCGGAGATGACCGTTTTGGCGTCGTCGTAGAGGCCGCGTGACGCGAAGAAGTCGGCCTCTTCGAGCGCCTCTTCGATTTCTTCGTTGGTTGGCTTGTTGTAGTTCGCGGTGCCCGGCTCTGACGCGGGCATCGCGCCCGCAGCGCGCGAGCCAACGAGATCGAACGATTGCGCGCTCTCGATGGGCGCCGGCGATTCTGCTGCGTCGAGCGGGAAGCTCGGAAGCGGGCTCTCTTCGTCGTCCGCCGCGTGAGCGTGCGCGTGCATCACGCCGTGCCCGGGCTCGTCGAGATCGTATGAAGGAAGTGGCGCTTCCGGATCGTAGCTCGGCAAGCGTCCACGCGTCGGGAGCTGGAATTCGGCAGCCGGCGCTTGCTCTTCGACGGGCTCGTAGCCGAGCTCGCGGAGCATTTGCGTTGCGCGTTCATTGTGTGGGTCGAGCGCGAGCACGTCTTGCAGCGTGATCGCGGCGCCGTCACCGTCGAGTGAGTCGAGCTGGAGCGATGCAATGTTGAGCATCTCGACGACCGCGTCGTCTTGTGCGCCTGCCTCGAGATAAATGTCGCGGAGCTCGGCGCGTGCGGGAATCGATCGCCCGTCGATCTCCAGCGCGGAGATCAGCGCGCGCACGGCGCGATCGTAGAGACGGACACGACGATACGATTGCGCTTCGGAGATGAGCGAAGTGACGCGTGGGTCCTGCTCGTTCGAGAGCGCAGGGACGAGGTCTTCGCCCGTCGTTTCGATCTCTGGCGCACCGTCGACCGAATCGAAGCTCGAGCTGTCGAGAACGGTGGCGTCGTCCGAGTGCCGAAGGAGGAGCGGCTCCGCCGACGCGATCGGCTCCGGAATGGCGGCGACCTCGGTGTGATCGGGTTCGACGTCCTCGACGAACGAAGGCTCGTCTGCGTCGGGGAGCTCCTCGACCGCGCTTGCGTGTGCGAGCACTTCATCGCGCGAGGCCGCGAGCTCTTGAACGGCTTCGTCGTGGGGTGCGAGCGCGAGGAGCTTGTCGACGAGCTCGCCGAAGACGTCGTAGCGCTGCTGATCGCGCGCGATGCGAGCCATCTCTTTTTGAACTTCGACGCCTTTTTTCGGCTGCCCGAGCTGCACGAACGCGCGCGCTAGCAAATCGAGCGTCGTCAAATCCTTCGGGTTCGCCTGCACGCAAATCTGCAGCTTCGAGAGCGCCTGCATGCCGTCGTTGGGGCCTGCACGCTGGAGATAAAGCTCGGCGGCGAGACGCGCTTGGGCGGCCTCGGGCCTGTGGTGGAGCAAACGCTCGAGCACTTTGAGTGCGTCGTCGCGGCGACCGAGCTTGATGAGAAGCGCCGTGGCTTGGCCGAACTCGCTGACGGCACCATCGGCCTCGCGTGATCGCGAGAACGCTTCGGCGAGCCGAAGGTGCGTGATCGGATTTGTTGGGTCGAGGGCGACGATCTTCTTCAGAACGTCGATGGCCTCGCTCTCACGTTGTTGCCGCGAAAGGCGCGTGGCCACTTCGTCGAGTGCGGCGAGCGCATCGCTCACGAGCCCGAGCTGCTGGTAAAGCTCTGCAAGCTTCGGCGGAATGTGCGCGTAACGCTCTTCGAGATGCGGCACATGCTTGCCGACGATCTCGCGAATCTGTTTGTAAACGGCGATCGCCTTGAGCGCGAAACCTTGCGTGGCGTAGTAGCGACCGACCCGCTCGTAGGTGGTGATGGCCTCGGGGTAGGCCGCCATCTTTAGTTGGAGGTCTCCCATCTTGAGCAACGTCCGAGCGTCGTTCGGATCGCTGTCGATGAGCTTTTGGTACTCGATGATGGCCTTGTCGTAGCGTTTCTTCTCTACGAGCTTCTGTGCGGCCTCGAGGACCTTTTCACGATCAATCGCCACGGTTTGCTACATTGCTCCCTTCGCGCATGCGAAAGCCGGTCCGTGGCGGGCGTGGACTAAGGCACGAGCGATTGCTTGAGCACCACGCAGGCGACGGAAAAGAAGGCGGAGGCAAGAAGAGCCCCTACTAGAATACCTCCTCTCCGCCCTCCTTGCATACTTCCAGCGGCGACTTTCTTGGCTTGAGCGCCAATCGCGTGGTGAAGGCCGATCACGATGAGCACCGCGGTGAGCTTCGCGTGGAACCAATGCAGGTGCATGTAGTAGGCGGGGTCGAGCGCAAACCGGGAGCCGCCAAAAACGAGGCTCGCGAGAAACGCGGGTACCGCAACGCGAAGGTAGAGGTTGCGCGCGATCGGCTGGCGAGCGGCCGTGAGCCACCCCACGCACGCGATGGTGCCGATCCAGACGAGGTTTGCGGTGATGTGAAGGACTACGAGCAGCGGTGCAAGCATCGATTTCCCAAGGATAGTAGAGTGCAGCCGCGATGAGCCACAGCCTTCTCTATCGCGCTCCTTTCGGCATCGGCGGGCGAAACGAGGTCGACGCAGCCCTCGCAGAAAGACTCCTCAGCGTCGCGCTTTCGAAGGGCGGCGATTACGCCGATTTGTTCTTCGAGTATCGCGCGGCCGGCGGATTGGTCTTCGATGAGGGGATATTGAAGAGCGCATCTCGCGGCGTCTCGATGGGGCTAGGCGTCCGCGTGCAGAAGGGCGACGCCACGGGCTACGCATACGTCGAAGAGCTCGAGTGGGATGCGATGAAGCACGCCGCAGAGACGGCCGCCCAAATCGCAAGCGGCAGCGCATCGATGCCGCTTCCCGTTCGCGCGCTCTCGATTCCGAATCGTTACGATCTCCCGAAGGTCACGATCGACGAGCCCGGGCCAGACAAGCGAAAGATTTTGGAGCGCGCCGCCGCAGCTGCGCACGCGTTCGATCCGCGCATCATCAAAGTCGAGACGAGCCTCGCCGAAGAGATTCGCGAAATCTTGGTTGCAACGAGCGAAGGTTTGATGGCACGCGACACGCAGCCGCTTCTTCGTTTTGGAATTCGCGCGGTCGCCGAGCGCGACGGCAAACGCCAAGAAGGAAGCTCGGGCGGCGGTGGTCGCACGACGCTCGGTTACTTCGACGGAAAATCTCCCGAGATGCACGGCAAGCTCGCAGCCGAGCAAGCGATCCGCATGCTCGACGCCGTGGAAGCGCCCGCGGGAACGATGGAAGTCGTCCTCGCACCAGGTGACAGCGGCATCTTGCTCCACGAAGCCGTCGGCCACGGGCTCGAGGCCGATTTCAATCGTCGCGGCACGAGCAACTACTCGGGCCAAATTGGAAACGTCGTCGCGAGCGAGCTTTGCACCGTCATCGACGACGCCACGCTCCTTCAATCGCGCGGCTCCATCAACGTCGACGACGAAGGGCACGAGCCGCAATCGAGCGTGCTGATCGAAAAGGGAAAGTTGTGCGGCTACATGCACGACCGCCATTCGTCGCGCCACTACAAGCTGAAGCCGACGGGCAATGGGCGGCGCGAGAGCTTTGCGTGCGCACCGATGCCGCGCATGACGAACACGATTTTGCTCGCGGGCCCGCATGATCCGGAAGAAATCTTGCGAAGCGTGAAGCGCGGCGTGTTCGCGAAAAAATTCGGAGGCGGCCAAGTCGACATTTCGAACGGCGACTTCGTGTTCTCGCTCACCGAGAGCTACCTCGTCGAAGACGGCAAGATCACCGCGCCGCTGAAAGGCGTGAACCTCATCGGCAACGGGCCCGACGTGCTTCGCAAAGTGACGATGCTCGGCCACGACGTCGAAGTGTCGGACGGCATCTGGACATGCGGAAAAGACGGCCAAAGCGTGCCCGTTGGTGTCGGGTGCCCAACGATCAAGATCGCGGGCATCACGGTCGGCGGCACGAAGATCTGAGGCGTCGATGGACAACAAGACGGCGCACGCGGCGAGCGACTACGAGTCCGAGGTCGCCCGCACGATTCCGTTTCACGGCGAGTTGCTGCGCACCGCGATCGATTGCGTGCTCGCACGAGGCGCGCCGGCGCGTTGGCTCGACACGGGCGCAGGCCCCGGGCAGCTCGTGGAGCTCGCTCGCGCACGCGCGCCTTCGACGACTTTCGTGATCGCCGATCCATCGGAGGCGATGCTCACGATCGCACGCGCGCGGCATCCTGGCGTGGAGACGCACCACGCCGACAGCGAAAAGCTTCCAGAGCTTGCACCGGTAGATGCGATCACCGCGATTCTTTGTCATCACTACTGCGACGACGCCGGGCGCTATCGCGCCGTGAAGCGATGTCGTGAGCTTCTTGCGCCGGGCGGTACGTTCGTCGTCTTCGAGAACGTTCGCGCCGAGACCGACGACGGACACGAGAGCCAGCGAAAGCGTTTGGCCGATTGGCAGCGCAGCGTCGGGCGCGATGATGCAGCGATCGCGAAGCATCTCGCGCGCGAGGGGACGGCGTTTTTCCCGATCCGCGTGAGCGAGCATCTCGCGCTGCTTGCGCGTATCGGGTTCACAAAAGTCGAAATCGTGTGGCGCGCCTATGGGCAAGCCGGTTTCGAGGCACGCTAAAAGCAGATGGGCGGGGGCGGGAAGAACATCGTGGTCGTGCTCGGGCCCGAGCCCACGGATGAGAAAATCGGCGACGTCGCTACCAGCTTGCAGCGTCTAGGCGCGCACGGATGCGTGGGCGGGCTGTTCGCC
>JBBSFE010000160.1:0-11772 GCA_038239005.1 Polyangiales bacterium
CTAGTGCACCGCCGTCGAGATGCGATCAAGCATTCGACGGTGTGAGTTGATGATGGCGTTTGCGGGCTTCGTCCATGCGAACGGCGTTGGTGCCTTGTTCCAGCTTCGCATGTAGGCATCGATGTGCTCGCGCAGCGCACGTTTCGAATGAAAGTCCGTGGCGCTAAGCGATTGCTTGCCGAGGATGCCGAAGAATCCTTCGACTTGATTGAGCCAAGAGGCGCTCGTCGGCGTGTAGTGAAAATGCACCAGCGGATTTTCGGTGAGCCACGCGTTCACGTCGGGCGTGCCGTGCGTCGACGAGTTGTCGAGAATGACGTGCAGCTCCTGACGCGGATAACGACGCACCACGTGCTTCATGAAGGCGAGAAAATCCATCGCCGTGTGCGCCTCCGTCACGCGGTGCGTGACCTTGCCCGTTGCGATCTCCAACGCGGCATAGAGATCGACGACGCCATGACGTTTGTAGTCGTGCGTGTGTCTCGCAGCTCGACCCTCGCGAAGCGGCAGCGGCAACTGCGAGCGCTGCAGCGCTTGGATCGAAGTCTTCTCGTCGACACTGAGAACGACAGCGTGATCTGGCGGATTGAGATAAAGGCCCACGACGTCTTTCACCTTCGCGACGAAATTCGGATCGCGACTCACCTTGTACGTGCGCACCAAGTGCGGCTTGAGCTCGTTTCTGCGCAGTACGTCGGAGACGCATCCGCTCGTGAGACCGACTTGCTTCGCGAGCAATCGCGTCGTCCAACGACTGCGCCCCGCCGGCGGGGGCGACATCGCGAGTTGCACGATTCGCTCGACGGTCTCTGCTGGCACCGCATGATCTGTGCGCCCCGCCTTAGGACGCTCCGCGAGTCCCGCGACACCCTCGTCATAATATCGTCGCCGGATCTTCGAAACATGCTCGGGCGACAAGTCGAGACGATGCCCGATCTCGCGACCGGAGACTCCCGCATCGGTCAACAGAATCACGCGCGCACGCCGGACGAGTCCCGCTCTTTCGGACGAGCGCGAAACGATGGTCTGCAACTCCTGACGCTGCTTAAGGGTGAGCTTGATCTCGATGAGTTCTGCCATGCCGTACCCAACGCACGGTGGCAACCGTTAATTCCAGATGGACGGCGCTGCACTAGTCAATAACCGCGTCGGTCGACATCGATGGTGTGCCGTCGAATCGGACGACATCCACGCCGACGTGATCGCCTGCGACGTCGATGACGAGGAAGTGGTGGAACGCGTGCTCGATGCTCGCATGGTCCAGCGGCGCGCCGAGGCCACCGGTGATGTAACCGCGAATGCCGCGCATGTTGAAACGCGCAAACTGGTGAACGTGGCTCGCGAGGATGAGCTCGACGCGCGCGTGCTCCATCATGTCGAGCGCGGCGTTCGATTCGGCTTCGGCGGTTGCGCCGTCGGCGTCCATGCCGTGCGTGGAGACGCCGTTGTGTGCGAGCGGCTTGTGCATGCCGACGAAGATGTGACGCACGTCGGAGTCGCCGCGTGCTTGCTCGAGGTCGGCGGCGAGCCACGTGAGTTGATCGCTGCCGAAGCCTGATTGGCTCACGTTGTCGAGCGCGACGAAGTGCACGTGGCCTGGAAGGTTCACCGAGTAGACGACCTTGTTCGCGAGCTCGCTCTTGAGCGGCGTGAGCTTCGTGCCGAGAAACTTGTCGTGGAATCGCTTCTCGGCGTCCTCGCGACCGATGTCGAACGCGCCGAGGAAGAGCACCTCGTGATTGCCTAGCACCGGATAAAACGGCGTCGGCGACAACACATCGAGCTCGCTGCGAAAGTGCGCGTCGAACGAGGGCGTGAGCTCCATGTCGCCGAGGAAAATAAATGCGCTCGCGCCGCGCGCTTTGGCTTCGCGAAACGCCCACGGGAGAACGTGTGCGCGGTCGTCGCGTGAGTCGCCGCCGACGACGATGCGCGTCGTGCCGTCGGGAACGGGAACGTTCGGGATGGGTTTCGGCGCAACGGGTGGCGAGCCGCCGCACGCAGCGAGGAAAAGCCAGAGCAGCCTTCGCATCGCGGGCATCATATCGCGCTCGCAAAAGGCTGTGACTCGGCCGCAATCGGTGCCGCTGGGTCGTCGAGGTCGAAGAACCGAACGCATGACGCTGCGAAATCTAAGATCGCGCAGCCCGGCGAATCGGCTCGCTTGAGCGTTCCTGGGTTGACGAAGAGAAGCGACGCATGTCCTGGCACGCGCGCGTCGGCTGCTCGAAAGCGGCGCACCATACGCTCGTGCGTGTGGCCGCCGACGACGACCGCGAAGTGATTCGAGCGAAGGAGCTCAGCGAGCTCGTCGTTGGTTTCGAGCGCGTAGCCTTCGTCGTGAGGCCAGAGTCGCCGCATGTCGCTTTCGCCGACACCATGGCAGAGCAAGAGCGGGCCGAGCGGCGACTCGATTTCGCACGTGGCGGGAAGGGCTTCGAGCAGCGCAATCGACGCGGCAGTGAGCTCGGTGCGCAAGTGCGCGTGCGGAAGCGAGCGCACCGTATCTTCGATGAGCCAGCGATCGTGGTTGCCACGAACACCAACCGCGCCCGCCGCGGCAAGGAGCGCGCAGCAGCGGTCGATGTCGCCTTCGCCATCGACGACGTCACCGACGAAGAGGATCGCTTCGGTGTTTTCGTCGTCGAAGATCTGGAGCGCCGCCGCGAGCCGCTCGTCTTCCGCGTGAATGTCGCCGAGGAGCCCGAGCTTCGTCATACGGCGTCGCTGACGCTCGACATTTCGAAATCGTTCGTCGTGATGGTCGGGATACGCATCACTTCGCCCGACGGAATGCGAGAGCTCCGCGCGCTCATCGTAACGACGTTCGTCAGCATTCTCGCGGGCGATTCGTTGAATCGGAAGTTTTGCACCGCCCGCGTGACGCGCCCGTCCTCGATGAGCCAAACCCCGTCGCGCGTCAGGCCCGTGACGCGCAGCTCTTTGCGATCGAGCCAGCGCACGTACCAAAAGCGCGTGACGAGTAGTCCGCGGCGAATGCCTTCGAGCGGTGTCTCCGTCGCGCCGGCGAACGAGAGCCGAAAGGTGCTGTGCGCGCCGGTGGGCTCGCGATTCGTGTGCTTCGCCCAAAATCGCGTGGTCGAAAGATTTCGGAGCACGCCCGATTCGATCCACGGCGTTGCGCGAAGGGGGATGCCGTCGTCGTCCCAGGTGCGGCCGGGCGTGAGTGGGTCGAATGGATCGGAGCGAAGCGTCACGCGTGGATCGAAGATCGTTTCGCCGATGCGATTGCCGCCGCCACGCTTCGAGAAAAACGAGCGACCTTGATCGGCCGCGCGGCAATCGAGCGCTTCGATGAAGTAGTCGAGCAGCACCGCAACCGCGGCGGGCTCGAGCACGACCGTGTAGCGCCCTGGATCGAGCTTGGTAGCGCCGCGCGAGCGCTCGGCTTTGTCGACTGCAATGCGCGCGAGCGCGTCGGCGTCGAGGTCGGCTGCGCGCGTCACTTCCGAGCCCGCCCAACCGGAGCCGGTTCCATCGCGCGTGCGCGCCGTCATGGTCATCGAAGCTATCGTGTTTCGGCCTTCGGCGCGAAGGCCGGTGCTCGTTGCGAGCGTCGAGGTGTCGGCGTGGCTCTCGATGTACCCAGAAGCAACGAGCGATTTCTCTTCGGCGCGCGCAATTGCCGTGCGCGCCGCGGCTGCGCGTAGCGATGGGCTCGAGCCACGCGCTACGTCGTCCCATGCTTGCGGGTTGTTCGGCGTTTGCGATGGGCCAAGCGGCGTGACCCACTCCGGATCATCGGGCGCGAGCTTCGCCAAACCTGCGGCGCGAGCGACGAGCGCTTCGAGCGACGCGCGATCCGTCTGGTTGGTTTCGCTCTTCGCGTGACGCCGCCCGAACGCGAGCGTGAGCCGCACGGTGGTCGCGCTCACCTCGCCCGCCGTCGTGATTTCGCCGCTCCCGAATCGCACGTGCCCCGAATCACGCTCGCTCACGAGCACCACTGCCGCTGCGCCGAGCTTGCCGGTGAGCGCAAGCACCCGATCGCAAATCTCGAAGCCGCGCGCGCTCACGTTTTTCTCCGCGTGCTCGCGACGTTCACGTTTCGAAACCGCGCGGGCGGACACCCGTGGCTCACGGCGTTCGATTGCGCGGGCTCGCCTTTTCCGTCGACGAGCGAGCCGTGGAGCGTCCACGAATTCGCGCCGCCGAGCATGTCGCACGAGTGCCAAAACTCGATCGTGTTCGATTGATACGCGACGTCGCGCAGCGGGCCTGCGATTTTGCCGCCTTTGATCTCGTGGAACATCTGGCCGGAGAACTGGAAGTTGTATCGTTGATGATCGATCGACCATGAGCCGTCGCCGCTGACGAGGATGCCGTCGTCGGTTGCGGCGATGATGTCATCGAGCGAAGTGTCTTTCTCCGACGGCGCGAGCGAGACGTTCGGCATGCGCTGAAACGGAATCGCCGACCAATTTTCTGCGTACGAGCACGCGCGTGAACGCTTCTCGCCGATCCACGCGGCTTGGTCGCGCGTCGTCTGAAAGGAAGCGAGCTTGCCGCGCTCGACGAGATTCCACTTTTGCGTTTTCTCGCCGTCGTCGTCGTAGCCGCATGTCGCGAGGCCGCCCGTGGTGGTTCGGTCGGCGTAGAACGTGATGGCGTCGCCTGCGTACTCGAGCTTGCCGATTTTGTCGGGCGTCGCGAAGCTCGTCCCCGCGAAGTTTGCTTCGTAGCCGAGCGCGCGATCGAGCTCGGTCGAATGGCCGATGGATTCGTGGATGACGAGCCACAAGTTGCTCGGCGCGAGCACGAGATCGCGCCTTCCGGGCGTGATTTGTGGCGCGCCGAGCTTCGCCGCTGCGTCTTCTGCGATTTTGCGCGCGTCGGCTTTGAGCGAAGAGCGCGTGACGTATTCCCAGCCGGCCTGACGCGGCGCGAGCTCGTGTGCGCGCGTGACCGAGTCTCCCGTGGCGTCGTCCGTGGCGGTGACGCCATAGCGCGCTTCGACGCGCACGATGCGTTGCTCGATCAGAGAGCCTTCGGTCGACGCGAACGTTTTCTGCTCGGCCGTCGCGCGGCACGAGCCATCCATGTACTTTGCACCTTTCACGCGCTGCACATCCGACCAAATGTCGATCAGCATCGCGGCCTTGTCGGCGATCGACACGCTGAACGGATCGACCTCGAGCGGCGTCGCCCAGTGATCGCGATAGGTCGCGACCGGCGCCAAAATGATCGGGCGCACGCGCGGCCCGAGCCCTGCCTTCGCAATCGCAACGGCGCGTTCTGCAGCACGCGCGGCGCTCGCTTCGTCGACCGTCGCGGATGCCGCGAAACCCCAAGCTTGCATTGCGTTCGACACGACGAGCACGCGCACACCGATGCCGTAGGTCTCGTCGTCGCTGACTTCGATCACGTGGTCTTCGCGTGTGGCGACGCTTTGATCGCGCCGCCGCACGACGCGCGCATCGGCGTACGTGGCCCCCGCACGCTTGGCGGCATCGAGCGCGCGACCCAGCACGTCTTCGATGCGAACGGCCGGCGCAGTCGGCGACCGCGGTGGCGTACACGCGGCAACCGCGGCCACGGCGAGTAGCTCGCGCCTGGAGAGGCTCATGCTAATCTCCGGTCGTCATGTCCGAAAAGAAGACGTTCCACGACTACATGCGTCAGTACCACGAAGATCATCAGCACCCGGTCAACAAGGCGTGCCACATGATCGGAATTCCGATGATCGCTCTCTCGTTGCCGGTCATCCCGATCGCGCCGCCCGTGGGTCTCGGCATGTTCACTACCGGTTGGGCCTTCCAGTTCGTCGGCCACATGTTCGAAGGCAAGAAGCCCTCGTTCACGCGCGACCTCCGCTACCTCGCCATCGGCCCGGTGTGGATCGGCGTGGAATGGATCGAGCTCGTCACGGGCAAACGCCTTTACCGCGTCCGTGAAACCCCGCGCCACGTCCACACGAACGGCGCCTCCGCGCACGCCCAAGCTTAGAAGAGACCAATCGCGAAGTTGAGCGCGCCGAAGTCTTCGTAGGCAACCTGGCGCGTCAGGTTGATGCCGTAGTCGAGGGCGATCGGGCCGACCGGAGTTTGCACGCGCACGCCCGTGCCGACTGCGGCGCGGAACGTGATGCCGTTGCTGAACGGATACGTGGCGTCCTGCCAGAGATTGCCCGTGTCGAAGAAGACGACAGTCTCGAGCGGGCCCGTCACGGGGATGCGAAGCTCGGCGCGCGGATTCACCATCAAGTTGCCGCCGCGGATGGCGACTTGCGTCGCGGTGAGCTTGCCGAGATTGATTTTATCGACGGCGTCTTGCGGGAGCATGCTGTCTTGCTGATAGCTGCGCAGCGAATCGATCCCGCCCATGAAGAAGAAGCGATCGGGGTAGGTCGTCGAGTTTTCGGTGAGCTGAATGATGCTGCCGACGCGGAGCGTCGCTGCGAAAATGATTTTCTTGTAAAACGGCAGCGGGAAATATCCCGAGAGCGTTCCCGAGAATTTCAAGAAATGCCCGGGCGCAGGTGACGAGACCTCGGCTTGTGGACGCGTCCCCCCGTCGAGCCCACCGACGCTCGCGCACGTGAGGCACCGCGTGTAGGTGCTCGACTCCGCCGGCGGGAGCCCGATCGGAAACCAGTCGACGTGCTCGGTGGCGAAGCTCAAGAACGTGCCCTTGTGCGCGTTGAACGAGTTGTCGCGTCGATCGTAGGTCCACAAAAGACGCTGCGAGAAAACGGTGCTTTGCCCATTGGGCGCGCGGAGAAGCCGCTGCACGTCGAGGTCGCTCGTCGCGGCGACTTGCGCGGGCGTCTGATTGTTGAAGACGTTGAGGTTGTTGTACTCGAAGCTCCCCGTGAGCGAAAACGCGTGCTGGTGCGCGGGGCGGAAGAAGAGCGTCGGGATGAACGCCGCTTTGCCGATGATGAAGTAGCGCTCGACGTCTTGCAGATAAACGGCATCGAGGTTCGCGCGCCATTTCGCACCCAGGCCGATGTCCGGCAGACCTAGCGAGAGCGTGAGCCGATACGCGATGCGATCGCCGACGCTTAGCCGCTGGAAGTTTTGGAGAATCGTGGTGTCCGAGATCAAGAAATCCGGCAAGTACGACACGCGCGCGCGGAATATCACGCTCACCGCGTTTCCGAAGAGGTTCGTGTAGCCGTACTCGAGTGAGCCGCGCGCGCCTTCACCTGTCGAAAACCCGAGCGACGGCTCGATGTATTGCGTCGGCTTCTCGACGACCGTCACGATCACGGTTTTCTGCCGCTTCGGAACTTGCGCATCTTGCAGCACGACGCTCACGCTCGTGAAGACGTTGAGCGTCGCGACGCGCTCCTGCGTTTTTCGGACGTCGCTCGTGCGAAAGGGCTCGCCCACTTTGAGCGCGATGCGCCTGCGAATCACGGACTCGTTGGTGATCGAGTTTCCTTGCACGACGATCTGCTGGACCATCACGCGCTCGCCTTCGTTCACGTCGAAGCGCGCGCGCGCTTGCGTGTTGTCGAGCGAGCGCTCGATCTCGTACTTCACGTCGGCGTAGTAAAAGCCGTCTTCGCGGAGGCGCTCGAGCACGCGGCGCCGCGCTTCATCGACCTTGAGCGAGCTCACCGGTTTGCCGAGCTCGAGATCGGCGGCGTCGCCGAGCTCTTTTTGGCTCACTGATTTCGCCCCAAAAAAGGCCAGATCGTGAAGCGTCGTGCGCGGGCCGAGCTTGATCGGAATCCGCAAGCGCACGACGGGCTCGCACTCGACTGCGTGCGCAGCGTCGGGCACGCACGTCATGCTGGCGTCGATCGGCGCGACCGGAAGTGGCAGACCCGCGCGATCGAACGTGCACGCCTCTGGAAGCGCTTGCGCAAACGGAATCGGATCACATCGCCCGGGTCCCGAGTGCGGCGAGCAGCGACGACGCAAGACTTGAACGGGCCCGACGAGCGCGCTCAGGTACCCTTCGTTGCGATAGAGCTCCTGCACGTGGCTCACGCCTTTGTCGTACGTGTCGGGCACGAACGTGGAGCTCGGCTCGAGATCGATCGGCATCACGCGTGACCCGCTCCCGCCGCCGAGATCTTTGTCGACGACGCGCGGGTCAGGGTCGGCGATGAAATCTGCGCCGGGAAGATCTTCATCGAGGAAGCTATCGAGCTCGCGACCAATCGCCGATGCCGAGCTCGGCCCGCCGCTGTCGAGGTTCTTGATGTCGATATCGCGGACACACGGATACTGGCGCGCAACGACGCCCACACGACGCCCCTCTTGGATGTGAAAGATCACGAATCGCGTCGCGTCGGTCGGCTTGCCGCGCACTTCGACGTTCACTTGCGCATCGAGAAACGCGCGCGCCGTGTAGTAGCGACGAAGTTTTTCCGCGAGGTGTTGTTCGCCAGTGTCGGGGTCGGTGTCGAGTCCGAGCGCGATGTTGAGCGCGTCGGCGTCGTAGTGCACGTTGCCGTCGAAGCGCGTTTGGTATCGAGAGCCGCTGTCGATTCGAACCCGCAGCGTGATGACCGGCCCCGTGGGATACGTCGCGATGACGACATCGTGTGCGATGGTCGCTTCGTAAAATCCAGCGGCACGCAACCGGCTTTGGAGGTCACCGTCGGCGCGAATCAGCGCGGTCTCGTCGACGCGATCGCCTTTGTCGACGTCGTAACCTTTGGTGTAGGGCTCGAGGTCCTCGGCTTTTGCGCCGAACGAATAAAACACACGACGCCCGACGATGCGCGGCGCGCCCGGGCTGACGTCGAGCAAGAGGAGCACGTGCGTTTGTGTGTCGGTCTGCCGCGTCGTCAAGCTGACTTGCGCCGCGGGATAGCCGTGCCGCTCGTAGAGAACCTCGACCTGACGCTTGTGCGTGGCGATGTCGCTGCCGACGAGCTCGCCGCCATCTTCGATTTGCGCCTCGCGAAGCACCTCTTCACGATCAATCGCCCCGCGGTGCAGCTCCACGCGAAGCCCATCGACGATGCGACGCGGAATGCCGTGAACGCGAATGCGAACGCCATCGCCTTCTTCGAGGACGTTCACTTTTGCGTTTCCGTAGAGCCCCGATGCGAGCGTCTCGACGAGCGCGGTGCGTGCGACGTCCGCATGAAAGGTGTCGCCGATTTTGACGACATGGAGCGTGGGCGGCAAGACGTCGCCCCACGGATCTTCGTCTTGTACGATCTCGACGCCGCGCACCGGCTTTCCATCGTAAGCGCTCAAATCCGGCAGCGGCGTGGGCACGCGCGCCAACCCCGACGCGACGCGCGGCATTTCGGGAACGGGAAGCGGCGTGACGGTGGTGGGCGCACCCGCGCGCGCAACGCCACCCACCACGATCGCGACAACGATGGCGAGACTCTTATTGAAACTCAACTCTCCACCGCAAGTCGACTCCGAGGTTCCCGACGGCGCTGGATGTTACGTCATTGTTCACGTTGTCGTACGAGCCTTCGACTCGGAAGTTTTTCCCGAGGCGCCACATGATGTTGGCGCGAAGCTCGCGATCTTCGGAGAGGCTCGTCGATACGTTTGCGCTCACGTCTTTCGTGATGCGTTTGCCGACCGTGACCGTTGGCTCGCTGCGCCCGGATTTCGGCGAGTACGCGCTGCCGAATTTGAAGTCGTCGATGACCGGCACGGCTTTCGTGACCGCGGTCGACGCGCCGCTAATCGCAGAGAGCGCCTCGAACGCGATGCTCGTGCCCAAGCTGCCTGCTTGAATCTGATCGGCCTCGGCGCGTGTGATGCCGATCGTCAAGAGCAGCACGATGTCTTCTTGAGAGAGGGCTGGCTCGCTGGTGAGCGCGATTTTCAAGTTGTCGGTGTCGCCGCTTGCGTGGAGCGTGATGCGCCACGTGGTGCCCGCCGTGCTCGACGAGCTCGACGTCGTTGCGCTCTGGCTCGAGGTGCGCCTGTATTCGGTCGTTGCTTGGAGGTCGACGTGGGCGGCGATGCGTGTGGCGTCGTCGAAGCGGATGATGCCTTGTTGAATGTCGAACACGCTCGTACCGAACGGCAGGCGCAGGTGCCCACCGGGAACCGCGTGCATCTCGCCGCGTATGCCAAAACGCTGATTGGTGCCGGTTACGAGGAGCGCGTTGTCGACTTGGATTTGTGTCTCGACCAAGTTGTTCTTGATGCGGAGCGGCGAGCGCGCGCGCACACGTAGATCGAGCGACACCGAATCTTGCGTGGGGTCGTAGGTCTCGACATCGGTGCGTTTCGCGGCTCCGAGCGAGCCGAGATCGCCTGCGAGGTTGATGGGCCGCGTGTAGTCGAGCGATGCGATCGCGATTTCGCCGCTCAAATGGGGCAGCTTTCGCTTGTCGACGCCGGAGTCGTCGATCGTGAGTGCGAGGTCTGCGTCGAGGCCTGCGCTGATGCCTTCGGCGGGTACGAATCGAATGTTGCGCGCGCCGAGTGTGAGCTCGACGTTGCCGAGCCCGAGATTTCGAATCGGCACGCGCCCGCCGAGTGTGAGTGTGCCGCCCGCGAACTTGGCGACACCGCGAACGACGCGCACTTCGGAAGCGTCAGCGCGGATGTCGACTTCGAGATCGTTCACCGGCGAAGGCAACCCGCGCACGAAGAGCTCGCTCGCACGAAGCTTCGCGTCGCCTTCGACCTGCGGATCCACCGCGCGACCCGTGACGCGCACGGCTCCCGAGAGCGTTCCCGTTGCGCGATAGAGCTTCGGCACGACACCCGCGAGCACGGACAAATCGACGGGCGCGAGGTCGGCGCGAACATCGAGCGTGGGGTCGCCGAGCGGATCGCGAATGTTACCCTGCACCGTCACCGCACCGCCGACGCCGCTCGCCGCCGCGAGGTCGAGCACGAGTGGCGGAATGGTTGCGCGGTTGCCGCCGAGCACGATGGGCGCGCCGTCCGCGCGGAGCACGAGCTTCTTGCCTTCGTCGTCGATCGACAGCGATCGCGGAATGAACTTCGCCGACGCGAGGCCGTACTCGCCTTGCTTGATGCGATCGATCTTGAAGTCGCCGGAGAGCTCGCCTTTGAGCTTCGCGAGCGAGCCTTCGGTCAATCCCGCGGCTTTGACGAGTGTTTCGAGTGCGAGCTTCTGGAGGCTGACGTCGCCCGAGACTTCCATTTGCTTCGCGCGCGACGCGGTGAGCTTGGCGATGTGCACTTGGCCGCCGAAGAGATCGCCCGAGACGACGTACGACCCGTGCGACGACGTGTCTTTGAGGTACGCCTCTTTGTCGAACGGCCCCGCGAGCGGCGCGCCGCAGTGAGTCTTCCCGATGATGTTTTGTTTTGCAGGAAGCTGCGTCATCGTCACGTGAAGCTTCGACGCCCCGAGGTCGGCGCTCCGCACATGCACGGGTGATACGTCGACGTCGGCGTCGGCGGTGAATGCGTCGAGGGTGCCGCCGATTTGCGCGAGACCCGAGAGCGTACCTTCGAGCTCGGGTGCGATCGAGCCGAGCGTTTGCAAACGCGAGAGTGGAACGCCCTCAAGCACGACGTTTCCGCGGAGCGTGCCGCCGGGGCGAATCGTTGCCGACCCGAGCAACGACCCGAACGTTGCGCCGTCTTTCTCGCGACGAACCTTGTGGAGCGTGAACGCGTGTACGTCGACGTCGGCGCCCGCGAAACCTGCCGCGCGATCACGCCAGCGCAAATCGAGATCGGCGTCGCCGTCGTCGAATTTTTCGCCGAAGAGCTCCACCGCGGAAAGGTGGGGGCTCGAATGCAGCGAAATCGCGCCGCCGCCGCATTCGTCCTCTGCACCACCGAGCACGAAGTGGAGCGTGGTGTCGCCTGCGATGTCGGCGTCGATGCC